>CAZWDL010000012.1:74945-85339 GCA_964632995.1 uncultured Saprospiraceae bacterium
GTGACGAGTACGCCGTGAGACCCACCGATCTGTTCCTGGATCTCGGCGGCGGGATCTTGCTTGGCGGCGTTGACCGTCAGATCGGCGCCGAGTTTGGAAGCCAGCTCCAGCTTTTTATCATCGATATCCACGGCAGCCACTTGCCGGCCCATCGCTTTGGCGTATTGCACCGCGACGTGACCCAGCCCGCCGATGCCGACGATGGTCACCCACTCGCCGGGTTTGGTGTCTGTTTCTTTAAGCCCTTTGTAGGTGGTCACCCCTGCGCAGAGAATGGGAGCGGCTTCCATGAAGCCCAGCCCGTCGGGCAGGTGCCCTGCGTAGTCGGCCGGCGCCAGCACATACTCGGCGAAGCCGCCGTCGACCGAATAGCCGGTGTTCTCCTGTTGAGGGCACAGGGTTTCCCAGCCGGTCAGGCAGTATTCGCAGCGGCCGCAGGCGCTGTGCAGCCAGGGCACCCCGACGCGATCGCCCTCCTTGAGATGATTGACCCCCTCTCCCAGAGCAGCCACATAACCGACACCTTCGTGGCCGGGAATAAAGGGTAATTTGGGCTTCACCGGCCAGTCGCCATCGACAGCGTGCAGGTCGGTATGACAGACGCCGGAGGCGGCGACCTTGACCAGTATCTGACCGGCGCCGGGCCGGGGAACCTTCACTTCATCCAGATCCAAGGGCTTGCCGAATTCGCGAACGACGGCGGCATTCATTTTTTCAGGTAGCATAGATATTGGGTTTTGATGAAAGAAAAAAAGTGTTTTGTGCTATGTCTGGATCGGTTCCTCTGAAACTTTGAATAGGACCTGTAAATAAGTTAAAGAATAGTAATCATACTACTATTAATAGTTTTACTATTTTTCTGTAAAAAAATGGCTGAACGGCTGATTTACGCCGGCAAGGTCTTGCTTTCTTTTTCTTTGAATAAGGACGCTTTTGAAAATTGGCTGTCTATAACTTTGGAGAAGGTTAACCCTTCTCAATGAAGCATCGACTCTTAATCCGGGTTGATACTATCCCCGCCTAAGAGAAGGAAAGCGTTTACCGGAGGAATTACGAGGATGGAAAGCCCGTTTTGGGGGTTTCGACTACCATATGTATTGCTCCGCCCTTCTGACAACAATCACCTTATCGCATTGAGTACAGTCATGGTTTTTTTGCGAAATAAAGTCTAAAATTGTACACCAAAAGCGGCGAACGGCCAGCGAGGTAACAATATGCTTGTCCTGATATTCTTTGCTCCGACGCTTAACCGTTTACGGCCCTGCAGCTGAAAAATCAAAAACCATGCTTCGCTATCTTTTTCTCTTTCTGCTGTCAATTCACGGGCTTATCCATCTGTTGGGCTTTGTAAAAACTTTTCAAATCAATGAAGTGGAGCAACTGACTCAGCCCATTTCCCGGCCGGTGGGATTACTCTGGCTTGTGACGACACTACTTTTCCTGGTGACTGCTGGTCTTTATCTCTCCGGAAACGGATCCTGGTCTGTACTAGCCTTTCTATCCATTGTGTTGTCGCAGATACTCATTTTCATGACATGGCAGGACGCCAAATTCGGCACTATCGCCAATGTTATCATACTGCTGGTCGCCATTGCCGGATACGGTAGCTGGAGCTTTGAAAAACGCTACCGGGCCGATGTCCAAGAAGGCCTGGAACGGACCACTCCCATCGAAACAGAGCAGATTACGGAAGAGGACCTGGCCCCCCTGCCTGCGCCCGTACAACGCTACCTGCGCTACGCAGGCGCCGTAGGCAAGCCCAAAGTGAAAAATGTCAAAATCACCTTTAGTGGCAGGATGCGGGACAAGGGGCAGGATTGGTTCGTGTTCAGCTCCGAACAATACAATTTCTTTGATGAAAAGCCGGAGCGCCTGTTCTTCATGCGGGCCAAAGTCAAAGGGCTGCCCGCAGCCGGTTATCATGCCTATCAGGACGGACAGGCAGAGATGAAGGTGAAGCTCTTGTCTCTCTTTCCGGTAGTGGATATCCAGGGCGAGGAAATGTTCCAGGCGGAAACCGTGACGCTGTTCAACGACATGTGCCTGATGGCTCCATCCACCCTCATCGACGAACGGATACAGTGGCAGGCCATCGATGATACTTCCGCCAGGGCCATTTTCACCAACCGGGGAGTCAGCATTTCGGCCACTTTATATTTCAATGAGGAGGGGCAGCTCGTCGACTTCGTTTCCGATGACCGCTACGCCGTGTCTGATATGAAAAAGTACCGCTTTTCAACCCCGGTCAGCAATTACAAAGATTTTAACGGCTACAGGCTCTTGTCATCTAGCGAGGCCGTGTGGCATTACCCGGACGGGAAATTTGCCTACGGAGAGATTGATCTGCAGTCGGTAGAATACAACTTGTTGAAATAGGAAATCAGAAAGATAATAAAGGCACGAAATCGTGAAACTATGAAAACCAGCTATATATTATCCGTTATCGCCACCGTGCTGGCTGTGCTGGCAGCCGGCGCCGGCCTGTTCGTTCCGGGGCTTTACCGGGACAGTGACTTTTTGCAAACCGTCTGGCAGGGCAACGATTGGGTAACGCTGTTGGCTGTCGTACCGGCTATGGTCGTCGTGTTGCTTTTGTATAGAAAAGGTTCTCTGAAAGCGGCTCTGGTCTGGATGGGCTTATTGCTGTACCTTTTTTACAACTACGCTTTCTATCTTTTCGCTACGGCTTTTAATGCGGCTTTTTTGCTTTACGCAGGCATCTTTGTCCTGTCGGCCTACGCCCTGATCTACGGCCTGGCCGGTTTTCCGCGACGGCGGGTGGCATTCCGGCCTCAGTACCGCAGCTGGATCATTGCCTACCTGCTACTCATTGCCTTCATCCTCTGTATGGTGGAAATTCCACCCATTGTGACTTATCTGATAGAGGGTAGGGTGCCGGAACTTATTGAACGCACCGGTCATCCTACGAATGTAGTCTACGCCTTAGATTTATCAATCGTCGTGCCGCTTTCCGTACTGGCTTCCGTTTGGTTGTGGCAGCGGCGGAAGTGGGGCTACCTGCTGGCCGGCCTCATGCTGGTGAAGGGCATCACCTACGGTCTGGTGCTGACGGTGAACAGCATCATCCTCTATGTCACGGATCAGGGCGGCGATTCCCTGTTGCTGTTTTATCTCTTCGTCGTCTTAGGCGGCGTGGGTGGCCTGGTCTTGCTGCTGCGTCATATGGAGGCGGAGGATCATTCAAAAGCAAGCACCTATGAAAATCAGCGCCAGCCGGGCGGAAAAGTCCCGACCTCTGCCCGGTGACGATCTCATCGACGACCCGCAGGGGCGGGTGACCTACGCGATCACCATCGATGCCTCGCCGGCGGAAATATTTCCCTGGTTGAAACAGATGGGCTGTCAGCGTGCCGGCTGGTACAGCTATGACCGGCTGGACAATGGCGGGAAGCCGAGCGCCGAACGGATTATTCCGGAGCTGCAGCAAATAGAGGTGGGCGATTACCTTCCGGCAACGCCTAATGATCCGCCCGGGGTGGGCTTCCGGGTAACGGACATTAGGAAAAACGAATATTTATTGCTGAGCACCTTCAGTCGTCTGCCTTCGATGCAGCCCGTCGAGGCAGGAGAGCAGCCCGAAAAATACTGGCGCACCACCTGGCTTTTCTTTCTGGAGCCGCTGGAAAAGCGGCGCACCCGCCTGATCGTGCGCAACAATCTCGGATATAAGCCCCGGTGGGTCGGGATACCGGCCAACCTGATGATCCTGTCCATACATTTCATCATGCAGCGCCGGCAGCTGCTGAATATTAAGGAGCGGGCGGAGGGAAGGTGAGAGGAGCGCGAAGCTCTGCTTCGCGATAGCACCCGGCTGATAACAGGCATAGTCAAGCCACCGGTTGTTGCTGTAAGTAGATAGTACACGACCGGGGTCAGTTTCAAAGCAAACCTCTGCGTAAATATGCATCGCCGCTGCCCGGTGATATTTCTTGTTTTTTCCACGGATCACATAGATTTGCCATAAGCAGGAAAGAGAAAAGGAAACATAAAAATGGGAAAAGTAAAATACTTTATTCTCCTCGCCTTACTCTGGCCGGCCTTCTTTTACGGGCTGAATATCGCTTTAGGTTTGGGTGTACAGCCACTTGCCGGGAAAATTACTGTTGCTATTGGAGGGATCAGCCCAACGCTGGCGGCTTTATTACTGCTCTTTCGCTATGCCGGCCGGGAAGAGCGGGCCGATTTTTTTCGCCGCATCTGGGACCCGAAACAGATCAGCTGGTCACAATTGACAATTATCATGCTCCTGCCATTGGCGGTGCTTCTGGCAGGCATCAGGCTGGCGCAGCTTATGGGAAGCACGGAAGCCACATTTCAGATAGAATCCAGCCTTTTCCCGCAGTGGTGGTCGGTTATCCCCTTAGCTCTGTTTATTCTTTTTCTGGGCCCCATACCGGAGGAGATCGGCTGGCGCGGCTACTTGCTGGACGGCCTGACGCCCCGGATGCCCGGCTGGAAAGCTTCCCTGATCGTCGCATTGTCTGGTCCCTGGGGCACGTTCCGCTGTTTTTCATAGAGGGGTATCCCTTACGGGAAAAGCTGGGGCGATCCGGCGGCGCTGACCCTGTACTTTACACTGCTCTTTCCCCTATCGCAGGTGTATACCTGGGTATTTTACCGGACGGGGCGCAGCATCCTGGCAGCTATCCTTTTTCACTTCTTCATCAACTTTTTCGGGACATTGTGGGAGGCGGATGTGATGACGGATCTGATATCGCTTATATTCTGGATGGTGGTAGCGCTGAGTTTGATCGGCGCCTATCCCGACATTTTCAGAAAACCTATCTCAAAATGAAGAAAAACACAGCATTTATCGCTGCCTGTCTGGACCAGCTCGCCGTTGAAATCGGGGAAAGGCCAGTGGGGGGGCTTAATAACCAGCGGGCGGAAAAGTTTATCAGTGAGACTTTCAGAACTAGCGGTCTAGATGTTTTTCACCAGGAATTTCAATGTATGGACTGGGAGCCGGGTAAGGTCAGCATGGTATTGAACGGACGATCTGTTCCGGCTTCCCATTCGCCCTACACGCGTCCTGCTTCAGTGAAGGCGCCCTTTCAGTTACTTGAAACGGTGGAGCAACTTCGGGCGGCGGAGCTCAGCGGTCAAATAGCGGTGCTGGGCGGCGAACTGACCAGAGAGCCGCTCATGCCCAAAAACTTTCGCTTCTGGAATCCGGAGCGGCATCAGGAGATCGTGCGTTTGCTGAAAGCGAAAGCCCCGGTCGCGATCCTAACCGTCAGCTTTTCCGAAGAACGCCCCGTTCCCATCATTGAAGACGGCGATTTCGATATTCCTTCGGTGGTGGTTGCCGGCAAATACCTCCGGGAGTTCAGCGCTTCGAAGGGAACCGTGCTGACGCTGCGTATGGAGGCGGAAAGAAAACCCTCGCGAGGAGCCAATATCATTGCGAGGCAGCCGGGGCAGGGATCGTGGAAAGCCATCGTCATGGCGCATTTCGATACCAAACCGGGCACCCCCGGCGCACTGGACAATGCGGCCGGGGTGACAGGGCTGCTCCTGCTAAGCCGGTTGTTGCAGGAAAATCCGGTTCCGGGCGGCGTCGAACTGATCGCCATCAACGGGGAGGATTACTATTCTAATCCCGGCCAGGTTGCCTATCTCGATACTTACCATCCCACCTTTGACCAGCTTCAGCTGGTCATCAACTGCGACGGCCCCGGTTACCGGGTGGGTAAGACAGGGGTTTCGCCGATGAACTGTGAAAAGGCTTTTACTGAAAGGATTGAAAAAAAACTCGACGCCTTCCCGGCGCTCAAGCTATCGGACCCCTGGTACCAGGGTGATCACATGATCTTTGCTCCTTACGAAGTGCCCACACTGGCGATCACCTCGGATGAAATTTTCCCGATCATCGATACTGTGATCCACACGGAGCACGACCGCATGGAGCTGGTCGAGGCGGCGTATCTCGAGCAGGTTGGACGCTTCATCTATGAGGTATTATCGGAGGTTCAGCCCTATGGATAAGCTGCATATTTAATTTGTTATTATGCAAAGATGTTGAAAAGAACTACCTTATTATGAAAAATGGAAATGAGTTGGCCGGTTTATTCCAGCAACATGAACAGCCGCACCGATGCTGAAAATGACCTGGCAGGGGCTTCCCATCCTGGCGACGGGCAAAAGCCCATCGTTCTGATCGTAGAGGATAACCGGGATGTCGTACAATTCATCAGCGCTTGTCTTCGCGAACAGTATCAACTCCTTTTCGCTTACGACGGACAGGCGGGCCTTGAACAGGCGGTTGAGCAGGTCCCGGATGTTGTGATCAGTGATGTAATGATGCCGGGGAAAGACGGTTTCGAGCTGTGTGCTACTCTGAAAGCGGATGAGCGAACCAGCCATATTCCGGTCGTGTTGCTTACTGCCAAAGCAGGTATGGAAAGTCGTATCACCGGACTACAGTGCGGCGCTGATGTGTATCTCGCCAAACCTTTTCACGAAGAAGAACTTCTGGTACGACTGGAAAGGCTGATCGAGCTTCGCCGTAAGCTTCAGAAAAGATATGCCGCCTTCCCGCAGGTGGCTGGGAAAACAGATAACTCCTCTTTCGAGGATGAGTTTTTGAGTAAAGTCTATTCAATCATTGAGGATCATCTATCCGATGCCGAACTGGACCTGTCACGCTTATGCCGGGCGCTGAACCTGAGCCGCTCCCAGGTATATCGCAAACTCAAGGCTTTGACCGGTAAATCTACTATCCAGGTGATCCGGTCCTATCGCCTGCAGAAGGGAGGAGAGCTGTTGCAGAAGAGTGATATGAATATCTCGGAAGTGGCCTGCGAGGTAGGGTTTACCAGCCCGGCCTATTTTACCCGTTGCTTTAAGGAAGAGTTTGGCATGGCGCTGCGGGAGTGGATGGCTTGAACTGCCGGCATAGTCACGATGCTTTGGATATGGGCCAAACTCTTGTAGTGCTTTTTTAGAAATTCTGGTATTATAAAAGAACACCACCATGGACACTCATACCCACCTCGCCCTCCTTCGCGGCATCAACGTCGGCAAACACAAGAAAGTACCCATGGCCGATCTGCGGAAAAGCTTCTCGAAAATGGGATTCGGGAATGTGCGTACCGTTCTGGCGACGGGGAACGTTATCTTCGAAGCGGAGGCCGAAAAACCGGATGTTTACTCGGATCAAATCGCCGGTACACTGGAAGATGCCTTCGGTTTTCCAATCCCTGTCCTCCTGCGACCTTTTTCCAGTATTGAAAAAATCATTGCGAGGAATCCCTTCCGCGAAATCGAAGCCGGCCCGCGCATCAAACTCAACGCCACCTTTCTGCCCGGACCGCCTTCGACGTCTCATGAGTTCCCCTATAATGCTCCCGGCGGCTCCTTTCAAATCATTTCTCTCATCGGCCATACTGTCTTCAGTGTACTGGACCTTGACAAAAGCGGCACGACCGATATGATGAAGGAACTGGAAAAGCTGTTCGGTCAGAACATCACGACGCGGACGTGGAAGACGGTACTTAAGATAGAAAAGAAGGGGAAGGGTTAGGCTGGATGGATGCTGGGTACTGGGTACCCGCTAGCCAACTGCCTTTTCTCTCCGCAACCACTCCAAACCTCCGGTCAAACCCAGAAGGTGTATTTGCCAGCGCGGTACTGCTAACTGCCATCTACCCTCTCGCCCACTTCCTGAACGGGTTCGTCTTCCGGTTCCTGTACCCGTGGATGGAAACGGCGATCAGCAACACAAACGCCCCCGCCAGCGCTGCCCACTGCAGCACCGGAATCGCTTCCCAGTGCCGCACGGCGATGGCAACCAGCGCCCAAACACCCACCAGCGCGAATTCGCGCATATTGCGAAAGTAAATCATCAGGAGGTTGACCAGGGTGGCTACTGCGATCATAATTACCACCCAGGTGACTTCGCTGAACAGGGCCTGCCATTCCAATTTTGCCAGATAAGCAGCTATATTGGCGATGGTAGCCACCGCGATCCAGCCGCTGTACAGGTCGATTGGCCACCACACCCAGGCGATGATGGGCAGGGGCGCGTCCCAGCGCTCCATATTCAACCGGCCGATGATGGCGATAAGCGAGACCAGAATGACCAGCATAATCAGCACTGACAAGCCCGTGTATTCCTGCAGCCACACCCACACCCACAATCCGTTGGCTACGTTGGCAATGATCAGCCAGGGACCGATCTGGGACACAAATTCATCATCCTTGCGATCGAAGAAGACGCGTTTGACCTGAAAGATGCCGTGGGCCAGCAGCCCCAGGAAGATCAGGCCCCAGATGGAAAAAGCGTAGCCGGCGGGGGTGAACAGGTTGCTGTACTCGTCACTCAGTGAACCGACGGTATTGCCGTTAATACCCATCGTGTTGGCAATGTAATTCCAGGCGATCAGGGCAATGATGACAAGGAGGTTGGCAATGGCGTAGAATCTTTTCATTTGTTGAATTTGTGGATTCAGTTTTCTAGCTTAACCGCTTTTTGATTCGGAAGTTCTACCCCGGATTATTTATGGAATCTTTGTATCAGAACAACCCAGGTCAAATTGCTAGAACTCAGCAAAGAGGAATAATCAGATACAGCCGGACGCTTCAACGGCGCGTAAATGTATACTGTTGCGTTTAAAGCATTTTGTCTCTTCCTATTTTGGGGCATTTTCCTTTATAAGGCTTCCCTTTACTTTTGTACGACTTGTAAAGCCCCCCCTCTTATAAAATTGTAGGTTATAGAGAATCCCGCGAAGATGTACCAGTCCTGGTCATCAGAATACCCTCTTCCCGAACCCGGTGAGGGGGGAACGGCTTCAGGAATAATTTCATCAGTCCTCCAGGAGAGCTTTCTGGCAATTTCGCCACGTTCCCGCGCCAGTTCGTTCAGGTCCGGATAGGTACTGCTGACGTCGTCCAGATAGTCGGTAAAGGTTTTGCGCATGCTGTACTCAACGGTGAGGTTCAAGTTTTCCGTCAGGGCAAATTTCAGGCCGCCTCCTATCGGGATAGACAGTTGCGTCAGGGGGTATTTCCCCTCATTTCCGGGCAGCCCCTGTCCTTCTGTTCCCAGGGGTTGCAGGTCGTACCACTCGCCCTGGTATAATGCTCGCGGATTGAATGAAAATATGCCGATACCAACGGTGACGTAAGGCGTAAATCTACTTTCCAGCATGTAGGGCTCGTAGCGAAGAAGATTGATTTGAGCCGATAATTCAATTTCCTTGATGGAGCTTCTGAATTGCAGATTTCTACTTCTCCGGAACTCATTAAGATTGTTAGCGACATTATCATCCGCACTGATTTCCCCATAGTTCACACTGCTGCGAAAGGAGAACCTGTCCGTCAGGTTTAATCGTGCGCCTATTCCGGCATAGACGTGGGTTTCTCCCAGGCTGACAAAAAAACTGCCAGGCGTAAGGTCTCCCAGATAATTGGCGCCGCCCAGGGAAACTCCGAGATCAAAATACTGAGCGGATGAATTGCTGGTAATAAAAAGAAGAAAGAAGCTGCAAAAGAAGCTTTTCATAGCATGCCAAGTTAGAAGGTATTTGATTTATTCAGGGCGTTTGCCGGGAATGGCACAGTCCTTATTCGCCTCTGCGTTTTGCAGGAGAGCAAATATTTTTCTATCAAACTGGGGAACCCAAATATATCAACTAAATTAAGGAAATACCTGTAGAACCGAGCTGAACCGGTGACATTTTAAGCAAAACAGCTTAGGGCCCGGCGAAGAATAACTTCCCCATTTGATACTGATCTTTTGCCGCCATACTGCGTTATTCGTCAGTCATGTAGCCCTGCTATGCTCCTTCCTCGTGCCTTGTCTGGCGGCAAAATCTCTAACCTGAAATAGGAAACTTATTCTTCTCCGGCTCCTTATTTGAAGTCAGGCTCGTGTACACTATAAAATAGAGACAGGAGTCGTCCCTGTAACCGATCAACCTTCAACCTGAAACCGCTCCTTCTTACTAAACCACTGGGACAAAATCGGCACCACCAGCAGCGTCAGGATGATGGAGGAGACCATCTCGCCGCTTCCCGTAAGGAATACTCCTCCCTCATAAATCTGCTCGCCTAATTTCCATTTTTCGTGTTCCTTCAGGAATTGCATGGGATGGCGCATGATGAACATCTGATCATAATAAGCCGGGGGCGAGTACGAAACAGGTAAAGCGACATGGAGACAAGGGGATGCTCCAGGATTGTTGTTCTCCTGGTCCCTTTGTCTCCAAGTCCCCCTGTTTTTTTGCTTCAGGCTATTTCTTTTTCCGCTTTCTTTTCCTGTTCTTTCCCGGTGTGGGAATAAGCGACGGGCGATTAATAAGTGTCGGGTTTTGATAGGCAAGTGATTTTTTCTTTAGCCGAGGCGAAGGTTCCCGACCTTAGCAGCG
>CAZWDL010000013.1:0-84629 GCA_964632995.1 uncultured Saprospiraceae bacterium
GCGGCCGGGGCGCCCGGTACGGTGGCCGGCCTGGTCAGCGCCCACGAAAAATACGGGCAGTTGCCATTTGAAACGCTCGTAGAACCGGCTATTCGCCTCGCGGAAGAAGGATTCCGCCTTACGGAAACCGAAGCGGAACGCTTGAACCGATACCAGGAAGATTTCAAGACCTACAGCACGGCTTCCGGCAATCCATTTATCAAAAAACAGTGGCGGGCGGGCGACCCCCTTGTCCAAAAGCAACTCGCCGAAACGCTCCGCCTCATCCAGCAGCAAGGCCGCGCCGGGTTTTACGAAGGCGCCACCGCCGATAAAATCCTCGCGGAAATGGTACGCGGCGGCGGGTTGATCAACAAAGCCGACCTGCAGCAGTATCAGGCCAAGTGGCGCCGGCCGGTGGAAGGCAAGTATAAGAACTATCGCATCATCTCCATGCCGCCGCCCTCCAGCGGTGGGGTGGCATTACTGCAGTTGCTGGAAATGGTAGAGCCCCACCCCATCGCCGAATGGGGCTTTCACCACCCGGCCACCGTCCACCTGATGGCGGAAGCGGAGCGGCGCGTCTACGCCGATCGCGCCCGGCACCTCGGTGATATGGACTTCTACGATGTACCCATAGATTCCTTGCTCGACTCTACCTACCTGGCGCAGCGCATGGCTTCGTTCTCGCGGGAAGAGGCAACTGTCAGCGATTCCATCTATGCCGGCAACTTCCAGGTGCTGGAGAGCTTTGAAACCACGCATACCTCCGTGGTGGATCCGGCGGGCAACGCCGTATCCGTCACTACTACGCTGAACAGCAACTTCGGCTGCAAGGTCTTCGTCACCGGCGCCGGTTTCTTTCTCAACAACGAGATGGACGACTTCAGCGCCAAGCCGGGCGTGCCTAACCAATTCGGACTCATCGGGGCGGAAGCCAACGCCATCCGGCCCGAAAAGCGCATGCTCAGCTCAATGACTCCCACTATCGTTGAGCGCGACGGCGAGCTTTTCCTGGTCCTCGGCGCCCCCGGCGGCTCTACCATCATCACCGCCGTTTTTCAGGTCATCCTCAACGTCGTCGAATTTGATATGGACCTGGAAGCCGCCGTCAATGCCGGTCGCTTCCACCACCAGTGGCTGCCCGATCGCATCCTGGTCGAAGAACAGGCGCTCGACAGCCTCACCAGAGAAGAACTGCGGGAGATGGGACATGATTTCCGGGAGGTGGAACGCATGGCTGTCATTAAAGCCATCCGCGTTCAGCCGCATGGATCCCTGATAGGCGTCGGCGACCCGCGTAATCCGGATGATGATGCGGAAGGTTTTTGAATTTCCGGACTAATTACACTGTCAAATAAGTAACTTTCCGTTTTGACAGTGTACTAATCTAATCCAAGAAAAAATCAGCACGGTTAAACAGCGGAGACAAGCCGCAGTTAGGAAAAGAAAAAACATGCGATCTTTATCCTTATTATTATGGGTTTCTTCGCTCCTTTGCATTTTCAGTTGCCGCCCCTCGCCCGCCGAAAAACAAACGGAAAGCAGCCCCGAAGACCCTCTCACCCGCGTCGCCGCCTTTGAAGGCGTCCAGGTGACGGGGGTGACTGTCACGTCTGAAAAGCGGCTTTTTGCCTGCTTCCCGCGTTGGCGCGAAACGCTGCCCTACTCCGTCGTGGAAATCGACGAGGCGGGAAATGCCACTCCCTACCCTGACGAGGTCTGGAACACCTGGGATGGAGAAGCGACGACGGAACGGTTCGTTTGTGTACAGTCTGTATTTGCGCATGGTGGTTCGTTGTGGGTGCTCGATCCGTCCAACCCGATGTTTCAGGGTGTGGTCGGCCAGGCAAAGCTCTATCAATTCAACCTGGGTGCCGACTCCCTGCTGCGCACCTATACTTTCGACAGCCTGGCCGCTCCCTCCGGTTCTTACCTCAACGACGTACGCATCGACAATGAACGGCAACTGGCCTACATCACCGACTCCAACCTCGGCGCCATCGTGGTGCTCGACCTGGAAAGCGGCGAATCGCGACGCCTACTCGACGACCATACTTCCACTGATGCAGAAGAAGTAGTATTGACCATAGAAGGAGAAAAATGGCTGCAGAACGGCAATGCGCCACGGGTGGCCTCCGACGGCATCGCGCTGAACCGGGAGGAAGGCTACCTCTACTACCACGCACTGACCGGCTATCAACTCTACCGCGTGCCACTGGAAGCCCTCGCCGACGAAGAACTGCCTCCTGCGCGCGTAGCGATGCGCGTAGAGGAACTCGGCCGCACCGCCGCCTGTGACGGAATGATCTTCGACCATCTAGGCAATCTCTACTACGCCGATCTGGAGAAAAATGCGGTCGATTACCGGACTCCTGAGGGCGAAATGTATACGCTCGTACAGGGCCCCCGCATCGAATGGGCGGATACCTTTACCATCGGACCGGAAGGCTACCTTTACTTTACGACTTCCAGAATCCACGAAGCGAGTGAGGATATTTCGGACATGGCTTTTTCTATATTTAAAACACCATTGCCGGGTCCCGGTTAGTGAAACAACACTCGCTTAATCTCGACGCCTCGCTTTGTTTGGATCTTCAACAGATACAAACCGGCATCCGCAGTCTTCCCTCCGGACGGACCTGTCACTCCAAACCGGAATTGAACTATTCTTCATCCTTCCGGTTATCCCCAATATCATCCAAATACGCAGAAGCCCATTATGAAAAAATTCTTCCTTACCACTACCCTGCTCTGCTGCGCAGCCCTGCTCTGGGCGCAGAATTTCGAACTGACGGAATTCAACCAGCACCGGCTGGATAAGCAGCGCGTCAGCATGATGGTGCTCGGCGGCTGGGCCGTAGCCAATATCGGAATAGGAGCAGCGCTGTACAGCAGCCGCCAGGGCGAAGACCGCTACTTCCACCTCATGAACATCGGCTGGAACGCCATCAACCTCGGACTGGCAACCGCCGGCTACCTCAGCGCCGTGAATACCGACCCGGCTTCACTGGACCTCTACGAAACCGTGAAGGCCCAGCACGGCATACAGAAAATCCTTCTCCTGAACACCGGCCTGGACGTCGGCTATATGCTTGGCGGCCTCTACCTCATAGAGCGCTCTAAAAACGCAGAGAAAAAACCGGAACGCCTAAAAGGTTTCGGCAAATCTATTATTCTGCAGGGCGCCTTCCTTTTCGCTTTCGACCTCACCGCCTACTTCATCCAGGCCGCCGACAACTCCAAGCTGGAGCCTGTGCTGAGTAGCGTATACTTTAGTGGAAATCAGATTGGGATGATGATAAATTTCTAATACTTCGTATTCATCATATTGGACATAAATAGCCGGCAGTTTGCAGTCCGCAGTGGCCAGACTTATCGGCTGCAGGCTATTGGTAGCCTTTCGGGGCCGGCCAGGCAAAGCGATGCCTGCTGACCGGCAAAGCCCGGCTCAACTACAAAAAGGGTTTTTCATCGGTTCGCATGCGCCTGGCCCAGCAAGGTCCCAACAGAGGCATGCCAGGCCAGCATCAAGCATCAAGACCTACCCCCTTTTTCCCAGCTCCACCACCTGTAAATCCCTGATTTTCCCCGCTTCGAGCGTAAAGCGAACCAGGGTTTTCACTTTGTGAAAGCCATGTACCCCGCAGGCGCCTGGATTGATGTGCAGCAGGTCCAGTTTTTTATCGGGCATGACCTTGAGGATGTGAGAATGACCGCAGATATACAGTTTGGGAGGATTTTGTTGCAGGAGGCGGCCTACGCGCGTGGTATAACGCCCCGGATAGCCGCCGATGTGAGTCATGAAGACCTCCACCCCTTCCTCGTTGAAGCGCAAATCTTCCGGAAAACGGCGGCGCAGCGCTGCATCATCGATATTGCCGTATACAGCGCGCAGCGGGCGGAAAGCTTCCAGCCGGTCGGCCACCTCCGCCGTACCGATGTCTCCGGCGTGCCAGACCTCATCGCATTCTTCGAGGTAATCAAAAATAGCTTCATCCAGGAAACCGTGCGTGTCAGAAATCAGGCCGATGCGTTTCATAGCAGGAGTTAGTTGAGCCGCACAAAAATAGAAAACCCGAAAGAAAAATGAAGCCTGGTTCAATCCTTAATACGAAACACGATCTTCCCGAACTGCAACCCCTTATCCATTCGCTCAAAGGCGACGGGGCCTTGAGAAAGTGGAAAGACCTCATCGATCTCCGGCTGTATCTCGTGCCGGGAGACGAAGGCCAGCATCTCGGCGAATTCCTTGTCCGTGCCCATTGTGCTGCCCAGGATGGATAGTTGTCGCCAGAAGATGACCTGTGGGCTCAGTTTGGGAATGCGGCCCAGGGTGCCACCATAGGTCACCAGGCGCCCGCCCGGGCGACATAGTTTCACCAGTTTGGCGAAACCTTCGCCGCCGGCGCTGTCGAGGATCAGGTCAAATGAACCGGCCTGTTGACGCAGCTCCCCTTCCCAGTCTTCACTTTGATAGTTGGCGCCTCCTTTGGCGCCCATCGCACTGGCGTGATCAATCTTTTTATTGGCGCTGGAGGTCACCCAGACCTCCGCGCCGGCAGCCATGGCAAACTGCATAGCCAGCAGGGCTACACCGCCTCCGATACCGGTGATCAGTAATCGCTCTCCCGACTGTAGCAGGCCGCGGGTAAACAGCGCGCGGTAGGCCGTCAGACCTGCCAACGGCAAGGCAGCCGCCGACCCCCAGCTGAGATGCCCGGGCTTGTCATAAATCTTGTCTTCCGGAACCGCCACCTTTTCGGCGAAGGTTCCGTTTCGGGGCAACCCCAGAATGTGGAAGTCATCCGACTGCACCCTGGGATTATCCCCCCAATTCATGGCCGGGTTGATGAGCACCTCACGCCCGTCGACAACCCCCGCACCATCGGAGCCCAGAACTGAAGGGTATTGTATACCCGGGTACAAACCCTGGGTGATAAAAACATCCCGGTGGTTCAGCGCCGCTGCCTGCAAGTCAACTACTACCTCGTCCTCGCCAGGATCCGGCTCCTTCCAGTCATCGTAAAAAAAGGGTTCCTCTTTGGATTTCAGTACAAGCGCTTTCATGGATGGGTGAGTTTTGACTTCCGTGTGCCTTTTTTAATAGCTCTCTTATCCATTTTGTTCGATGGAAAACGCATAGCGATAAGACCAGCCTTTTTAATACTGCGCCATCGGCACCACTACGAAACCGTTGAGGGCGTATTTGCCAAAATCATCGTAGGAAATCCAGATATAGCCGTTATTGGCCCAGCCGGTGCCCCAGCTGCTCCTGACTTCAAAGGCTTCGCGACCTTCGTCGTAGCCGACGACGATCAGCGGGAAGCGCTGATCGCCGTTGCGGGAAGCTTTCCAGCTAATATCGCCGCTGATATTTTTAAAGGAAGCATCGGCCTGTAGCTCGATCAGCACCGGATTGCCGCGCATCAGTGCTTTGCGGGTTTCAAAGATCTTCTGCCGCCCCTGTGTGACATCGCGGAAAATGTAGAGAAAGTTGTTGATCTTGTACTTCGGTGTGGCGTAAACGGCATTGGTGATAGCAGCGGCGTCATAAGGCATAATCGCCGCACTGACGGTGCCGTTCTCCACCAGAAAGCGAAAGCCCTCCTCTACGGTGACCTGCTTGCCGGAGTTCTGCAGGCTCAGCGTAATGTAATCCGGACTGAGATTGTCCTTGTAGTTTTTTTCCAGATTGATATAGAATTCCAGACAGGAGGCCAGGGTGTAGCTCAGGTCACTTCCGCGAAAGCCCACCTTGCGCACCGGCATCATATGGGCTTTCACGCTTTGCTCCATCAGCATATCCCGGGCATTGCTGCCTACCCCCGGCACGGTCACCATCAACTGGTCGATGAGCTCGAGATTGGTGACACCGATCTCCATGGTTTTTCCGGCAGCGCTCTTGGACTTGATTTGCGCCGACAGGAAGAGCGGAAAAAGCAGGCACAGCATTGGGGCAGATAACGACAGTCGCTTCATAGGGTATTGATATTTTTTAATTCAATTCATGAACGACGGGAAGGGCTGCTTTCTTTTCCGGGAGCCTGAAAATATCTCCTGAAACTTATACCGGGTTAATATTTTTATTTTTGGTATTCTTTTATTTTTGGCAAAATGATCCTCTGCATTCCAAATCTACGGACTATGAAAAGATTAATGCTCCCACTGCCTTGCTTCGCACTCATGGCGCTGCTGATCTCTGCTTATAGCAGCAGTCCCGCGACGGGTTATCTCACCCGGGACGGCGCCTGGTGCTGGTTTTCCGATCCACGGGCAATTTATGATGGAGACCGGGTAATTACCGGTTGGGTGAAAACCAACGGCAGCATCGAGGCTGCTGTTTTTGACGCGGTGAACGGAAGCGTCCAAAACCAGATTTTATCCCTGGAACTTCAGTCTGACGATCACAATAATCCGGCTTTCGCCAAAACAGCCGACGGACACCTGCTCGCCACTTATACCACGCATTCCGGCCCTGACGGCTTTTTTATGAATAAAACACAAAACGGCATGGACATAGCCAGTTTCGGCAAAGCCGTAAAGGTGCCTTTACTCGATTCCGCCGAATTGGAAAAGTTCCCCCGGGTCCATGTCACCTATGCTAATCCTTATCGCCTGGAAGCCGAGAATGGCCGGATTTACTGTTTCGGCCGCTGGACGGGCTACAAACCCAATGTCATGTGGTCCGATGATAATGGGGAGGTCTGGACAAAGAGCAAAGTATTTATCACCAATACGCCCTTTGACCCGAACAACCGCCCCTACGCCAAGTACTTTTCGGATGGAAAGTCAAAGATCCATATCGTCTTCACCGACGGGCATCCGCGCGTAGAGCCCACCAATTCCGTGTATTACGCCTATTACGAGGCCGGCGCCTTCTACCATGCCGATGGCAGTAAGATCGCGAATATGGACCAGGTTCCTTTTGAGCCCAAACAGGCCAGTGTTATCTATCAGTCAAATGAAAAAGAGGGCCGAGCCTGGATCGCCGATATCGCGCAGGATGAAAACGGACACCCTGTCGTCCTCTATACCAAGAGCCCCAGCGAAGACGATCACCGCTACTGGTACGCGCGCTGGGACGGCCGCCAGTGGATCGATCACGAAATTTGCCGGGCCGGCAAGTGGTTCCCGCAAACCCCGGCGGGAGAAACGGAAAGAGAGCCTCATTACTTCGGCAACCTGTCGCTGAACCCTGGTGATGTTAATGTGGTCTACCTCTCCCGTGAAATTGACGGAGTTTTTGAAATTGAACGGAAGGAAACAGCCGATAACGGAAAAACATGGGAAATTCACCCCATTACTCAAAATTCAACATTCGATAACGTGCGCCCCTATGTCCCGAGAGGTAATCCGGGAGGTAACGAGGTTCTGTTATGGATGGAAAATCAACGCTACGTGCATTACACCGATTTTCAGAGCAGTATCAGGTATCAGCTGCTGGATTGAGGCGGAACGTCTGCGATGCAGACAAAGGAAGTTGGCTTCGCTCAGCAAACTTCCCGCTTTCCGAAGGAATAAGTCCTCCCTAAGTTCCTACAACGGAATATTCCCATGCTTCTTCTTCGGCAGGTGCGCCACCTTGTTTTCCAGCATAGCGAAGGCGCGGATCAGCTTCCGGCGCGTCACCTCCGGGTCGATAACCTCGTCGATGAAACCGCGGCGGGCAGCGCGGTAGGGATCCGCGAATTTCTCCTGATATTCCTTTTCCTTTTCCTTTAGTATGGCTTCGGGATCGGAAGCGGCAGCGATTTCCTTTCGGAAAATGATTTCGGAGGCGCCTTTAGCCCCCATGACGGCAATTTCGGCACTGGGCCAGGCAAAGTTCATATCCGCACCGATGTGTTTGGAGTTCATCACATCATAGGCGCCGCCGTAGGCTTTGCGGGTAATCAGGGTCACCCGGGAAACGGTTGCCTCACTGAAGGCGTAGAGCAGTTTGGCGCCATTAACGATGATGCCGTTCCACTCCTGATCGGTGCCCGGCAGGAAGCCCGGCACATCGACGAGCACGAGCAGTGGGATGTTGAAAGAGTCGCAGAAACGAACGAAGCGGGCTCCCTTTTTGGAGCTGTCCACATCCAGTACGCCGGCCAGGCTGATAGGCTGATTGCCCACAATACCGATGCTGCGCCCGGCCAGGCGGGCAAAGCCCACTACAATATTCTCGGCGTAGTTGCCATGAACTTCCATAAAAGAGTCCTCATCTACTGTCCCGCGAATGACTTCGCGCATATCGTAGGGCTGGTTGGCGCTGGCGGGGATGATGTCCCGGAGCTGAGGACGTAATTCTTCGCCCAGTTCGTAATCCAGGCGGGGGGTCGTATCCTCACAATTCTGCGGCATATAGGAAAGCAGGCGCTTGATCTGATTGATGCAGTCGATGTCATTGGTGGCCGTCAGATGGGTCACGCCCGACTTGGTCGAGTGGGCCAGGGCTCCGCCGAGTTCTTCGGCCGTTACCTCTTCATTCGTAACCGTTTTGACTACATTCGGTCCCGTAACGAACATGTAGGAAGTGCCTTCCACCATAATCGTAAAATCGGTCATCGCCGGGGAATAGACGGCGCCGCCGGCGCAGGGGCCCATGATGGCGGAAATCTGCGGCACCACTCCGGATGACATGACGTTGCGGTAAAAAATATCGGCGTAACCGGCCAGCGACATGACCCCTTCCTGAATGCGCGCGCCACCGGAGTCATTCAACCCGATAACCGGCGCGCCGTTTTGCATGGCCAGATCCATGATCTTGCAAATCTTCTCGGCGTGAGTCTCGGAAAGCGATCCTCCGAAAACGGTGAAATCCTGGGCGAATACATAGACCAGCCGTCCGTTGACCGTTCCGTAGCCGGTCACCACCCCGTCACCCAGAAACACTTGCTTTTCCATTCCAAAATCAGTACAACGGTGGGTGACCAGCATTCCGATTTCTTCAAAAGATCCATCGTCCAGCAGGAAGTGAATGCGCTCCCTGGCGGTGAGCTTGTTCTTTTTATGCTGGGTATCAATTCTTTTCTGTCCGCCACCCAAGCGGGCTTGAGCCTTTTTTTCTTCCAGGTGCTTAAGTTTGTCTCTCATCTTATTCTGCCGGATTATTTCAAGGTATTTCTTTTCAACTGTCGATGGGAAAGATAGAAAAAAAGATGCTTTATCTTAAGAAGTGGCTCAACTTTCCTGATGAAAGCAGTTAAGCAAGAAAAGGCTATCAACATAATGTTGTTTTCCAGGATTCCCTTTCCGGCAGCCTGAAATTTTTGATGGAATTCGGAAAACGATGCAAAAACCTGTAAAATCTACTACATTTGCAGGCAACTCTACTGGAATAACAAACACGCAACACTATGGCTTCGGCAACAAACACCAAACAACTATCCCAACGCGTACAACAGATGGAAGAATCGGCCACCATCCGGATGGCCCAGGTAGCGCGCGACCTGAAGGCCCAGGGACATGACGTCATCAGCCTCAGCGTGGGAGAACCCGATTTCGACACCCCGGACCATATTAAGGAAGCTGCCAAGAAGGCCCTTGACGAGGGGTACACCAAATACACTCCCGTTCCCGGCCTGGTAGAGCTGCGCCAGGCTATTCAAACCAAATTCAAGCGCGATAACAGGCTCGAATTCGACCTGGATCAGATCGTCGTCTCGAACGGCGCCAAACAATCAATTGCCAATATTTTCCTTGCCCTGCTCGACCCCGGCGATGAGGTGATCATTCTGGCCCCTTACTGGGTATCCTACGCTGAAATTGTCAAGCTGGCGGAAGGAACGCCCGTTATCCTCTCTGCCGATATCGAGAATGATTACAAAGTCAGCGCTGCACAAATAGAAGAAGCCCTTACGGATAAAACCAAAGCCGTTCTCTTCTCCTCCCCCTGCAACCCCACCGGTTCTGTGTATACCGAGGACGAACTGAAAGCCATCGCTGAGGTCATCGCCCGACGCGACAACATCTATATCGTCTCTGATGAAATTTACGAATACATCAACTTCACCGGCCGACACGCCAGCATCGGTGCCCTCGATAGTGTGAAAGACCGCACCGTCACCGTCAACGGCTTTTCTAAAGGATTTGCTATGACCGGCTGGCGCCTCGGCTTTATGGGCGCGCCCAAATGGCTGGCTCAGGCCTGTGGTAAAATTCAGGGGCAATTCACCTCGGGCGCCAACGCCTTCGGACAGAAAGCCGGCGCCGAAGCCCTGCTCGGCGATATGACCCCCACCCATAACATGTGCAAGGCCTTCCTGAAGCGCCGCGATCTGGTCATCGAAGGGCTCAACCAGATTCCCGGTATGAAGGTCAACCAGCCGCAGGGCGCTTTCTATATCTTCCCGGATATCAGCGATTTCTTTGGTAAAAGCTATGGCGAAAACAGCATCCGGAATTCTGACGAGTTCTGTGAGTACCTGCTCCACCAGTCCCACGTAGCCACTGTCGCCGGCTCCGCCTTCGGAGCCGACAACTGCTTCCGCCTTTCTTATGCAGCTTCGGAAGCGGAACTCAAGGAAGCGATACGCCGGATGAAAGAGGGCTTGGGAAAGCTGGAGGATTGAAAAGTTGCTGATTGGCGTAAAAGTCCGGACAAAGTGCCTGGTCGGTGTTGGCAGCTTTAGCGGAGCTACCCGGTCAGTACCTTGCCATTCTGGATTGAACAGCCCTGAGCGGAGCGGGCCGGGCTGCGAAAAGCGAGGAGCGTATTACTCCCGGCGCCCAATTCACACCTTCAACCGGTGCCACACTTGCGAACGCAGGTAATAGACCGACAAGCCCAGCATAGCCGACCAGTAAAGGATCTCGGAAGCCCAGGCCCAGACCAGTCCGCCGGTAGTCCAATTGACTACGATGTAAATGTAGAGCAGATAGCCCGCCGTGCACCAGGTCTGTAGTTTCAGCCCTTCGTAGGTGGCGCCGGTGCCGACCAGGCCGTTGAAGAAGATGGCGCCGAGGGAGAAAACGGTGAGGATGCCTGCCAACACATAAAAGATGGGCTGTGCATCGGTGATGAGCGACATATCCTGGCTGCCCAGCAAGGGATAGAGCATTTGCTGCGGAAAGAGAACAACGGGAAGCGTTAACAGCATAGTTGCCAACCAGGAGATCCTGGCCGTTTTCCAGACGATGGGGATGACCGCCATGCGCTTTCGTTGCCCGATGAAATTACTGACCAGTGTATTGACGCCTGCCGAAAAGCCCCAGCAAGGAATGGAAAGAACCAGGTAAACCATCCGGACCAGATTGGTAATCGCCAGCTCCCGTTCTCCTAGGTTTTCTACAATTCCGAAAAAGACAAACCAGCTTCCCAGTCCGACAAATGCCTGCGCGACGATCGGAAAGGATAAGCGGTAAATCTGCCGGATGAGCTTGAGATCGAATTTCGGCAACTGAAACAACTGGTAAGAGCGCGCCTCCTTGTCAAAGAAAATATAGCCTACGAAGACAATAAACGCGACGATCTCCGCCGTGGTGCTGGCCAGCCCGGCGCCGCCAATCCCCATAGAGGGGAAGCCCCAGTGACCAAAGATGAGCACATAATCCAGCGTAATATTAACGACGGCCAGAATGATGGTATCGACAATGATAAAGGAAGTACGGGCTACACCGGTGTACAGTGCGATGATCGCCACACCGGTATAGCTGAAAAATACTCCCCAGGAGCGGTATTCGAGATACTCCAGGCTCTTTTCGAACACCACATTGGAATCCACGATAAGCGAGAAAAAGTAGTAACAGCCGTACTGCATGAACAGAAACATAAACACGGCCAGCCCGATCTCGAAGTAGAACATGGCGTAAAAGGTGCGACCGATCTCTTGCGGATTGCGCTCTCCCATACGCCGGGCGATCATGATTTGCCCGCCCCGCGAAAAACCGTAACCGATGGCGGCAATAACCAGATAAAAAACGCCCACAAACCCAATACTGGCAAAATCCTCTTCGCTTAGATGATAAAGAAAGACGCTGTCGCTCAAGGCAATGACATTCTGCGCAGCGCTGCCCAGCATAATTGGAAGAGAAATGGAAAGAATCTGTTTGTATGATGTTTTCAGCTGCATCTAGCCGGTAAAGTATGTGTTGAAGCACCGGGAATGTAAGCCATTTTTAGCAATATCATCCCAACCGGTAAGGGAATTTTCCGTTCTGTGTGTAAAGGCAAAAGTGCATTTCGTTTTTCCATCTGTTCCTTCTTAATTGACCGAAAGGTAAACAGAGCTAATTGTTTTTATGTTATTTTCTCCAGATTAGCACAAAAAACCTACTAACATAAGCGTTTATGAACAAGCGAAAAAATACCGAAGCGCCGCGGGCTCCCAAACATCCCAAAGAACTGATTGCCCATAGCGATGTTCGGATTGATCCCTATTACTGGCTCAATGACCGGAATGATCCGGAAGTGCTCGAATACCTGGAAGCCGAAAACGCCTACACCAAAGCCCAACTCCAACACACCGAGGACCTGCAGGAAAAGCTGTACAAGGAAATTACCGGACGTATCAAGCAGGAAGACCAGTCGGTACCCTATCGGGAAAATGACTATTACTACCTCACCCGTTATGAAGAGGGCAAGGAATATCCTATTTACGCCCGAAAAAAAGGAAGCCTGGAGGCCGAAGAGGAAATCATGCTCAACGCCAACGAGCTGGCCGAGCCGCACAACTATTACCAGATCGGCGGCCGGGAGGTAAGCCCCGATAACCGCTTACTGGCCTTCGGCGAAGACACCGTGAGCCGGCGCATCTACACGCTTCGCTTCAAAAACCTGGAAACCGGGGAAATGCTCGAGGATCAGATTCCCAATACCACCGGCAACGCCGCCTGGGCCAATGACAATGAAACGGTTTTCTACACTTTGCGGGACGAAACCACGCTGCGCGGATACAAAGTCATGCGTCACCGCCTGGGCGATCCGGTCAGGGAAGATGCAGCAGTATTCCTGGAGGAAGATGAAACCTTTCTCACTTTTGTCTATAAAAGCAAATCCAAACAATACATTATCATCGGCTCCTACGCCAACATGTCGCAGGAATACCGAGTGCTGCGGGCCGATATGCCCAGCGGTGACTTCCATCTCATCCAGCCCCGCGAACGGGGTCACGAATACGAGATCGCCCACTACGAGGATAAATTCTATATCCGAACCAACTGGGAGGCCCGGAACTTCCGCCTCATGGAAACCAGTGTGCACCAAACAGAAAAAGAAAACTGGAGAGAGCTCATCCCCCATCGCAAAGCTGTCTTGCTGGAAGACCTGGACATTTTCAGAGATTTCCTGGTGCTCTCAGAACGTCGCGAGGGAATTACCCAGCTGCGCGTACGCCCCTGGAATGGAGAAGAGCACTACATCGACTTCGAAGAGGAGGCCTATCTGGCTTATACCTCCGTTAATCCCGAGTTCAATACCAGCCAGCTGCGCATCGGCTACCAGTCGATGACGACGCCCAATAGCACTTACGATTACAATATGCACCGCCGCACATTTAAACTACTCAAACAGCAGGAGGTACTCGGGGGCTTTGAGCAGGACAATTACCACACCGAACGCCTGCACGCCACGGCCCGCGATGGCGCTCAGGTCCCCATCTCTCTGGTGTACCACAAAGGCTTTGAGCGAGACGGCAGCGCGCCGCTCGTCCTTTACGGCTACGGATCCTACGGCCACAGTATGGACCCTTACTTCAGCTTCGCCCGCCTCAGCCTCCTCGACCGGGGCTTCGTCTTCGCCATCGCCCATATCCGCGGCGGTGAAGAACTGGGCCGCCACTGGTATGAGGAAGGCAAATTGCTGAATAAGAAAAACACCTTTTACGACTTTATCGACTGCGCCGAATACCTGCTTGAGGAAAAGTATACCTCCACCGACCGGCTCTTCGCCATGGGCGGCAGTGCGGGCGGGCTGCTCGTCGGCGCCGTGGCCAATATGCGCCCCGATCTCTGGCGCGGCATGCTGGCCGCCGTTCCCTTCGTCGACGTTGTCACAACTATGCTCGACGACAGCATCCCCCTCACTACCGGTGAATAC
Organism: uncultured Saprospiraceae bacterium; assembly: GCA_964632995.1. Classification (GTDB taxonomy): domain Bacteria; phylum Bacteroidota; class Bacteroidia; order Chitinophagales; family Saprospiraceae; genus CAZWDL01. The sequence continues at coordinate 14,003 of CAZWDL010000013.1, forward strand.
GACGAGTGGGGTAATCCGAATGAAAAAAAGTACTATGAATATATCAAGTCCTACTCCCCCTACGACAATGTAGAGGCAAAGGATTATCCCGCCATGCTGGTCACCACCGGGCTGCACGACAGTCAGGTACAGTACTGGGAACCCGCCAAGTGGGTCGCTAAGCTGAGAGAGCTGAAAACGGATGACAACGTACTGCTGCTGCACACCAATTTGGAAGCCGGCCACGGCGGCGCTTCCGGCCGCTTCCGCCGATTCGTGGAAACAGCCATGCAGTATGCATTTGCATTGGATCAGGTAGGGATTAAGGAATGAGGGAGACCCGGTTCGCTATTCGCTGTTCGCAAACTAGTACACTGTGTATTAAGTTAGTTAGCATTTTGAAGAGGGTAATTTTTCCTCAATCGAGGCGCTGCGGAGCCTCGTAGCCTAAGCTACGAAGGCGAGCACGGAACGAAGAGTGAGGGAAAAAGAGCCCTTCAAAATGTTGAAAAATTTAGTACACAGTGTACTAGTGCGCCGGGGGAAGCGCCTCTAATTTCTGATTCCACTTTTACTCCGCACCGGCAGAATCGACTTCAGTTTCTCAATGGCAAAATCGATATCCTCCTTTGTATTCCGGTAAGATAAGGAAAAACGGATTGTCTTCCGGTCGGGATCGGCCTCTAAGGCATCCAGGACATGGGAGCCGGCATCGGCGCCGGAAGAGCAGGCGCTGCCTCCGCTGACGCTCACCCCTGCAATATCCAGGTTGAGCAGGATCATATCGGCTTTGGGAGAAGGCGGGAAAGCCACACTGAGCAGTTTGTACTGGCTGTATCCGTCCCAGTCTCCGTTGAAGGTAAGATCCTCAAAATGGGTTTGAAGCTGACCCAACATATACTGCCGCAGCGATTGGATGTGGCCTCGGCGTTCGCTCATATTTTCGCAGGCCAGGTCCAGCGCTTTCGCCAGCCCCAGGATGCCGTAGATATTTTCCGTTCCGCCTCTCATATTGCGTTCCTGAGCTCCCCCGTCGATAAAGGGTCGGAGAATATTGTCGCCATTGATGTAAATAAAACCCACGCCCTTAGGACCGTGAAACTTGTGTGCGGCGCCCGACAGGAAATTGATGCGTGTCTTTGATACATCTATCGGGTAATACCCCACGGTTTGCACCGTATCGGAGTGGAACAAAGCACCGTACTCCTCACAAATAGCCGACACTTGCTCAAGATCGATCATGGTGCCGATCTCATTATTGGCGTGCATCAGGGAGACGAGTGTCTTCTTATCGCTGCCTGCGAGTAATTCCCGGAGATGGTCCAGCCCTATTCTTCCGCGATCATCCTGATGGACAAAAGCGGTTTCCACCTGCTGGTACCGGTGCAAGCTGTCCAGCGAGTGCAGGATACAGTGATGTTCCGTTCGGGAGCTGATAATACGCTGAACGCCAAGGTCGCGCACCGCTCCTTTTAAAGCCATGTTGTTGGACTCGGTGCCACCGGAGGTAAAGAAAATTTCGCCTATGGAGGCACCCAGGTGCTGGGCTACCGTCTTACGCGCCTGTTCGATCGCTGCGCGGGCAGCCCGCCCTTCCGCGTGAATAGAAGAAGGATTGCCAAACTGCTGCCGCATGGTCGTATTCATCATCTCGATGACTTCTTCCGCCATGGGAGTCGTTGCCGCATTGTCTAGGTATACCCGTTTCATAATAGTTCTTTTCGGTATGCTGCCGTTTTGTCGGTTCAGAGCTTGCCGGGCGTTGCATTCACCCGGTGTATTTATATTTTTTCAAACCAACTGTCCACCAGTTTTTGCTCTATCCCCTCTTCGTGCTTGTAGGAGAATTCGTTGATATGGACATTGTATTCATAATCAACAGCCCACTCCCGGTGATGGTTGCAAAGGCCGGTGATGGCGCCGGCAATGTAGTGGATTTCCTCGTTGGTCATGACCGGATGGATAGACAGGCGGATCCAGCCGGGCTTGGCCGATAAGTCGCCGTGGTCAATGGCGTCGGTAATCGACCGGGAGATTTCACGGGATACGTGGAGGAGATAGTGTCCGTAGGTGCCCGCACAGGAACAACCGCCCCGCACCTGTATACCGAATCGATCATTGAGCAATTTGACGCCGAGGTTGTAGTGCAGGTCTTCGATGTAGAAAGAAATAATACCCAGCCTTCCCCGGACACTATCCGCCAAAACATGCAGATTCGGCAGCCTGTCGAAGTACTCCCAGAGGATATTCAGTATTTCATCCTCGCGGCGCCGGATTTGTTCCACGCCCATCTTCTCCTTGAGCTGTATAGCCATCGCCACTTTCATCGTTTGCAGGAAAGCCGGCGTACCGCCGTCTTCACGCGCCTCGATCTCTTCGAGGTATTTGTGCCCTCCCCAGGGGTTGGTCCAGTCGACCGTTCCACCGCCGGGGTTGTCAGGCACGCGGTTGGTATACAATTTGGGATCAAAAACGAGGATACCCGTCGAACCGGGGCCGCCCAGAAATTTGTGAGGGGAGAAATAAAGCGCATCCAAGTGCTGTAGCTCGTTTTCCGGGCGCATATTGATATCGATGTAAGGGGCCGAAGCGGCGAAGTCGACAAAACAAAGGCCGCCGTGCTGATGCATGATCTCCGCCACTTCATGGTAAGGGGTCATGATCCCTGTGACGTTGGAACAGGAAGTGACGGCGGCGATCTTCGTCTTGCGGCCTTTGTACTCTTCCAGCAATTCTAAAAGGTGCTGCAGATCCATCAGGCCGTTATAATCAGGACGGATGACCAGCACATCGGCCAGGGTTTCCAGCCAGGAAGTCTGATTGGAATGGTGTTCCATATGGCTGACAAAAATTACCGGCCGCTCGGCCTCGGGCAGGCGCACCATACGGTGGAATTTTTCGTGTACTTTCAGGCCCAGTATACGTTGAAACTTATTCACCACGCCGGTCATTCCCGAATTGGAGGAGATCAGCACATCTTTGGGCCGGGCGCCCAGGTGGCGCTTGATCAGGTTCTTGGCTTCATGGTAAGCCATGGTCATCGCACGCCCCGTAACGGTTGTCTCGGTATGGGTATTGCCGACAAAGGGCCCGAGTTCGTTGATGAGGCACTCTTCGATAGGCCGGTACAGCCGTCCACTCGCCGTCCAATCGGCATAGATGATCTTTTTTTCGCCGAAGGGCGTTCGGAAAGTCTGGTCCGCCCCGATTACATTGCTGCGAAAGGACTCAAAATAAGATTCTAACTGATTCGCTTTGGTTTGGGCTGTAACGTCCATCTTATACCGGTTTTGATTAATACCTTATTTAAGCATGATGAAGATACGAATTTGAGTATAGGCCTTGTGTGCGGTTCATCACCGGGCAATACCGGGTGTTCACCCCGTGAAATGATCGCTTTGCTTATCCCACATTGCTTCGGAGGCACTAGTGCCTCCGGGCGCTGCTAAGCGATCAGCATCTCCACTTCCCCCTTCATTCTTTCCACGAGAGCCGTGGCTTCTGATGCCGATTCTGCCTCCGCGTAGACCCGGATGATCGGTTCCGTATTCGATTTGCGCAGATGCACCCATTTATCCGGGAAATCGATTTTCACGCCGTCCACTACTGTAAGTTCTTCGTGCGCGTATTTTTCCCGCAGTTGCATAAGCACGTGTTCCAGGTCGATATCCGGCGTCAGGTCAATGCGGTCCTTCACCATATGGTAATGCGGATAAGTAGCGCGGAGTTCCGTCGTTGTTTTTCCGGCTTTCGCCAAATGCGACAAGAACAGGGCTACGCCTACCATGGCATCCCGGCCGTAGTGCAGCTCGGGAACGATGATGCCGCCGTTGCCTTCCCCGCCGATCACCGCATTCACGGTTTTCATCTTATTTACGACATTAACTTCTCCCACTGCGCTGGCGTGATACTTACCGCCGTGCCGCCGGGTCACGTCGCGCAGGGCCCGCGTGGAGGAAAGATTCGAAACCGTATCTCCTTTTTTGTACTGCAGCACGTAATCGGCTACAGCAACCAGGGTATATTCTTCGCCGAACAGCTGCCCGTCTTCACAAACAAGGGCCAGGCGGTCCACATCGGGATCCACGGAGATCCCCAGGTCGGCGCCCTCGGCTACTACTTTTTCCGCTAGTTGAATCAGGTGCTCGGGCAGCGGTTCGGGATTGTGGGCAAATTCCCCGTTGACCTCGCCGTTGATCAGCACCGTCTTCACCCCCATAGCCTTCAGCAGCGGCGGCAATGCCAGCGCACCGGTAGAGTTGATGGCATCCACCACTACTTTGTATTGCTTTCCGGCAACCGCTTCGGCATCTACCAGGGGCAGGGCCAGGATCTGATCGATGTGTTTTTGCAGATGCCCTTCCTTCTTGCGATAGCGCCCCAGGCGGTCAACTTCCGAATAGGTGATATCGCCCGAATCGATGAGCCGGAGCAGGGTTTCGCCCGTTTCCGCCGAGATAAACTCCCCGCGCTCGTTGAGAAACTTCAGCGCATTCCAATGCTTGGGATTATGGCTTGCCGTGATGATAATACCCGCGCCCGCCGATTCGGCCGGTACTGCCATTTCCACCGTCGGAGTGGTAGAAAGACCGAGATCGATGACGTCAATTCCTAAGCCGACCAGGGTGTTGGCTACCAGGCGGCTGACCATCGGCCCGGAGATGCGTCCGTCTCGCCCAAGCACTACCTTGGGCGCCGCCTCCTGCTGAAGCAGGTGGTAGCCGAAAGCCGCAGTGCTTTCCACAATATCCTGCGGAGTGAGATTGTCACCAGCTTTCCCGCCGATGGTGCCCCGGATGCCGGAAATAGATTTAATCAGTGTCATAGCGTATTTGGTTTTTGCAAAAATATAAAATTGCCGGGGTCTTGCCGGTATAATCAGGAAGTGGTTTAAACTTTCCTCATTTCGCCGAGGCCGGCTTCTTCCGAGCTCAGCTTCAGGTCGTCAATTTAAATGTCATCATCCGTGAGCGCTTTTGTTACCCGGAAAATGCGGTATATTTGCGCCATCATGCGGCGAGTGAATCAACCGACAAACAAACCTGACCGGAAATGGTACGAGCAGTGGTTCGACTCTCCCTATTACCATCGCCTCTATCAGTATCGCGATGAGGAGGAAGCCAGGCAGTTTATCGACCGGCTCCTGGAAGCGTTGCAACCTACTCCTGGCGCCCGGGTAATGGACCTGGCCTGTGGCAAAGGGCGCTATTCCCGCTACCTGGCCGATAAAGGCTTTGAGGTGACAGGGATAGATCTCTCCACGCGCAGTATCGAATACGCCCGGCAGTTTGAAAATAAAAGGCTTTCCTTTTATACGCACGATATGCGCCATCTTTTTCGGGTCAATTACTACGATTACGTTTTTAATTTTTTTACCAGCTTTGGTTATTTCGAATCGGAGAAAGACGATCTGAGAACCCTGCGCAATGTCACACGTGGCCTGAAAGCGGGAGGCATTTTCGTCCTTGACTTTTTTAATGCCCAATACGTTATCGACAACCTGACCGGGTCCGAAACCAAGCAGGTAGAGGGCATACGGTTTGAAATCGACAAACAAATCGAGGGGCAGCGCGTCGTCAAAACCATTAACTTTGAGGAAGCAGGACGCAGTTACTTCTTTCGCGAAAGCGTCCGGCTTTTCCGGTACGAAGACTTTAAGCGTCTGTTCCAGCAGGCCGGCCTGGTAATCGACCGGAGCTACGGCGATTATCAGCTCCATGCTTTTGATGAAAAAACCAGTCCCAGGTTAATCCTGGTAGCCCGCGCACCATGACAGAAATACTTCAATTCGACGAATACCTGTTTCATCTGATCAACGGGGAATGGCATCATCCCTGGCTGGATGCTATTTTACCATATTGGCGGAATAAGAAGTTCTGGATTCCTTTCTACCTTCTGCTGACGGCTTTTGTCGTTTGGAAATTCCGGATCAGGGCTATTTATTTTCTACTGGCCGTCGCCCTGACGGTTACTCTGGCCGACACGATCAGCAGCAAGGTGGTCAAGAAAAACGTACAGCGCGTCCGTCCCTGTAACGATATTGAGATGAAGGATGAGGTCAAGCTGCTGGTGGGCTGCGGAAAGGCTTACAGCTTTACTTCTTCCCATGCCAGCAATCACTTTGCGGTGGCGACTTTCCTGAGTATGACCCTGGGGATTTTTTACCCGTGGTCCCGCTGGATTTTCCTGTTATGGGCTGCCTCCATTGCCTATGCCCAGGTGTATGTAGGGGTGCATTATCCGCTGGATGTGATCGGCGGCGCTGTGATCGGGTTGCTTATTGGCTATTTGACGGCAAAAGTTTACCTTCGTCTGGATCGATTCAAACTCTCGGCCTAACTACCTTCGATGACGATTTGGGAATATGTATTGCTTTTCTCTTCAGTGCTACTTGGCGGTGGTATTGCGCTCCACATCCGGCAGCAGCAACCGCTGGTCCTGCGCCTGCTTCTCTCTTTCAGCGGCGCCTACATTCTAAGTATCGCCGCGCTTCATCTGCTTCCGGGAATTTTTGCCGGAGATCATAGCCTCATGGGGCTCTGGTTGTTGCTCGGTTTCTTCATCCAGATAATCCTTGAACAACTCTCCCGGGGTGTAGAACACGGTCACATACACGCCCACGCACATGCCAAAGCGGGATACGGCATACAGATTCTCATCGGCTTGTGTCTGCACTCTTTCATTGAAGGTATGCCCCTGAGCGGGTATCCGCATATGCACGAACACGGAGGGGAAATCAACCATTTGCTGTACGGCATCATTTTACACAAAGCGCCGGCGGCCTTCGCGCTCGGCATACTGCTGTCGCAAAGTGATTACAGCCGGGCTTTTGTCATGATCAGTCTGGTGATCTTCTCCCTGATGTCTCCACTGGGCGCTTTCCTGGGCGAGCAGTTTATCGTCAATCCGGTCGCCCTGCAACGCATCATGGCGATTGTGGTCGGTTCTTTTTTACATATTTCCACGACTATTCTCTTTGAAGCGGAAGGGGACAGACAGCACCAAATTTCCTGGAAGAAACTGCTGGCTATGATCGCCGGCCTGGGCATAGCGCTTTTAACGATGCTGGACTAAGGATCACGTTCTAAGCGTTGTACCGGTGCTCGGGATCGAAGGCGCTGACCACATTTTCATTGCGGATGTCGCTTTCGACCAGTCCGTCGCGAAGGCGGACGATGCGATGGGCGTGTTCGGCAATATCGGGCTCGTGGGTTACAAGGATCACCGTATTTCCGTTTTTGTGGATCTCTTCAAAGATCCCCATGATTTCGATGGAAGTTTTGGTGTCCAGGTTACCGGTGGGTTCATCGGCCAGAATGATGGATGGATCGTTGACCAGCGCACGGGCAATAGCGACGCGTTGCCGCTGGCCGCCGGACAATTCATTGGGTTTGTGATCGACGCGATCACCGAGGCCGACGGAGGTCAGCACTTCACGGGCGCGTTCGGTGCGGCGGTTTCGGCTTACCCCACCGTAAACGAGGGGAAGTGCGACATTATCCAGCGCCGACAAACGCGGCAGCAGGTTGAAAGTCTGGAAAACGAATCCGATTTCCTTATTGCGCACTTCGGCCAGCTCTGCATCCGTCATGGTACTCACGTTGATGTTGTTGAGCCAGTATTCTCCACTGCTGGGCGTATCGAGGCAGCCGATGAGGTTCATCAGGGTGGATTTGCCCGAACCGGAGGGCCCCATAAGGGCGACGTACTCATTGCGCTCAATATCCAGAGTAATGGACTGCAGAGCGCGGACTTCCGTAGTCCCCATGATGTAAATCTTTCTCAATTCCTTGACGGAGATAACTGGTTTTTCCATACGGCGTGAGTAGGTTGCTTGTTCTGATTCTACAAATCGATCACTTTGGGTACCCGGAAGAAGACCCCGTCGCTATCGGGTGCATTTCGGAGCGCCGCCTCACGGCTAACCTGCCCTTTAACGGCGTCGCGGCGCCAGATGTTGACCTCCTCCCCAACATGTACAAGGGGTTCTACATTTTCGAGGTCTAACTCCTGTAATTTTTCCACCATCTCCAGAATGTGGTTGAGATCCTGGCGCAACGCTTCGCGTTCCGCTTCGGAAAGCTCCAGCCGGGCTAATTCTTCGAGCCGTGAAATTAACAGCTTGTCTATCTGCATAGCAAATTATTAGAAGTTCGTAGCTATTTTCTCGTCTAATAGCCGATCAAAGATAATAACTTTACAATGAGCCGCTTGGCTTCCTTTCAGAAATTGAACTTTTTTAAAAAAGTCCGGACTTTGCTCATTATTTATTGTAATACCGAAAGGAATTGTATTTTCGTTTCGTTTTTTAAAGCACAAAATAAACATACTATACATGGGTCCGGAGAAGACTCCTCCTCAGATCAAGCACGTTGCTATCGCTGGTAACATCGGCGCGGGAAAAACTACGCTAACGACTAAGCTGGGAAGACATTTCGGCTGGGAAGTTCATTATGAGTCAACGGATAACAATCCCTACCTCAGCGATTTTTACAACGATATGCAGCGCTGGGCCTTCAACCTGCAAATCTACTTTCTCAACAGTCGCTATCAGCAAATCCTCAATATCCTCAACGGGGATAAAACCGTGGTCCAGGACCGCACCATCTACGAAGACGCTTACATCTTTGCTCCCAACCTACACGACATGGGGCTGATGTCAACCCGCGACTTCAACAACTATTTTGAGCTCTTCCATACCATGTCTTCCCAGATCCGGCCTCCGGACCTGCTCATTTACCTGCGGGCCAGCATACCCACCCTGGTATCACACATACAGATGCGCGGACGCGAATACGAGGGCAGCATGAGCCTGGAGTATCTCAAACGGCTCAACGAGCGCTACGAAAACTGGATCAACGACTACAAGGATGGTCGCCTGCTAGTCATCAGCTCCGATGAGATCGACTTCGAAAGCAACCCGGAAGATCTGGGTAAAGTGGTAAACCTGGTGAGTGCGGAACTGCATGGCTTGTTCTGAGAAAGAACAGGATTCGAAGTTCGTTTTATTACCGGTATGGCTTTAAAAACTTAACCCGGATTAAGGCTTCGGTTGTACCGCCTCTTCGGCCGGAGCGTCCACGCCTATCATTTGCTGAATTTTGTCGGGAAGTATTTCGGAAAGCTTTACATTGCCGGAGTAAACGATGCCTGCCAGCAGAAGGAGATGAATCAACACCGTAAGCATCATCGCTTTGGAGCGGCGACGGCGGGCGGCTCTTTCAAATTGGTAGTTATTCATGATGGGGAGGGTTTTCAGTCGTTATTGGTTGTTCACATATTAAAAAACGCTGCCTGGCACCTGTTTATTTCTAAAACGGTGTTAAAAGCGAATAAAGAAATGTTAACAAATTGGCTCAAACGGTGAGCCAATTTTTAAACAAAAGCCACTCAGTCAACTGTTTTTCTTTCGAAAATCAAGAAACTTGATCCCAAGTTTTGTAAACTGCTTCCCTGCTTCAGTCGCCTGGCGGCGAATCGAATGGCGCCCGGCGCAGAGCAGTCCGGAATGATTACAGGACTTGTTCTATCCAATCAATCAAAACACTTATGCTACAGAAAACAACTTCGCGGGAATCCATTATTAAAGAGCTCAAACCTCACGGCGCACAGCTCATCGCCGTTTCAAAAACAAAACCCGTCGAGGATATCATGGACCTCTACGAACAGGGACAACGGGCTTTCGGTGAGAACCGGGTGCAGGAAATGGTGGATAAGCATGGTGAGCTACCCGAAGATATTGAATGGCACCTCATCGGCCACCTGCAACGCAATAAGGTGAAATACATCGTTCCTTTTGTTAATATGATCCAATCGGTTGACAGTCCGCGGCTGTTAAAAGAAATCAATAAGCGGGCCCGCAGTGAAGAGCGGGTCATCGATTGTCTGCTTCAGTTCAAAATAGCGGAGGAAGAATCCAAATACGGCTTCGACCTGCCTACGGCAAAGGAATTGTTAGCTTCAGAACCTTTCAGAAAAATGGAACACGTGCACATCCGCGGCGTCATGGGCATGGCTACCTTTACGGATGAGGAACAACAGGTGCGGCGGGAATTCCAACAGCTCAGGCAGATTTTCGACGCCTTAAAGACCGGATTCTTTGCCGGGCAGGACAGCTTTCGCGAAATCTCTATGGGCATGTCCGGTGATTACCACATCGCCCTGGAAGAGGGCAGCACAATGGTGCGCATCGGGACGCTGCTGTTCGGACCGCGGGAGGGGCATTGAGGAAATAAGAAATATGCCTTTCCCTTCTTTTAATTGGACAATACTAACTTCTTGACTATTACCGCTTCTTCCACCTGGATTTTGACAAAGTAGACGCCGGGGGGCAGCGAAGACACCTTTAGCGAAAGCGAAGGGCCCGTCCAGGACTGTTCCAGCACGCGCATTCCGGCGCTGTTGAGCAGGGTAGCTCTTTTCTCCCGGGCATCCGCCCGGTTTCCTTCCAGCGTGATGGTCACTCTATCCATGGCGGGGTTGGGCAGAAGGCGGAAATCAAATCGCTGTACCGGTTGATCGGCCGCCACCATCAGGTCTGACTGCAGGCTGGTCTGGTACAGGGCGATGCCGCCTCTGGCGTTCCCCACGGCCAGCTCAAGCCATCCGTCCCGGTCGATATCGGCCAGCGCCGGATGGCTGCGAAACCCTTCCCGGATCCGGCCCCAGTCGGGATTGGTCAGGGTGAATGCATTGTAGAGATTGCCCTCTACAGCTCCGTACAGCTCGACCTTACCTTCATCCGTTCCTGTAAGCAACAAGGGATTATCCCCCTGTCTGAGCAGGACCGGGGCGCTGAACCCGACGGTGGACCCCGGAATGCGGGTGTCTACCTGGCCGAGGAAAAAAGTATTCGGGCCGACCTCCGGGTCCGCTTCGAAAGACGGATTACCGGCAGCTCCCTGATTTTGGAAATAATTGATGTTGCCGTTGCGCTCCCCCGCGATGATATCGTGCAGGCCGTCACCGTTGAGGTCTGCTATTGCCGGCGTGCTGCTCAGGCCCACGTCAATGCCCTGAAAAGGATACTGCCAGGGGCCGAATTGCAAGGGACGCCCCGTCCCCCCGACGTTCTCGGCGTAGAACAAGCCTCCCTGCTCCTCTCCTACCAGAATATCGAGATCGCCGTCCCCGTCGAGATCGCCGAAAGCCGGCGCATATTGGTAATGCTCCGGATTAAAGCGGGAAAGGCCCAGGTAATCCTCATCAACCAGTTCGTAGCGGGGTTGTGAGGGGGTACCGGTATTTTCGAAAAGGAACAAGGATGCCGGTCGCTCGCCCGGTTCATTAAAACGAAAGCCGTTGCCGATGATCAGGTCGGTCAATCCGTCAGCGTTATAGTCCACAAAAGCGGGATGCGCACCGAAGCCCAGGTCGAGCATCTGGTCAGCGAGAAAATCGGTTTGCCGGAATTCGAAGCGTGGAACGCCGGTGTTGCCTACATTTTCATAGTACCAGATCACCTCTTTGTTTTCCGACTCCTGTCGGGCATTGGGGCTTACGGCCAGATCCTTTTCTCCATCGCCGTTCAGATCCAGGTAAAAAGCCGCCGGAAAGAAGGGCAGGTTTACCGGACGTTCACTCGGAAAATTGAGGTTCTGCTCATCAATCCAGGCTTGGGTACAAGTTCCGCCGTTATGCAGGAAATTGACAGCCGGAAAAGACAGGTCGCCGAGCAGCAGCTCCCGGTCATCGTCGCCGTCGGCATCAAAAGTCAGCAAGGTAGATCCCGCGTGGCGTACGCTGACCGGAGGGCGGCCGTCAAGGGCCGTGGCACACGCTCCCGGGTTATCGGCCAGATCGACCTCCGGGGTGATGCCGCTTTCGAACACCCCGCCCCAGCAGTCGTCACCCAGCTCGAAGATCAGGCTGTCGAGGCCATAAGCTCGTTCAACTGACTGGTTCTGGTAGAGTTCGATGTAGCCGCCCGCCGCGTTGAAAGTCAGCACATCGAGGTCGCCGTCACAGTCCAGGTCATCTACAGCCGGGTAGTCGATATTGCTGACAAAAAGCTGGGTGCGGCCGCCGCCGGGCAGGTAAAAATAAATGATGTTGTTCGGATCGGGGAAAGAAAAGCGGCGGAAAGCCAGGTGTCCGTCCTCGTAAAACCCGGTATATACCTTAATGCCACCAATGCCGGGTACATCTGAATAGGCAAAAATATCGGCTGCGCCGTCCCGGTTGTAATCGCGCAGGAGTATCCAGTTTTGTATATCGGGAAAGTATTGGGCATATTTTGGTGCGAAGACCCAGCGATTATTTTGGCGAACAAAGGGCAGGTGGACCTGGCCGCTGCGATCGAACAGGTAGAGGTCCTGCACCCCATCACCGTTGAAGTCGACCGCCGATAGTTGGGGGTTGTTCAGCCCTCCCGTCAGGGCCAGAGGCAGCGGTTCTTCGTTTTGTACGAAGGGAACGGACAAACGCTCAAAAGACTGCGCCGGCAGGACGCCGGTTGAGCTTGTCAGTAGAAAGAAAAAGAAGGAGATATACTTCCTGCTCCGCATACTTCAGTTCGATTTTTAGTGAATTATTTGTTTCTTCGCTGGACGGCAAATTCAGAATATCTTTTTTTATGGCCTGCCGATAATACTAACAACCTTACAAAATGAAAAACCTTTGCTGGATCACAGGGCTGCTTATCTTTTTCCTGCCCTTCTCTGTCTTCACGCAAACCGACAGCGCATCCACTTTTGAAACTGCCCTGGAACGCTATTTGCTCAGTACTGAAGAAGGGCAGCTGATTTTTAATGCTGAAGACAGGCAAGGCGCCGCAAATATAAGGATCAACCGGGAACCGGTGGCCCTGCAGTTTCGCGATGGCCAGGCCGTCTATCCCTTTGAAACGACCGACCGGGGAGAACTGTTGCTGATTGAAAGCCAGGAAGGCTATCGACTATACCACATTGCCCGGGCCGACGACGGGTTCCGGGTGCGCCGCATTGCCCTGTGGCTCTCCATTGTACCGCCTTTGCTCGCCATATTACTCGCGCTGATGTTCCGGGAAGTCGTCGTCTCGCTTTTTGTCGGCGTATGGGCCGGCGCCTTTATCGCCGGCGGCATGCGGGTCGACTCCCTGTACTACCTGGTCTTGTCTTTCCTGCAGGTAGTGGAAAAGTACGTCATCAGCGCGCTCAACGACAGCGGGCATTTGTCGGTTATCGTCTTTTCCCTGTTTATCGGTGGAATGGTAGCAATCATTTCGCGCAACGGCGGCATGGCGGGCGTGGTGGCTTCCCTGTCGCGATATGCCCAATCGGCCCGCAGTGCCCAGTTTATCACCTGGCTACTGGGCGTGGCTATCTTTTTTGACGACTATGCCAATACCCTTATCGTCGGTAATACTATGCGATCGGTGACGGACAAGTTTCACATCTCCCGGGAAAAGCTGGCTTATATCGTCGACAGTACAGCTGCTCCGGTGGCGGCCGTCGCCTTCATCACCACCTGGATCGGCGCGGAGCTGGGCTATATAGACGACGGCGTGGAAACCCTGCGCGGTTTTGATTTCGATATGACCGCCTACGCCATTTTCATCAATTCTCTGAAGTATTCTTTTTATCCCGTACTTACGCTGATTTTCATTCTTATTCTGGTTTTTCTGCGCCGCGACTACGGGCAAATGTACCAGGCTGAGGTCCGCGCCCGCCACACCGGGGAGGTCCTTTCCAGCCTTTCGGCAAAAGGAGGCGGCAACGAGCTCGAAGACCTCGATCCCGTCGAGGGCGCCCCTATCCGCTGGTACAATGCTTTCCTTCCCGTTCTTTTAGTCATCCTGATGACCATATTTGGGCTGGTTGACACCGGTTTCTCAGCCACTTACAATGAACTGATTGCCAATGGAATAAGCCTTCCTTCCCAAAGCTGGGGGACCATCTGGGCTAATATGGGCCCCGTGCTGGCCGGTGAAGAGCCCAGTTTTCTGCTGAAAGTAGGCAAGCTCATCGGCAATGCCGATTCTTACGTAGCCCTGCTATGGTCTTCGCTGTCGGGTGTCCTGCTGGCCATCATCCTGACGCTGGCCGGCCGTATCATGACGCTGATCGAAACAATCAACAGCCTGATCACCGGGTTCAAGACTATGCTTCCGGCGCTGATCATTCTGACACTGGCCTGGTCGCTCGCCGCTACGACAGAAGAGCTGCATACGGCCACTTACCTGACCCTGGCGCTGCAGAACAGCATCAACCCTTACCTGATGCCGGTCATCATCTTCATCCTGGCCGCGACCATTTCCTTCTCTACCGGTTCCAGTTGGAGCACCATGGCTATCCTCTACCCCATTGCTATTCCAACTACCTGGGCCATCTGCCGCACGCAGGGCATCGATCCGGATATCTCACTGGAGATCCTGCTCAACGTCATCGCCGTCGTTCTCGCCGCTTCTGTAATGGGCGATCATTGTTCCCCGATTTCCGATACCACTATCCTCAGCTCACTGGCCTCCGACTGTAATCACATCGATCACGTACGTACGCAGCTGCCTTACGCCCTGACGGTCGGCGCTGTGGCCATCACTGCCGGCGGTTTGTCAACCTATCTCGGCGGCGGGTGGCTGATCTGTATTTTGCTGCTCCTGGCAGGCATCGCCATCCTCTTTGTCTTCGCTCTTCGGGTAGGAAAAAGAGTGGAGGATTATGAAGGGGAAGTTGGGGGGTAGGGTTTGAGTATCGGGCATGGACACTCGACTATTTCCTCTTAATTCCGTAAACAGCAGCCTGAAGCGAGGAAATTACGGGACCAGAAGTCCCGCTTTATCAACCGAACCACCTCTTCAGCCTGCGCATCAGCTTGAGCACTTTGACATTGAGGGAAGGGTTGACATTGAAAAAGTGGCCGTTGATAGTGATCCAGTCTTTTTCACGCCGGACGGTCTTTATTCGCGGGTAGGTAAGCTGGCGGGCTTTCTGCAGATGCGCTTTCCAGTACAAGGCCTTTTCGGTAAAGGCAAATCCCTCGCGGCAAGTGCCCAGCAGACTTTGATCACAGATAAAGAAAATGCGTTCATTTTTTTCCGGAAAGAGGAAGTTTTTTCCGGCATTTCGCAGCAGTTCCGGGGGAAGGGTGAGAAATTCGGATAAGAAATAGACCTGCTCGTCTTCATGTTCAAAATCCAGATAATCCAATATGGTACGGTGAAGGTCGACTTCTTCCAGGCCTTTTCCCTGATACTTGAGGATAGCCGGCGGTAACTGAATTGTATTAATGTCCCGGCAATAATGGATGAGGAAGAAGTCGAGCAGTTCGTCAAAGCTGAGGCCAATCAAAAGCTGAATACGTACACGATCCACCCCATATGTCGCTACCGCCCGGCGGATTTCTTCGGACAGTTGCTCTACGCGCAATTGCACGGTATTTATAAACTCACACTCCTGCAGGCGTTTGAAGTAAGCGTCCACCGGAGTTTCGGGTTGTTCTTCCGCGACCTGCGCCCGCAGGCGCGCGAAAAATTGCTGTTGCAATTGCGGTCCCAGAGCCGCTTCCAGGTCCAGCTGCTCCCGGGTCGCCGATCCTACAAAATGAATCTGCGGCGCCCCACAGTGACTGCAATACCGGGCCGCATCGGGGAGCATTGTTCCACACTGATGACACTGCTTCATAGGAAGCGAAGATAGGGATTCTGTATCTAATTGGAATACAAGGTATGAACGCTTCGCTGCACAAATCATTTCCTTAACCCGGATTAAATCAGCCGTCCTGTCAAACCAAGTCAGGTATTAATTGTTACCCCCGTGTGAAAAAATCAGCTAGTTTTGCCAAAACAGAAAAAGAAAAGCCATTTGCCGGAGAAAATATGCGCCCATTGCGCCCGTCCTTTTCGCTGGCGTAAAAAGTGGGCTTCTTGTTGGGGGGAGGTGAAATACTGCAGCAAGCGATGCAGCAGTGCAGCAAGAAACAAACGACGCCGGCCATCCGGCGAATCCTATTTGAACCATCCAATATGACTGATACGCCAAACGACAAGATGCGGAAGGAAGAAGCTTACAAAGAATACAGCAACTTTGCTTTTCACCCTTACAATGTGTTGTTATTTCTGGTGCTGTTCAGTATTACAGCCTTGTTTTTGGCTTTCTCAGTAGCCTTTATTTACACCAGGATGCAAAGTGATCTGCCGCCGGTACAATTACCGCCCATCTTTTTATTCAACACGCTGATCCTGATCGGCAGCAGCGGCACGCTCATCTGGGCCAAACGTTCGTTCAAAGCCGATAACACCCGGCAATACCAACAGGCGTTAATCGCTACCATGATCTTGTCGGTCCTTTTTCTCATCGTCCAGTTTATCGGATGGCGGCAACTTTTCACCCAGGAAATATTCATTCATACGGACAATTCCGCCTCCTATCTTTACGTCATCTCCGGGTTGCACTTTGCTCACGTCATTGCCGGGCTGCCCTTTCTGGGCGTTTTTCTCTGGCAGGCTTACAAGCGCATGAAAGAACCGGTGAGCGTACTCGTCTATTTTTCCGATCCGGAAAAACGGCTGAAGCTCCGCCTTTTAACTATTTACTGGCATTTCATTGACGGCCTTTGGATCTACCTCGTATTGTTTTTCTGGATCAACAACCTCCTTCGCTAAGGTCCGGGCTTGTTCTTTCCAAAGTAATAATATTATCTTTGTATTCCTGCTCGTCAGCCAGGCAAAGCAATAGCTTACCGGCACATCCGGGAGGTATTGTGTCGCAGGGCGGACCCTTAGCCGCTATACCCGGATATGTCGCATTAAAGAAAGAGGGATTCAGGGGCAGGGCTGACAATAATTTTCGGAAAGATGCGTATATTTTGCGTCCATATCATAAACCGTGCTAAACAAATCAAATCCGTATGAACATGAGAACTATTTTCAAGCTCCCCTTACTGTTGTTCATTGCGCTGACGACCTGGCAATGTAACCAAAAAGTGGAGGGAACAGTCATCCAGGGTGATATTGAAAATGCCGCCAACCTGCAGATTTTTGTCGACCGCGTCATCATCGGTAAGGCCAATAGCGTGCTCGACAAAGCTGACATCGATGGTTCCGGGCATTTTGAAATCGCCTTTCCCGAAGGTCTGGAGGCCGGCGTTTACAACCTGCGTATCGGCGCCAAGCGCGTTCAGTTTGTCCTCGACGGCTCCGAAGGGCTCCTCGAAATGCAAGGGGACCTGAGTACGCTGCAGAACTACGATTTCGAGGTCAGCGGCAGTGATGACACCCGGGCCTTCGTCCAATTCATGCAAGGGCTTCTTAAACGGGAATACAGTTCGGAAGACATCAACAACTTCATCGATACTACTCGGAATGCCGCCATGGGCGCCTTTGTGGCCTATCAGGCCTTGGGCCCGCGTGGTGAGTTCCTCGATATTCATAAGGCGGCCCAATCCAAACTGGCGGCCGCCCACCCCGACTCGGAAATGGCTTCTGAGTACAGCAAATTCATCTCCGCGGTAGAAACACAGTACCAGGCCCGCATGGCCAACGAGCGCATCAAGGTAGGCCAACCCGCTCCCGATATCGAGCTTTCCGGCCCCAATGGCGAGCGCTACGCCCTCTCCGATTTGAAAGGAAAAATCGTTTTACTCGACTTCTGGGCCAGCTGGTGCGGCCCCTGCCGCCGCGAAAATCCCAATGTGGTGGAAGTATACAAGAAATACAAGGACCAGGGCTTTACCGTCTTCAGCGTATCACTTGACGGACTGGACTCTCGCAGCAAGGCCCGGTTTTCTTCCGAAGAACAGGTACAAAAAATGATTGATCGCTCCCGCGATCGCTGGGTCGGGGCTATCGAGCAGGACGGACTGATCTGGGAAAACCATGTCAGCGATCTCAAGAAGTGGGAATCGGCGCCGGCCGCTACCTACGGTGTACGGGGTATTCCCAAGACCTTCCTCATTGATCGCGAAGGCAAGATTGCAGAGATCGGACTGCGGGGCGCGGCTCAGATTGAGCGGGCGCTGCAGAAATATCTGTAGCGTTTAAAGTTTACCGGTTTATTCACCCCCGATCTCGCGGAATGCGCCGAGCTCGCACAGAGTGCTGTTTTTACCTCTCTCTGCGCGAACTCAGCCTTCTCCGCGTCCTCTGTGCAGTGATCTTTTCGTGAGCTCAGCGAAACGTTACCATCGCATAGTTTAAAAGTTTAACGTTCCGGTCCCTGGTCCTACTCCTTATTTTCTCCTTCCCGCCGTTGCCGGTAGCGCAACACAGCGCTGATAATTCCCGTCGCTACCGCGGCGTTGAGTGACTCGGCGCCGCCGCCGGGGCCAGCCGGTATACGAAGGCGATGGGTCAAGCGGGGCAGTAGCGTCGAAGAGATCCCCTGCGCTTCGTTGCCGATGATCATCAGCCCGTGTCCCGGTAGAGGGGTTTCAAAGACGTCCTCTCCCTCGAGCACAGCGCCCAGAACAGGAAGCGCGGGCCGGTTTTTCAGCAATTCGGGGAGTGAGGCGATAACTGCGCGGACCCGCATAAAAGCCCCCATGGAGGCTTGAATTACTTTGGGATTATAAACATCCGCACAATCCACCGAACAGTACACATTGCGGATCCCAAACCAGTCGGCAATTCGCAAGATGGTCCCCAGGTTTCCGGGGTCGCGAATGCCGTCGAGATAGAGAGCGTAATTTGTTTCCAGACTTTCCCGGCGGATGTCCCATCCGGGTATGTCTGCAACTGCCAGTACCTGATTAGGGGTGGTCAGGCTGCTGATCTTTTTGAGTTCGCCGGGGCTGATCTCATGAATTTTTTCTTCCGGCAAGATCCGTGCAGGACTACGCTCCCGCAACCAGTCCGGCAAAGCGTATAAGGCCTCAATGGCTACTTCTTGCTGGTCTAATAATTCGGTCACCATTTTGTCCCCTTCGACTACGAATTTGTTATACTTTTGCCTGAACTTCTTCCGTTGAAGGGACCGGAGCCACTTGATACTAGTTTTTGACAAGGCCATATTTTTGCTTATTGAATCAACATGCGTTTTAACCTCTTGACATCTGGTTTATGGTTGCTCCTGCTATCGGCAGGCCTATTCTCCTGTAATGCAACGAAATTCCTCGAGGCCGATGAACTGCTCCTGGTAAAGAACGACATTAAATTCAGGGGAGACAAAAAAGTAAAAAATAAAGGCAAATTAAAATACGACCTCTCTACCCTTCATAAACAAACCCCAAACAGCAATTTTTTCTTTATTCCCCGCGAGTGGTTCTATTATAAAACCAACCGGACTCAAGACACCACCAAGCTCGACCGCTGGGTGCGCCGCGTGATCGCCGAAACGCCGGCCATCTACAACGAGGAGCTTACACAAGCCACCGTGGAAGCCATGGAGCTGTACATGCAATACCGGGGCTACTTCAATGCGGAGGTGGTCTATGGGGAATCCATCAACAAAAGACGGAATAAAATCAGCGTCACTTACTATGTGGATCCCGGCAGCCAGCTAATTATCGACTCCACCTTTTTTTACAGCAAAGATCCTCAGGTAGCCCGGTTACTACGACGCGCCCAAGAAGAATCGGTACTCAAAAAAGGAGAAGGCGTGGATGGAACCCTCTATGAGAGAGAAAAAGAGCGTATCACCCGGCGCATGCGCAACAGTGGCTTCGCCTTTTTTCTCCCTAACTACATCGCGCCGCTGGAAGCCGACACCACTCTGAAATCCAACCGGGCCAATCTTTACCTGGAAGTCTTACCGCCCCTTGACGACAGTCTGCATCAGGAATATTACGTGGGCGATATCACGATCTACCCCGATTACGATCCGCTTCGACCGAAGTCGGAACTGCGCGATACGATCATTCAGGGCGTGCTATTCCGAACGCCCAACACGGAGTTCCGGGTTAAACCTCAAACTTTGATAGACGCGCTCTACCTCAAAAAAGGCAACCTCTACCGGCAGGAAGATTACGATAAAACCAACCGCTCCCTGTCCTCGCTGGGCGTTTTCCGTTTCGTACGCATCAAGCAGGAGGTAGACAGTCTGCAGCCCGACCTGCTCGATTTCCGCATTGAACTCACGATGAATCCCAGACTGGAGGTAGGCGTCGATTTTGAGCTCAACTATACTAACCGGAGTACTTCTTCTGCTTCCGGCGACCTCATCGGTATTTCCGTTAGTCCCTCCATCAAAAACCGCAACCTCTTCAACGGAGCGGAGCTACTGACCAGTAACCTCAGCGCGGGTATCGAAGTGAACCCCAGCAGCATCAACGACTCCACCTTTTTCAACACTGTAGACCTGCGTCTGCAGAGTGAATTGTATTTTCCAAAATTCCTGGATTACTTCCAGGTCTGGAAAGGGCTGGGCAAGCTCTTTGGCAGCGAAAAGAAAAGACGGGCCGGTCGTGATTTTTACACCTTGCTCGACGAAAGCGCCGCTACCCGGCTTTCGGCCAGCTACAATTATCTGTTGCTGCTCGATTTTTACCGCTACAACCTTTTCAATGCCTTATACGGCTTCGACCTGCAACGGACGAACCACCGCTACATCATTAATCATGTGGGTATTGATTTTCTGCGGCCCTTCACCGAAGAGGCCTTCGAGGATATCCTGGACTCCAACCCCTTCCTGGCCCGAAGCTTTGGTCAGCAGTTGTTCGTCAGCCTGCTGCTGCGCGACTTCGACTATCTTTACACCAGTCGCAGCAACCGCTACGGAGTTTCTCATTTCCTGGGTACCCACTTTGAAGTAGCCGGTGCGGAAGTCTGGGCCGGTAACAACCTGTACAATGCGCTGGCTTCGGAGCCGGATACGTTAAAGCTGGGCAATTCGGATTTCTCACAATACGTCAAAGGGGATGTCGACCTTCGTTTCTACAAACAATTTAATAACAAAAACAGCTTTGCCGCCCGCGCCGCTATCGGTCTGGCCATGCCTTTCGGGTTTACCTCTGATGTTCCTTATGTCAAGCAGTTCTACGTCGGAGGCCCCAGCAGTATCCGGGGCTGGCCCGCACGCAGCCTGGGGCCCGGCGGCTACGAAGATACGCTCTTCAATATCAACTCCACCCAAAACCGCCTGCTCTTCTACCAAACCGGGGATATCAAGCTGGAATTCAACCTGGAGTACCGCTTCAACATCTTCTGGCAGATTAAAGGCGCTTTATTCCTCGACGGGGGCAACATCTGGACCCTGCAGGAGGACCCCGACCGCTGCGGCTCCCAATTCCGCTTCAGCGACCCCGGCCCCCTCTGCAGCGATGCCACCCGCTCCCGCGCCGCACCTTTCTATAAACAGATGGCTCTGAGCTCAGGCCTGGGAATACGATTTGATTTTACCTACTTTATCTTCCGGCTGGATATGGGGGTACGCATGCGCAATCCCTTCCCGCTGCGCGTCTCCAACGGCGCCGTCTCCGAAGGAGATTACTGGACCGATTTCAGCAAATGGAGCCTGGGGGATGTGAACTACAACATTGGACTGGGGTATCCTTTTTAATATAGGGATTGCCGAAATCTCTCTTCATTCGAAATTACTTGAACATCGACCGCCGCCCGTACTTGCTGCAGATCGGGCAGGCGCGAGGATTGTGGCCGCGGGCGGGGCAGTATTCCCGGCCGAAAAAGATGATCTGGAGGTGGAGTTTGTTCCATTTTTCCCTGGGAAACGCCTTTTTGAGGTCGCGCTCGGTTTTCTCTACGTTTTTGCCGGTGCTCAGCGTCCAGCGATAAGCGAGCCGGTGGATGTGGGTATCGACGGGGAAAGCGGGATGACCGAAAGCCTGGCTCATAACGACCGAGGCGGTTTTATGGCCGACGCCGGGCAGGGCTTCCAGGTCTTCAAAGCGCTGCGGTACTTCACCGCCATGCTGTTCGAGCAGGATATTTGACAGATCGGAAATAGCCTTAGATTTGCGGGGCGCCAGTCCGCAGGGCCGGATAATTTCGCGGATCTCCTCCACATCGAGGCGGATCATTTCCGAGGGGGTGGCGGCCTGCTCGAAGAGATAGGGTGTAATGCGATTGACCCGCTCATCAGTGCACTGCGCCGAAAGCAGAACGGCCACCAGCAAGGTATAGGCATCCTGGTGATCGAGCGGAATGGGGGTTTGTGGATAAAGTTCTTCCAATATTGCTGCAATCGCGTCGGCTTTTTCCTGCCGGCTGAGTCGTTTCATAGTGAATGGTTGAAAGTAGGAAGGCAACAGGAAAGGACAAGACAGCTTGCGTTTTTCGCTTCACCTGGTGTGAGTGGAAGACTCGTAGGCCGACCGTACTTCATTAACAATGGGTTACTTATATTCGAATTTGCCGTAGGGCGATTCGATGCGCACACTGGTTTCGGAGGCCTCCTCTACCCTTCCGATCACTTTAGCGTCGATATCAAAGGCGGCGGCCAGGTCAATCACTCTTTGAGCTTCGCCTTCCGGCAAATAAACTTCCAGGCGGTGGCCCATGTTGAACACCTGATACATTTCCTTCCAGCCCGTTCCCGATTCCTGCTGTATCAACTGGAACAAGGGCGGCAAATCAAAAAGGTCGTTTTTGATGATCCGTTTCGCTTCGGCGAACTTTAGCACCTTGGTTTGCCCGCCGCCGGTATTGTGGATCATGCCGTGCACCTGAGCGCGATGCGCGTCCAGCAACTGCTTGATAAGAGGCATGTAGGTACGGGTGGGCGACAGGATGAGCTGCCCGATGGTCAAGGGCTTCCCGTCTATCTCCATCGTATCCGTCAGTTTTTTACTGCCCACATAGATCACTTCGCCGGGGGTATTCGGATCGTAGGAATCGGGATATTTTTCAGCGTACTGGTGGTGCAGCACATCGTGTCGGGCGGAGGTAAGCCCGTTGCTGCCCATGCCACCGTTGTAGCGATCCTCGTATTTGGCCTGACCAAAGGAGGCCAGCCCCACGATCACATCACCGGCCTGAATATTATTTACCAACACCTCAGAGCGCTTCATTCTTGCAAAAGCGGTATACCCCACATCAATCGTGCGCACAATATCCCCTACATCGGCGGTTTCACCACCAGCCATATGCACCTCAATACCGTACTCCCGGAGCCCGTCCAGAAAATCCTGCGCCGCGTTGATAAGGGTGCTGATTACCTCGCCGGAAATCAGATTTTTATTCCGGCCGATGGTGGAGCTCAGAACGATATCCTTATAACAGCCCACACAGGCCATGTCGTCCAGATTCATCACAATAGCGTCCTGTGCGATACCGGTCCAGACATTGATGTCTCCTGTTTCTTTCCAGTACAGATAAGCCAGGCTGGTTTTGGTGCCCGCCGTATCGGCGTGCATGAGGTTGCAATAGTCTGGATCACCTGCTACAATATCGGGGATGATTTTACAGAAAGCATGCGGATAAAGACCTTTATCCAAATGGCGGATAGCGGCGTGCACTTCGTCTTTCGTCGCCGAAACCCCTCGCTTATCGTATTTGTACTGATCGCTCATTGACCTGTATTGAATTTTCGGCAAAGGTACGAAAATGCTAAATACCGGATACCTGGATGCTAGCATTAAGCATCTAGTTTTTCCAAATCTAATTGGGGAAAGGGCATTTTTTGCCAAAATAGTTATGCCGGCTCCAAACAGACTTCTATATTTGTGGCTATTCAATGGTTAGACAATACGATTCTTTGACATTTGTCAAGGAGAATAAAACTAAAAGCCACTACTCCCCCCCACGGGAAATGATGCATTGCAATGTATCGGGTCGGCTTATTTTATAACCCAAATCATTGAGCAGTGGATCTATCCGAACCCTTTCAAGCTATGAGAAAAGCGTTTCAGACGCTAATTGAAAAACCTGTTTACCTGATTGTCTTCTTCTCCGCCTTCGCGCTCGGCGCCGTTCTGATGTTTTTCCCATCCGAGTCCCGGAATCTGCGTGCTTCCGTCATGTACGCTGATGAAGCAGTAGAGCTGGCTGCATTCCCTGTGGTCGAGCCTAACCTTCGTTACGGCTTTGCCTTGGACACTTTCCAGGTTGCTGAAGGCGACATACAGCCGGGCAGTTATCTTGGAGAGCTGTTAAAAAATCACGGGGTCGACTACGCCACGATCGATCAGCTGGCACGCAACGCCCGGGATGTCTTCGACGTTAAAGATATCCGGGTCGGTAAACCCTACACCATTCTGAAAAAAGACAGCACCGAAAGCGCTGATTACTTTATCTACGAGCCTTCGGTGTACGAGTATGTGGTCTTCGAACTCAAAGAGGACCTCAAGGTTTGGCGTCAGAAGCGAAAGATCGACACCCAGGTCCGTACGGCCGGCGGCACTATTGAATCCTCGCTGTGGAATGCCATGGTTGACAACGGGCTGAGCTACGAGATCACCGACAAGATGGAGAACGCCCTGCAGTGGTCGATCGATTTCCACCATATACAAAAGGGCGACCAGTTCCGTCTGGTTTTCGACCAGCACTACATCGAAGGTGAAGAGGTCGGTGTTGGGGAGGTCCATGCCGCCTATTATAAAAACTACGATAAGGAATTCTACGCCGTATACTTCGAAGATACGGAAAACCCCGGCTACTACGACCTGGAAGGAAGGCCGATGAACAAGGGTTTCCTCAAAGCGCCGGTGAAGTACTCCCGCATTTCTTCGCACTACAACCTCAACCGCTATCATCCTATCCTCAAGCGCGTGCGGCCGCACCTGGGCACCGATTATGCGGCGCCCTACGGTACCGAGATCTACGCGGTGGGTGACGGCGTCGTCAGCCGGGCCTCTTATACCAAGGGTAACGGCAACTTCGTCAAGATACGCCATGACGGCACTTACGAGACACAATATCTTCACATGCAAAAATTCGCCTCAGGCATAAAACCGGGCGTGCATGTTCGTCAGGGAGACGTAATCGGCTACGTCGGTTCTACCGGGCTGGCGACCGGCCCGCACGTGTGTTTCCGCTTCTGGAAAAACGGCCGGCAGGTCAATCACCTGCGCCTGAGCTTCCCGCCCCCGGAACCGCTACCGGCTGATGATATGCCCCGCTTTGAAGCGGTGCGGGACAGCCTTATGGAAATGCTTATGCAAGCACCGGTGCAGCCGGTGCAGGAGCAGCTTTCAGAGGTGAGCGTGGAAGTGAAAAATGTCGAAGGTTAAATAAGTTTAGAAGTTTAGCCACCGCCCCTGCTGGGGCGGCTGGTTTAGAAGTTAAGAAGGTCTGAAAACGGGAGTATCATTTTCAGACCTTCTTAACCGTGAGCCCAACTTGCCCCGTACACGTAGTGTCGGGGAAGGGCGAAGCGCTAAACTAAACTCCTCAGGTCGCACTTCTCACAAACAGAATATTTAGTCTCTCTTCCTCTATTCAGTTCCACGAAGGCGCCTCCGGCATTTGGGCGATGACCGTATAGGCGTCGCCCTTGTTGTACATCACCTGACGCCAGAGTTGTTTGGGTCTGGATTTAAACAGGTAGTTGGGGTCCATATCGGCGAGCACCCAGGAGCCGTAAGTCATTTCATCCATCAATTGGCCTTCCGACCAGCCCGAGTAACCGACGAAGAAACGGATGTTGTGAGGCAGGATGAGCTGAGAATCGATAAGGAATTTGAGTTTCTCAAAATCACCGCCCCAATACACGCCGTCAACCACCGGAACACTTTCCTCCAGCAGATCCCCGACATTGTGCACGTAATGAATGGTGTCGGTTTGCACCGGCCCGCCGAAAAATACTTCGGCTTCAAATTCCGGGAAATCTTCAATCAGTTCATCGATCTGCATATTGAGGGGTTTGTTCATGATGAACCCCAGACTTCCTTCCTCATTATGCTCGCACAACAGTACAGCGGAACGCTTAAAGTTAGGATCCAGCATGAAGGGCTCTGCAAGCAGCACCTTTCCGTTTTTGATCTCATTACTCACCATGGCAAAATATTGTATTGCTGTTATGTCGACCGATTCTAAAATGCAAGCTAAAAATGAAAAAATAAAATTTCTGCACCAAGTAAGCCGAGAATATTTAAATGACGAGGTGCCCCGGAGTCGCGCCGTCAATCGACTACAGCGCCGAAGTCGGGAATTGCCGGTCGATTTTTTTAACAAAACCCTGCAGGGTTTTCCCTGTTCCTCCTACTTCGATAAATTCCTCAACGCCGTCTTCGATCATCTGCCGCATGGTCTGTGTCCAGCGCACGGGCGAGGTCAGCTGATCGATCAGATTTTGCCGGATAGCCGCCGGTTCCGTTTCCGCACGGGCGCTGACATTCTGGTAGATGGGGCAGCGCGGCGCAACGAATTGCGTACCCGCAATAGCGGCCTGCAGCTCTTCCTTGGCCGGTTGCATCAGCGGCGAGTGGAAGGCGCCGCCTACCGGCAGCACGATGGCCCTGCGGGCACCCGCAGCCTGCAGCTTATCTACAGCTTTATTGATGCCTTCTACCGTTCCCGAGATAACCAGCTGCCCCGGGCAGTTGTAGTTGGCCGGCACGACCAGCTCGTCAATTTCATCACAAACTTTCTCTACAACTTCATCGTCCAATTCGATGATGGCGGCCATGGTACTTTCAACCGCTTCGCAGGCCTTTTGCATGGCCATGGCCCGCTGCTGCACCAGCCGCAGTCCGTCCTCGAAGTTCAACGATCCGGCTGCAACCAGGGCGGAAAACTCACCGAGCGAGTGGCCCGCGACGCAATCGGGTCGAAAGTCATCGCCCGCCATCTTCGCCTTGACGATGGAATGCAGGAAAACAGCCGGCTGCGTGACTTTGGTCTGCTTGAGGTCCTCAGCACTGCCTTTGAACATCACATCGGTGATCCGAAACCCCAGCATTTCATTAGCTTGTTCAAACAGTTGCTGCCCCAAATCGGAAGACTCATACAGGTCTTTCCCCATTCCTTCAAATTGAGAAGCCTGCCCGGGAAATACATAAGCTTTCATGCAAATTGGTTTTGTCGTTTGTCTGTTTAGACTATAATACTTTTTTTCAATTAAAGGAGGAAAGGATTGACAGGATTAAGTGAACCCTGCTCTACAGCACTTTACCTGGAATAGACCTTAAAAAGTAAATACCATTTTCTATCTATCAGTGTAGTTTCGATCCGATCAGATTCAGAAACTCACTCCGCGTCTCTACCCGCTGAAATTCGCCGGTGAAGGCCGAGGTGGTCGTCAGGGAATTCTGCTTTTGCACCCCGCGCATCATCATACACATGTGCCGGGCTTCGATCACAACTGCAACCCCCAGCGGATTCAGCGTCTGGTCCAGGCTCTTGACGATTTGATCAGTCATGCGTTCCTGCACCTGCAAACGGCGCGCGAAAACATCGACGATGCGGGCGATCTTGCTCAGGCCTACGATGTAGCCGTTGGGAATATACGCCACATGGGCCTTTCCAAAAAATGGCAGCATGTGGTGCTCACAAAGAGAGTACAGTTCGATATCCTTGACCAGCACCATCTCGCTGTATTCCTCGCGGAACATGGCGGAGCGGAGTATAGACTCGGCGTCCTGCTCGTAGCCCTGGGTGAGGAATTGCATTGCTTTGGCCGCCCGCTCAGGCGTTTTGGCAAGGCCTTCCCGCTCAGGATTCTCTCCCAACTCGCGGAGGATAGTCTCGTAGTTTTCAATCAGTTTGCCGGTTACTTTCCGGCCGAATTCTTCCGTTTTTAAATAAGACATGGCTTTATTGCGATTATGAACCAGCGAACCTTACGCCGGTATGTAATTTCCTTAAAGGAAACGTTCCAGACCTGTCATGGTTTGGCGAAGCGGGAAATTAGGATTTTTTTAGCATGATCGGAAATACCCCAACCGCTTTGCGCCGTATGCTTTCTATCTACGAATGACACTATTTTGTCTAATTTATTGTTACCTTCCAAGGACGGTTTATTTGATTTATCCTTTGTTTTCCGCTATTGAGACGAACAGCACTAAAATTGTAACAGCGGGCGAATAATGCAGCAATCAGCCATAGACAAGATCAAGCGAAAAGCCTATCGCTTTTTGACCAACCGGGTGGTGTATCACCTCCTGCTCTGGTTAATCCTCCTGTTCCTGTTGACCTTGATTGGTCAGGGCAATCAGGGGTTCTGGTTTACGCTGGGCTATGAAATCGTAAATGTTTTTTTCTATGCCGTCATTGTGTATTTCAATCTGAATTACCTGATTCCCAATTACCTTACCCAAAAACGCTTTTTCACCTATGCCATACTACTGATCCTTTCCTGCATCATCATTACCCCTTTGCAGGTGATCGCCGATTATTTCCTATTCACCACCCGCCCGGAAATGCAGGCGGAGTTGCTGGAAAACCAGAACTACTTCTTCCTGATCACTTTCTTTATCGCCGGCTCCTCAACCATCGGCAAGATCATCTTCGACTGGGCGCGGCACCTGCGCGAGAAGCAGACGCTGGAAACCCAGACCATGCAGTCGGAACTGAAGTTTCTCAAATCACAGATCAACCCGCACTTCCTTTTCAATACCCTAAACAACCTCTACGCACTGACGCTAAAAAAATCAGATCAGGCGCCAGAGATCGTACTGCGCCTCTCTGAGATGATGCGCTACATGCTCTACGAATGCAACGAAAAGCGGGTGCTGCTGAGTAAGGAGGTCAATTACATCAAGAATTACCTGGAACTGGAACGCTTACGGCAGGGCAAGCAGGTGGATATCAACTTCGAACTGACCGGCGAAGTAAGCGACCAGAAAATCGCTCCGCTGATGTTTATCCCCTTTCTGGAAAACAGCTTCAAGCACGGTTTGAGCAATCAGCTTAAGCATGGCTTCGTTAACATCAAACTGAAGGCGGAAAACAGTACGGTTGATTTTTATATTGAAAACAGCAAGCCGGAAAGCCCGCCTAAGGAAGACCACCACCGGCGCAGCGGTGGCATCGGGCTGGTCAACGTACACCGGCGGCTCAACCTGCTCTATCCCGATCAGTACGACCTCAAAATCAGCGATACGCCCAATAGCTACGCCGTAAATCTTAAACTGGAATTGGATAACTAAACCATCACTATCATGATAAACGTTATTATCGTCGACGACGAACCCCTGGCCCAGGATGTCCTGGAAACTTATATAGAAAAAATTCCCGAACTGAACCTGGTGGCAAAATGCAATAACGCCCTGGAAGCCAACGAAGCCCTGAAGGAGCACGAGGTCGATCTTATGTTTCTAGATATACAGATGCCGCAACTGACGGGCATTGACTTCCTGAAGACCCTCTCGAAACCGCCGCAGGTCATCTTCACTACCGCCTACCCTAACTACGCCCTCGAAGGCTTTGAACTCAATGCGCTGGACTACCTCCTCAAACCCATCTCCCTGGAGCGCTTCATGAAGGCAGTCAACAAGGCAGAGGAGCAAATCGAGCTGCAACGCCGCGACAATGCCGCCGCTCCGGCCGGCGAGGAGGGCGCCGACTTCATCTTCGTCAAGGCCGACAAGAAGCTGGTCAAAGTCCATTACAGCGATATCCTCTACATTGAAGGACTGAAGGACTACGTCATCATCCGCCTGCCACAGGACCGCGTCATCACTCTGCAGACGATGAAGAGCCTGGAAGAGAAGCTGCCGCAAAATATGTTCAAACGCATCCACCGCTCCTATATCGTCAACCTGGATAGAATCGAAGCGATTGTGGGGAATATGGTGGAAGTGGTGGAAAAGGGTAAGCCGAAGCACCTGCCCATCGGAAAGAACTACCGCGATGAACTGCTGGAGATCGTCAATAGAAATAAGCTTTAATACCTATTGACTGTTTCCGGGAATTACAGTAGTATATGCCGACGATAAATGTCGGCATGCTGACCGCAAGCATCAGCATAGGTTTGATAACTCAAATCATTTCGACGTCAGTATAAAAGAAAAACGCGAAACAGAACTTCGCGCTCCACCAAAACGATCGATCATGTCTTTCTCTCTCCCCTCCGCTCTCCAGGAGGCCTGTGAATCTGCCATCGGTGCGCCCGTCACGCGCGTGCAGGCGGTAGGGGGCGGCGATATTAACGAGGCGCGGCGGCTGGAGAGCAACGCCGGCGCTTTTTTCCTTAAACTCAACGACCTGCCGCAAGCGGCCGACATGCTGCGCACCGAGGCGCGCGGGCTGTCGCTGCTAGCTGATGCCGGCGCGATCCGCACACCCCGTGTGATCCACCAGGGCGAATCCGGGGGCTATGCCTATCTCTTATTGAAATTCATTGAGCCGGGGCGGCGTACGGCGGATTTCTGGGAGCAGTTTGGCCGGGCGCTGGCCGACTTGCACCGGGAGCCGCAGGAATACTTCGGCCTGCCCTTCAACAATTACATCGGCAGTCTGCCCCAGTACAATGGCCGCTACGATAATTTCCCCATCTTCTACATCGAAAAGCGGCTGCAACCACAGCTGGAAATGGCCCTGCGCGACAGCCTGCTCAATCGCGCAGACGCCCGGCATATGGAAGCCCTGTATACTCGCCTCGACGAGCTACTCCCCGTCGAGCCCCCCGCCCTCGTCCACGGCGACCTCTGGGGCGGCAACTTCCTGGTGGACAGCAAAGACCGCGCCGTGCTTATCGACCCCGCTGCCGCCTACGCACATCGGGAGATGGACCTCGGCATGTCGCGCCTCTTCGGCGGATTCGATGCGCAGTTCTACGCGGCCTATCAGGCGGCCTACCCTATGGAAAACGGCTGGGAAGACCGGATGGAGATTTACCAGCTGTACTACCTGCTGGTGCATGTGAATTTGTTTGGGAAAGGGTACGTAGAAAGTGTGCGGAGAATAATTAACCGGTATTAAAAGATCATAATCGGTCGGTGTACCATAAAAAAAGTCGCACCGGAAACCGATGCGACTCAGTACAATAAATTATAATCCCATGAACATATCCAAAATGAATAAATTGCCGTAGCTGTGAGGTGATTCACCGCTTCCTGCCGAATAGGGACCGTTCCCAAAATAAAGGCATGGAAATTGAATCATATTGAGAGAATCACCGTATCTATGTGGTAGGAATTATGATTAAAAAGTAAGTAAGTCGCCCGTATTCAGAGCGACCTACTACTAACAAATTATAATCCCATGAACATATCCTAATTTCAATTGAATGAGCGGTGCTTCCACCGCTTTTTTTCTTTCTCCCTCTTGTCTCTCGATCACATTACAAATATTCAATCTTTTTCTTCCCTGGTCAAAAACAAAAACGGTGTAATGTGAAATTTAATTTACATTAATATTTATTTTCATATAGTATAACAGCAATTCATTCAGTATGTTAAATGAAAAATATCTGCATTCGTTATCGTTTATTGTGAATTACTACAAAAATTTTCGACTTTCCTACAAGGAATTTTTGTCTGGAAGTACGCAATTTTCATTTTTCAACAATATTCAGGCGGAAAAGAACGCCATTTAGCAGGTGGTGCTTGGGCGAAATTATTTTAAGGACAGGATAGGCGGAATTGACAGGATAGGCAGTAATGTTTAAACGTTTTTAATTCCGACTTCGATAGTGCCGCAAATAAAGGTAATACCTTTGATTTCTACTCAAAATTCAAAAGGATTCCCCACTTCTACCGGCGAGCAAAAAAAAAGTCGCACAAAACTGTGCGACTCACTAGCAATGATTATAATTCCACGAATATAAAAAATAAAGCAATGAATGTCTAGCTATCCTGTCCTGATTAGAAACGTGTTACAGATTACAAATATTACACAAAATCAGGTAAACATACCAATTTTCGGGTATGAAGTTTTCAATTTTAACGAATCACCTCGATTTTTTTCCGGATCACCCCGTTTTCGGTCAGCACGCTCAGAAAGTAAATACCGTTGCGGAAGTTACTGACGTTAATGCGCTTCGTTTGATTCTGCAGCATCCCCGAGTCAAAAACCTGCTGACCGGCCAGGTTGTGCATCCAGAGGCGCTGGAATTCCCCGCCGCCGTCAAAATGCACATTGAGGAAATCGCGCGTAGGGTTCGGGAATACCTTGAGCAGCCGTTCGGCTGTGGCCGGATCCTTACGGGCTTCGTCGTCGTCCTGATCACCCTTCAGGTTGATGTGGATCGTCAGGGTGGCGATTTCGGCGCTGTAGGCCTGTCCGTTCGGCCCTAAAACAGTCGCTACCCCGCCGCCGATGTCGACGGTGACTTCTTCGTCTTCGGGGCGGAAGCCGGCAATATCATCAACCACAATTCTTACTTTGCCGATAGAACCCAATCCGGTGGCAGGTAATCCATTCGTTCGAGTAAACCCAGATTCCAATAGTCCATCTCCATTATTCTTGTTCATGAATAACACAGGTGAACCGTAGGCCAACCAGCTTCTGAAATCATAATTCAACTGAACACTTTCAGGAATAAAAAAGTCCGGATTATATTCAAGGGGAAAGGTAAATCCATACACATCCACCGCCGGCTGTTCCGCCTTCCCCAGCACCATATCCAGTTCCAGTGTTTCCCCGGGATTAACAAAAACATCCCCTTGCAACTCGATGGTGTATTTGGAGTCAGGCACCCGCGCCGGCGAGATGGCGTGCGTATTGCCGTAAAAGCGGCTGACGGCCATTGTATCCATTCCGGTGATTAGACTATCACCATTGGTGTCAACGTGTTTGAGATCATCCACATCCTGAACCTCTTCCCCCCAGTCATCCCCGAACTGGCCGTACCAGAGATCCAGGTTGAAATCCTCGCGTGGTGTCCCGACCTTGCCCATGTAAACGCCGAGCGGCAGAATATCTTCCATGTTGACGATTCCGTCGAAGTTGGTATCTCCTGCCCAGATGCAATCGTCGAAGCACATGGGTTCGGAGCCGTCACCGATATCCAGAATATCAACTTCAATTTTAACGTACTTCCGGAACTGACAGTCGCCGTTCTTAGTAACGCAGTACTCGATTTCAAATTCGTCGGTACCGGAATCCACATTTTCTCCGGGCTGGTACAAGATGATATTATAGCCCTGCACCCGCTGGCCATAGATGGTCGTGTCTACGCGACCGTCGAGAAACATTGCCTTACCCAGTTCCGCCTGGTCGCTGACCTCGAACTCGAAGTTGCGGATCGGCACGTTGTAACCGATGATCAGCGGCGTCCGCTTGGGCGTCACCATTTTGAATTTGGAATAAGCCGGCTCGAAGTTGCTGACATAGATGTAGACGGTGGCGGTTTCGGCTTCCCCTTCACAATCCGGCGGTTGCACCGAATAAGTGAAGCGGTCGATACCCTGAAAGCCCTCGCTGGGAATATAGGTCATCGAGCCGTTCGGCCAGCTGTTTTTGCGCACCGTACCGAATTCCGGTTGTTCCAGGGTCAGACAGCCGGAAGAGGCGCCGTAAAAGTCGTTGTTTAGTACATTAAACTCAACAGCATCAAAAGAAGTCGTGTAGACATCATCGTCATAGGCGAAAAGATTGTTTTTTACATCAAGTACGGTGATTTCCACTACTTTGATCATATCACCGTCAGCGAATTCCATATAGTCGGTTCCCGTAAAATCCGGAGCCGGGGTGTAGGTGGGCAAGTCGGTTTCGGTATCGTAGGATCCATTTGCCGGCGGCACTGTCAAAGGGAACGCTTTGGGAATAAGGACGGATTGTGGCAGGTTTTTCTTAGTGAAGATGCGCATGGTGTCGGGCGCGGCCGTGGGTTCCCCCAATACGCTGATGGTGGCAGTACCCTGATCGCAGGAGCCGTATTCGTCGCAGACGACGTAATTGAACTGGGCCAGCCCGTCGAAATCCTCCGAGGGAATGAAGGTCACGGTCTGCCCACCGTCACTCAATTGAGCGTCGCCGTTATTGACCAGTAAAATACTCTTGAGAAACAGTCCGCCGGAACTGCCCTCATCATTAAAAAGTACGTCGACATCTATCGGCGTATTCAAATAGGTGTGCGCCAGATCGGGATGCGCGTCGACTTTTGACGGCAGCACGGTGACGCTCACTTTGCGAATTTCCCAGCCGCCGCCGGACCAGACGGTAATTTTAAACTCGTCAACTCCGACGTAATCAGCGTCCGGGACATAGGTCACCTGGTAGTTGTCCTGTCCCAGGTTTAGAATGTCCAGCAATTCCCCGTGCCGGGGTCGGCTGAAAACAGATGGATTATAGGGGTGGGAGGCGAAGACGTATTCCAGGGCGCTGCCCCGGTAGGTCTCCAGCTCGACTTCCTGCGCCAGCCCTGTTAAGGGTACTGCCCACAGGAAGAGCAGTCCTAAAAATAGTTTTTGTAGAAATACATTCATGGTTCGTGGATTTTAACACATTGCTTGTTAGTAGCGCATATTCATTGCTTCGTGTCGAAGGCATTCTTCTCTTACCTGCAATAATCCTCCATTGCTAGTAAAGGACCAAAAAGTTTACAAGTCGATTGTGAAGAAAAACTACCTTCTTTGTTGTCTACAAAAGGCTAAAGAACAGTTAATTGCAAAGAACTTCAAAACACAATTGTGAAAGACGGTAAAAACCGTAATTTTGCCAGGTCAACAGCTGTCGCCCCTCATTGCTAAAAAAAGGCGCCGGCTTTAACACTATAGACCGTGCTAAGATAAAAATTATTTCGCAAATGAAGAATAGCAAATTGTACTCTATTCTTGAAAAACTGGATAAGATCGAACAGAATCGGTTGCGGAAGTATTTGGAATCGCCTTACTTTAATTCAGATTATACCCTCCTCCAGCTTTTCGAGATTTTTATGCGTGAAATTAATGGTGAAAAGCACCTGAACCTGGAAAAAGAGGACATTTGGAAAAAGCTTGATCTGAAAAAGGATTACGATGATGTCCGGTTTAGAAAGTATTGTTCCGATCTTTTAAAACTAGTGGAAGGCTATCTCACCCAAGAGGTTTTCCAGGAAAACGAACTACTAAAGGCCAGTTTACATATTCAGGCTGTTGGAAGAAAAAAGTTAGAGAAGTTGTACAATGGGGCGATGAGGAAAGCAAGGCGCACCTCTCAAAAGTTTCCCCATCGGTCAGCAACCTATTATTACTATCAACACGAAATTGAAAAGAATTATTATGAAATGGCTCAACACGAATTGCAAAGAGCCTCAAAAAGCAACATCGAAGAGATCTCCAAACAATTAGATGTTTTTTATTTGAGTGAAAAATTGCGCTGGTATTGTGAAGTAATTTCCCGTCAAAGTGTAAAAGCCCATGAATATAAGTTAATGCTTATTGATGACATAATCAGCCAGATTGAAAGCACAGAATATAAGAAAAATCCTTCGATCGCCATCTACTATCAAATTTTCCAAATCTCGGATGATGCCGATAGTATTGACAATTACTATGAACTGAAACATTTGCTCGCCGAGCATGGGCTCATTTTCCCACAAAACGAAGCCCTGAGTATTTACTATTCTGCCATCAATTATTGCATTCAGAAAATTAATGAGGGAAATCAAAAATTCTTAAATGAGCTCTTTGACCTTTATAATGACCTCATCGAAAAGGAAATTATTTTCGTTGACGATGAACTTTCACCCTGGGACTTCAGG
Source organism: uncultured Saprospiraceae bacterium (assembly GCA_964632995.1). Classification (GTDB taxonomy): domain Bacteria; phylum Bacteroidota; class Bacteroidia; order Chitinophagales; family Saprospiraceae; genus CAZWDL01. The sequence continues at coordinate 49,357 of CAZWDL010000013.1, forward strand.
AACATTGTCGTTATCGCTTTACGACTCGGCAAATTTGATTGGACAGAAAATTTCATTTTGAACTACAACATCAAGATCCCTGAAACCTATCGTGAAAATGCTGTTTCTTTCAATATGGCTACGCTGTATTTCTACAAAAAAGAGTTTCATAATGTTATTCGGTTGCTTCATACTGTTGAATATGAGGATCCGTCCTACAATTTGAACTCTAAAGCCATGCTATTAGCCACTTACTTCGAAACGGATGAAATAGAACCGTTGTACTCATTATTTGAGAGCTTTAGGGTCTATTTGAATAGAAAAAAAGATATTCCTGAAGACAAAAAGCGACTTTATAAGAACTTGATCAAATTTACCCGGAAACTTACCCGGATCATTCCAGGAGACAAAAAATCAATTGATAAACTTAGGCAAGAAATTGACGCTACTAAGAATATTGCCTCCGCCGGCTGGCTCAAAGAAAAAATCACCGAGCTGGAAGGGTAGCTGAGACTACTTCAATTCCACCTCCATATACACCGGCTGGTGATCCGAGAACTGGAAGTCCAGGTTAAGCCCTTTCACCATTTTCACCTTAAGGTTTGGCGACACCAGGTAGAAGTCGATCAGGGTGATAAAGGTCGTCCCCACCTGGTAGGTATCGCGGATCTTGCGGTTCGATGGCACACGGGGGTCATAGACCCACAGCCAGTCTGCCGGCAGGAAGTCGGCTTCGATACCGTACTGGAAGTAGCCCTGGGTGCGGCCCGGCATGAAGGAGTCGAATTCGAAATAGGGCGGCACCAGATTCCAGTCGCCGCCCGCCACCACGTAGTTACCGTTTTCATACTCCCGCAGACACAATTCGCGCAGGAAGCCCATTTGTTGGCGTTTCAGGGAGCCATCGGCATCATAGGCCGAAAGGTGCAGGTTGATCACTACCAGTTCCTTGCCGTTCGCCACCGGGTAGCGGTGCAGGGCCACGCAGCGGTCGAGCTGAAAGATGCGCGTCGGCCAGTCGAAGCTGCCGGGCAGCTGGAAGCGGATTGAAGTATCGGGCTGGAAGCGCGCATAGGTAGCCAGCCCGCTGTAGGTGGCCCCGTAGGCGCGCCAGGGCTCCAGCAGGGGAATGGGCACGTAGGAGACCTGATAGTTCGCCGCAAAACCGGCGTAGAAGCCGGGCAACTGCTTCGAAACCTGTTCAAACTGATTGGTATAGTAGCTCCGCTTCGAGGCGTAATCCACCTCCTGAAACAGGAAAAAATCCGCTTTTGTCCGCGCAACGAAGCCGGTGATGCCCTCCACGTTCTTCTGCACCAATTCCTGCGGCGCACGCACCATCTTATCGCCGGAAGACAGCGGCGTCCCCTCATCGTAAAAGAAGTTGGACTCCTCCCCCAGCCCACCGTAGCCGATGTTCCAGATGACAAAAGACAGGGTACTGTCGGGCACGGTTTTCGCTTTAGCCCGGCGGGCCGTCTTCACCGGTTCTTCCGCCTCCGGCTGCCAGTCGCTGGCCGTACCAAAAGCCAGCACCCCGCCGATGTAGACCAGCAGGATGAGGACGAGTACGCCTAAGCCTTGTAGTACGCGTATTGTATATCGTTTCATGGTCTATTGTTAAGATGCCAGGCGTCAGATAACAGACATCAGATACCGGGCATTTCACTCGAATCAATACAAATAGCTTCCGTTTTTTAGACCCACCGGCCAAAAGCCGATCGCCTTTTAAAACCCCAGCATATCGCTCATCTCAAACACTCCTTCTTTCCCCACGATCCACTCCGCCGCCTGCAGGGCTCCGCGTGCAAAGCCCTCGCGCGAGTGCGCCTCGTGGCGGATAGTGATGGTGTCGATATCCGAGCGGTAAGCAATCTCGTGGGTGCCCGCTACCTGACCGATCCGTTTGGAGGTGATGGGGATATCGTTCTGCCCGGGCTTCGCCTTATTCTCCTTTTTCTCCTCTATACTGACCCAGTCTTCCTTGCGGCGCAGCCGCTGCAGGATGGCCTCCGCCAGTGTAATGGCCGTGCCGCTGGGCGCGTCCAGCTTTTGGGTGTGGTGGATTTCCTCCATCGCTACATTGTACTGTTCCTGTCCGGCCATCAGCTCTGCCAGGTACCGGTTGAGGGCGAAGAAGAGGTTGACGCCGATGCTGAAATTAGAAGCGTATAGAAAAGCGCCGTTCTTTTCACGGCAGAGCACCTTAGCCTCCTCGAAGCGGTCGAGCCAGCCCGTCGTGCCCGAAACGACCGGCACCCCCGCTTCCAGACAGGCCCGGATATTTTCAAAAGCGCCTTCCGGCCGGCTAAACTCGATGGCCACATCGGCGCTTTGCAAATTTTCTTTCCTTAATTCATCCAGGTTGTCGTCGTCGATGCGTAGAATGATCTCGTGGCCGGCGCCGCGGGCCAGCCCTTCAATGGCTTTGCCCATTTTGCCGTAGCCGAGTAGTGCTATTTTCATAAAAATGGATTCGTAATGTGACTTTTGGGCGCAGGCCCGTCCTAAAAACAGATTTTAGTTAATTACTCCCTTTCGCTCTCTTATGGAGCCCTATTAACCAAAGGCTTGGGTCCCTTCTTCGTTTGAAGGGACTTTTTTGTTGGCGTTTAGAAGTTTAGGCACCGCTCCTTCCTAAGGAAGGTATGGTCAGAGCGGTTGGTTTAGGAGTTTAGCAGGCCTGTAAAAGAGAGGCCTGGTTTCAGATCTTCTAAACTCACTCGTCAGATTCCTCCAGCAGTTTTTTCATTTCGTTCAGCTTCAGCATACAATCGATCGGAGTCATCGAATTGATATTCAGGTCCTGCAGGATTTCCTTAAGTTTGCCGGCCGCGGGATCTACGGTTTCGAAGATACTGAGCTGTAGCGTTTCGGTAGAAATCTGCCCCGTATCGGCCTGCTTTGCTTTTACCCCCTCTTCCGTTTCCCCATTGCCTTGCTCTATCGACTTTTGCTCCAGCTGAGTCAGAATGTGGGCGGCGCGTTCCACGATGCCGCGTGGCATGCCTGCCATTTTAGCGACGTGAATGCCAAAGGAATGCTGGCTGCCGCCGGGCTGTAGCTTACGCAGGAAGATTACTTTATTATTCACCTCGCGGGTGGCGATGTTGAAGTTCTTGATGCGTGGAAATTTGTTGGCCAGTTCGTTGAGTTCGTGGTAGTGGGTGGCGAACAGCGTTTTGGGCCGCACTTGCCCGTTGTTGTGCAGGAATTCGGCGATAGACCAGGCGATAGAGATGCCGTCGTAAGTACTGGTGCCGCGGCCGATCTCGTCGAGCAAGAGGAGGCTGCGGTCCGAGATGTTATTCATAATACTGGCCGTTTCGTTCATCTCCACCATAAAGGTCGACTCGCCGGAGCTGATATTATCCGAGGCCCCTACCCGGGTAAACACTTTGTCGACGATACCCAGGCGGGCTTTGACGGCGGGGACGAAGCTGCCCATCTGGGCCAGCAGCGCGATGAGGGCCGTCTGCCGCAGCAGGGCTGACTTACCGGCCATATTCGGGCCGGTGATCATGAGGATCTGCTGGGTCTCATTGTCGAGGTAGACGTCGTTGGGCACATAGGATTCGCCCAGTTTCATATGCTGTTCGATCACCGGATGGCGCCCCTCTTTGATGTCCATCACGAAGTCTTCGTCCATATCGGGGCGGCGGTAGTTATTCTTTTGCGCCACGCGGGCGAAAGACAGCAGGCAGTCCAGGCGGGCTACCAGGCTGGCGTTGAACTGCACGGGCTGGATGAAATCGCTCAGCGTGAGCACCAGCTCTTGGAAGAGCTGCTCTTCCAGCACCAGGATTTTCTCCTCGGCGCCCAGGATGCGGGCTTCCAGCTTCTTAAGTTCGTCGGTAATGTAGCGCTCCGAGTTGGTCAGTGTCTGTTTGCGCGCCCACTCGGGCGGCACTTTATTCTTGTGTTTGTTGGTGACTTCCAGATAGTATCCGAAGACGTTGTTGAAGCCCACCTTGAGGCTGGAGATTCCCGTGCGCTGCGACTCGGTTTTCTGGATGTCCATTAGCAGGTCCTTACTGTTCTTGACGATACCTCGCAGCTCGTCCAGCTCGGCGTGAAAGCCGTCGGCAATGACGCCGCCCTTGTTGAGGTTAACCGGCGGGTCCTCGAGGATCTGCTTCCCGATCTGTTCCACCAGTGCTTTACAGGGGTTGAACCCATCGGCGATTGTGACCAGATGGTCGTTGCCGGTTTCGTTCAACAGCTGCTTGACCGGTTCGACGGCCATCAGCGACTTGCGCAGCTGCATGACCTCCCGCGGGTTGATCTTGCCGAGCGGCACTTTAGAGATCAGACGCTCCAGGTCACCCATCTGCTTAAATAAGCCCTCCAGCTCAAGCGCCAATTCTTGTTGATCCAGGAAGTACTGCACCATATCGTGGCGGGCCTCGATGGCGCTTTTGGATTTCAGGGGCAGCACCACCCATTTCTTCAGCAGGCGCGCCCCCATGGGCGACACCGTCTGGTCGATGACCTTGATCAGCGGCACTCCGGAATCGTGCGGACTGTAGATCAGCTCCAGGTTGCGGATGGTGAAGCGGTCGAGCCAAACATAACGCTCGGGCTGTATGCGGCTGATGGAGCTGATGTGGCGCAGGTTCTTGTTCTCGGTAGTTTCCAGATAGTGCAGGATGGCGCCGGAGGCTATCTGCGCCAGTTCCAGTTCTTCCACGCCGAAGCCCTTAAGGTTTTGTACTTCGAAGTGGTTGAGCAGCTTTTCGCGGGTGAAGTCCAGCGTGTAAATCCACTCGTCGAGGGTGTAGGTATAAAACTTATCGCCAAAGTGGCGCTCGAAGTCCTTGCGCTTGTCTTTCGAAAAGATGACCTCCGAAGGGCTGAAGCTCTGCAGTAGCTTATCGGCGTAGGCCAGGTCGCCTTCGCAGACCAGGAATTCACCGGTGGAGACGTCGAGGAAGGACAAGCCCATCTGCTCTTTGCGACCTAAAAAGACGGATGCAAGGTAGTTGTTAGACTTGTGGTCCAGCAGCTTATCATCCACCGCTACGCCCGGGGTCACGATCTCGGTCACCCCCCGCCTGACGATCTTCTTCTGCGGACTGGGCTTTTCCAGTTGTTCGCAGATCGCCACGCGGTAGCCCGCCCGCACCAGCCGTGGCAGGTACAGGTCCATAGAGTGGTGGGGAAAGCCCGCCAGCTCAATATCGCTGCCGCCGTTGTTGCGACTCGTCAGCACGATGCCAAGCACCTTGGCGGCCGTCACCGCGTCCTCCCCAAAAGTTTCGTAAAAATCACCTACCCTGAACAGCAAAATGGCGTCGGGATGCTTGCCCTTCACCTTGAAGTACTGCTTCATCAGGGGCGTCACTTTGCCACTTTTCGCTTTTGCCATCTACAGGATTTTAGATTTTAACCAGGATTGCCCATCAGGCGGCGCCTTCAAGGGCGCTTCCTGATTTCTCGACCGGAATGACCGGGATTGTACACGAACCCTGTGTTTCCGGAATTTAAAATGATCTTAATTTGGGGCCGAAGGATGAAACTTTAAACATGCTCTAAGTCATCATCAATGAAAACATCAGTCATCCGATTTAAGCAAATATACCCGACGATTTTCGGATTGTGAAAATTCTCAGATTAAAAAGTTAGCATGGAGCATCAGTTCTTTCCACTTCGTTTGAATAAGTTAGGTCTAGCCCTTATTTTTGTCCGCGTCGAGAACAATTTGCCTGTAAAGGCATTGAATCTAAAGAATTTTTTCGACAATTTTTGTCTTAGAACCCTTAAAAAGATAGAGTTATGGCCATCATGATAACCGATGAGTGCATCAATTGCGGCGCCTGCGAACCGGAATGCCCGAACAACGCCATTTATGAAGGCGGCGTGGAATGGGCGCTTTCGGACGGCACCGGTGTCTCCGGCGAATACACACTGGGAGACGGTACGGTGACGGACGCCGACGAAGAGCACGAGCCCATTTCCGACGAATTTTACTACATCGTTCCCGACAAGTGCACTGAGTGCGTAGGCTTCCACGAGGAGCCCCAGTGTGCCGCTGTCTGCCCGGTAGACTGCTGCGTACCCGATCCGGAACACGAGGAAAGCGAAGACAAACTCTTGGGACGCAAGGAGCGCCTGCACCTTTGAGTGATAAAACAGACCAACTAAAAAGCCCGGCGGTTAGCACCAGCCGGGCTTTTTAGCTGAGGGAAAGATTCATTTTTTATAACTATCGATCACCGCTGCGCGGCGATTTTTTTTGCCCCGGATAGCACGAATTACCACAGATTATCATTTGGAGAAATCCATAAATCCCAAATATTTCCATTCGATATTTCTAAAGATTTAGCAAAAATTATAGATCTTTTTGCCGGTCAGCGTAATTGGAATTACGGGCTCCGCTGTAGAAAAGCGATTGCAGGCTCCGGCAGTACCCGACTCTTGCTTACTGATCCCCGGCAACCTGCGGATGGCGAAACACGAACAGCACCCAAGCCGGAAAGCCCCCCATTCGGTTGCAAAACCTGCTCAGATACCTATAAATAGAACAAAAATATGGACATCACGAAAAACCTCTCCCTCGACGGCAAGGTCGCCGTCATCACCGGCGCCAGCAAGGGTATCGGCAAAGCTATCGCTCATACGCTAGGCATAGCCGGCGCCCGTGTCGTCATATCCAGTCGTAAGCAGGAAGCCCTCGACGCCGTCGTCGCCGAATTCGAGCAAGACGGCATCGAAGCCACCGCTGTCGCTGCCCATGCAGGTAAATCGGAGGAGCTGCAGCATTTGGCGAAAGCCGCCATCGAAAACTACGGAGGCATCGACATCCTCGTCAATAACGCGGCTACCAATCCGGTTTTTGGTCCCGTAGAGAACACGGAGGAGTGGGCATACGATAAGATAATGGAGGTCAATGTGAAAGGACCTTTCGAACTGTGCAAGGCCGCCCTGCCGAGTATGAAGGAGCGCGGAGGCGGCGCGGTGCTGAATATCAGCAGCATCGGCGGACTGTCGCCGGAGCCTCAGCTCGGCATCTACAGCGTCAGCAAGGGCGCGCTGTTGTCCCTCACCAAGGTGCTGGCTAAAGAATGGGGCGGCTACGGCGTTCGCGTCAACGCAATCTGCCCGGGACTGATCAAGACCAAATTCAGCGAGGCACTGTGGAGCAACGAGCAGGTTCTGAAGTACATGAAAGCCCAGCTCCCCATCGCCCGCATCGGCACGGTCGATGAAGTGGCCGGGCTGGCGCTGTTCCTCTGCTCGCCGGCGGCCTCCTACTGTACGGGCGGGGTGTATACGGCGGATGGAGGACATACTGTTTAAAGGTTCCTGGATTTTGATTTCCTGGGTGGAGCAAAAGCCAGAGACAGTTTATTGCAGCTTTAGTTGTTCCCGAAACCATCTCGAACCATCTCTAACAACATCAAACCAACTCTAACCATCTATTAACCATGACCGACATTCAAATCGCCAATCAGGCAAAACTGAAAGACATCCGCGAGATCGCCGGCCAGCTCGGCGTCACGGAAGAAAACCTGCAACTCTACGGCCGCTACAAAGCCAAGCTACCGCTATCGCTGATCGACCGGGACAAAGTAAAGCAGAACAGGCTCGTCCTCGTCTCCGCCATCTCCCCCACCCCGGCCGGCGAGGGCAAGACCACTGTTTCGATCGGGCTAACGCAGGGCCTCAACCGCATCGGCAAGCAGGCCACGGCCGTGCTGCGCGAGCCCTCGCTGGGGCCCGTCTTCGGCATCAAGGGCGGGGCTACCGGCGGCGGCTACGCACAGGTGCTGCCCATGGAAGACATCAACCTGCACTTCACCGGCGACTTCGCCGCCATCGAAAAGGCGCACAACCTGCTCGCCGCGCTCATCGACAACAACCTGCAGAATAAAAAATACGGCCTGGGTATCGACCCCCGCACCGTCACCTGGAAACGCGTGATGGATATGAATGACCGCGCGCTTCGCAACGTCGTCATCGGCCTGGGCGGCATCACCATGGGCGTGCCCCGTGAAACCGGCTTCGACATTACGGCAGCCTCCGAAATCATGGCCATCCTTTGTCTGGCCGAAGACCTGGCCGACCTCAAGCGCCGCCTCGGCAACATTTTCGTGGGCTTTACCTTCGACCGCAAGCCCATCTACGCGCGCGATCTGCACGCCAACGGCGCCATGGCCGCACTGATGAAGGACGCTATCCGACCCAATCTGGTGCAGACCCTGGAAGGCAACCCCGCCATCATCCACGGCGGCCCCTTCGCCAATATCGCGCAGGGCACCAATACCGTCATTGCCACGCGCATGGGCCTCTCGCTTTCCGACTTTGTCATCACCGAAGCGGGCTTCGGCTTTGACCTGGGCGCCGAAAAATTCTTCGATATCAAATGCGTCTCGGCCGGGCTTTCGCCCAATGCCGTCGTTCTCGTCGCCACCATTCGCGCGCTGAAGTACCACGGCGGCGTCGCCCTTGCCGATTTGAACGAGCCTAATCCGGAAGCGGTGAAGGGAGGTTTGGAAAATCTGGAAAAACACCTGGAGAACATCCGCCAGTTCAACGTGCCGGCAGTCGTGGCGATCAATCGCTTCACACAGGATACGGATGCCGAGGTGGAAGTCATCCAGCAAAAATGTAAATCGTTGGGTGTCGATGCCATCGTCACCGAGGTATGGGCCGAAGGAGGCGCGGGCGCCGAAGAACTGGCCGCCAAGGTCGCCGAAGTCGCCGAAGGCAACCATACGCCCTTCACGCCGCTCTACGACTGGAAGCAGCCGGTGGAAGAAAAGGTTGAAGCAGTGGCCAAAAAAATCTACGGCGCCAGCGCCATCGACTACACCACGCAGGCCCGTCGAGACCTGCGTAAGATTGAGCGCCTGGAACTGAGCCACCTGCCGGTCTGCATCGCCAAAACGCAAAAATCGCTCTCCGACAACCCCAAACTACTGGGTCGGCCGAAGGACTTCGTCGTCACCGTACGCGAAATCGAAATCGCCGCCGGCGCAGAATTCCTCATTCCTATCACCGGTGATATCATGCGCATGCCCGGCCTGCCCTCCAAGCCGGCAGCCGAACAGATTGATATTGATGAGGAGGGGAATATATCGGGGTTGTTCTAGCGGACGCCGCCAGAAGTTTTTAGGCTTTCTTTTGGTAAAAAGAAAATACTGACCCGCCCACTTAGCCCAAATCATTCCTGGGTTAAGGAAAACGAAGCAGTAAGGGCTAGTCGACCAGGTGATCTTCCAGCCGCTTGCCGCGCTGGATTTCGCGGAGTTTTTCCTGGCAGGTTTCACACTGTCCCAGGTGGCTGATCACGTGCTGGTAGTCTTCGCTGCCGCGGCGCAAGCGTCCGTAGAGAAAATCCTTGAGGGTGCGTTCTTCCACGCATTGGTAAGACTTATAGATATTGCGGCCTATATGAAAGAGCAAATAGGCCATGCCGATCAAAAGGCCGAGAATGAGATAGGTCATTTGAACAGGTTTAGAAAGTCCTTGGTTGCGATCAATGTACTTTAGTTTTTCTCGCTGTCGCAAAACAACTCAGCAGTCGTTCGAAATCGCTGTCATCGTTGTAGACGTGGGGCGCCACGCGGATGGCGTCGCCCCTCACTGATACATAAACGCGATTGTTCTGCAATTGGTTGGCTAACACGTTGGAATCGAAGTTAGTTCCGGGGCGGAGGCCGAAGAGATGGCCGCTGCGCTGAGCTTCATCCTCTATCCGGCAGCCCATATCGCGAAGTTTGGCCAGCGGAGCGGCCGAGAGCGATTTGGTATATTCCTGAATATTGGCAATGCCCCAATCGAGCAGCTGATCCAGGGCGCGGTCGAGCATGGGTACGAGGATGAAATTGCTCTGCTCGCCGACGGAGTAGCGGCCGGCCAGGGGCTGGTATTCGCCCTGGTATTGCACCAGGTTTTTGAAATCCTCACTTTCCAGGCGATTGATCCAGTTTTCTTCGATGGGCACGCCGTTGTCGAAGCGGGGGCCGTAGTAGGCCAGGCCGGTGGCATAGGGACCCAACAGCCACTTGTAGCCCGCGCAGATGAGGGCGTCGGGCTGGTATTCAGCCACATCGAAGGGCAGGGCGCCTACCGACTGCGTACCATCGATGACAAGCAGGGCCCCTACCTCGCGGCTGCGCGCCCTGATGGCTTTCAGGTCGAACACCGTCCCGTCGGTCCAGTGCGTATGCCCGAGGGCGACCAGGGCGGTCTGCTCGCCAATAGCTTCCAGCAGCGCCGCGTTCCAGGCTGCCGTGCGGTTTTCGGCATCGGGCGCGGGCACGCTTACGATGTTGGCGCCGGCGTCCGCTGCAATGCGCTGCCAAGGATAGTAGTTGCTGGGAAACTGGTCGCCGGCGACGAGCACCTCCTGCCCTTTTTCCAGGGAAATATTATTGGCCACATTCGCCAGGCCGTAGGAAGCGGAAGGGGTAAGTGCGATCCGCTCCGGCTGCGGCACATTGACCAGACGGGCAAATTTTTCCTTAAGGCTTCGGACCGTGCTAAAGAAATCTTCGGGATGAAGGAGATAGGGCTGGTTTTTCATGCTGACCATCGCGTGGCCGGTGGCCTCCACGGTGCGTAGCTGCGGCGACATGTAGGCGCAGTTGAGGTAGGCCTCGTCATCCGGTAACTGAAACAGGTCTTTCTGGCAATTCATGCAGCAGTATAGCTTTTCCGGTAAAGGTAGGAAAATCGACAGGAAAAGCCTTAACCCGGATTAACTCCGCCCTGAATCACTTCAGCAGATACCCCAAGCCGAAACCCAGATAGCTATTGTAGGATTCGTAATAACCGGAACGAACCAGATCGGTCAGTCCATGGTGGTATTCCAGCTGTAGTAGTATGCGCCGGGACGGCCGGAAAGAGAGCCCGCCGTTGAGGCCGAATTCCCAGTTGCGCAGTAGTTCCTCACTGATGGGCTGGTTGACCGCTGTACTCAATAAATCGTAAGTCTGCCTGTCCAGGCTGAAGGAAAAGCTGCCGGTAGGACGCTGGAAATTCACCTGATTCTTTTGTTTAGCGGAAAAAACATAGCCGGCAGTAGCCCCTGTAGATATACCCCAGCGCCGGCCGATACGAAATTGGATATTGGCCGGAAGGGACAAGCGATGGGTTCTCGCAGCCAGACTTCCACCCGGCGGCAAAGCGGCCTGTACCGCCTCCATGTCGTCCTGCTCGCGCCCCGGCTGCTGCGGGAAAGCTACCGGGCTGGATTCATCCATTGTTCCATGGCCGGGCCGGTAAAAATCACGTTGCTGAAAAGCGTAGCCCAGTCCTGTTTGAAGAGACCAGCGGGAAGCTCCGAAGCGATATCCGGCGCTTAGGCCGGCCTCGACACCACTGCCGAATCCTTCGCGGAAAGACAGTACGGCGGCCCGTACGCCAAGCTGATCGGGGACCAAAAAGAAAGAGGATCGCCGGCGGGTTACCATGTCGGCGGGCAGGACCAGAAGAAGATTGAAAGTAGAATTTAGTTTTGTCGCCCCGGACGGAAGCTGATCAGTAGTCATCAGAGCCTCTCTTTCCTGGCGAGTTGATGGAGAATTGATTTCCGGCACTTCCATCGAAACCGGTTGATTTTGTTCTTCCAACTGTGCTAATCCACCTCCGGCATTGGGCTCCTCAGTATCCTCGATTACATTTTCAATGGTATTGGAACCGGGAGGCGTAACTGAAGAAATTCGCGCTGCCGGATCACCTTCATTCGAAGCTGCTTCAACATCACCGGCCTGTGCGGTATTGGCCTTAGTAGTGCCTTCGGCCGCCCTCGTCTCCTGAGTGGAAATTTGATCGATCGATCTCTCGTCGTCATTTGATTGCTTCAGGTCCTCTTTAGCCGAAGCAGCGCCGGTAAGTGCCGGCTTATCGAGGGTGGCCGTGGGCTGCGGTACACGCCGCCTTCCTTCTCCATCCAGGAAGTAAACGGCACCGAGGCCCAGGCTCAGCAGCAACAGCAGAGCCAGCCAGCCGGCGCGCCGGCGACGCCACCAGGGCAACACGGGCATATCCCGGTCCATGAGCTTGCGCATCTCCTGCCAACCATGGTCTACAAACTGCTCGTCCCACTGATTATCCTGCATAGTAGTTTGAATTGTAGTGCTTGCTGATCAATTGTTTGAGTTTTTTGCGCGCCGTGGACAAATGCCACTTCGAGGTGCCCGAACTGATGCCGAGCCGCTCGCCGATCTCCACGTGAGTATAGCCCTCAATCGCGTAGAGAATAAATACCTCCCGTGTCGCCTCGGGCAACAGCTCGACCAGTTTCATGATATCTTCCAGGTATAATTGTTGCATGGCCTGCGCCGAAATAGGCGCGTCGCGCTCTTCCAGGTCCAGAAAATGAACGGGTTTAGTATTCTTCCGGAAATAATCGGACAGGCTATGAAATACCAGCTTGCGTATCCATCCCTCCAGCGATCCGGTAAAGGAAAAAGTGTGCAGCTTTTTAAAGACCCGCAGAAACCCTGCGTTGATGATCTCCAGCGCCTGATCGCGATCCTGCGTGTAGCGCATAACCATCCGCAGCATCGCCGGAAAAAAACGGCGATAGAGCATCTCCTGGTAGTAGCGGTCGTTTTTCAGACAGCCCTGCACCAACTCTTCATCTGTAAACTGCGCTGGTTTTGGCATTAACTGTGATTAATTGATAGCCTGTTTCTTGATCTGCAAATTTTGTTAACCTGGACGTCCCGTTTCCAGTTGGAAAGATGCTGGGTGCTGGATGCTGGCGCCCATCCAGTATCGAGTCAAAACACAATTCCCAGTCTGATATTCAACCGCTTATACCCTTTCTTCTCAATCTCCATTTCCCCCCATCCGCCGATAAAACGTTCGAAGCGGGCGCGTTGGTATTGGAAGCCGAGTTCGGTAACAAAGTTCACGCCGGCGGAGCCGCCCCAGCGTAGTCCGAGGGCGGGATTGACGAACAATCCCCCTTGTGCTCCGGCAACCAGATTATCATTTTCTTTAAAAGCGACGCCGTAGCCCAGGCGCATGGCGTAGAAGGGCGCAAAGCGGCTGGCCGACAAATATCCTCTTGCTTCCGCAAAAATGGGATAGATGATTTCGCTTTCCCGCGGAGAATAGCCGTCTACCGCGATACCACCACCTACCCCGAGCTGCCGTTTGAACATATGGCCGGCGACAGCCAGCAGGTTCCAGCTGCCCGTTTCAGCGCTGCGGGAGGTGCGCCCCAGCGTGATGCCGGCCAGCGTGGAAAAGTAAAGCCCCTCTTCCCGGAATTCGTATTGTTTCCGGGGCTTCACCGGTGGAATGTTTTCCTCCCCTCCCTGCACGAGTCGCCTGATCTTCCGCTGTTCGAACTCAACGCGATCTCCGGTCGACAACTCAAAGACGATGCGTTCTCCCTGGATATAGTACAACAGGCGCCCCTTCAGCACGCTGCCGTCCCGGAGGTAGAGCAAATCGGAATAGGTGCTCACTGCCGTGGTGTCCTGGGCCCAGCTGTACGCCGAGGTCCAAAGCAGACAGATTAAAAAAAGCAGGCGTAAGACATTCATCTGGATTGCGTTAATTTCAAGAGTCAACAGGTCATTTGCTGGAGAGCTAATTGCTTACTACCGGCAACACACTCAGTTCCTGAGGATTGGCCGGATCCGTTATATCGAACTGCATCAGGCCGTCGGCGCCGATGACCATGGCCAGTTTTTGACTACCGATGGTGATCACGTCGTAGGCCTGGAACGTACTCAGATGCGCCACCTGATTTTCCGCTACACGGCTCAGCTCTGAGACATCAAACACCTTGAGTCCCTGATCGTCTTCGCAGAGATACAAGTGGCCCTCCGATACCGACAAACCGATGGGATGATGCATTGGGTAGGTATGCATCAGCAGCGGCCGGTCCAGGTTGGAGATGTCGACGATATCCAGCTGATTATTGAAATCCTGACACTCGGTGCCGTCGCGCAGGGTGACGTAGGCGATGTCGCCGTCGACGTATACCGGATCGCAGGCGTTAGCGTGCTCGAATACGGAGCGCAGTTCCGGATTGGTGGGGTTTTGGTTATTAAAAATAAACATACCGGTGCGACTACCAATAAACAGGTGATCGCCGTAGGGGAAAATGGTTTCCACGCCCCAGCCGAAGTGGATCTGGTTCAGTCGTTCGGGCTGTTCCGGATTGCGAAGGCCAAAGACATGCAGGCTGGATTCATCGACGGTGTACAGGTGATTGGCGGCCAGGGTAAAGCGCGCCAGGGAACCGCCGACTCCGAGGGCAGCGGCAGCGCGACTGTCACCACCGGCATTGTTGAAAGCATTCGTAGTTTCAGGGCGAGCCCAGAGGACGTCATCCTGAAAGAAGAAGTCCTGCCCGTCATTACAAGGTCGTTCCTGGGTGACTTCCGAACGCACATAGTCGACGATGTATCCCCGGGTAGGATGGATGCCGTTCAGCGGAAACACCGCTTCGGTGCGTCCCAACTGCCGTGGCGCCAGCGGATCGGAAATATCGACCGACACCAAATCCATATAGTTATCGGCGTAGAGGATATTGCCGCGCACCGCCATATCCACGTTGCCGGGAATACGGATGAAGGAAAGTATTTGCGGTGAGGCCGGATCGCTGTTGTCGATTACGTGTACGCCTTCCTTCTGTTCATTGACCAGCAGGTAGTTTTGATAAAAGTAGATTTTCCCCGGGTTCTCGAGTTCCCGGGGAGCCTCCACTTCAATATCCTGGCGCATCTCCGCTTCCGCCATATATACCGGATCGTAACGGTGAAAAATGCGGATGGCCTCGCAGTCATCCTTGAAGCAACCGGTTAGTCCGGCCAGCGAAACGGCGGCCAGTAAAGTCAACAGTCGGGTGATGTAAGCTTTGTTCATAGCTTTCGTTTTTAGATTCATCAAGGGAAGACGGTAAGGGGAAGGGAAAGGGTTGGGTGGGAGGAGGAAGTTTGAGATGGTTCGAGATGGTTCGAGGTTGTTCGAGGTTGTTTGAAGTTGTAAATCCCGGGAGAGGTGAAAAACAACTTAACCCGGATTATTCATGGTAAGTCCGTGGGCAATGACGACAAGTGATCAAAAATTATTGATTTTCAAATATTTGCGTCAGGGTTAACCCTGACGAATTGCAAAATTTTGCAATTCGTCAGCCCTTCAGGCGGAAAATTCTTTGTGAATTTTCCGGGTTAAAGCAATTCAGAACAGCAGAACATTTACCCGGCGAGTCGACTACTGCCCACTACATCACTATCTCTTCATCTCTTTATACGCGTTAATCAATCCGTTTGTTGAGGCATCGTGGGTATCCACCGGCTGATCGCCTTTCAGTTCCGGCAGGATAGCTTTGGCCAGTTTTTTACCCAGCTCCACGCCCCACTGGTCGAAGCTAAAGATATTCCAGATGATGCCTTTGACGAATACCTTATGCTCGTACATGGCGATGAGGCTGCCCAGGCTGCGGGGCGTTATTTTTTTGAGCAGGATGGAGTTGGTAGGTTTATTACCTTCGAAAACGCGAAAGGGCGCCTGTTTTTGCACATCTTCTTCCGAAAAACCGGCGTCGCGCAATTCTGATTCGACCGTTTCCCGTGTTTTACCATACATTAAGGCTTCGGTCTGCGCAAAGAAATTGGATAACAAAATAGGATGATGTTCCCCCACAGGGTTGTGGCTGAGGACCGGCGCGATAAAGTCGCAGGGAATTATTTTAGTACCCTGGTGGATCAGCTGATAGAAAGCGTGCTGCCCATTGGTGCCCGGCTGCCCCCAGATGATGCTCCCCGTTTGATAGTCTACGCGCTGTGCGGTGCGATCGACTGATTTGCCATTGCTCTCCATAAACATTTGCTGGAAGTGCTGACTGAGCAGCGCCAGATACTGATCGTAGGGTAAGACCGCTTCCGTGGCCGCCCCGAAGAAGTTGTTGTACCAGATGCTGATGAGGCCCAGCAAAACCGGCAGGTTTTTCTCCAGCGGCTGCCGGCGGAAGTGCTGGTCCATGGCGTGGAAGCCATCCAGAAATGCTTCAAAGCGATCGAAACCAATGATTGCCGCTACAGACAGGCCGATTGCCGAGGTCATGGAAAAGCGACCGCCTACCCAGTCCCAGAACTCGAACATATGCTGCGGATCGATGCCGAAGTCCCTAACCCCCTCCTCATTGGTGGAAATGGCGACAAAATGTTTGGCGACCTGCTCCTTCCCGCCGGCAGCCGCCAGCAGCCACTCGCGCGCCGTGAAGGCATTGGTCATGGTTTCCTGGGTAGTAAAGGATTTGGAGGCGATCATAAACAGGGTGGTTTCCGGTTTGAGTCGCTTCAAGGTTTCGGCAATATGGGTGCCATCTACGTTGGAGACGTAGTGTACCTGCATACCTTCCCGCCAGTACGGTCGCAATGCTTCCGCCACCATGTGTACGCCCAGATCGGAGCCGCCTATACCGATATTAACGATATCAGTGATGGGCTCCCCGCTGTATCCGGTCCAATCACCGCTGTGCAGCCGGTTGCAGAAGTGCCTCATCTTATTCAACACACGATTAACTTCGGGCATGACGTCCTCTCCCTCCACTATTACCGGTTCGTTGAACCGGTTGCGCAGCGCAATGTGCAAAACGGCCCGGTCCTCCGTTTCATTGATCTTTTCGCCTGCAAACATTTTGGTGATGCTTTCCTCCATCCGGCATTCACGAGCCAGCTCCAGAAGAATTTTTTTTGTTTCTTCCGTCAGAATATTTTTTGAAAAATCTACCAGCATTTCCTCAAAGCGCAGGGAAAAACGATCAAAACGCTCTTCGTCCTCACGGAAAAGATCGCGCAGATGCCGGTTTTTCATCTCCGTATCGTAATGCTGTTGTAGCTTTGACCAGGCTTTTGTTTTGGTAGGATCTTGTCGGTTTAGCATATTTTCGGTTTTCAACTAAAGAGAGGGTGAAAATTAAACTTATTTGTTAACTCAACCTTACCTGGGCTTTATTTTTTAATCTAGAGCAGCCTATTAATTACTTTTACTTTGCATGACGAATACCTCTTTTCAAAAAAACGCCCGCTTACAGATCATCATCCTCATCGCAGGCTTGTTGCTGATGGGCATCAAGTTCCTGGCCTGGATGATGACCAACTCCAATGCCATTCTAACGGATGCCCTGGAGAGCATCATCAATGTTGTAGCCGGCGGCTTCGGTCTGTTCAGCCTCTACCTGGCGGCGAAGCCGCGGGATCGCAATCACCCTTACGGTCACGGTAAAATCGAGTTCATTTCTGCCGGTTTCGAAGGCGGCCTGATTTTTCTGGCCGGTTTCCTGATTATTTCCAAATCGATTTACAACCTCTTTTACCCGCAGGAACTGCAGCAGCTGGATCTGGGTATCGTATTGGTCGCCGTCTCCGGCGGTGTCAATTATCTCATGGGGTTTCTTTTGGAAAGACAGGGCCGGCAGTCCTCCTCCCTGATCCTGCAGGCTTCCGGCAAACATCTCAAATCTGACGCTTACTCTTCCGCCGGCCTGCTGATCGGCCTGGGCGTCCTTTTAATGACCAAAATTGTCTGGCTCGATAACGGGATCGCCATCTTTTTCGGCATCGTCATTCTCTATACCGGCTACCGCCTCCTGCGCACCTCCATTGCGGGTATCATGGACAAAGCCGACTATCTGCTTATCAATCAGATCGTCGAAGGGCTGCGGGAAGAGCGCAGTAACCACTGGATCGACGCACATAATTTCCGGGTCATCAAATACGGCGCTACCCTGCACATCGACTGCCATTTGACAGTGCCTTATTACTTTGAGGTGGAAAAAGCACACCGGGAAATCAAAAAATTTGAAAGATCCGTAGCCGCCCATTGCAACGCGCCGGTAGAGCTTTTTATTCATCTCGATCCCTGTGAGCCCCCCGAAGCCTGCCGTATTTGCCGAAAGGCAGACTGCCACGTGCGCCAGGCGCCTTTTGAAGCGTCCATCCCCTGGGAACTGGATAATTTGATGAAAAACAAACAGCACTATCCCCCATCTGACAAAAATCAACGGGCGCAGTGATGATTGTCAGTTCGCCGGGCCGCAAGAAAAACCATATTTTGGGTGATTGGTGATCGGTTGTTTGGTATAAGGCCAGGAGGCGTTCCAATACCCGATCAATTTACAACTAATCAACTAACAATCGCAAGATGAAAAACATCCTCGTTCCCACCGATTTTTCCGAAACTTCCAAATGCGCTTTCTTCTACGCCCGCCGGCTGGCCGAAGCACTTGGCGGCGCCAATATCAGCCTGGTTCATGTATTCATGCCGTCGGTGGAATCCGAATACCCCAATTTTGTGCCGCCCGTTTCCGAATTCCTGAAAGTGAGAAAGGAGATGCTGAAGGAGTTCCGCGAAGAGGCTTGTAATGAAGCGGAAGAGCCTTCAGAAGCCTGCGAAGTAGAAGAAGAATTGCTGATTGGCTTTCCCGCTGATGAAATCAGCCGGGTATCCGCCGATTACGACCTCATCGTCATGGGTACCACGGGAGACAGTGACCTGCTCAATAAAATATTCGGCAGCGTATCCAGCGCGGTGGCCCGCCGGGCCGATGCTCCTGTCATTCTCATTCCCCGCGACATGGAATTCAAGGGGTTCAACAACATCCTTTACGCCAGTAATTACGAGTCGGCGGAGGAAGACATGGTGGAAGAACTGCTCGAATTCAATCGCCCTTTCAATGCTTGTATCCACTTCGTGCATGTGCGGGAGGAACAGGAGAAAGAGGCTTATGAAAAGTCCAAGGAAGAAATTTTTGAAGAATTATTTGAAGACGGCGAACCGGGCTTTTCCTTCCAGATGGCCGAGGTCAGCGATAAAAGCGTCGCCGAAGGACTCAATGACTACGCCACGGAAAACCAGATCGACCTGGCCGTCATGGTCAATCACCGGCGGAATTTCTGGGAAAACTTTTTGCATAAAAGCCAGACCAAACGCATGGCCCTCACCAGCCGTATACCGCTGATGGTGCTGCACCTGAAGGAGGAGGACTGACGGGAAAGGGGATCGAGTTAATGCCCGAGGCATTAATTTCAGTTCCTTCGAGATCGTCGGTCCTCGACGATCTCGAGCAATTTCGCACGAGCTTTGCCTATCAAACAATCCCGAACCGGATCATCAGATAGTTTCATTACTGCTGCCCAATTACCAGCCATGAAATTCTAAAGAAGTCATCTGCCTTCAAAACAGTCTTTCCCTTTCAATAACGCCCTGCAGCTTTTCCCAGGGAAGAAGCAGATCAGTGGAGCCGGCGGCATAAGGAGCCGCCTCGTAGTTGTTATAGTGCAAATAAAGCCCGTTTTGCTTTATAGCAAAATTGGCGGGAAGGAAGAAGGCCTGGTCCCAGAAAAAGCCGGCTTCATTAAGGTCAGCGCCCTGCTGAAGCTGATGATACTGCCGGAAAGCCTCCTCTACGCGGGCTTTAAAGCGAGCTTCGTCGGCGATGATGTCCTCCAGGTGAAGCATCTCGCGGTTCTTCAGATCGAAGTTGAGCAGATACCGGAAGGAATTGGGGTGTGCGCCCCCGGTGAAGGAGTAATTATCGAGAGACACGGACAAGACCTTGTCATTTTGAAACAGGATTTCTCCTTTCGTCTCTACTTCCCAGGTAAATCCGTAATCGTCATTTTGTTTAACGAAGTTTTCATAATCGCGAATGAAGTGACGGGCGATACTGTCCATCGAAGGAAGCAGTTCTTCACGCGGTGTCGCAAAGGCCGACAAGCTTTCACGAACATAGTAGGAGATGGTATCATTGATGAACTGCTGTAATCGCTGCGGCCCGGAGACGGCGCGCGGAAAATCGGCCGTCATCCTTGCGCAGGGAGCATTTTTATTTTGGCCGGTGCAGGAAGGCATCGCTTCCTCAAAATGTATCCTTTCAAACTGAATACCGTTATAGCTGGCGGCAAGCGCCGGCGGAGGGGTATTATTCTGGCCGGTTTCTTGTCCATTACAACCTGCTACGGTCAGAAAAAAAGGAACAAGCAGACAATACAAAAGACTTACATTACAATCCATTTGCGGCACGATTTAAAATTCCTGGCAAGCTACGGCAAAGATAGCATTAATACAGAAGTGATTCAGACTTTTCTCAGCGACCTAAAAATCCTTCAAACGGTGGATACCTCGCTTTTCCAACCGACCGAGCAATTTGAGCAAAAGAATGGCAGTCAGAAAAGCATCTCCAGACGCGGTATGCCGGTCATTGAGGGGAATATGAAAACGTTCGCACAACCGGTCCAGGCCGAACCCGCCGGGGTCCGGGTAATAGGCCGTAGGATTGAGTCGCCGGGCCAACCTTGCGGTATCCATCACCTGGTTGCGCAAGGGCCCGGCGCCATGGCGCTTCAAAGCCTGGTTCACCATTGCCAGGTCGAAGTCGACATGATGTCCTGCTAATATCCCATTACCCAGAAACTTCACCAATTGTTCAATCGCCTCTTGCTCTTTCAGGTTTTCTGCCCGCTCTACCGGCAGGATACCATGTACTTCCACACTGGCGGAAGCCGGTTCATAGCGCTGGCTTACAAATATTTCCAGGCCTTCCTCCAGGGGAACCGACCAGTTCTGCACCCGTAGCGCAGCGATAGAGAGGATGCGATCTTTTCGGCGATCCAATCCGGTGGTTTCGGTATCGATAACGACGAAGGGGATATCCCGGATCGGAGTGTCGCGCGGACAGGGGGTCTCCATCTTTCGCAGATAGTCTTTCCAGAAACCGGGGGCATCATTCCGGGGCGGTGTTTTTTTGAACCAGTTGAAAGGCATAGCTTAAATCTTGATTTACCGGAAGAAAGCCGTCTGGAAACGGGTGTTGAGCAAGGATTGTAAATCGCGGATGGGCCGGAAGCTGTTACGCAGGTTGAGCCGCTCCATTTTCGACAGTTCGGAAGGTTTGAAGAAGCGTCCCGTATCTCCGTGTTTGAGTCCCTGCAGGGTGCGGTAGCGCTGCAGCATTTCGTAGGCCTCGGCAGCTTCTTCGTACAGTTCGCGATTCTGCGGCTCCATTTCGGCCAGCTTTTCGAAGCGGCTCAGCGTATTGTTGATCCGGCTGATGCGGGCTTGCATGGTGAGGACGCGCGCCGCATCAACGAGGGGCATCATGGCCCGGGCTTTGATATCGAAGGCGTCTTGGTGTTCTCCGCTTTTTTCCACCACGAAGTTGCGGAAGAAGGTCAGGGGTGGCGGATTCTCCAGGGCATCTTTGGCCAGAAAGGTAAGGAAGGGACTTTGGTTGCCAAGCTGATCATAGATAAAAGCCGTCAGCTCACCCGCCAGCTCTTCCCGTCCGTAAACCGGCCGGTAGTCAAAGAAAATGGTGGCGTGCCGGACCGCCTGCGGGGTAGGTTCTGTGATCCATTCCCCAAACTGTCTTTTCCATTCATCTACCGACAGGCACCATCGCGGATTACTGGCCATCATCTCCGCCGGGCAGTATTCAAATCCGGTTTCAAAGAGAATTTGCGTCACGCGCCGGGCAAAATCCAGGAAGTAATGCTTCACCGCATTGTAATCCGCAGCAGCTACCTTTTCGAAAATCAACCCGCTGTCCTGGTCGGTGCGTAGCAGTTGTTCGCCACGCCCCTGGCTGCCCAGAGCCAGCCAGCAGAAAGCGACATCGGGGGCCGGCCGGCCGGCCGCCTTCAGCTCTTCCCGGGCCAGTTCATTAGCCCGGGCAATAAGTGCGTCGTTGACCTCCCTCATGATGGTCGAAATAAAGTTAATCGACACCTCCTGGTAGATGTATTTCTTCAGCAGATCCTCCGCGTGTTCGCGAACACGCCGCAGGCCGGCAGCACCGGTGCTGCGATTGATCTCCCTGATCATCACCGCCGGATTATTACTCTGAACAACCAGGATATCATGTTCCGATAAAACGCCGATCACTTCGGACTGATCGGTTCCCTTGCGTGTCAGGCATAGGTGATGCACCCTGTTTTTGACCATCTCCATTTGCACATCGGCAACAGTAACGGAGGGAGGCATTGTAATAACCGGACTGGACATGATGGCCGATACCGGGTCGTCCAGTCCTGCTTTTCCGGTAGCCACTTCCCGGCGCAGGTCTTTGTCGGTCACAATGCCTAGCGGATATCGTTCCATATCGACCACGATGATAGAGCCTACCTTCTCCTCGGTCATGATCTGCGCCGCCCGCTTGATGGAGGTTGCCGGCAGGCAGACGACCGGCGCCTTGCCGTGCTGAAGAGATTGCACTTCCACCAGGTCCAGACGCCCTTCTCCATAGCGCTCACGCTCCAGAAAAATCCGGCCCCGGAAAGGCTTTGCTCCCCTTCCCCGGCGGCCCGAGGCGAAGGAAGCGGCGAGGTAGTAGGCCACTTTGGGGTTTTCCTGTAATACTTGCTCAATTTCATCGGCGGGAATGGCATAAAGCAGCGACTCTTCCACCGCTTCGGCCGTCAGATCATAACGTTCCTCCGCCAACAAGGCGCGGATGCCGAACAGGTCGCCTTCGTCGCACTGGTCGACCAGTACGCGCTCGCCGTCTTCCTCCTGCAATAGATGTACCGCGCCTTCCCTCAACAGATAGAAGTATGCTCCCGGATGCTCTCCCTGACGGAAGAGGATGGCGCCGGGCTGACGGTATTGCACGGTGACCCGCCGGGCAATTTGTAAAAGCTCCTTCTCCTTTAACAAGGTAAAGGGTGGATAAGTACTTAGGAAGTCGGCAACGCGGCCAGGTATGGTATTTCCCATTGTAAATGGAAGGATCTGGTTTAGGAAAAACAGCTCCAAAAGAGTTTCAGCGTCAAAGTTCCGTCGGTTTTAGCATCCAAACAAGCTTTGTACACATAGTTTTTCTACGCCCCTCGGCCATACAAAGTTCTGGACAACCAGCCACTTACCGCTATTTGGGCTTTCCCCTCTAATAGAAGCCGAATGGAATCAGGCCTTGCTCCTGTGCAGGAAATTTCCGGGATCTTTTATCTTTGACCAAAATAAACGCAGCACTATGTCGAAAAACGATCTCCGGCAATACTGGCGAACGAATGTCAAATACCTGATTATCCTTTTGATGATCTGGTTTGTGGTTTCCTACGGCTTCGGTATCCTACTCGTTGAAGAACTCAATCAAATTCATATCGGCGGCTTTAAGTTGGGTTTTTGGTTTGCACAGCAAGGGTCCATTTACGTCTTCGTGGCCCTGATTTTCATATACGTTCATCTTATGAACCGGCTCGACCGCAAGTATGAGGTAGATGAAGAATGAGTACTTGAGTACGGAAGTTCCTGACATTCTCTATTCAGGTGAAGGCGTTACAAAAAACGAAAAACAACCTAAAACATGGATATTCAAACCTGGACCTTTTTAATAGTCGGCATAACCTTCACCTTGTACATCATTGTGGCGGTATGGTCAAGGGCCGGTTCCACTTCTGACTTTTACGTGGCCGGTGGGGGCATACATCCCGTAGTGAACGGCATGGCGACCGCGGCCGACTGGATGTCGGCGGCATCTTTCATTTCGATGGCCGGCCTGATCGCCTTTATGGGCTACCAGGGCGCCCAGTACCTGATGGGCTGGACCGGAGGCTACGTGCTGCTGGCGCTGCTACTGGCGCCCTATCTTCGTAAATTTGGCAAATTCACGGTACCCGACTTTATCGGAGAGCGCTATTATTCGCAGACAGCCCGCCTCGTAGCGGTACTTTGCGCCCTTTTTGTTTCTTTCACCTATGTGGTCGGACAGATGAAAGGGGTTGGGGTGGCGTTCTCGCGATTTCTGGAAATTCCCTTCGAATGGGGAATCTTTATCGGGGTCGGTATCGTCTTTTTTTATGCGGTGCTTGGCGGCATGAAGGGGATCACCTATACACAGGTAGCCCAGTATTGCGTGCTGATCTTTGCCTACCTGGTTCCCGCCATTTTCATCTCCATCCAAATGGTAGACAATCCCATTCCTCAGTTGGGCCTGGGCGGCGAATTGCAGGACGGCACGCCGCTGCTGGCGAAACTTGACCAGCTGTCAACGGAACTGGGGTTCAAAGAATACACGACGGCGAAGCGCAATACCACAGACCTGTTTTTCATCACCGCAGCGCTGATGCTGGGAACGGCCGGACTACCGCATGTCATTGTGCGATTTTTTACAGTTCCCAAGGTGGCCGACGCCCGGAAGTCGGCAGGATGGGCGTTGGTCTTCATCGCCATTCTGTATACCACGGCGCCGGCCATCGCGGCCTTCGCCCGCACCAACCTGATCAATACGGTAGATCAGACCGAATACACGGCCTTGCCGCCCTGGTTTGCCAACTGGGAAAAAACCGGCCTGCTATCTTTCAACGATAAGAACGGAGATGGAAAAGTGCAGTACTACAACGACGACAACCCGGAGTTCGTCAGCGCAGTGGCGGCGCCCCGGGGCTGGGAAGGGAACGAACTCTACGTAGACCGGGACATCATGGTGCTGGCCAATCCCGAAATCGCGCAGCTGCCCGGCTGGGTGATCGCCCTCGTCGTGGCGGGTGGTTTGGCGGCAGCCCTGTCTACCGCCGCCGGTCTTTTACTGGTCATTTCCAGCTCCATCGCCCATGATCTGTTAAAAAAATGGCTCAAACCGGATATCTCGGAAAAAAGCGAGCTGCGCGCTGCCCGGGTCGCTATCGCCATCGCGGTGATCGTCGCCGGCTATGCCGGCATCAATCCGCCCGGGTTCGTGGCGGAAGTAGTCGCCCTTGCTTTCGGGCTGGCCGCCGCTTCCTTTTTTCCGGCTATCGTTATGGGTATCTTTTCCAAAAGAATGAATATGCAGGGCGCAGTAACGGGGATGATTACCGGCCTGTTGTTTACAGCTGCCTATATCATCTACTTCAAATACCTCGGCGGAACGCCCGGGCAGTACTGGTTCGGCATTTCTCCGGAGGGCATCGGCACCCTGGGTATGCTGCTTAATTTTGCCACCGCCATCAGCGTCTCGGCCCTGACGCCGGCGCCCTCGGAGGAGGTGCAGCAGATGGTCGAGAATATCCGTATACCGCGCGGGGCAGGTCAAGTGAGCGGGCATTGATGCTGGATGCTGGGGGCTGGAAAAAAATCCGGCATTTTGGAAACGAGACGAATTATGTTTTAAATTAGGAGGCCGTCATTTGGTAGCTAAGCGGCTTTTTTTATATTAAAATCGCTCAAGCAATAAGTTTTTTTGTTTCAAAGAAGATACATCTATATACCTTCCAAAACTGGAAAAACACAAGCTATATGACACTTAAAATCAAGACCTTTGACGAGTACAAAAAAGTGTACCGTCGCAGTGTAGAAGACCCCGAAGGCTTCTGGGCCGAACAGGCCGACACCTTTTCCTGGCGCAAAAAATGGGACAATGTGCTGGAATGGGATTTCAGAAAACCCGATATAAGGTGGTTTATCGGAGGGAAGATGAACATCACGGAAAACTGCCTGGACCGGCACCTGGAAAGCCGGGGTGATCAAAGGGCTATTATCTGGGAAGCCAATGATCCCGATACGCCCAACCGGGTACTCACCTATAAGCAGTTGCACGAAGCTGTTTGCAAAACAGCCAATGCACTGAAAGCCAGTGGCATACAAAAAGGCGACCGGGTTTGTTTCTACATGCCTATGGTACCTGAGCTGGCCATCGGCGTGCTGGCCTGCGCCCGGATCGGCGCCGTTCACTCCGTAGTTTTTGCCGGTTTTTCGGCCCATGCGCTCTCCGATCGCATCAAGGATGCGCAGGCCAAAATGGTCATCTGCTCGGATTACAATGACCGGGGCGCCAAGCATATCCCCGTTAAAAAGGTGGTCGATGAAGCGGTGGATATGGACTGCGACAGCATCGAGACGGTACTGGTGCACCGCAATACCGGCGATGCCGTCGACTGGGTAGCCGGCCGCGATAAGTGGTGGCACGAAGAGGTGAATCCGCAATCGGCCGATTGCCCTGCCGAAGAAATGGATGCGGAAGATTTGCTCTTCATTCTGTACACCTCCGGTTCTACGGGGAAACCAAAAGGCGTGGTGCACACTTGCGGAGGCTATATGGTCTACACGGCTTTCTCCTTCCAGAATGTTTTCCAGTACGAAGAAGGAGATGTCTACTGGTGCACTGCCGATATCGGTTGGATCACCGGTCACTCCTACATTGTCTACGGGCCGCTGCTGGCCGGGGCAACCTCGGTGATGTTTGAAGGCGTGCCCACCTATCCGCATCCGGGTCGCTTCTGGGAAATTTGCGACAAGTACGAAGTCAATCAGTTTTACACGGCGCCTACGGCTATCCGCGCCCTGCAGGCTCAGGGCAACGAGCACGTGTTGAAATACGATCTCAGTTCCATCAAGGTGCTCGGCACGGTCGGTGAACCGATCAACGAAGAGGCCTGGAAATGGTATAACGAGGTGGTGGGTAAAGAGAAAGCCCCTATTGTCGACACCTGGTGGCAGACTGAAACCGGGGGGATCATGATTTCTCCCCTGGCGGGCATCACCCCCCTGAAGCCGACCTACGCGACGCTGCCGCTGCCGGGCGTGCAGCCCTGCCTCGTCAACGCGGAAGGTAAAGAAATCGAAGGTAATGATGTGGAAGGACTGCTCTGTATCAAATTCCCCTGGCCCTCCATCCTGCGCACCACTTACGGGGATCACGAGCGCTGCCGCCTGACCTACTTCTCCCCTTTCAAGGATATGTATTTCACCGGCGACGGCGCCCGCCGCGACAAGGACGGCATGTACCGGATCATCGGCCGCGTCGATGATGTGATCAATGTTTCCGGACACCGCTTGGGCACCGCCGAGATCGAGAATGCTATCAATACGCACGAGTTGGTCGTGGAATCGGCTGTCGTCGGCTATCCGCACGATATCAAAGGGCAAGGCATCTACGCCTACGTCATCACCGCCGAGCCCGTCTCCGATGAAGAGGCTTTCCGCTCTTCCGTGCTCGATGTGGTCACCACCGAAATCGGTCCCATCGCCAAACCGGATAAGATACAGGTGGTCTCCGGGTTACCCAAAACGCGCTCCGGTAAAATCATGCGCCGGATACTGCGCAAGGTAGCTTCCGGCGACACCTCCAACCTGGGCGATGTCTCTACCCTCCTCAATCCTGAGGTAGTGGAAGAGATTAAATCGGGAGTTCTGGTGTGAGGCCGAAGGCTGGATGCTGGATGCCCGGCACACCAGCATCCCAGCATCCAGCTCAAAGTCGGAAATCGGAAGTCGGAAGGGGGCATAGCCTGGTTGTGCAAAGCTCATCGATGATCAAAGAGCGGCTAAACTATACCCAGCATCTAGCATCTAGCATCCAGAGTATCCAGTATCCAGCACTCAACCCTAGTCGTGTAATAATTGTTTCTATTTGGCAAAACCACCAAATCATGCGCGGCAATACGCCTACTAGAAAAAAGGTTCCCTTTCCTATCAGCGATAAGCTGTACCGCTATCTGGAGAAAAACGACAGAACAGCCCGGCTTCCTTTGCAGTACGAAGATCTGCTGCGCTATAACTCCAACATCCCTTTGCTGGACCACGAAAATAAGGATACGCTTTGGGAAACCGTTTACTACGCTGAATCCGATGAAAGGGAGTTATTTAAAGCCCTAACCTATATTTACGCACTGCTCAAAACCGACGGCGATACGCAGGTGATGGATCACCTCACCGTCGCCCGCGTCGATTACTGCACCTTTGGCAATACCAAGCCCTTTCGCATCCGGATCATCAACCGCCTGAACGACAACTATGACCACTTCTACGTCAAACGCATTGATGCTTCGAGAGTCTACGGACTGGAACTGGAGGAACTACTCTCTCCCAACACCCTGATGTATCTGTTAGACCGGGACACGCTTATTGAAGAACACATTATCGGCGTGCCGGGTGATGACTTCATGAAAAAACACCTGGAGGATACGACTTTTAACCAGATACGGATGGCCAAAGAGTTTGTCAAATTTAACGAGCGTTGCTTTGTACGCCTGCTCGGCGATATGCGCTCCTACAATTACGTGGTTGCCGTCACCCCCGATATCGAAGGATCGCAGTTTCGCATCCGCGCCATCGACTTCGACCAGCAGTCTTACGAGGGCCGCAAGAGCTTCTACCTCCCCCAGTATTTTAAGGAGAACAACCCTATCATATTCCTGGGTATCAAACACATGGCGCAAGAAACGGTCCGGCAATACCAGCTGGAGGAAAGAAGCCTGATAGCCACCCGCGTCAAGTCTTCCTGGTCGCGGGTGAATACTTTGCTGAGCATTATGATCAATGATGAAATCTCTCAGCCGAAAAAGGTGAAGCAGTTAAAAGAAGAACTGGCTTACCACCATAAAAATAAAATCTTCGAGAAGTGCGAAACCATGGGGGAAATCGTGGTAAACAATATTAAGCTGCTGTTGCAAAAAGAGTTCAAGCAAAGTATTCTCGAAATCAAGGAAGACGGAGATAAAAAGGAAAAAGTTGTAAAAGGACAGGGCTGATAAGCTATCCGCCATGAAGCAGTATTTATCTTCGTCTGCGTTTGCGCCGCCGCTCCCGTTTTTTCTTGCGCTGCTGCTTCCGCCACTGTTTGTCTTTGATCAATACGTAGCGCACTGAAATCCCCGACTGGGTATAAAAGGTCCTCGCCCCGCCGCGAATATTGATCGCCGGTTTGAAATCGTAGCCGATATTGATGCGGCCCAGGGAAAATTCTACACCGCCGACCAGGGTCACGCCGAAGGGGTCTTCCGGAGTAAGGACGCCCTCCTGATCTGCCGGCTCATTGATCCAGCCCTTGTGCAGGCCGCCGCCCAGGTAAAGGTTGAGACGCCTTCCCAGGATGGGATTGTGCTTTTGAATCAGGCCGGTCAGCAATACCTCTTCGCGTTGCAGGCTCGACTGGGCGATCCCCTCGAAGGTAATTCTCTTACTCAGTCTTTGCTGAACCGTCAACCCCCAATCGGTGCCCATCCTGATGCCCACGGCAGTCCCGTAGCGCTGAGCGTTGAGCTGATTCATTCCAAAAAAGAAGACCAGTGTAATAATCAGTGGTATGTGTTTCATACCTGCATGAACGCCGGGGATCAGATTGATATTTCCTTAAGATGATTGGTTTTAGAAAACTTTAACCCAGGCATTGGAAGTGGGAAAGCAACACTAGTGCGCCGCGCACTAGGTGGAGGCTTCTCAATCAACATTTGAGGATAATCAGAGTTAAAAATTGAGCTGGTTTAACTAATCAATTACATTATGGAACAATTTTTTTCGGGTATTCTCTCCCGTTTGAATGAAGAATTCAATCCCCAGGTATTAGGAGAAAATTTTGCAACTCTACTGGCCAATCTCATTGTAGGTTTGCTCACCTTTTTTGCCTTTTATCTTTTCTGGTTGCTGCTGGACAAGTTATCAGATTTTATCTTAAACCGCACCAAACTTGACGAAACCGCGCAGGCTTTTGTAGATACCGCGTTGAAGTACATCATTCTGACTATCGGCATCATACAGGCACTGGCGGCCATCGGCGTCAATACGGCCAGTCTGATCACCAGTCTGGGTATTGCAGGCCTTACCATTGGATTTGCAGCCAGAGACGCTCTCTCCAACCTCATCTCCGGCATTCTCATTTTCTGGGACCGGCCCTTTGTTATCGGCGACCTGGTGGAAGTCGGCGATCAGTATGGCCGGGTAGACCGGATCACCCTACGGTCGACACGGGTGGTGACGGTAGACGGTAAAATGCTGGCCGTGCCCAACACCTCTATTATCAATTCAACCGTATCTTCCTATACTAATTTTCCCAACCTCAGGCTGGACATTGATGTGACCATCGCCGTCAATGAAGATATTAACCGGACGCGAAAAATCTTGCTCAAGCTGGTAGCGGACGATCCGGTTTTCCTGGATGAACCCGCGCCCCGCGTAGTCGTCACCGCGCTCAATGACTACAACATCGCCCTGCAATTTCAGGTATGGCTCGACCGGGAACGCGAACACATCGTGCACCGATTCGAACTGAGAGAAAATATCTTCACCAGCCTTACCGAAGCCGGTGTGAACATGCCATACGAGACGATACAACTTGCGCCCGTTGAAGTCAAGGCCAGAATCCAGGAAGGGAAACACAACTAAAGCCCTTTCACTCCGTCCACACCCGGGGGATTTTCTCCGGCAGGCGGGTCAACAGTTCGTAATTCAGTTGTTCGCTGATTTCTCCGAAGGAGGAGACGGACACCTCCTCTTCTCCCTGATTGCCGATGAGCACTACTTCATCGCCGTAATCTACCCCTTCCAGATGGGTGATGTCAACCAACATCATGTTCATATTAACGATGCCGACCACATTAGCGCGGCGGCCGTGGATGAGCACCCGGCCCCGGTTGCTCATAGAGCGGCTAAATCCATGCGCATAGCCCACGGGAATACCGGCAACCAGCATCGGTTCATTAGCCTGGAAAGAGGTGCCATAGCCCAGAAATGCCCCCTTTTGAATGCGCTTAATGCTCATTACCGAGCTCTTCCAGCTCAGGATGCGGCGAAGCGGATTGATATCGCCGGGATGCTTGTTGGTGTAGTGGATCAGTATTTCAGGGCTGGGGAAAAACCCGTATTGCATGATCCCCACCCGGACCATGTCCAGTTGGGTTTCCGGATAGCGTAGCAAGGCGGCCGAACAGGCCATGTGGTGATAGACCGGCGGAAAGAGTTCTTTTTGAAAAAAGCGCTTCAGCTTCCCGAACTTGGATTTCTGATGTTTGATCCGGTAATAGTTGGCGATGCTCTCTGCGCCGGCCAGGTGAGTGCACAGCCCCTGCAACTGCAGATGAAATTTCTGATCGGATTCCAACAAGTACCTGGCTTTTCGGAGTTCTTCGTAATCGAAGCCGGTACGATTCATTCCCGTTTCCAGTTCGATGTGGACCTTCGCCTTTTTCTTCATCCGGCGGGCAAGCTTATAGGCTTGTTCAAGCCGGTGCATATCGAATACAAAAAACTCGACCCCTTCCTCTATGGCCCATTCCAACTCAACCCCATCCACCATCCCCATGATCATGATATCGGTATTCTCCTGGCAGACCTTTTTAGCACAAAGGGCTTCTCCGGCGCTGAAAACCGAGAAGTGGTCGACACCGCAGAGTTCGGCCAGCGGAACGAATAACTCAATCCCATGGCCATACGCATTTCCTTTAATGACGGAGGATAGCCGGCAATTCGGCCTCAGCAGGCTTTTAATAAAAGAAATATTCCGGTCGAGGGCTGATTTGCTCAACTCAATATGAGAAGTACTAAACATGTGGTGACGGTATTCGCATTAAGCCGGATTATTCCCCGATTGAAAGGATTCTGCAAACTTACGAAAAAGGTAAGTAAATTGCGGCTAACTCAAAAACCCCACTGTTGTTTTTCGAACCAAAGTTGTCAGCTTAGAGCATGTTTGAAATTTCATTTGTTAAACGATGATCTTTTTCCCAACTTTTTTGTTTCTCCCTGCGTTTAAAAATTATATAAAGTTTTTAGGTGAACTGCAATCAAAAGCTTTGAATCCCCTGGAATTCAGTTTTTCGTTCTGTACCTTTCGGGTGTAAAACTCGAAACCCGCTTTTTTGAGAAAAGCAGGACGCCAGGAGAATACATCTCTTGGTCTCGAAAACAGCCAAAAAATTTTAAATACCTTCTAAACCAAAAACGGCGGAATAATGAAAAATGTTAAAGACCTTTTGGAGAAATCGGCCTTTGGCGTATGCACCTACCTCGGCAAGAAAATGGGTATCGCTACAGCCCGGGTCAGGCTTTATTTCATCTACATTTCTTTTGTCGCTCTTGGTTCCCCAATTATCTTCTACCTTTTCTTCGCCTTTTGGCTCAATATCAAAAAGTACATCAAGAACAGCCGTAATCTGCTTTGGGAGTAATACTAAGTCGGAAGTCGGAAGTCGGAAGGTCGGAAGTCGGAAGTCGGAATACACCTACCACTGAGATCAAGTTTTCCGGCGACGGTTGAATACAAAAAAAGATAAAGTTAGTATCAGGCACTTGATCTTCCTCCCTTCCCCCTCTGATCACTGCTGAAAAGCGTACTGAACGATATTGGCCCCCATGCGCAGCGCCTGCAGGCGAACCTCCTGCGGGTCGTTGTGTACATCCTGGTCTTCCCAGCCATCTCCCAGATCGCATTCGTAGGTATAAAAACACACCAGCCGGCCTTCCCAGAATAACCCAAAGCCCTGCGGGGGCTTATCATCGTGTTTGTGCACCTTCAGCAATCCGTTTTTAAACTCAAATTGCGCCTTATAGATTTCGTGTTCGAAAGGCAACTCTATAAATTCGGATTCCGGAAACACCTTTTTCATAGCGCTGCGCACATAGGGATCCATGCCGTAGTTGTCATCGATATGAAGGAATCCGCCGCCAATCAAATAATAGCGCAGGTTTTCGGCCTCGGCATCGGAGAAGACAACATTGCCATGACCGGTCATATGCAGAAAAGCGTAGTTAAACAACTCAGCACTACCCACCTCGACGGTTGCAAAATCGGTATCGAAATTGGTGCCCAATTGCTGATTGCAAAAGCGGGCCAGGTTGGGCAGCGAAGTAGGATTGGCGTACCAGTCGCCGCCGCCGTTGTACTTGAGCAAGGCCATTTTAAGAGAAGGCTCCGCCTGATCCGCAGGCGTAAAAGCGGCGCCCAGCCAAATGATGATGCCAAAGAAAATATAGCGTAACATGTATTATTTTTTTTAGTATACGTTTATGTATTTAGCATGATTGCCGGAAAAGATCGAGTGAAAAGTTTAGAAGTTTAGCGCCCGCGATCCCGTGAAATTATCGCTGCGCGAATTTCACGGGACGGGGCTGTTTAGGATTTTAGAAGGAAAACTCCATCTTCTCTTCATTTTACTCTATCCTACTCATTCATCAGTTGCACGATATGGCAGGCCACGATGCCCGCCGTTTCCGTCCTCAGGCGGCTTTTGCCCAGCGTTACGCCGGTAAACCCCTGCTGCCGGGCTGTTTCGATCTCGCCTTCGGAGAAATCCCCTTCCGGACCGATCAGAATGGTAACGTTTTCTCCCGGCAGGTAGTTGTCTTTGAGATGTTCTTTTACCTCCTCTCCCAGGTAGGCGATAAACTGCTGTTGGTTTTCCCGGGTCCGGCTGAGAAACTCGTCAATTTTGGTAAGTTCGTTGAGGTGGGGAAGAGAGGCCTTTAAAGACTGCTTCATGGCCGCAATAAGGACTTTCTCCAGCCGATCGGCCCGGAGGTGGCGGCGTTCAGAGTGAAAACAAAGCAGCGGCGTGATTTCATCCACTCCGATCTCGGTTGCTTTTTCCAGGCACCATTCAAAGCGGTTGATATTCTTTGTCGGGGCGATAGCCAGGTGCACCCGGTAAGGTCGCTGGTTAACTTCCTGCCTCTTTTCATCGATGCGGGCTACACAACGACGCTTGCCCGTTTCCACAATCGTTCCTTCGTACCAGCCTCCCTGTCCGTCAATTACGCTGATGCTATCCCCTTCTTGCATGCGCAATACCTGCACCGCGTGGCGGGCTTCCGCCTCGGTCAAAAAAATCAGATCGCCCTGAATATCGGTGGTGTAAAATAAATTCATCGCCGGAATATAGAAAATCGAAAGCAAAGCAGGGAGAAAAAAATTCCCTAAAACCTAGTACCTTTGTGCTGCATCGTGCAACATTAGCAGTCAAAAGGCTGTTTTTTACTTGTTAATGTTGACACTTTTTAAACCTGACTGTAATAACCCTCTAGAAGCGAAGTTATATGGATTATGTTGTAATGGCCGGGCAGTTGATGCTCAGTTTGTCCATTCTGATTGTACTACACGAGATGGGCCACTTCTTTCCAGCCAAGTTTTTTGGGACCCGCGTAGAGAAATTCTATCTCTTCTTCGATCCCTGGTTCTCACTTCTCAAATATAAAAAAGGCGATACGGAATACGGCATCGGCTGGTTACCGCTGGGCGGTTATGTCAAGATCTCGGGTATGATTGACGAGAGCTTTGATACCGAACAGATGAAAAGCGAACCTCAGCCCTGGGAGTTCCGCTCCAAACCGGCCTGGCAACGCCTCGTCATTATGCTGGGCGGCGTGACGGTCAACTTTTTGCTCGGCTTTTTCATCTTCGGCATGGTGCTGTGGATCTACGGTGAAGAATACCTCCCTGCGGAAAATGTCGAGTACGGTATCTACGCTGACTCCCTGGGCAGAGAACTCGGCCTTCAGAGCGGCGACCAGATTCTATCGGTTGGCGACAAATCCTTCGACAAGTTCAACGACCGGGTTGTCGTCAGCGAAATCGTCTTCAATAACGCCAAGCAAATGAAAGTTCGACGCGAGGGGGCGCAGAAAGTCATCCCCATCGATGAAAAATTTGTCGGCGTGCTGTCGAGCTATGAAAACAAGGATAAAATGCTGTTCACCGCCCGCTACCCGCTGGTAGTCGGCATGGTCATGGATGGCTCGCCGGCCGATCAGGCGGGCGTGAAAGTGGACGATAAAATTATTTCCATCAACGATCATCCTACGCCTTTCTTCGACCAGTTTAAGGAACGGGCACAGCAGCATAAAAATGAAGAGATTCAAATCACCATCGTCCGCAACCAATCGGATACTCTGCAAAAGGAACTGACGACGACGGAACAAGGCACGATCGGCATCGCTTCCTACGGCGCAACCTATTTCTTCGACACCGAACGCCAGGAATACACCCTCCTGCAAGCCCTGCCCGCCGGCACTAAAAAGGGCTGGGATTTCCTGGTCAACCAGATCAAAGCCTTCGGACAAATGTTCCGCGGCAAGATCAAACCCAGCGAGAGCCTGGGCGGCTTCGGCTCCATCGGCAAGATGTTCGGCGGCGTCTGGCAATGGGAACGCTTCTGGACCATGACGGCTATTCTCTCCCTCATCCTGGCCTTCATGAACCTGCTACCCATCCCGGCGCTCGACGGCGGCCACGTGATGTTCCTGCTCTACGAAGCGGTGACCGGCCGAAAGCCCAGCGATAAATTCCTGGAATACGCAACATTGATCGGATTCATTATCGTGATTGCGCTGGTGCTGTACGCGAATGGGTTGGATATTCTGCGGGGAATCTTCGGTTGAGTTTAGAAGTTTAGTCGCCGCCCCTGCTGGGGCGGCTGGTTTAGAAGTTTAGCAGATCTGAAAACGAGATTTCCTGTTTCTGATCTGCTAAACTTCTAAACTCCTACCCTATCATTGCTTGTTAATTTCGACGGTTTTACATAACTTTGAGTCCGCTAAAAAACCACATGCCGAAGTGGCGGAACTGGTAGACGCGCTGGATTCAAAATCCAGTTCTCGCAAGAGAGTGCGGGTTCGATTCCCGCCTTCGGTAC
>CAZWDL010000014.1:0-24325 GCA_964632995.1 uncultured Saprospiraceae bacterium
ATGCTGTCGGGGTCGCTGGCGCCGCTGGTCAATCGCATGCAAAGCAGCGCCCTGTTCCGCAATATTATGGACCGCATCGGCATCGACCCCCGGCGCACCCTGCCGCCCTACGCACCGGAAACCTTCCAAAGCTGGTATAAGCGCAACTACCGATCCAACGGCGCTCCCCGGGGGACCGTCGCGCTCTTTGCCGACACCTACCTCAACTACCACGAACCGCAGACCGGCATTGCCGCCGTCAAACTGCTGCAGCGGATGGGCTACGAGGTGCAATTGGCCAGTCCCGGCTGCTGCCAGCGCCCCCGCATCTCCAACGGCTTCCTCCGGGAGGCGAAGCGGGAAGGAACGAAAACGGCGCAGGGGCTGACGCACTGGCTCGACCGGGACATCCCCGTGCTCGTCTGCGAGCCGAGCTGCGCCTCCGCCCTCACCGGCGACCTGCCGGATCTGATCGATGACGAAGCACTAGCCGGCAAACTGCAGCAAGGCGTGCAGCTGATCGATACATTCGTAGCGAAGGCGCTGAAGGAAAACGGGCAGGATTTGTCATTTCCCGAAAGGGGAAATACGCCGCTGCTCGTCCACGGGCACTGCCACCAGAAGGCGATCTACGGAACGGGGGATATGCTACAGGCATTGAGAAATGCTACAGGTGCAAAGGTAGAGGAAATTCCCTCCGGCTGCTGTGGTATGGCCGGCTCCTTCGGTTATGAAAAGGAACACTACGAGCTATCCGGAAAGATCGGCGAGGAGACGCTCTTCCCCACTATCCGTGCGGCTGATCCGGCGGCCAAAATTGTGGCCTGCGGCTTCAGCTGCCGCCATCAGATCGAGCACTTTACGGGGAGAAAGGCAGTGCATTGGGTGGAAGCGATAAGTTGATTGCTTTTCGCCATTCGCTATTCGCGCGCTTGGCGAGCTCCGCGATCCTTAGCTTTGTCCATGCTGAGCCCGCACTAGCTATTGGCGGCCGGCCCCGGTATAATCTCAGCAATTCCATGATTTGTGCCTGGCTAAAGCTGCGAATGGCGAACAGCGAGTAGCGAACAGCCGAATGAACATCAAGCCTTCCTTTCAAGCATACTTCTCATCTCGTAAACACCACCCGGTAATCCACCGTCACCTTTTTGCCCGCTTTCACCAGTCCCAGCATCGTTTTGGGCGGCGTGACGCCGTAGTCTGTCATGTCCAGGGAATAAGATCCGTCGCAGGTCACTCGTTGTTGGCCGTCCGTCGTGCATGTCGCCTGCAGGTCGACCGTTTTGGTGACGCCGGAGATGGTGAGATCGCCGCTGACGTCGACGAGGTAGCCGTCCGCCTGTCGTTCTATGTTGTTGACTTCCGCGAGTTCGAAGGTGAGGTAAGGGAATTCTTCGGTGTTCAGGGCGGCATAGGCGTCCTTGTTCATTCCTTTTCTATTGCTTTTCAAACCCTCCGCTTCGATTTGCACTTGCAGGCCGGTCAGTTGGGTCAGTCCGTCTTCACTAAAGGCGAAGGTTGCCGAGCCGCTGCTGCGCCCCTCCTGCAGGGGCATCTCCCAGTCGTGGAAGGTGGAGGTGCCGGAGAGGATGATGGAAGTGGCCGCATCGTCGAGCGTCAGGGTTTGCTGGGCGGAGAGGGTGGTGGTGAAAAGAAAAGCAAGGAGGAAAAAGCATTTCCGGACTAAATTGAGGTTTCCGGCCACTTCTTCGGTTCTTCGGTTTCTCTGTTCGTTCGTTCTGCAGTTCCGTGTTTTTGAACTTTTATCAGGATTACAAAACAGGCCAACAGCGTTACGTTGAACCGGAGAAGTACCGAAAACTTGATAAGTTAAGGCCTTTGGTCCTTTTAAAATCGAGGGAAGCATAACGAAAAATTTTGGTGGATTAATGGTCGGTTCACACTGTTGTAAAACCGGAGGAGAGCGGATAGTTTACCGAAGGGTATAATGTTTTGCCGTAATCAGGTTATTGAATAAAAGGAAGGGTCGGGTTCGTCTCCATCGGCGCCGGCCTGGGGGTGACCGGCGGACAAAAAGGGGGCAATCCCCGCCGGTCGGAGAATTTTACCATGGTCGACGTACCCGTTGAATCCCAATTGTTCCTGACATTGCCCTTCGTCGGTATCGGATTGGTGGGGTATGCGAACCTGAACTTGGAAGCTTCGTATGCGGGGTTTGCCCTGACTTTGCAAGTCGGAAACTTAAAATAGAAGCGCGCTTGTCAGTCTCGTACTTGTAGAAAGTTGAGATAGTTTTCGCGGTTGATTAGCCGGAAATTGGCTTCAGGATAAGTCTCCAGCCAACTCTTGGGAGCTTTTGCCGTTTTTTTACCCCATTTAAATTCAAAACCATAGAGTTGTCCTCCCCGCTCTTCCACATAATCAAGTTCTGCACCCGTGTAGGTTCGCCAGAAATAACGATTGCCCGGTTGTCGGTGGTAGGTCGTGGATTTGATTCTTTCGGAAATCAAAAAGTTTTCCCACAATTGCCCTGTATCATTGCGGTGAGCTAATTCATTGAAGTTTTCAACGATAGCATTCCGGATGCCTATATCATAGAAAAACACCTTGTCCATTTTGACGATTTCTTTCCGGAGGTTGCGACTGAACCCGGATAAACGGAAGATCACAAAGGCTTTTTCAAGTAAATCGATATATCTGGCGACTGTTTTGCAGGGTAGCTCCTTTATTAATTCCTTTGCTAGGGTGGTTTTACCTACCTGCCGGCTTCCGTAAAGAATGATAATCCTGGTAGAGGAGGTCAAACGCTCCTTTAATTGCTGTTGTAATAATCTGGCTATCATACCAGCTGAATTAGCGCTAATTTGGCTGTTAAAACAACTAAATCAATAATTTACATTAAATATCTAAAGTTTTGAATCAGAAAGTTTTGCTTTTCTACTCCCCGAGAGCCTTTTGATATACCAGTAATGAAACGTTGTTGTTAACCCGCCTGCCTTAGAGTTTATTTAAATTTTAATTTCTAAGCTAATCGAATTTTAAACAAACTCTTATCCATGTACGGAAACGTCTTTGTATACCCCGTACCTGGCCGGCATGAGCCGTACTCAACGGAGTTTTAAACTTAATTGAAATCTGTCCGGGTGCTTACTCCCCTCTTTTCCCCGCAAATAATTTTTATTTTCACAAAAAATAAAGCCATCTACTATGTCAACTCCCCCTGTACTGAATTTTCGGGCTCTTTCCGGATTGCTGACTTTGTTGATGCTGACTGTTTCCACCGGTTATGCACAGCCCGTTTCCAACCACGGCAACAAATTTGAGCAGTTAGATAACCTGCTACCCGCTCCCAATCCCTACCGCGGCGCCGACGGAGCCCCGGGCCCCGACTACTGGCAGCAACGCTGCGACTACGATATCGAATGTAGCTTGGATATTGAAAACCTGCGCCTCGACGGAGAGGAACTCATCACTTATTACAACCAGTCGCCGCACACCCTGCGGTATCTCTGGTTGCAACTCGACGAAAACCAGCACTCACCGGAAAACGACAACCAATACTTCGATCCCAGCGCTATCAACCCCACGATGAGCGCAGCGCAGCTGGCCGGGCTGGAGCCGGCCGAAGACAAGGAAAAGTACGGCCATAAGATCCAGGAAGTGACCAGCGCCAACGGTGATCCGCTGCGTTACACCATCAATCAAACCATGATGCGGATCGACCTGCCCCAAGCACTCAAGCCCGGCGAGGCCTTCTCCTTCCGGGTCAAGTGGTATTACTACCTCATCGACCGCATCGCCGTGCGGGAAGCAGTGATCAACAGCGCCACCAACCTGGCCCGCGGCGGCTACGAATATTTCCCCAGTGACGGCAATTACCTCTTCACCATCACCCAGTGGTATCCCCGTCTATGCGTGTACAGCGACTTTGAAGGCTGGCAGAATAAGCAGTTTACCGGTCGCGGGGAGTTCGCCCTGACCTTCGGCAACTTCATCGTCAAGATGACCGTGCCGGCTGACTATCTCGTCGGCTCTACCGGCGAATGCCTCAATTATTCAGTGGTCCTGAGCCCCACTCAGCAGCAGCGCTATGCCGAGGCCAAAAATGCGGAGGAACCTATTGAAATCGTCACGCTGGAAGAGGCCGAAGCCAATGAGCAACGACCTCCAAGCAGTGAAACCAAAACCTGGATCTACAAAGCTGACCGGGTGCGCGACTTTGCCTGGACCGCCAGCCGCAAATTCGTCTGGGACGCCATGCCCCATATTACCGAAGAAGGTAAAAAAGTGATGTGTATGAGCTACTACGGAAAGGAGGCTTATCCCATCTACCGGCGTTATTCCACCAAGGCCGTCACCCATACGCTGGAGAGCTACTCCCGCTACTCGATTCCCTATCCCTATCCGGTGGCCATTTCCGTAGAAGCCGACAACGGCATGGAATACCCTATGATCTGCTTCAACCCCGGCCGGGCCGAACCCGACGGCACCTATACGGAAGCCGCTAAAAAGGACGCGATTTCGACCATCATCCACGAAGTGGGGCACAACTACTTCCCGATGATCATCAACAGCGACGAACGGCAGTGGAGCTGGTTCGATGAGGGCCTCAACAGCTACGTGCAGTTTGTCGCCGAGCGGGAGTTCGACAACAACTACGAGCCCTGGTTCGGTCCGGCCCACCAGATTGTCGATTACATGCGTATGCCTAAGGACCAGCTGGAACCCATCATGACCAACAGCGACAACATCGTGGACTTCTTCGCCAACGCTTACCGCAAACCGGCTACCGCCCTGAACATCCTCCGCGAAACGGTCATGGGCCGCGAACTGTTCGACTTCGCCTTCCGGGAATACTGCCGCCGATGGGCCTTCAAACATCCTACCCCGGCCGATTTCTTCCGGACCATGGAGGACGCCAGCGGCGTAGACCTCGACTGGTTCTGGCGCGGCTGGTTCTACTCGGTCGATGCTGTCGATGTCTCCCTGGACTCCATCAAGTGGTACAAGGTAGACCTGGAAAAAGACCCGCAGCAAAAAGAGGCGGTACAAGAGCAAAAGATCGAGGAGCCTTTTGAGGATATCTCCAAAATCCGCAACCGGGAGGAAGGCAAAGTGCCGCTTATCGAAGAAGATCCTGCACTAAAGGATTTCTACAACGATTACCAACCCTGGAAAACAGAAGATTCTATTCAGTTCGACACCGTGTATCTCCACGCCGAAACCTACTCCCAGGAAGAGAAGGAAAAGCGCTTTGGGGATAAGAACTACTACGAACTGCACTTCAGCAACGAAGGCGGGCTTGTCACTCCGGTTATCCTCGAATGGACCTACGAAGACGACTCCACCGAAATCGACCGCATTCCGGTTGAAATCTGGCGCAAGAATGAAAATGCCTTCACCAAGGTTTTTGTTAAAGAAAAGGTAGTCAAAGCCATCCGTGTCGATCCTTACCGTGAAACCGCTGACATTGACGAAAGCGACAACAACTGGCCGGTGCGCGAGGTGCCCAGCCGCTTCCAGGTCTTCAAGAAGCACAAAGTTCAGGAAAAACTCAACCCGATGCAGAAGGCGCAGGGAAAGGTTATCAAGCCGTGAGGAGAAATCCCGGCTCATGAAGAATTTTGGATTTTTCCGGGAATGTGGGGGTTGCCGGCGCTGCGCGCGGCTGCCTGTGGGGACCCTGAAGCAGCGGCTTCAGGGTTGTGGGGGCTCGGCTGTCGCCTCACTGAAGGGGAGGCTGGCCCAGGGAATTCCTCCGCAAACCTTCCCGTCAATGAGGGAGCGAAGCGACCGA
Organism: uncultured Saprospiraceae bacterium; assembly: GCA_964632995.1. Taxonomy (GTDB): domain Bacteria; phylum Bacteroidota; class Bacteroidia; order Chitinophagales; family Saprospiraceae; genus CAZWDL01. The sequence continues at coordinate 5,738 of CAZWDL010000014.1, forward strand.
GGCCCCACAAGAGGAGTGCAGCAGCACCCCGATCCCCACAGGCAGCCGCGCGGAAGCGCCGGCAACCCGCGCTCTTACTTTCGGTACCGGTCGAACCAGGCCAGTACGTGATCGATTTTGGTGATTAGCTGGCTGGGGCGGTTGGCGATGAAGTGATAGGCCCCGGGGATCTGCACCAGCGCCGTTTCGATTTTGCGCAATTTCAGGGCATGGTAGAGTTGTTTGGCTTCCGACATGGGGGTGCGGAGGTCGGCGGTTCCCCCCATCACCAGTGTCGGTGTTTCTATATTGCCGACCAGCGAGATGGGGGAGTACGCCATATAGATATCCGGGTTCTCCCAGGGCTGGCCGGGATAGCGCGAGTAGGCGTAGCCGTAGTAATTGTCGGCGGTCAGCGTTTTGCTGATCCAGTTCATGACAGGTTTGACGACGGCAGCGGCACGGAAGCGGTTGTTTTTGCCGATCATCCAGGCCGTCATGATGCCGCCGGCGCTGCCACCGGTGACGAAAAGGCTGTCTTCGGAGACGTAGCCTTCCTCCAGAACGGCATCCACGCCGTCCATCACGTCCTGGTAGTCGTCGCCTGGATAGTCGTGGCAAAGCAGGTTGCCGAATTCTTCGCCGTAGCTGGTGCTGCCCCGTGGGTTGGGATAGAAAACGACGTAGCCGTCGGCGGCGTAGAGCTGTATTTCCGGTGAGAAGCGGTCGCCGTAATTGGAAATCGGGCCGCCGTGGTTTTCGACCAACAAGGGATATTGTTTATTCTCATCAAAAAAGGGCGGCTTAACGATCCACCCCTGGATATCACGACCGTCCACCGTCGATTTGTACCAGATTGCTTCAACCTGTCCCAGGGTCCGGCGCCCCAGCAGATCTTCATTTAGTGACAGAAGCAGGGCTGCTTCTTCATCTCCTTTATTCACCAGGGCGAGTTCCGACGGGTGGTAGGGGGTAGTGTGGGTAAAGGCGATAGCCCCGTTGCCCGCTACGGAGAAAGAACCGCCCCCGTAAGGGCGCCCGATACCCGTACCACCCAGATTTTTTGCTACGAGCGTGGTTTCGCCGTTCAGTGTCACATGCCCGATTTTGGTGTTCCCTTCATCGTCGTATTGGAAATAGAGACCGTTGCCCTGGGCATTCCAGACGGGAGCGGAAGGACTGCGATCGAGGCCGGTATAGAGCTCACGCTTGTTCGAGCCGTCGGTATTCATGACGTAGAGGCGGGTGATCTGATAAGTCTGTACCAGATCGTCGTAACCCACGTAGGCGATCTGCTTACCGTCGGGCGACAATGCGATATCGCTATCCGGGCCGTCGCGGTCGGTCAGGGCGCTGATGTTGCCGCTGTCCAGGTCGAGACGGTAGATTTCCGAGTTGCGGAAGTCGTATTCCCAGTCTTCCTTGCGATTGGTGGAGAAAAACAACGATTGGCCGTCTTTTGACCAGAGGGGTGCGTCGCGGTGGTGGAAATCGCCGGAGGTCACTTGCCGGGCCGGGCCGCCAGAGGCGGGAATGACGAAAAGGTGGGAAAAGCCGGGCTCCAGATAGCCCGTTCCGTCAGCTTCGTGCTTTAGGCGTGTGATGACGCGGGGATGATCGGCCCACTGGGCGCCTTCGGGTTTCTTGGGAGGGGAAACGAGCCGGGGCTCGGGCTCAGGGACGAACATAGAGAAGGCCAGGTGCTTGCCGTCGGGCGACCAACTCAGGCCACCGGGCGACTGGGGCAACTGAGATATCCGGGCTGACTTGCCGGTGGCCACCCAGTAGATGAAGATCTCGGAACCCTGATCCGTGGAGCTGGTGTAAGCGATGCGCGTGCCGTCGGGCGACCAGCGAGGGGAGGACTCGTTGCGGTCGTTGTTGGTCAGCTTCACGTGCCGGGTTCCGTCCGTATTGACGATCCATAACCGGGATTGTCGCCGGTCTTTCATGATATCCATTCCCCGCCGGACATAGACGATCTGAGTGCCCTCGGGAGAGATTTCCGGGTCCTGCACCCACTCCAGCCCGAAGACGTCCATCCGGGAGAAAGCGGGATGGGTTTGGGCAGAAAGGGTAGCCGTGGCCAGGGTCAAAAGGAAAAGAAGAAGAGCGGTGTAGGTTTTCATAAGCCGTTTATTTTGATGGTGAGTGTGTGCCGGAATCGCCAGCCCGGAAGATAAGAAATTATGGGAAGTCGGAAATGAGAAAGCGGAAGTCGGAAAAGGCCTGGCTTCGTTAATACGGGCTAAAGCTCCGGCAAGTGAGGAAAGCCAATGGCTAACAGCAAAAAACTCGAATTTCTAAAATTCACCAGGGATGCAATCTGAAAACCGCAATTCTGTTTACTCCACCTCCAGCACCGACACCATCTGCGGGGCCAGCGGGCGCTGGGTTTCGCCGTCGCCTTGCTCTACTTTTTGTAAAAAGATGTGCAATTGCTTCCGGCTTTTCCACAGCTCCGTATCGTAGGTGGGTTCCCACATAGCTACGGAGGAGAGGGTCAGGTCGCGAATAGTACAATTTCCTTTTTCAAGGTTTGTGCAAGTGGCCAGAGAGATGTGGCTGCCGCGCTCGGCGTCGCGGAAGAGGAGATGGAGTATTTTGCTGCCGTCCCGGTTATCGATCAATACTTTGGGTCGGGAGATGGGGATGCGCTTGGCGCCCCCGCCACTGAGGCTGAAGGGCGTGCTGCGATGGGAGAGCTGCGTATGCTGCCAGTCCGTTCCGTCGTGATAGACGAGCTGGTATTGCGGGACATCCGTACCGGCGGGGCGCCAGTAGGAGGCGATATAGGGGCGGCCAGCCGCGTCGGTGCACATGGAGGTTTGATTGATCAGTTCGCTGCCCTGGGGAATGTGCATGGCGTATTCTGCAGTGGCGGCGGTAATGGGCAGTTCATATACTTCGCCGGTGGATTTTCGCCAACTGCGGCCGCGGTCGGAGGAGACGGCGTAGGCCAGGTCGTGGTTGGATGCCACGTCGCCGCTTTCCCGCCAGACCCAGGAGAGGTGGATGTTGTCTTGGTCGTCCAGGGCGATTTGCCAGTAGGCGTTGCGCTCCCCTTCACCGCTGATGAAGCCGTTCTGCAGGGAGCTCCATTCCTGATTTTGAGTATCGTAATAGTTCATCATGATATCGCCGCGGCCGGAGGCGCCATCGCGGTAGACGAAGAGGAGGTCATCGTCGGAGAAACGGTAAAATTCGGGGTAGGTGACGTCGTCTTCCCGTATGCCCGTCATGGACATTTCTTCACTCATTTCCAAAGCGCCCGGTCGTACGCTGCGGCAGTAGCGCAGGGGATCGCCGTGATGATCCCAAGCCATATGGAGATATCCCTTGCCGTCGACCATGATGCTGATGCTATTGTGGGCGTCGGCGGTGTTGCCCCGGTAACGGGTTTGCCGGATTTGCCAGGTGCTATCTTCCAGTTGGCGCTTTGCGAGTACGACGTGGGAGGTACTGTCGTAAAAGGCGATGTATTGCGTGTCGCGGTGAGTGACCAGGGCATTGCGCCGGAAGATGACGGCGTTGATAGAATTACGCGCCCAGCCCTTGGCGACGGGAATTGCGTCAGTCTGGGGAGAAATATCTACCGGGCCACCTGCTTTGGGAGCAGGGGAGTTGCATTGAAGAAGAAGGAATAAGAGGGTTAGGTGCACCGATCCGGGTAGAGCTCTCAGGGAGAGCCCAAGAACAATTGGCAAAAAGATGAACGGCGCCCAGCCGTAAGCAGCGAAGCCGAAGTGCAGGAGGGCGAATCCCACGCCGAGGAATGACAGTGTGAGGATGATAGAGAGCTGGAAACTGTTGTCTTTTAGTATGCTTGCCATGTTAGGGTTCAAAGTTTTTATTGACGGGGTAAAAGTCACCCCGTCAATAAACATACGTCACTTTTCCAGGAACAGGTTCAATGCCCGGGCGTTATTATGCTCCTCATCTTTGGCGGCGTAGAGCAGGGTAACTTTCTCATGTTCCTCCACCATTTCACGCAACTCCCCGACCAGCTCCGGTTTCTCTTCCAGCTCTGCAAAATACTTTTCCTTCAATTTTTCCCACTTGCCAGGATCGTGCCCGAAGGATTGACGCAGCTCATCGCTGGGCGCGATTTCCTTCAGCCATTCGTCGAACTGCGCCTCTTCCTTGGATACTCCCCTGGGCCACAGCCGGTCGACCAGCACCCGGAAGCCGTCGTCGGTGGAAGATTCGTCGTAAATGCGTTTGATTCTTATTATATTTTGAGGCATAATTTCTGTTGAATTCGAGCACCCAAAAACTTTCATCTAGCCGGCTCTTTATGCTCAAGCGGCATTTTCGCTCCTGTTTCGCTTTGCATCTCTTCCAGTCTTTGCCGAAGCTGTATCACCCTTTCGGGAAACCGGTCCGATAGGTCTTGTTGCTCTCCGATATCTTCCTTCAGATTATAGAGTTCAGTCTTATTGTAATGATAAAACTCCACCAGTTTCCAATCGCCTGCGCGAATGGCGGCGCCGGGTGTCCAGGCCGAGCCGTGATAGTGGGGATAATGCCAGTACAGGGCTTCCCTGTCTAAGCTTTTTCCTTGGAAAAGAGGCGTGAGACTCAGGCCGTCCCGATGCTGTTCGGGCTGCGGCGGCAGGTCTGCGGCGTCGAGAAGAGTAGGATAGAGGTCCATGCTAATCACCGGTGTGTTATCCGTTTTCCCCTCCGAAGGAATGCCGGGGCCGGCCACAATCAGCGGCACGCGGATACCGCCCTCATAGCACCAGCCCTTGCCCGCACGCAGGGGGCGTACGGAGGTAGGGCCGGCCATGCGGTTGGGCGGCAGGGTGCTCAGCCCGCCGTTGTCGGAGGTAAAGACAATGAAGGTGTTATCGGCAAGGCCCAGTGTCTCCAGCTTGTCGAGCAGGCGGCCGACGTTCTCGTCCATGGCGGCGACCATGGAAGCATAATCGGCGTTGACCTGATTGACAGTAGTAACTCCCTCGTGCTCGGGCTCCGGTTGTAATGCGCCATCCTCCGGCAGGTCGTGGCGTTTGGCCTCGTAGTATTCAATGTGCCGTTTACTCGCCTGTATCGGTGTATGTACAGTATAGAAGGAAAGCATGAGGAAGAAAGGCTGCTCGCCGGTGGTGTCAACGAAGTGCATCGCCTCATCGGTCAGCCGGTTGGTGAGGTATTCGCCGTCGGGGCCGTCGGCGAGTTTAGGATTTTTGTAGGGTGCGTAATAGCCGCCGGGCGGTGAGCCTTTGTCGTGGCCGCCCTTGTTGATATCGAATCCCTGATCTTCGGGGAAGAAGCCTTCATCGCCCAGGTGCCACTTACCGGCGAAGAAGGTGGTGTAGCCCTGGTCCCGGAAAGCTTCGGCCAGGGTATATTCATCCAGCGGCAGCTGGTGCAGGTCTTCCGGTCCGCGTAGTTTCCGGTCGCCCGGTGTATTGCCGGGGATCCAGTCGGTGATGCCCACCCGGGCGGGGTGTTTGCCGGTCATCAGCGCTGCCCGCGTAGGCGAGCAGACGGGTGAGGCGGCATAAGCGTTCGTAAAGCGTACGCCGCGACGGGCCAGCACATCGATATTCGGTGTTTCGTAAAAGCTGCTGCCGTAGCATCCCAGGTCCTTCCATCCCAGGTCATCAACGAGGATGAAAACCACATTCGGCGGAGCCGCCGGCTGATTACAACTTTGCAGAAAAAGAAAGGAAATAACAGGGAGCAGTGTTAGATAGGGTTTCATGCCGTCCGGTTAGGTGTATAATACACCAATATAAGAATTTGAACGCACCTGGCAGTAATAAATCTATCTTATTCAGCAGCTCGAAATAGTTCGATTTTGTTTGAGATGGTTCGAGGTCTGTTGGTTTTCAAAGATCTCGAACCATCCCAAAGAGGCTTTGCCCCTCGAACTATCTCAAACCGAAACAAAGCAAGGGTTACTCATTTTTGGCCACCTGCTTACTTCAATTACGATATAACTACTGGCTTCGGAACTAAGTAATTGGGTATATAGACGAAGTTATTTTTCGGCTGAGCAAGGCGAAGGTTCGGGATCGTGGCCTTAGCCACGAAGCCCGGTTCTTTAACGCAGCTCAGCCGGAAAAGAACGAGTATAGATGCCCCTAATTATTTAGTGCCGAAGCCACTACCCTTCTCCCGCCACCCTGCTGAACGCGGGGTTGATCGTCGAGCGCAGGAAGCTTTCCAGTTGATCCAGTTGCCGGCGTTTTTTGGCGTAAGCCTGCAGCCGGTCGTAGTCGATTTGATAGAGGTGGAAAGCGTTGTCGAAAATACTGATCATTTCCCGGTGCTCAATACCGGGGAACAACTCCGGGTCGCAATACAGATCGACGAGTAATTTTTCCAGGGTTGGCACCCATACTTCATCAACCTGTTGCACCGGCGCTCCTTCGACCAGGGGTTTCAGTACGGCCGGTTCGCCCGCCCAGTCGATTTTGAGGTCTTTTTTCTTTTGGGAATCATCGAGTCGATACACTTCACCTACACCCAGTTCCCTCATTGCCCGGTAGGCTTCCGCCAGTTTCGACGCATCGACTTCAACGATAACGGCTCTCTCCGGGCGGTTCTGCGTACTGATTTCATTGACCCACTGCGTGGCGGTAAAACAGTAGAGCCCTTCGTACTGATCATTCAGGTAATGGGTGAGCTCATTGTAATGAGCTTCGGCTACCGGCCGGAAAGCCAGTTCTTCTCTGAAAGTAAACTGTCCGGTATGGCTGCGCTGGAGGATACCGGCCTGCTCCAATTCCGTGATTTTTTGCTTGAGTGCTTCCTCATCCAGTTTCGGGCGGTCGCGGCGGAAATACTGACGAATATCCTCAACGCTTACGGTTCGCCTGTTCTTGAAATAGCTTCTCAAACGGTTAACTACCTTGTCTTTTTCCATGATAAAAAGTTGCTTTTCTTTTTAACGGGTACAACTTGCAGATGTTGGTAAGGCTTGCCGGCTGAGAAAATAATTTGTTGGATATCAGTCTTTTTGACGGTTTTCTCCAATCGAAAGGGGGTGAAAAGCGTTAAGTAAAAAACGACGCAGGAAAAGGATTATCTTCATTCCGGCCCGCGGATAAAGAGAAAAATAAGCTAGATGTATACGATTGTTCATTTCTACTTTTTAGTGGCCGCACTTGGCTCCCTGTCGAGTAGTCCTGTTGCCCCTTCCGGCGGCTCCACCGCCCCGGGTCTTTTTCAAATTGACTGCCCGGAAAACACATTGGACCTGCTGTTTGATACTTTCGGCGCCGGGACGGACAACCCGCGGCCATTCGATCCGGGTTTTTCACCCGCCTATCTTTACAAGGTTGACCAGCCTTTGGAAACGGCCGAGTACACGATAGCTCATCGTAGCGACGGCTGGGCCTCTGCCGGGGAAAACTGGCTCAGCGTGGGCGATCAGGACGGCAATCCGGAAAGTTATATCGCCTTATACAACGGCGCCCAGACGCCCGGCAATGTCTGGGAGCAGCAACTGGGGGTTTGTCCGGGTGTGGAGGTGGAATTTAGCGTCGATGTACTCAACCTGACTGATCCAGCGGCGTCCCCAGCGGCGCTCCCCGACCTGGATCTGGTGCTGGACGGCGTAGTGGTGGCTGGCCTGGGCGCGATCCCTCAGGATGGACAATGGCAGACTTATACCTTCACTTTTACAGTTCCCGATGCCAGCTCCGCTTTCCTGGCGCTTCAGAACAATACCACCGACACCCTGGGTAACGATTTCGCCATCGATAACCTGATCCTGCAGACCTGCGGCCCCACGCTCAGCGCTGCTGAACTCAATCCCCAGCCTCACTGTGTAGGCGATACCATTCAATTGCAGGCGACAATAGGCAGCGGCTTTCCCAATCCGGTTTACCGCTGGCAGGTGTCTACTAATGGAGGATTGAATTTTATCGATTTTGGCGATCCCACGGATCAGCCCCTGTTCACCGTGGACGACCTGCCGCCAAACGCCCGGTTCCGGGCGCTCGCTTCGCCCACTTCCGACAATCTGTTCAACGGAGGGTGTGTGGTCTTTTCCGAGCCGGTAGTCATTGATTACCGTTCTATTGAGGAATGCAGTGAGGTGATCGTCAGTGTTGGTGATCTGTGTGACGGGGAACTGGGCGATAATATCGTGCCGGATGGCGATTTCGGCTCCGGGGCGGCCAACGTCGTACAGGAAGACCCTCAGTTTGCCCCCGGTTATACTTACCAACCGAACCCACCGCCCAACGACGGCTTTTACACTATCACCAATAACACCGGGCCCTGGGGCGATTTTGCCATCGACTGGCTCGATTTCGGTGACAACAGCGACGACCCCAACGGCTATATGATGGTGGTTAACGCCACCTTCGATCAGACCGATCTGTTTTTTGAACGGACGGTGAGCGTTTGTGAAAATACCACCTACCAGTTTTCCGTAGACCTGATTAACGTGCAGCCGGAAGGCAACAACTTCATCCTGCCCAATGTAGCCTTCATGATCAACGAACAGACCTTATTCAACAGCGGCGACGTACCCGAGGGCGGGGTCTGGCAGACCTATGGCTTTTCCTTTACTACGGGACCGGGGGTGACGGAATTGCAACTCGGTCTGCGAAACAATGCGCCGGGCGGCTTGGGTAACGACTTTGCGATGGATAATATCAGCTTTCGCCCCTGCGGGCCCGCGCTGATCGCTTCGGAGATGAACCCGGTAGCGCACTGCCCCGGCGATGTGTTGGAGCTCACACTGGATATCAGTCCCGGATTTGATGACCCCATCATTCAGTGGCAGGCGTCAACCGACGAGGGGAGTACCTGGACCAATCAAGGAAGCGCTACTTTCCAGCCCAGCCTCACCGTTTCCGCCGTACCTTTTAACGCTCGCTACCGGGCCCTGGTGGCGGATTCGCCGGCCAATCTGGATTCGCCCAATTGCCGGATCATTTCCAATGAGGTCGTTCCTCCTTTCCAACCGATTGAAGCATGTGTTGACAGCCCTATCGACGTCATCGGCGATCTGTGTCAGGGGGTGCTGGGCATGCCGCTGATCGAGGGCGGTAATTTCGGCGGCGGTGAGGACGCTTTCGGCCCGGCCATCACCGGCGATACCACCACGCTGAGCTATGCCGGCGTGGATACTTTCCCCGCTCCCGGCCAGTACGTACGGGCGCAGTCTTTCCGCGATGACCCCTGCCAGGGCGCCTTCCCTGACACCTGCTGGATACCCATACAGCGTGACACCACCGACAGCACGAGCTACCGGATGATCATCAATGCGGACGGGGACCCGGATATCTTCTTTAAGGCAGAAGCCACAGACCTGTGTGAGAATACGATTTACCAGTTTTCCGCAGAGGTCCTCAACCTCAGTGCGCCCTTCTTTTACCCGAATAACCCTGACGGGACCGATACGGTGGGTCTGCCCAATATCGATCTTATCGTAGCGCCGACAGGCACTTCGCGGGAGCTCCTGCAGGCCATGCCGGCGACTTTTAACAGTGGGGATATTCCCAACGACACAATTCGCCGCACCATTGGGTTTACCTTCGAAATGAAGCCGGGTGAAACGGATATCCTCATCGCTGTCCGCAACAATGGTCCGGATGGATTCGGTAACGATCTGGTACTCGATAACGTGATGGTCGCGGTGTGCGGCCCCCCATCGGTAGTGGAGTACGACCCGGTTTGTCCCGGGGAGTCCATCACCTTAAATGCCGTAATCAACGGCGATCAGTTTCCCAATCCCGCCATTCAATGGATAGAGAGTCTTGACGGGGGCATGAGCTGGGCAGAGGTTCCCGGAGCAACCAACCGCACCTTACCGCGTCCCGATCCGGTGCCGGGGGCATTGTATTCCTTCCTCATCGCCGCGGATGCGGAAAAACTGCAAAATCCCAACTGCCGCGTCAATGCCGACCTGAATGTGATCGAATTCCTGCCCGAGTCGCTTACTCTCATCGATACAAGCATTTGCGAAGGGGAAACGATACAAGTGGGAAATAATACCTACGGTGCAACCGGCGCCTATACTGAGACCTTGTCAACTACCCAGGGGTGCGACAGTATCGTCCAGCTCGAACTGCTGGTGCTGGAGCCTGTAACTACGGCCATAGCGGATACGATCTGCGAAGGAGAGTCGGTATCGATAGGGGGTAACACTTTTACCGAGTCCGGACAGTACGCTGTTTCCTTTACCGCCGCTTCGGGCTGTGACAGCATTGTGCAGCTTGCTTTGACGGTGACACCTGCTGCGGAAACCGATCTTTCAACCAGTATCTGCCCCGGTGAGTCGGTAACGGTGGGTGACAACACCTATTCGGAAGCAGGCAGCTATGTGGATACCCTCACTGCTCAATCGGGTTGTGACAGTATTGTCCGGCTGGAACTGACGGTACAGGAAGAGGTGATCACGGAAACGGAAGTGGGCTTGTGCCCCGGCGAAAGCTATCAGGGGCTGCGACCATCGTCAGATACGACCCTGATCGATACCCTGGTTACCACATCCGGGTGTGATAGTATTCACATTACCCGGATTCGTCTGAGTGCCCTGGCTGATTTTGCGATAAGCGGTGACACGACTATTTGTGCCGGATCGAGTACGGTGCTGGATGCTGGTATGCAGGCTTCCTACCAATGGTCTACCGGCGCCACGGCGCAGACGATTGAAGTGTCGGCTGCCGGCAATTACAGCGTTACGGTTACCGATGCCTTCGGTTGTTTGGCGGAGGATGCTGTTGTGGTGAGCGTTGCTGAACTGCAGGCTGCCGTAGTTACCGAATCTCCTTCCTGCCCGGGCGATAAAAATGGCCGGGTACTCATCACGGAGGTCACCGGAGCTTCGGGAACGGTAGAATACGCAATTGGAGGCGGCGCCTTTCAGGCCGAGCCGGCTTTCACCGGCCTGGCGCCGGGCAATTACGCTATTCGCGTACGCGATGCACGGGGCTGTACCTACGAAGAGCAGGTGACGGTTAAGCCGGCCGAGGAACTGTTGCTCAGTATATTACCGGTTTCGCCTATCCAACCCGGCGATACTATTCAATTGCAGGTTGAGGTCAACCGTCCGGTCGCTGTAGCTACCTGGGAACCCACTACCGGCCTCAGCTGCAGCGATTGTCTTGAACCACTGGCAGCGCCGCCGGTAACGACTCCTTACCGCCTGTCAGTCGTAGACACCGCCGGCTGTGAGGACGTGGCCTTTGTTCGCGTTACCGTTGAAGACGAGCCTCCGCTCTTTGCTCCCAACGCTTTTTCTCCCAATGATGACGGGATCAACGACCGCTTTACCCTCTACGGAAATCAGCAGGTTCAACGCATCGACCGTCTGCTTATCTTCGATCGCTGGGGCGAACTGATTTTCGAACTCAACGGCCTGGATGTCAACGATGAGCAGGCCGGCTGGGATGGTACCTGCCGGGGACAGGAATGCCCTTCGGGCGTTTACGTATTCTACGCCGAGATTACCCTGACCAACGGCAGGGAGGAATCCGTCAAGGGGGATGTGGTGCTGATACGATAAGTGGTTCTACCACCCCTCAGCGAGGCGATAGCCGAGCCTCCACAGCCCCGAAGCAGGAGCTTCAGGGCCCCCACAGGCAGCCGGGCCGAAGGGCTCGGCAACCCCCGTACTCAAATGGTAAGATTAAAATTTGGGATGATTCCCCTTTTCGGTTTTCCATCTTTTCTTACTTTTAGGCAGCATAAACTGCCAATCATGTCTGAACGAAAAACACCTATCCTCCCCTTTATACTAGTCACCAGTCTGTTTCTGATGTGGGGACTGGCCAATAACATGACCGATACGCTGCTGGCTGCCTTCAAGAAAATCATGTCGATGACGGATTTTCAGACCACCTTTGTGCAGTACGCGTTCTACGGCGCCTATTTTTGCCTGGCGATTCCCGCGGCGCTTCTGATCAAAAGATTTACGTATAAAACCGGCGTGCTCGTTGGGTTGGGACTGTTTATCAGCGGGGCCCTGCTCTTTTATCCGGCTAGTAGGACGATGGTCTACGGGCATTTTCTGGCGGCTTTGTTCATTCTGGCGGGCGGCCTGTCCATCCTGGAAACTTCGGCCAATCCCTACATCATCGCAATGGGACCGGAGGCGACGGGAACGCAGCGATTGAACCTGGCGCAATCTTTCAATCCTATCGGTTCTATTATCGGGGTAATCCTGAGCAAGTACTTTATTTTGGCAAACCTCAACGCCGCGGGTGCGGAAGAGCGGGCGCAGATGTCGCCGGAAGCCTTGCGGCAAATACAGGGAGAGGAGCTCTCGGCGGTCATGGGGCCCTATGTGGGGGTAGCATTTTTTCTGCTGTTACTCTGGCTGGTCATTGCTTTCACCAAAATGCCGAAGGCCTCGGATGAGGTAAATGCGGTAGACTTCGGGGCTGCTTTCCGGCGATTGATCAAAAAGCGGCATTACGTGTGGGCGGTGGTTGCGCAGTTTTTCTATGTCGGCGCCCAGATCGGGGTCTGGTCTTTTACCATTCGCTACGTGATGAAAGAGTTGCAGCTCAATGAGGAACAGGCAGCCACCTATTACCTGGCGGCGTTGGTGCTTTTTCTGGCCTTCCGCTTCATTTGCACCTTCCTGATGCGTTTCATTTCGCCGCGGCACTTGCTGAGCGCCCTGGCGGGTATCGCTATGGTGCTGACCCTGATCGTAATTACAGGGGGCGGCTTCGTCGGTGTTTATGCGTTGATTTCCATCTCGGCCTGTATGTCGCTGATGTTTCCTACCATTTACGGTCTTGGCTTGCGCGACCTGGGAGAAGATACCAAGATCGGCGGTTCGGGCCTTATTATGGCTATCCTTGGCGGCGCCGTCTTGACAGGAGTGCAGGGGAAGATATCGGATATGACCGGAAGCATCAATCTGGCCTTTTTCGTGCCGCTGATCTGCTTCGGTATCATCGTCTATTTTGCCTTGAAAGAAGCGAAAGAATTGAAAAGTGTTTGAGTTCCTAACCTTAGTACTCAGGAACTCAAACACTTAAGTACTCAGACATCAAACATTCCCCTCCGCCAGCATGGCATCGGCCACCCGGATAAAGCCGGCAATATTAGCGCCTTGTACGTAGTCGACGAAGCCGTCGGGGCGGGCGCCGTATTCTACGCACTGGCGATGGATGTTCTGCATGATCTGGCGCAGTTTGTGGTCGACTTCCTCGCGCGGCCACTGGGCGTGGGTAGCGTTTTGAGCCATTTCCAGTCCTGAGGTAGCTACCCCGCCCGCATTGGCCGCCTTACCCGGTCCGTAGAGGATCTGCGCTTGGTGGAAGCGTTGTACGGCTTCCGGCGTAGAGGGCATATTGGCGCCTTCGGCAACGAGGATGCAGCCGTTATTGATCAGCAATTCAGCATCATCGCCGTCGAGCTCATTTTCGGTGGCGCAAGGCAGGGCGATGTCGACAGGTACGCTCCATGGTTTTTCGCCGGGGTAATACCCGCATTCGTAAACCTCAGCGTATTCCTTGATACGGCCGCGCCGGACGTTTTTCAGTTCCTTGATAAACTCCAGTTTTTCCATATCAATGCCATCCGGGTCGTAGATGAATCCGCTACTGTCGGATGCGGTAACGGGAATACCGCCCAGTTGAATGACTTTTTCTAAAGCAAATTGAGCGACGTTACCGGAGCCGGAAATGGCGACTTTCTTGCCTTCCATGGAGTCCCCTACGTGGTGCAGCATCTCTTCGGCGAAATAGCCGAGGCCGTAGCCCGTCGCTTCGGGACGTATCTGACTGCCGCCGTAGGCGAGCGCTTTCCCGGTGATGACGCCGCTGAAATCGTTGCGCAGGCGCTTGTATTGGCCAAAGAGATAGCCGACTTCCCGGGCGCCTACCCCGATATCGCCCGCTGGTACGTCCGTATTTGGACCGATATGGCGGCAGAGCTCGATCATAAAGCTTTGACAGAAGCGCATGATCTCATTATCCGACTTCCCCTTGGGATCGAAATCGGATCCCCCTTTACCGCCGCCCATCGGCAGTGTAGTCAGCGAATTTTTAAAAACCTGTTCAAAGGCGAGAAACTTCAGGATGCTCAGGTTGACGCTCGGATGGAAGCGCAAGCCGCCTTTGTAGGGGCCGATGGCGCTGTTCATCTGCACGCGGAACCCCCGGTTGATCCGGTAGTTACCGTCGTCATCCGTCCACGGAACACGGAAAATAATCACCCGCTCGGGCTCAGCCATCCGCTCCAGCAGGGCGGCTCGCTGGTACTTTGGGTTTTGCTCAATGAACGGCAAAATAGTAGAAGCAACCTCTTCTACAGCCTGCAAAAATTGAGGCTCGTACGGGTTTTTTTGCTTCATGAGTTCCATGAATTGTTTCGTGCGAACTTCTTTGGTCTCAACGATCGTTGTCGGAGCCATTTGGATGTTTTTTGGTTAGGTAATAATCTGGTCTGTGGCAGTACAGAGGTAAGGAAATTTCCAGCTTGCGACAATGACTTTCGCACTGTTTAGGGGTGATAATTATCGCTTGTTTTTAAGGCTTAACCACATCTTGACGAAGAAATGACAGGTCGAAGCTTTCGATCCTCAGCCGGGGAAATGGAGGCCTGCTTCTTCTCGCTGCGAGAACGGAAAACCCAGGGACTCAAGAACTCAAGAACTCCTTGAACGCCCCCACCCGGTCCCGGCTGACCACAATATCTTCCGCTTTTGGATTGCGGAGCTTGATCCTGAGTCGGCTATTGCTTAAGGTGACTACTTCTGAGATGGCTTCGGCGCTGACGATGTACTGGCGGCTGACACGGAAAAAGTGGCGAGGGTCGAGCAGGCCTTCAATGTCGTTAAGGCTGTATTCGGTGGGGTAGGCCATTCCCCCGGCCGTCAGCAGGTAAGTCATTTTGTGACGCGAATAGAAGCAGTGGAGATCTTCCACGCGTATGGGCCGGAGCCGGTCGCCGATTTTGACAAGGAAGCGATTTTTATAGGAAGGGGAAAGCATCTGCCGGGCGGCCTGAATCTGTTCCGCCGAGAGGGTCGCAGCGAGTGAAGAACCGGATAGTAACTTTTTCTTTTCAAAGGCGCTTTGCAGGTCTTTGAGGTCGATCGGTTTGAGCAGATAATCAATGCTGTTGACTTTGAAAGCCTGGAGAGCATACTGGTCGTAAGCTGTGGTGAAAATAACCGGCGACTGAATATTCACCTGTTCGAAAATTTCAAAGCTGAGTCCATCGGCCAGGTGGATATCGAGGAAGATCAGATCGGGGGGAAGATGGGAGGAAAACCATTGCACGGCCTCTTTCACGCTGGGAATGGCGGCTAATATCTGAATAGAGGGATCGAACCGATTTAATAATCGCTGCAGGTGCCTGGTGGCCGGGGCTTCGTCTTCGACGATAACTACATTCATTTCTCTTGGTAGAGTAAGGGCAATTTCACACTAAAGAATTGATCATCCTGTTCGATGAGTACGGAATGATCGGAGAGTAATTCATAACGCGATTGAATATTGCGCAGACCGATGCCCCCGTTTTCGCCGGATATCCGGTTTCTTCTTTTCATTTTATTGCTCACCAGAATGGCGTCGTCACACTGAGCGATGCGGATGCGCAAAGGGTGTCGGGCAGATATCTCGTTGTGTTTTATGGCATTCTCCACGAGCATTTGCAGGGCCAGCGGGGCGATGCAGGCATTCTCCGGCGCATCGAGGTCAATATCGATTCGGAGCTGGTCGCCGTATCGAATCTGCTGCAAAAAAAGGTAGGAGCGGACAAAATCCAGCTCTTCTTTTAGCGGCGCGACCTCTTTCCCATGGCTGTCGAGAACATACCGGTACACATTAGATAGTTGTTTGATGAATCTGGCCGATTGGTCGGCGTCTTCGTACACCAGGTTGGTCAGGGTATTGAGACTGTTGAATAAAAAGTGGGGATTAACCTGTTGCTTGAGCACCTCAAACTGAGAGGTAAGCGACTCGCGTTTCAGGCGTTCGTTCTGCACCGCCAGTGCTCGCCAGGACAGGAAGAAGCCCCTTGCACTCAGAAAGGTGGCGATGATGATGGTGATGACCACCGCAATCCAGCTGTCGCCGGTTATCCGCGCCAGCGACAACTGCCGGAGAGAATAACCTTCCGTCAGATAGATGACGGTGGTAATGGCTGACATGACCAGCACGGTATATGAGATCGTCAGCATGAGGTTGATGAACAATCGCTTCAGTGGTCCCTTTTCCCAAGGCAGGTAACCATCGAGCCAGACAAAGATCAGCTCATTACCCTTCCACAACGACAACCAGATCAAACCGGAAAAGGGTCCGGCGGTGTAGTAAAAACGGGAGTCATCCCACCCGGTGGGTTGAAAGACAAAAGCCATCAGATAACCGGCCAGAAAAATGAGCCCCACCTCGATGAGGTGCCGCCGGAGGTTCTTTCCCCTTCTGGTTTCGCAATTTGCAGCCATAGTATAAAGATACAAGGTTTTTCAATCGGATCCCCGCAGCAGGAGTTTGGAAATTTGAAACCGGGAATTTTATTTTCAGATCTTCTAAACTCCTCAGGGGCATTGTTGCTTTGCCGCGCGGGCGCTCTCCAGCCCCCACGCCGGATCAAGCGGATGCTCCGGCTGATCGTTCCCGAACAGGGCGATGGCTTTATCCAGTTTGGCGCAGGCCTCGGCAGGTTCCGAGCCGAAAAACCGGGCGGTGCCCATTTCCATCTGCGCCAGGAGGGTGAGCGCCCGCGGGTTTTTGGGGTCCATTTGCACCGCCCGGCTGAGCGTTTGAGTGGCCAGGCCGGAGTACTGTGGCCCCCGGCCGGCCGGATCGACGGCAACGCGCATCATCTGGACAAAGCCTTCCAGGGCTTTCAACTCGGATTCCTTTTCCACCCGTTCATTGGCCTGTTTCACCAATTCCTCAGCCTGGTCTAAGTACTGGTCCTTTACGGAAGTCGCCTCCGCGCGGCTGCTCATCATGATGTTGCCGAAGGCGGCGTAATACAGCGGGTGCCATTCTTTCTGCTCTGCCTGCGCGATGCGCGTAAAGGCATTGACGACGGACTGTAATTCCTCTATGGCTTGCGCTTCATAGAGTTGTTGGATGTTTTCCTGCATGATTTCCAGATATCCGGAAGGAGTACGGAAGGACATGAAGGTGATGGCTAATAATCCCAGGGTGATGCAAAATGCTTTCATGGTGGTACTGATTTTAATTATAGATTCGGTAATTGATTGAGCACCTGGTCTTTTGAGAGCGTGATAAAAAGGCCGAGAAAGAGGAAGCGCCGGGCAGGCTGGCGGATGGCGCGCGAGGCGTAAATCCCTTCCTCATCCGGCCGGGAAGCAAATTCACGGCCGAAAATATTGTTCCGTCCCAGCACATTTGTCGCGCTGGCATGGAGAATCATGTTCTGGCTGATCAGGTAGCTGAGGTTAAAGCTCAGGTCCTGATAAGCTTTCGTTTGCCGGTTTTGGAAACCGGGTTCGTTGGGATCGTGATAAGGGCGTCCGGAAGCATAGCGGAAGGTAGCGCCGATCTGAGATTTGATAGTGGGAACAAACTGCTTGTACACGATGGAAAAATTGTGCCGTGAGGCAAAGGACGGAACGGCCGCTTCCGGAAAGTCGCGGTAATCGCGCCGGGTATCCAGGAAGGAGTACGAAAACCAGTAGTCGACGTTTTTTATTGTCCGGTTGTCCCGCCAGAATAGATCGATGCCGCGGGCGAAGCCGGAGCCGGCATTGGTATGCATGGAGGGCGATCCTTCCCGGGGGCTTTGATATTTAATGAGGTCATCGTAATCTTTATGGTAGGTTTCTATCCGGAAGGTACGTCCTTCCCGCATGATCTGGTAATTCAGGATATAGTGAGTAGCTTTTTCGGGACGCAGGGTAGGCGCATGGAGCCTTTGTTCGGTTGCCGGGGCTTGCTGATAGCGACCTATTGCCGCTGATATCTGGCTGTTGCCTCCGGTCTTGTATGCGAGCGATGCACGCGGGGCTACGTGCCAATCGCGGGAAAGGCTGTAATATTCGGAACGAAGCCCAACCCGCGCGAGTAACTTTGCCGATAAGTGAAGGTCTGCTTCCGCAAAAAAAGCCGGCAGATGGTCCGTGAAACCGGCGGAAAACACCTCCCCTTCTCCGGCGTCCCGAAGCGTTTGTTGGAAATCGGTCAGGAAGTATTCCGTTCCGGTTTTCAGTTCCAGTTCGGCGGATATCCGTTTCTGCAGGGTGAATTTTCCGTGAAATCCGAGTTCCGGCTGATCGCCTTCGTCCTGATTCAGTCCGATGCGATCGTGGTTATAGGTCAGGGAAGTACCGGCGCGGTAGATCCAGCCTCCGGCCAGCTCGTCGTGGAGGGTGGCGTTGAAATAAGCGTAATTATTTCGAAGATCGGTCCAGATTGGTTGACCGGGTTCATCGAGGGAATAGCGGTTGAGTGAAAAGCTGGAATGGTTGCCGTTGCCGAACAGCTTGAGTATACCTGAGGTGCCCATCTTTTTGCGATAAGCAAAACTCCCCTCGTAGGAGGTCGGCGGATCGATCCAGTCGATATCCTGATTGATCAGGGAGAAATAGGGGTCGATATTGGTGTATTGCAACTTGCCGGAGAGTGAGGAGGCGTCCCAGGCCTTGGTAAAAGCCGCGTCAACACCGACGCTCATCAGGGAGATATCGAGGCGGTTTTG
>CAZWDL010000014.1:24335-60628 GCA_964632995.1 uncultured Saprospiraceae bacterium
ACCGGTTTGGAATGGAGCACGAGGGCGGAGGAGAGCGCCTGGCCGTATTCGGCGGAATAACCGCCGGTGCTGAAGCTTGCGCCGCTGAACATAAAAGGCAGGAATCGCGAGCGCGACGGCGTGTTGGGCGCGGCTGGGCTGTAGAAATTTTGCACCAGCATCCCGTCGATGAAGGTTTTAGCCTCGCGCCCTTCGCCGCCCCGGACAAATAATCGTCCTTCTTCACCTACGGCCTGAGTTCCGGGCAGCGTATTGAATACGCCGGCCAGATCGGCGGTGGCGCCCGCAGTTGTCACTATATCCAGCGGCTGTAAAACTTCCCGGCGCTTTTCTCCGCCGGCGGCGAAAGAGCCGGCGGTGATGACCACCTGATCGAGCTCCAGGGCGCCGACGGCGAGGGTGATGTGCAGGTTCAGCGAATCTCCATTTAAATTAACCGGCAGCTCCGTATCCTCATATCCCAGGAAAGTTACCCGGAGTATCTGCTCGCCTTGCAGCGCAGTCGAAAAAGAGAACCGGCCGCCCTCGAAGCTGGTGGCGCCGTCATAGCTGTCGACCAGAAACACATTGGCTCCGATGATGGAGTTGCCGTTGCGGTCGACGACTGTTCCGGCAATCTTGGCGTCTGACTGCGACAGCGCTGTGCCGGTCAGGTAGCATAAAAAGAGTAGCAAGCGGAAACTGCGGTACAACATTCTTCCAGGGTTTAATTTCTGATCGATTTATCCACAATTTGCCGCTATCGATGGCGGAAAGAAACTTTTTCGAACCGAACCGTCGAATGAGCCGGATGAACCGCCGTGTGAGAAGATGAGCCGGAACATCGGCGTGGCTGCGAATGCCGCTCAAACCTGAATTTTATAAGTGAAAAATGCGATTTTATGGATTGAGCGTTCAAAAGTTCAAGGTTCTGGGGTTACCCGAACTATTGAACCTTGAACTATTATACTTACATTCACTATCTTCCGGATAAAATCCGGTATGAGGCTTTTCTTCTCCCTTTTTCTTTCGTGTTTATTTTTTCTCCCTCTTTTTTCGCAGATATCGCAACTTCCCCTTCCCAACGCGCAGCAGCTCGCCTGGCAGGAAGCGGAATTCGGCGTCGTTTTTCATTATGACCTGCACGTGTTTGACGGGCGGCCCTACCGGCAGCAGAACAACCGGATCAAGCCGGTAGCGGATTACAATATTTTTCATCCGGCGCGGCTGGACACCGATCAGTGGATCAAGGCTGCCAAGGACGCCGGCGCTACCTTTGCCATTTTGACAGCCACGCAGGAAACAGGTTTTGCGCTGTACCAGTCAGATGTCAACCCCTACAGCCTGAAAGCGCTTCGCTGGCGGGACGGCAAGGGAGATATCGTACGCGACTTCGTGGAATCCTGCCGGAAATATGGCCTGAAACCGGGGATCTACGTAGGCATTCGCTGGAATGCCTTCTTCGGCATTCACAACTTCAAAGTGAGGGGCGAAGGCACCTTCCGGGACAACCGCCAGACCTATTACAATCGCATGTGCGAGGGGATGGTGGAGGAACTCTGCACCCGCTACGGCGAGCTTTTTGAAATCTGGTTCGACGGCGGCGCCGATCATCCGGATCGCGGAGTGCCCGACGTATTACCCATTGTCCAAAAATACCAGCCCAACTGCCTTTTCTACCACAACGGCCAGCTGGCCGAGGCCCGATGGGGAGGCTCGGAGAGTGGAATGGTCGCTTATCCCTGCTGGTCAACTTTTCCCTACCCTTCCGTCGACCAGGGGCAATCGATAGGCCACAAGCGCATACAGGCTTTCCCGGCGGTGGAAGCTTCGGCGCTTCGGATTACCATTGAGGAGTCGGTGGGAGAACCGCAGATCAAGAACTTTAGCGCTTATTACGTGAAAGATTATAACCCTGACGAAAATCTCGACCTGGGCGCCTTCGTCAAGCCGATTTCCGAGGGAAATATCTTCCGCGATGAGGCGTATTTCAACTGGGGCGGATCGATCATCAAAGGACCGCAGGGCAAGTACCACCTGTTCTACGCCCGCTGGAAACGCGATTACAGCTTTTACGGCTGGCTGACGCATTCGGAAATCGCCCACGCCGTTGCAGAAAACCCGGCCGGTCCTTACCGCTATGTGGAAACGGTTTTGAAAGGACGAGGCCCCGGACACTGGGATGCCATTACGGCTCACAACCCCAAGATTAAGATTTTCAACGGCAAATATTACCTCTACTACATCAGCACCAATTCCGGTGATGAGGCCCTCGGAGAAGAAGCCCTGCTTGAAACCGCCCGTACCGGTTACAGCCATGACAACTGGTTGCCCCTGCGCAATAAGCAGCGTACCGGGGTAGCGATAGCCGAATCTCTAGACGGTCCCTGGCGTCGTTTCGACGCCCCCATTGTTGAACCGGCCGGTCCTATCACTACGCTTACCGTCAATCCCGCTATCACTCGAGGCCCCGACGAGAACTATTATTTAATCGTAAAGGGGGATAAACCGGACGAAACGCGCTTTATCCGCAATCAGGCGATGGCTACCTCGAGGTCGCCCACCGGTCCCTTTACCGTTCAACCTGAACCGGTCATCGGTGATCTCGATACGGAAGATGCTTCGCTTTGGTACGATGAAGAACGGCGGCGTTTTTACGCCGTATTTCACGGCCATTCCTTCATTGGGCTGATTACTTCCGTTGACGGGCTGAATTGGGAAAAAGCCACGCATTACCAGGTGATTCCGAAAAAGCTGCGCCTTGCAGGTGGCGGTTTTCTGACCCCTGATCGGCTGGAGCGGCCTTTCGTTTTTTTCGAAGAGGGAGAGCCTAAGGCGCTATTGCTGGCCGCGAAGCAGGGAGCGGATTCCTATACGGTGGTCGTGGAACTGGACCGGTGAGCGTTTCTTAATTAGAAGTGATTTAGACTTTTCTCACTGGCCTATCAAAAACGTCTTTTCGCTCCATTTTCGACTTTTTTTCGTTACGTAGCGCCGCTATGCGCCTCAAAAGAAACCCAAAATGGAACGAAAATCCTGTTTTCTCGGCTGCAGTAGAATAGTCTAAACCACTTCTTAGCCCCGCCTTTCGCAGTATTGCAAAAAAAGCCCTAATATTGCCCCGTTTTTCAGGGACTTTTGCTTATCCTGGCCATTGAAAATCAACGGCCTGTGAGCGCCCTCGGTATTAAAACAGAAATGAAAACGACGCGCAGCACCTTACTGTTATTCCTCGGCGCCTGGCTACTGCTCAACCTGCTACAGGCCGGCCTGACGGAACTGGACCCTGATGAAGCCTACTACCGGGCTTATGCCCAGGAGCTCGACTGGGGCTACTTCGACCATCCACCGATGATTGCCTTAATGATCCGGATAGGATCCACGCTGTTGCCGGGAGAACTGGGCGTGCGCCTGATGACAATACTGTTGTCTGCCCTGAGCCTGTACCTGATGTGGGTGCTGGTGGGGCGTCCGCGGGAAAGGGGCGCGCTGCTTACGATTATGGCACTTCTGGCGGCGATGCCTTTCCTGCACGTTTACGGTTTCGTTGCCACACCGGACAGTCCGCTGATCTTTTTTACCGTTTTGTTTTTTCTGACTTACCAGCGCTTTCTGCGCTCCGGCAACTGGTTGAATACACTGGCCTGGGGCGCCTGCATGGCGGGCTTGCTGTACAGCAAATACCACGGAGTGCTGATTATCGGTTTTACAGTTTTGTCCAATCTGCAATTACTGCGGCGGCCAAAATTTTACCTGGCGGCGCTGTGGGGCGCCCTGCTGTTTCTCCCCCATCTGCTCTGGCAAATCGATAACCACTTTCCTTCCTTCCGCTATCACCTGATGGAGCGGAACAACGTTTTCGAGTGGAAGGACCTGTACAGCTATCTGATCAACCAGCTCGTTATTTTCAATCCTTTTATTTTCCCGCTCCTGGTGGCGGCCCTGATCAAAAGGAAGCCGTCGGAGGACAACTCCCTGCGTATGGCAGAGCGCGCCTATACATTTACCATCATCGGGTTTTGGCTATTCTTTTTCGCTATGATCATACGGGGGCACGTGGAGCCGCAATGGACGGCTGTATTAAGTATTCCCCTTATCGCACTGGCCTATCGCTACGGATTGGGGCGTCCCCGGTATCAGCGACGCCTTCGCAACCTGGCCCTGGTTTCACTGCTGCCTCTTCTGGCGTTCCGGGTGTTGATCATGAAAGGCGTCTTGGAAGACCGGATTCCGCTCTTTCACAAACGGCACTGGGTGTATGAATTGGAAAAGGAGGTCGGCGACCTGCCCGTCCTGTTCCTCAATACCTTTCGGGGGCCATCTACTTACGAGTTTTACACCGGTAACGAAGCCGTAGCTGTGAATACGATTACGGCGGTGCGCAATAATCAATATTCCTTATGGGACAGGGAAAAGATATTACAAGGAGAACGGATCGTAGTATTGGGCGATTTGGGATGGCCTTGCGAAGGCTGCCGGGAGCTGAGCCTGGATGGAAAAGCACGACAATATGAAATAGTTGATGATTTTCAGGCGGGGATGAGCCTGGAGTTCCATATTCTGGAGGTTCGGCAGAACTGGCAGGCCGGGGCGGTGCAGCAGGTGCTGGTGGAAATACATAATCCTTACAACTACGATCTCCGGCTGCGCAGTGGCGAACTGCCGGTGCGGCCGGTTGCGCTTTTTAATCCGGAGCCGGAGGTTTGGCGTATTGCCGCCACCCGCTTCGAGTTGCCGGATAATCTGATCATAGCAGGAGAGCGGCGACGGGTTCTGATGGAATTTGACCTGGACCCCGACTGGGAGGGGGATTACCGGTTTACCATAGGCGTACAAATTGGGGATATTCCTCCCCTATTGCCGGACGATATGATTCCCGTACAGGTTGAGGGGCGTTAGAAATAAGAAACGGGGGAGGGTTCTGCTCCATGTCTTCGTAGAATATTTTAGAACTTTGCACGGAAAACCGCACTGTATTTGAAGCTCGAACCAATCCGCATACCGCAAGCGCAATTACCCACCTGGATGTGGTATGCGCTGTTGGGAATCGCTTTGTCGATTCACCTCCTGACATTGCCCGTCACGATTATGGGGCCCGACGGCGCCCGTTACGCCTCCATTGCCAAAACGATGGTGGAGAACGGCAATTACTTCGAGCTTTACCTCAACGGAGAGGAGTGGCTGGACAAACCCCATTTTCAGTTCTGGGTGACCGCCCTCAGCTACGAGCTGTTTGGCATCAATACCTTCGCCTACAAGTTTCCGGCAATCCTATTCATTTTCCTCGGCGCTTTTTACACCTATCGCCTGGCAGAACGGTTGTACAACCAGGAGGTGGCCCGCTGGTCTGCATTGATCTTTCTGACCGCCGAGCACCTGATCATTTCCAACGTGGATGTACGGGCGGAATCGTACCTGACCGGGTTGATCATCGCAGCGGTGTATCACTTCTACCGGTCGCATCAGGGCGAAGGGAATTGGGGAGGTAAGTATTTACTGGTAGGCGCCCTGTTTTCGGCGATGGCAGTGATGACCAAAGGAATCTATGTGTTGGTTCCTATCGGCTTTTCGGTGATCGGGCAGATCGTGATGCAGCGGCAGTGGCGGCAGCTCTTTCAGCCCAAGTGGTTCCTGGCGATACTGCTGACGGCTATTTTTCTGACGCCGGAACTTTACGCGCTGTACTATCAGTTTGACGCCCATCCCGAGAAAGTGGTTTTTGGACAGACGGGCGTTTCGGGCATCCGCTTTTTCCTGTGGGACAGCCAGTGGGGGCGTTTCAGTAATACCGGGCCGATTAAAGGCCGGGGTGATTTCTTTCTGTTTTTCCATACGGTGCTTTGGGCCTTTTTGCCCTGGGGGATCCTGTTGTACGCGGCCGTGATCCGGAAATTCCATCGAAATATTCCGAAGGTGAAAAATGGTGAAGAATTCTATACCCTTTCCGCGGCGTTGGTCACCTTTCTGCTATTTTCGCTCTCCGGGTTTCAATTGCCATATTACCTGAATATCCTTTTCCCCTTTTTTGCGATCCTGACCAGCGCCTATATTTATCGCCTTACGGCAAAAGGAGGGGTGCGGTTTTATACCGTAGTGCAGTATATCACGATCGGGCTGCTGTTCCTGGCCGGTGTATTACTTCATTTTTTCTTCCGGCCGGAACCCTCTCCTGTATGGTTGTGGATCGGCCTGTCGGTACTGGGAGGATTGTTTTTCCTGGTACGAGCAAAAGATCAAGGACTGAAGCCGGTAGTCTTCTGGCGCTCCTGCATCGCGGCCTTTATGGTCAACCTGTATCTGATGCTGGCCTTTTATCCCAAATTGTTGAGCTACCAGGCTGGCAGCGAAGCAGCCTGGTATATCAACGAACATTTTCCCGAAGAGGAAGAGGTGACCATTTTCGGCTGGACCAACAGCGCCTTCACCTTTTACCTGGATCAACCCCTGCACTGGTACGACCTGGAAACCATTCGCCGAAAGGCCAAAGGGGAAGACCTGCTGGTGCTAGCCACACCGGAAGGGTACGAGGAACTGATGGAAGCAGGGATGGAAACAGAGGTGGTCCGGACTTTCGACTACTGGCGCCTGACGCTGCTGACGGGCCCCTTTCTCCACTATAAGACCAGAGATGAAGTATTGGAAAAACGATTTTTGCTGCGCGTGGGACAGGGGGATAAAGAGAAAGGAGGATAGGGAAATATGAATCCACGAATAATCCGGGTTAAGACTTCGTTGTTTTCGAATCAAGGTGACAAAGTAGGAGAAGTACTTTTTGGCAAATTACTTTAAAACGAGCAAGATGAAAGTAGATACCATGCGGCGGATAGACAGGTGGGCGGGCATCCCACTGACCGTCCTTTTTTCCATCCCTTTCTGGATCGGCCGCCTGTTTGGGCGGCCTAAGGAACCGGATTGCCGTCGCACTCTGTTTATCGAACTGTCGGAGATGGGCAGCGCTATTCTCGTGGATCCGGCGATGCGCAAGCTGGAGCGGGAGGCGGAGGCAGAGTTGTACTTCGTCATATTCGAGGATAATGCCAAAAGCCTGGCGCTGCTTAATACGATTCCTCCGGAGCGCATCTTTACCATGCGGGCCGATAATCTGTTCAACCTGGCTGTCGATACGCTGCGCTTCGTTTCCTGGTGCCGTAAAAAGCGAATTACCTGCGTAATCGACCTGGAGTTATTCTCGCGGTTCACCGCGCTTTTAACAGCCATGAGCCTGGCCGGATCCCGGGTCGGCTTCCACACCGTGCATGATGAAGGGTTGTACCGGGGCAATATCTTTAATTTCCCAACCCGCTATAATCCACATGTCCATATCGCCACGAATTTCATTGCGCTGGTGAATACGGCGCTGGGCCATCATCCGCAGGCCTATCCCATCAAGGCGGTGCCCGAGGAGGAGCTGCAACTGGCGCAGGCGAAGCTTAGTGAAACGGAACGGGATGAGGTGCGCGAAAAAATAAGAACCCTCTATCCGGATTGGCAGGGCGAACGCCTTGTCCTGTTTAATGTAAATGCTTCCGATCTGTTGCCGCAGCGCAAGTGGCTGCCCGAATCCTTCGCCGAAAGTGCTCAAAAGCTGCTCGATACTTTTGACGACATCCTCATCTTGATGACCGGCGCCCCCGCCGAGTACGAATACGTGCAGGACGTCACGGAGCGAGTCGGCCGTCAGCGCTGTGTCAACTCGGCCGGTCATTTTAAATTTGAAGAACTGGCGCCCCTCTACAGCATCAGCACCCTCATGCTGACCAACGATTCGGGGCCGGCGCACTTCGCCTCGGTCACGCCCTTGAAGGTTTTCGTTATCTTCGGTCCGGAGACGCCGGCACTGTACGGACCGCTGGGCAATGCCGAGTCATTCTACCTGGGCCTGCCCTGCTCGCCCTGTGTTAGCGCGGCCAATCACCGTAAGACGACCTGCATCCCAAGACCCTGTATTACGGGAATCGGTGTAGGAGTAGTGACGGGGGCGCTGACGAGTTATTTGGTGGAGAAAAAGGAATAGGGATCACTGGAAAATCCAGCCTGCGGAACTCCGGCCATCACGGGTTAAAAAACTGACCTTAAACCAGGTGCCGGAAATGGCTTGCGCTTTCCCATCCTGCCTTTTCTCGGCGGGGAAAACATCTTTTTTATCCGGATTGATTTTGGTGAAAAAGCTCAATGACCTGGAACTGACTATTTCGTGCGGGCTCTCGAAGTCCGGACGTTCAAATAAATGCAGATCGATGCCGGCGGCAGGGCTTGCGTTGTTGATTTTAACGGCTCTACCTCCGCTGTGCGGTTTGTCCATAGCCTTCACAAGGGGATTGCCTTCTTCCGATAGATCGATAAGCTGTTTCTTTTTCAGCTGAATTTTTTTATCCTTTCCGGAAGAGAAAACAGATTCTTTAAATACGGAGTAGCCCGGTTTGACGAAGTAAATGAAAGCAGGGGAGCCTTCTAATACATTAAACTGAAGCCGGAAATCCCCCTCTTCGGAGGTAGGTTCATGATAGACTTCTTTTAGATTACCCAGACAAGAAAGTTCTTTACAATCCTGCTTTATCACCACAACGCGTACACTTTCGAGGCCCTTTTCCTTGTGAATGACTTTTCCGGAAACGACAATAGAGACTTCCTCTTTCCGAAAGGCAAGGAAAAGTAGCAACAGGGAAGTAAAAAGGATAAGCGGCAGGGCTTTTTTCATGGTTGCGGGAGCTTGATTTTTGGGATATGCGATCCAATATAAAGGCTTTTCAGATTTAATTCAAGTTTTTATAAAACGTTAACATTTAGCGACGGGCAATCAATAACTGTCGGGTTTTCTAGGAGCGCTTTTTCCTTTATCCGGCGTTGATGAACCGCCTCCCTTAGCGCTGCTAAGGTCGGGAACCTTCGCCTCGGCTAAAGAAAAAATCACTTGCCTATCTAAACCCGACACTTATTAATCGCCCGTCGTTTAGGAGCTTGTCATTTAGGCTTGAGATGGAAGTCAGTTTTTATAATTTTATTTTCGCCTAGAGGAATATCTACTGTTTTGGTCTCGTAAATATATTCTTCCTGGAAACAGTTCAACCGGAGGGTCTCGTCATTTTTTCTTACGCGAAATCTTCCTGAGTAGACCCCACTACTATTTGTTTCAAATTCTACCTCTGCTTTTCCTTCTACATATACCATAGCTCCTTCCAGGGGTTTACGGGCATTGTCGTACTCCATGACGTAGCCTTCGATATATACAGAATAGTGAGGGTTGAAAATAAATTGATCGAGCAGCCATCCTCCGGCTCCCAGGACGATTAGAGTAGCCAGTGCAAGGATTCCTTTGCCGATGGTAGAAGAAAGTCCTTCTCTAACTCCCTTTCGCAAAATCGACAGGAAAGAAAGGTCGTCCTTGGAAGAATCCCTATCCTTACGATGCCAAGGGGGATATCTTCGCGCTGGCTTAGGTCGTTGGGAACGCTTCATCTTGGGAAATTAAAGGAATAATGACATTTAAAAAACGAGCTGCCCTTAAAAATAGTTCAGGGTAAGCGGGGGGCGGTCTGTACCACATAAGTCCCTTTTGAGTGCGCCCCTTGCAGAAAATAGCTTATCCCAAAAGCCCTGCCCTCGCCTTCCCCGGCAAAAATCATCCAAAAATTATCCGGAAATTGACGAAAATCACTAACAAAACGGTCCTTTACTACTATCTTAACAGCCATATAACCATCACTATATAACTATGGAAAAAAAGCTTCAGGCATTGCTCGACAAGGTATACGAGGAAGGTGTCGCCAAGGGCCAGGAGGTAGCCTCTGCCGTGATCAAGGACGCGGAGCGGAAAGCCGCCAAAATCCGGGAAGAAGCTGAAAGAGACGCCGCCGAGATGCGTAAGCAAGCGCAGGAAGACGCCGAAGAACTGAAGCGCAATGTAGCCTCCGAGCTGGAACTGTCGGCCGAACAGGCCATCAGTGCTTTGAAACAGCAAATTGCCGGGCTCGTAGCTTCCAAAGCGATCTCAGAACCTGTCGAACAGGCCTTCTCCGACGAAACGTTCATCAAGAACATGATTCTCACCCTTACGGAAAAATGGCAACCCGCTGAAAACGGCGCTGCCGATCTTTCAGTGCTGCTGCCTCCCGATCAGCAACAAGCACTGCAACAATATTTTTCGTCGAAATCGAAAGAGGCGCTGGACCGCGGGTTTCGGCTCGGTATCGATCAACAGCTCGACAAAGGCTTCCGCATCGGACCCGCCGACGGCAGCTACGTCATTTCTTTTACCGACAAGGATTTTGAAACCTTTTTCATGGACTATCTCCGTCCGCGGACCAAAGCCCTCCTCTTCGGAGAAGACGAATGATGCAACGCAATTATTACTACCTGGTGTCGGGCTTGCCCGACATCGTACCGGAACAAAGCAAAACCTCACTTACCCTGCCGGAACTGGTAGCGGAATTGAATGCCTTTCTTGATCCTGACGATATCCATCTGCTCGAATTACTCCTTTTGCCGCACGACAACCACAACCTTCTCCAGTTACTTCGCAAAACGGATGCTCCCTGGCATGCGCTCGGCCGTTATTCCCGTGAGGAAATGGAGGAGAAAAGAAGGGAGCCCGGGAAGTTACCTTCTTACATGCATCGCTTCGTACAGGCTTATGAAGAAGACACCCCGTTGTGGCACGGCCTGTCCTGGAAAAACCAACTGATCCGGCTGTATTACGATTACGCACTGGATCAGACGGAGGGTTTCCTGCACGAATGGTTTCGCTTCGAACGTAACCTGAAGAACTTCCTGACGGCCTGGAATATCCGCGAGTATGAGCAGGCGGCGGACGGTCAGCTCATCGGGGAAGACGAGGTGGTGAAGGCGCTGCAAAAAACACACGCCCGCGACTTTAGCCTGTCAAATGAGCTGGAGTACGTAGACAAGCTCTTGCAGGCCCTGGAGCGTGACGACCTGCTGGAGCGCGAACGTGCTATCGACCGCATCAAGTGGAACTTTATCGACGAAAAAAACACCTTTCACTACTTCTCCGTGGAGGTGGTCCTCGGATATTTTCTGAAGTTTCAAATGCTGGACCGCTGGCTGCGCCTTGATGCAGAACGCGGAACACGACGCATTGACCAAATCATTCAACAATTAGAAAACAGCGTAGTTTTTTCAAACGAAGCTTAATATGAATACGACCACTGCACATACTCAAGGAACCGTCAAAGGCATCATCTCTAATCTGGTACACGTTCAGGCTGACGGTCCCGTTGCGCAGAACGAAATTTGTTTTATCCAGCACGAGGGTACATCCCTGATGGCGGAGGTGATCAAAGTGCTTGGCGAGCAGGCCTACGTGCAGGTGTTTGAAAGCACCCGCGGGCTGCGCCCGGGAGCGGCGGTCGACTTCGCCGGACACATGCTGGAGGCGACTCTCGGCCCCGGCATCCTCTCCCGGAACTACGATGGGCTGATGCACGACCTCGATACCATGACCGGTATCTTCCTGAAGCGCGGCGAATACACTTCTGCGGTAGATAAAGACCGGGACTGGGAATTCCAGCCCCTGGCTAAGGAGGGCGAGCGTGTCATCCCCGGCGACTGGCTGGGCGAGGTGAAGGAAAACAATATGCCACACAAGATTATGGTTCCCTTCAAACTGGAAGGACGCTATATCGTCAAGTCTCTCGCTTCGGCGGGAGTATACAAGGTGACTGATCAGATTGCTACGCTCAGCGATGAGCGGGGCAACGAAATACCGGTGACCATGCTGCAGCAATGGCCGGTCAAAAAGGCGCTCAAGGCTTACCGCGACAAACCACGGCCTTTTAAACTGCTGGAAACCGGCGTGCGCACCATCGATACCCTGAATCCGATCGTAGAAGGAGGAACGGGCTTTATCCCCGGCCCCTTCGGCAGCGGTAAAACCGTGATGCAACAAGCCATCTCCAAACAGGCCGAAGCCGATATCGTGATCGTGGCAGCCTGCGGCGAGCGCGCTAACGAGGTGGTCGACCTCTTTACCGAATTCCCGGAGCTGGAGGATCCCTGGACGGGCCGCAGACTCATGGAGCGGACCACCATTATCGCCAACACTTCCAATATGCCGGTAGCGGCCCGCGAAGCTTCGGTGTATACCGCCATGACTATCGCCGAATATTACCGTTCCATGGGCCTCAAGGTGCTCTTGCTGGCCGACTCCACCTCCCGCTGGGCGCAGGCCCTGCGCGAAATGTCGAACCGCATGGAAGAACTGCCCGGACCGGACGCCTTCCCCATGGACCTGCCCGCCATTATCTCCAACTTCTATTCACGCGCGGGCATTGTCTATCTGAACAACGGCCAGACCGGGTCCATCACTTTCATCGGCACCGTTTCGCCGGCCGGGGGTAACCTCAAAGAACCGGTGACCGAGTCAACTAAGAAAGTCGCACGCTGCTTTTATGCCCTGTCGCAGCAACGCGCCGACAGCAAGCGCTACCCGGCTATCGATCCAATCGAAAGCTATTCCAAATACCTGGAATACCCCGAATTGCAGCAAACTTTACGAAATCTAATCTCCCCTGATTGGATCGAGAAGGTGAACGAGCTGAAAAATGTACTGTTGCGCGGTAAAGAAGCCACCGAGCAGATCAACATCCTGGGCGATGACGGGGTCTCTATCGATACCCACCTCGTCTTCTGGCGATCGGAAATCGTTGACGAGATTATCCTTCAGCAGAATGCCTTTGACGAGGTGGATGCCCGCACCCCCCTCAAACGACAGGAATATATGGTCGATAAGGTGCTGGAAACCATCCATACCGAGCTGGCCTTTGATAAATACGAAGAGATCAACCCCTACTTCAAACGGGTGATCAATACGATGAAGCAGATGAATTACTCCGCCTTCGAATCCGAAGATTTTAAAAAGTTCGAACAGGGACTTGAAGAGATTCTTGAAGAAAGGAAAACCAAGGGAGCAGAAAGTGATAGGTCGGAGGTTTTACCCGTCACGGAAGAGGAGAGGCTGGAGGATAAGCAGGAAACGAAAACCAGGTGGTGAAAATGAGAAAGAGCGAAATGCTCGATCAAAAAATATCAGCGGTCGGGAAAGGGGGCCTTTCAAAAAGCCGCCTAATTGAAAAGCGTCTCGCAGGGACGCGCTACAGGTAAAAACAGACAAATATGTCCATATTACAAGATAAGACAACCAGAACGCGCGCCTTTCAGCGCATTTACACCAAGATCGACCAGATCACCAAAGCCACCTGTACGGTGAAGGCCGAAGGGGTGGGCTACGAAGAACTGGCTATGGTGGCCGGCAAGCCCGCCCAGGTGGTGAAGATCATGGGCGACGAGGTGACGCTGCAGGTGTTTGCCGGTACCGAAGGCATACCCACTAATGCCGAGGTGGTCTTTCTGGGTAAGGCGCCCAGCCTAAAGGTAGGCGATGCCCTGGCCGGGCGTTTTTTCAATGCCTACGGCGAACCTATCGACGGCGGCCCGGAGGTGGACGGTGAAGAGCAGGAGATTGGCGGGCCTTCGGTGAACCCCGTTCGACGCGAGCAGCCCTCAGAGCTCATTACCACCGGCATTGCAGGCATCGATTTGAACAATACCCTGGTGACGGGGCAAAAGATTCCGTTTTTCGCCGATCCCGACCAGCCTTTCAACCAGGTGATGGCCATGGTGGCTCTGCGGGCAAAGGCGGATAAGATCGTGCTGGGCGGCATTGGGCTCACCAATGACGACTACCTCTATTTTAAAAACGTATTCGAAAACGCCGGAGCGCTGCACCGCATCGTGGTCTTTATGAATACCACCGAAGATCCTCCCGTAGAGCGGCTCCTGGTGCCCGATATGGCGCTCAGCGCCGCCGAGTACTTTGCGGTGGAGAAGAACGAAAAGGTACTGGTACTGCTGACCGACATGACGCTGTACGCCGATGCTTTGAGTATCGTTTCCAATCGCATGGATCAGATTCCCTCCAAAGACAGTATGCCGGGCTCGCTGTACAGCGACCTGGCCAAATTGTACGAGAAAGCCGTACAGTTCGGCGACGGGGGCAGTATCACCATCGTGGCGGTAACGACCCTCTCCGGAGGTGACATTACCCACGCTGTTCCCGATAACACGGGCTATATCACCGAGGGGCAGCTCTTCCTGCGCCGCGATACCGATGTGGGGAAAGTGATCGTCGACCCCTTCCGCAGCCTGTCGCGCCTCAAGCAGCTGGTCATCGGTAAGAAAACCCGGGAGGATCACCCGCAGGTGATGAACGCTGCGGTGCGCCTCTACGCCGATGCCGCCAACGCGCGCACCAAGCTGGAAAACGGCTTTGACCTGACCGACTACGATGAGCGCACCCTCGAATTCGCAAAGGATTATTCCAGTAATCTGCTGGCTATCGACGTAAATATCGGTCCGGAGAAAATGCTGGACGAGACCTGGAAGCTGTTCGCCAAATACTTCTCGCCGGAAGAGGTGGGGATCAAGCAGGAGCTGGTGGACGAGTACTGGCCCGAGGGAGGTTAGAAGGTCTGGAACCGGGAAGTTCGTTTTCAGATCTTCTAAACTTCTAAACCAGCCGTCCCGGAGGGACGGCGACTAAACTTCTAAACTCCTTACCAAGGTGTTCCTTTTAGTTTCAAATGATTAATCAGGCATGGCCGTAAAATTTCAATACAACAAAACCTCACTTCAGGAGCTGCGCAAGCAGCTGCGGATCCGGGAGAATGCCCTGCCGATTTTGAAAAACAAGGAATCGGCGCTGCGGGTAGAGGTGAAAAAGGCGAAGCGCGAGGCTGAGGATACGGCCCGACTGCTGAAGGAGAAACGTACGGCGCGCGCCGGCATGGCCCGGCTGTGGGAGGAGATGGACACCTCGCTGATCAGTATTAAGGAGGTGCACACAGGTACGGAAAAAATTGCCGGGGTCCGTATTCCGCTGCTGGAACACATCGATTTCAAAGTTGAGCCTTACTCGCTGTTTGACCGCCCGGCCTGGTTTCCGGCGGGGATCACTCTCCTGGAGGAATGGGCGACCCTGGCAATCCGGAAAAAATTCCTGTTCCATAAGATGGAATTACTGGATCACGCCAGAAAGAAGACGACACAGAAAGTCAACTTATACGAAAAGGTACAGATACCTGATTACGAAGACGCCATCAGAAAGATCAAAAGATATCTGGAAGACGAAGAGAACCTGGCTAAATCGGCCCAGAAAATTGTCAAGAAACGCCAGGAAGCAAACAGGGAAAGCGTATGATCGTACCGATGAAAAAATACCTGTTTCTGGTTCACCACCTGGAATACAATCATTTCCTGAACGGATTGCGGGATCTGGGCGTGTTGCACGTGCGCAAGCGGGAGGCGGAACCTTCGGAGGAGCTGATGCAAGGGATTGAATTACAAAAAGATATTCGCGATACTTTGCATCATCTTCGTCAAAGGCAGATGCCCAAAAATCCGGATCCGGAGCTGACCACCAGCGAAGGTCTTGAAATAGTCCGGCGCTTTCAGAAAGAACACTTGGAGTTGGAAGATTTGAAACAGGAACGCAATGCCTTGCAAAAGGAAATCGACTTTCTGCGTCCCTGGGGCGATTTCTCGTTGGAGCGATTAGAACAACTGGAACAAGCCGGGCTGGAAGTTCACTTTTTCGTATGCGCCCAAAAGCAATTCCAATCCTCCTGGAAGGAGGAATACCCGCTGGAAGTCATTCATTCGGCTCGGCCTGATATGCATTTTGTGGTCATTACCCCAAATGGAGAACCGGTGACGCTCGATGCGGAAGAATTGCCCCGGCCGGCTTCATCGATATCGACGCTGAAAGAAAAGAAGCAAAGGCTGCAGGAAAAAATAGATATCATCAACGAGCGGTTTGACCGTTTTGCAGAGCGGGGGCTGGAGGCGGTTGAAGCCGCCTTGCACGAGACGGAAGACACTACTCAGCTGATTTCCGTTATCCAAAGCACCAAGAAGGAAGCGGAAGGCAGCATCATGCTCCTGGAAGGTTTTGTTCCTGTGAGCCGGGAGGACGAACTGATCGGTTTTTGCGAAAGCAATGATATTCCTTTCCTTTCGGAAAAACCAGATCCGGAAGACAAACCACCGATTTTGTTAAAGAACTCCCCTTTTTCGCGTTTGTTCGAGCCCATCGGGGAGCTGTTCTCCCTACCTTCCTATCAGGAGCTGGACCTGACGCCTTTCTTCGCCCCTTTCTTTATGATGTTCTTCGGCTTTTGCCTGGGTGATGCAGGCTATGGGCTGGTGTTGCTGCTTGGAGCAACCTATTATAAAATCAGAACGAAGGGCAAGCGTACGCCTGTGCTGACGCTTGTACAGTTTTTGGGTGTGGCGACTATTTTCTTCGGTATTCTTACGGGCACCTTTTTTGGTATCAACCTGCTGGAAACGGAGTGGGCCTTCCTGGAGAATTTTCGCAACCTGATGCTAAACAGCGATCGCGTCTTCATGCTGGCGCTGGGACTGGGGCTGGTGCAAATTCTCTTCGGGTTGTTTATTCAGGCCTACAACCGGGGGCGGCAGTTCGGTTTTCAATATTCCATCTCGACCTACGGTTGGATTATCCTGATCCTGAGCCTGTTCGACCTCGGCTTTTTGGAATGGACCGGCGGCATTTCCACTTATACGGCCTGGGCCGGGGTAGGCCTGATTTTACTGTTCAACGACCCAAATGCCAGTCTTCTCGGCCGCCTGGGAAAGGGACTTTGGGAGTTGTACGGCATCACAGGTATCTTCGGTGATCTGCTGAGCTATATTCGCCTCTTCGCGCTGGGCATATCCAGCGCCATTCTCGGCTTTGTAGTCAACGATATTGCTATGCAGATCCGGGAAGCAGGGCCGGTCATCGGACCGGTGCTCTTTATCGTATTCCTGCTGTTCGGCCATGGGCTGAACCTGCTGATCGCTTCGCTGGGCGCCTTCGTCCACCCGATGCGTCTGACCTTTGTGGAGTTTTATAAAAATGCGGGATTTTCCGGTGGCGGCAAACCTTATCAGCCGCTATCGACCAGCAGTAAAATAAAT
This sequence comes from uncultured Saprospiraceae bacterium, assembly GCA_964632995.1. GTDB lineage: Bacteria > Bacteroidota > Bacteroidia > Chitinophagales > Saprospiraceae > CAZWDL01. The sequence goes on from CAZWDL010000014.1 coordinate 41,313, forward strand.
TCGGAACAGGGAAGTGAAAAACCGGTTCCTTAGAAGCTATCTCAAAAATGATCAAATAATTGGCTGAGGCCTAATCACTTGAGTTCAATCATTAAAAAACAGTGAAAAATAAAAAAATATGGAAGCTGGAATCATTCTTGCTTATATAGGACTGGGACTGATGATCGGTCTGTCCGGCGTGGGAAGCGCCGTAGGTGTCTCCAAGGGCGGCAACGCCACCATCGGCGCTCTTAAGAAAAACGAAGAAGCCTTCGGTAGTTACATGCTCCTGAGCGCACTGCCGGGAACACAAGGCCTGTACGGTTTCGCCGGCTTCTTCCTGGTGAATACTTCAGGCGTATTGTCCGCCAGTACTTCAGTGTTACAGGGGATGGCTATACTGGCCGCCGGCTTTGCCCTGGGGCTGGTTTCGCTGATCTCCGCTTTCCGGCAGGGGCAGATTTGCGCCAACGGCATCGCGGGCATCGGTTCGGGCTACGACGTGTTCGGCAAAACCTTGGTGCTGGCCGTGTTTCCGGAACTCTACGCCATCGTGGCTTTCGCGGCGACGTTCCTGATCAATGCCGGGCTTTAACCCGGATGAAGTAGTCAGTCGGTATAGAACTTTCTAGCCTCCGCTTCGATGCGGCTGTTCCAGATGCGGTCGAGCACTTCCCGGGCCATTTTCCGGTAGATATCGGCTTTCTCCTGGTCGCCGGTTTTTTCGTACACCTTCGCGATTCCGAATAGTGAAGGCGTATGCATATCGTTGATCAACAGGCAGTTCTTGTATTCGTTGATGGCTTCCTCATAGAAGCCGTCTTTCATCAGTTGAACGGCGTTGGAATAGTGTTTTTCGATATTGCTGATGCGTGATTCCAGTTGTAGCTTGAGGGCGTCTTCTGACTTCATAGTCAGGAAGGTGCAGGGAACTTCCCGAATGACTTTTTCCGTGACGCTGCCCATCATCAGGCGGCTCAGTCCGGTGCGGCCGGTGGTGCCCATGATCAGCAAATCGACATCGAAGCGGGAGATGGCGCTCAGGATCTCAGCAGCGGGCTTACCTTCCGCTACAATTTTTTCCCAGGTCAGGTCATGGAGATTGAATTGATCCAGGAATTTATCATACTGATCGAGAAACTGGGCATGTGCTTTGTTTTCCTGTTTTTGCCAATAATCAACAAAAGCATCCCAGTCATGGGTTGGAGATTCATCGGTGGGGGAGCTGGTTTCAAAAACGCTGAGGATAAGAAGTTTGGCCTCGAAGCGACGCGCGATGACGAGCGCGTGTTTCAGAGCCCTTCGCGATTCGCGGGAGAAGTCAATCGGGCAAAGTATCGTTTTAACCTCAAGCGGCTGATCGTGCTTGACCACCCAAACCGGTTTGGTGGATTTACGGATGATTTTTTCCGCCGTGGTGCCTAAGGGGAACCGCTCTGTATCTTTCTTTTCGCTGGCGCCGATGACAATGAGATTGGCCTCGGAGCGTTCGCCCGCATTGACAATTTCTTCGAAGTGGATACCGGTGGTCAGAATGGGGGGCTCCGCCTGAATCCCTTTCTGCTCTATGTGCTCCTTTAACCGGGACAGTTGTTTTTCTGCTGCTTGTTGCAACAAACGCCTGGCTTTTTCATCTTCAATGCCAGGTGGTAATACGTGAATGGGGGAGATCCTGGAATCGAAGGTTTTGGCGAGGTCCATTGCGTTTTTAATAACGTTGTCAGAGGGACCCACGAAATCGATGGCCAATAAGATTTTTTCTAGTAGGTTCATAATCAGATTATTTTATCGGTTTTTCCACTTGCGTCATTCTCAACTGTATAACAACAAAACCCTCTTTTGAGTGCACGAAAATAGCCGTTATTTTGAAAGTTTTATGCCGGATTCCTGTCACCACTACGGATAGATTACGTTCACAGAAACAACCTTCCTTCAGTCTGTCTGCAGATGGGAACCATCTTGTAGGAAATTATAAATCTAGCCGCTTCTTTTTCCTCAATAGTCATTTAAATATCCAGCTGCTTATTCTTTTCCTCGTTCAGTATGAGCTTGTAGCCGGCCTCCAGAGGGATGCCGAAATCGAATCCCTGAAAACTATCCTTCAGGTCTTGCTTCACCTCATTGTCGGCGAAATCCTCGGGTAGTTCAATCGGCGTTTCTATGTTTGTGGCGCTTTGGTAGAGAAAGGCTTGAATTCCGTTACCAGTGACCAGCGATCGCTCAATTTCAGATGAGCGCCCACTCCGTAATTGATACCCAGGATGGTCTCGCCGTCTTCGTAGCCGTTGAGGCTGGAAAAATTAAGGCCGGCGTCAATACTAAAGTGAAATTGCTCCGAGGCTGCTTTATCGCCGAAAATCAATACCAGCCGCATTTCGGCGTATTTCCGGGTCATGGGGATCCCTCCGGAGCCGGATTTCACCTTTATTTAACACTACGGGGCGAACTGATGTATCCACTTATTGTTTATTCACCGTATCTTTGTTTAAACCTTGATTAGCAGGACCTTGCATATTAAACAAAGGTGTTGCGCCCAACCTGGTCAAGGCAATATAATAAGGCCTCTTCGCAGGCCGGCAAAATATTGGATTAGTAGAAAAACAGCCGATGAATATAAATAACTTCCCCCTAATTGCAATAATGTTCGTAATCGCCTCTTTGCTGACGGTTTCCGCTTCAGCCGGCGTCCGTGATGACGCGAAGAGTATCTTCGATGTGATGAGCTATCAGGAGGTGTTGGACATTACGATCGAGGTCGACCTGGATTCCGTCCGGGCTAACCGCAGAAACGCCCGGGAATTTGAAACTATATTCAGTTTCCAGGACGAAACGGGAGCCTGGCAGGCCTGGCCGATTGATCTGTCGCTGCGTGGCCGTTTCCGCCGGTCAAAATGTGACGTGCCTCCACTGAAAGTGGATATGAAAAAATCACTCCTGAAAGAGCGGGGCCTGGCGCCTTTCGACGATTTCGACCTGGTAACCCAATGCGTGGTGGATAAGGAACTGGCTAAGGAATTGATGTTAAAGGAATACCTGGCCTACAGGCTTTTCAACGAGCTTTCACCTTACAGTTACCGCGTTCAAATGGTGCGGGTTACGTATCGCAATCCTGCCACGGGTATGGAAGAACGACAGTGGGGAATTATCATTGAAGATACTGCTCAGTTGGAGGCCCGTATCGGTGCGGAAAAAATTGACTCCCTGGGACTGGAAGCCGCTGCCCTGCACCAGGAACAACTAAAACGGGTAGCTGTATTTCAGAATATGATCGGCAATGCCGACTGGAGTATCCCCACTAGCAGAAACATTAAGTTTTTCCGCAAAGGAGACCAACTGATTCCCATTCCTTACGACTTTGATTTTTCCGGGCTGGTCGATGCGCCCTACGCACGGGCTCTGACCAATAACGAAAGTATATTGCGTTTTATAAAACCGGATCTTTTCTTTGGTGAGTTGCCGCTGGATTTAGACTTCAAGCCTACGATTGAGTATTTTGAATCTAAGCGTTCAGACTTGTTGTCCCGGGTGCGCAAGCTAAAGCCCTTGCCGTCCAGCACGCGCCGCGAGCTGAAAAAGTACCTCAAAACGTTTTTTGAAAATTATGCTGCCGTGTACGGCGGAGACCAGGCCGGCATTTAAAAGATAGGGATGGGTAACCATCCCCCAAATACTTCTTATTGAGAGAAGGAAGAAATTCAACCTTCCAATCCCTCAATTCTTTCTTTATGAATATACAACTGAAGACGAAGGTAAAGGGCCATTACAAAGACATCATGGCCCGCTTCGACCGCGATTTGTTCGAAGCCCTGGCGCCCGGCTTTCCGCCCATGGAGATTGTGGAGTTCTCCGGTTCCCGGGAAGGTGACAAGGTGCACATCCGCTTCGGCGCGCCGGTCAATGCGGAATGGGTGAGCCTGATCACCGATCACGGCGTCGATGAGTCGGAAGCTTACTTCGTCGATGAAGGGATGAAGTTGCCCCCTCCGCTCTCCTACTGGAAACACCGGCACATCGTTCGAAAAATCACCGAAGACACTTCCTGCATCATTGATGATATCACTTTCAGAGGCCCCAACCGCCTGCTAACCTGGTTGATGTATCCCGGTATTCTGCTGGGCTTTTATCCGAGGAAAAAGATTTACCGGGCGTATTTTGGGAGGGGAGAGTGAAAGCGTTTGGCTAAGCCAATCTCTCTACCCCTGTTCTCCCTCAGCGATATATCCCAGCTGGTTCGTCAACATCCAGGTCCCGCCGGTTTGGAGAGCGGGTTTGTTCCGGTGGCTGAGTCCATAGATCCGGCAATCGGAAGCTGACAGGAGTTTCCCATTGAAGCGGATGTTTCTTCAGCCAGCTTCGATTGGCGGCGAATTCCAGGTGAAGGTCGGAGCAGTATTGAATGGTCATGTTGGAATTCAGCTGACAACCTCAGCTGCTACCCCAGCTCCAGATACTTCATCAGCAGCTCTTTACCCTGCATGATCGCCTCCCGGCCGCTCGACTCTATTCCGTACCAGCCGCGGTAGCCCGATTCCCGGCACATGTTGATCATTTTAGCCGTCAGTTCTTCGGTGGGCTGGTTGCGATAGGACAGGCCGCCGGTCCAGGGCAGCATCTTTTCCAGGAAAGTTACATTATCGAACTCGTCGGAAGGAGCGCGCCAGTCGGGGTAGGCGCCGAAGTAGAGGTTATCCACCTCCTTGAACAGCTCCACCATCCAGTCGGGATCGTTCGACAGGCCGCCGTGGTTTTCGATGTACACGCTGATCTTGGCTTCCATGGCGTGCTCCAGCAGCATGTTGTACGATTCGGCGGCCAATTTCAACGCCTCTTCTGGGTCAGCGCCCTGCGGTCCCCGGCAGTTGGTGCGGATGGCGTGGCAGCCCAGATACTGGGCGATATCGATCCACTTGCGGTGATTCGTGACGAACTGCTTGCGCAATTCCGCCGTCGGTTCGGCGCCGTCACCCTCGGCATCAACCATGATCAATACCATGGTGACGCCGTGATCATCGGCCCTTTGCTTCAACTCGTTCAGATAACGGGCCGTCGGCACCTCGAAAAGGGTGTTAACAAATTCGATGCCGTTGAGCCCGAAGTCCTCGCGGGCAATGCGCGGAAAGTCGAGGTTTTTCCACTTGCCTTGTCTGATCTCATCTACCAGGGCCCACTGGGCCAGGGAAATATCGTCGTGCGTCATGTGCGGTGTGCCACCCATAGCTTGCGTTTTGTTGAACCATGCGGGCGCGACAAGTCCGGCCGCTCCCAGCATTAAAGATTTTTCAAGAAAGCTTCTTCTGGATTGTGTGTGTTTCTTCTTCATGAGAGGTGGTTGATTGATGTTTTGGTTGAAAATAAGAAATTGTGGTGGATTTTTCAGACATTGAATCCCGGAAGAAGTCCATAGTCGATGGTCGACAACTGCGGCAAATTCACGGTTAGTTAGAATCCGTGTTATCCAGCACCCAGCCCCCAGCATCCAGCACCCAGTCAAACCTCCCATCCCTCCCGGTACTCCCGCGTCAGAAACCGGTTGGCCTCCTCGTCATTGGCGATGCGCATCGTTTCCGAGTAGTAGTGTATCTCCTTACCTGCGCGCAGCGCTACGGCAGCCAGGTTGATGGTTTCGGTAACCGGGCCGGCGTAGCGGAAGCTGCCGGGCGATTGCTCGTTGTTCCGGATGGCTTCTACCCAGTCGATGCTTTCGCTTTCTTCCTTCTTCGGTAGTTCCTTCTGCCCGCCGTAGGCTTTCATCCTGGCGGCGGGGATAATCTCCGGGTCTTCGCCGCGGAAGCCGGCGAGGATCTTACCCCGGTCGCCGACGAAGAGCATGCCTTCGTTGGGGGTGTCCCGGTTGTCGGCCTCCAGTTCCGGTGGGGCGAAGGGTTTCATACCGCCGTCGTACCAGTACAGGTCGAAGGGAGGCAGGGTGGTCTGCTTCGGGAAGCGCAGGCGGATGGTGCAGGAATGTGGGAAGGCTACGTTGTTGTCTTCCCAGCGGGGAACGCCGTCGACGACGGTGCGCGTGGTCGTGCCGTAGGCCTTGGCGCTCACCGGCGGCGTGTCGATGCCGAAGCTGCGAAACAGCGGGAAAAGGCTATAGTGACCCATATCGGCAACGCTGCCGCCGCCGAAGTCGTACCAGCCGCGGAATACATTGTGGGTGTAATTCGGGTGATAAGGCAGATGCGGCACCGGCCCCAGCCACAGATCCCAGTTGAAACCTTTGGGAATGGGCGGCGTTTCGGTAGGGCGCGAGGTCCATTGCGGCCAGACGGGGCGGTACGACCAGTTGTGGATTTCTTTTAGCTTGCCGATGACGCCGTCCTTGATCCAGCTCAGGATCAGGTCGTAGGCCGGCCGTTTGCGCCAGGCCAGCAGGTGGGTGACTACGTCCGTCTGTTTTGCCATTTCGATAACGGCCCTTCCCTCCGCCATCCGGTTGGCGATAGGCTTGTGGGTAATCACGTGCTTCCCTTTTTTCATCGCCGCGATGGCGATAGGCGCGTGCAGGTGATCGGGCGTCATGATTTTGACCACATCAATGCCGTCTTCTTTGTCCAGTAGCTCCCGGAAGTCTTCGTAGGCGGCGCAGCCTTTGTACTTGCCGGAATCCATATTTTTTGCGTAGTATTTTTCCACGTAGTCCTTTCCCATATCCAGTCCGCCCGGAATGCCCTTCAGGTTGGCGCCCCAGTCCGGATCATTAAGTGTGCGGCGAATATTGTCCCGAAGCCCGTTAGGCGACCAGTCGATGTAGCCAGTAGCGTACTTGTTGGGATCACAGACGGCGACGACCTGCAGGTGGGGGTTTTCCAGCATTGCCCCCATTTCGCGCAGCCCCTGCGTACCGCAGCCGATATTGGCCACGGCTATTTTATCGGAGGGCGGAATGTAGCCCGGGCCGCCGAGCACGTGCCGGGGAACGATGGTAAAGGCAGCAGCGGCGCCGGCGACGCCGATGAATTCGCGGCGGGAGAGGTCTTTTTTAGTTGGCATGAGCAGGTGGTTTTTAACAAAGTCCCAATCGCCTGTCAACGGGAAGCGCAGATTGTCTATTGGATAGTGCTCCGCGATATAGGGGACCGGCGCAGGACTAAATTCTGCGAAAAAATCAAAAAATAAATCACGGGATTCCTCCTGTAGTTTTAGATTGTATTCTTTTCTAAATGTAGGAAAATTGCTGATGTATTCCCAGAGACAATGATTTTTCGCACTCCGGTTGGTCTTCTTCAGGAGTAGTCACCCTACGGGCAGGGGGCGTAGTATCAATTCAGTTACTATTCATCACCCTGGCTTCGCCAGGGAAATTTTTCAAAAAAGCCACACCTGCCTGCCGGCGAGGCTGGGATTACCCGGATGTTCACGGATTTCCCAAAATGATGATCTGTGAAAATTCGCGTGATCCGTGGCAAAACAACAAATCTCACCGCACAGCGGCGATGTTGAATAGTGACTCAATTCAAACGCACAAACACTTTTGTCAATACTCCTTTGCGGCTAACCAGCCGCACGCTGTAAGAACCGGGAGGCAGCGCCGACAGATTAAAATCCACTGTCCTTTGATTACCTTTTATTTTCCGCTCTGTAAATGATTTTACTCAGTAGAATAGGTGAGGAAAATCATGCTGGTGCACTGCACCAATAATAATCCGGGTTAAGGGCAGTCCGGGATGAAATCGATCGTTCACGCTATTGAAGGCTGCTGACCGGGCCGGCTAATTCAGCTGATTTTGTGTTTGGGCAAATCACGCACCTGCTCACAGCATACCTGCTCCATCACTTGTAGGAATTGCTTCTTTAAAAGAGAAATAGTGTGGTGACCGCCCGTTTTGCCCAGCGCCGCTACGCCGTACATGAATGAGCGGCCGAGGAAGGTGAACTCCGCCCCGCTCGCCAGGGAGTTGGCGATGTCCGGCCCGGTGCGTATGCCGCTGTCCATCATGATTTTGATCTGGCCCTTGTATTTTTCAGCAATCCGGGAGAGCGGCCGGATCGTGGATTCGCCCACATCCAGCTGGCGCCCTCCATGGTTGGAAACGATAATACCGTCGATGCCGAGGCGGACGGCTTTTTCGGTGTCTTCCTCCGTAGCGACGCCTTTCAGCACCAGCTTTCCTTGCCATTGATCCCGGATGACTTTGATCTTTTCTTCGTTGAGCCGTCCGGTGAAGGTTTTGTTCATGAACAGCCCCAAATGCTGCAAATTCATGCCCTTGGGCATATAGGGCTTGAGTGTTTTGAACTCCGGCTGTCCGGCGATCAGGGTTTGAAGGGCCCAGTTGGGGCTGCTCATGATTTGCAGGATGTTCTGCAGCGTCATGCGGGGCGGGATGGCCAGGCCGTTTCTGATCTCCTTGGCGCGATAGCCGAAGGTAGGCACATCGCTCAAAATGACAAGAACGGGCAGCCCGGCATCCGAGCAGCGCTTGAGGAGGTCGTCGCGCAGCCGGTCTTCCGTGGGGTGGTAAAGTTGAAACCAGGCATTGCCTTCGGTGATTTCCGCAATGGTTTCAATACTGGCTGTGCCCACCGTACTTAAAATGTAAGGGATATTGTGGTCAAAAGCGGCTTTCGCCAAAATTTCCGACGCCCGCGGCCACATCAGGCCTTGCAGCCCGATAGGCGCAATACCGAAGGGTGCGCTGTAGGTTTTCCCGAACAATTCCACTTCCGTGGAAATGCCGTCGTAATCCCGAAGGTAGTAGGGTTTGAGTTGTACCTCCCGGATTTCCGCCGTGTTTCGCTTTAAATTCACCTCCGAATTGCAGCCGCCGTCGAGGTACTCGAAGGCAAAACGAGGTATCCGGCGCCTTGCTTTTTCGCGGAGAAAATCGATATCGGGGTATTTTGGATTGATGTTTATCTCAGCCATGGTTACAGCAGTGGTTCGCTTTAATGTTAATGAAAAATAAGATTTCCGGCGCGACGACCAAAATCAAAGACGCTAATCTTTGGGCTTTTCCACTACTGGGGGAATAGATGGCACATTATTAGACAGTTCCTACCCCTCTGAAAATCAGGCCGAAGTGGTTCGTTCCTAAGACTTGGCATCATTTTTGAATACTGATAGGTAATTCAGTCTATCCCTCCTGTTGGAGTTCATTATTCAAACAACACGGAATCATCTGCCCCGGGCAGTGGGTACACCTCTGTCCGGCAAGGAGATCGTTTGCTCAAACTCAACCATTATGAAAAAGCTGTACCTCAACATCGTTTGGCCGGTAATACTCATCGGCTTGTTTTTTCCTTTTTCGGAAGGACCATCACTTTTGCACGGATGGTTTGGTGAAAAAACATCGAACCGACAGCCCCTTCCTCCGGTGTCTGTGGAATCCAGCCGGCCTGGCCTAAATGCCGGCAGTGAATCCGTTTGCGCAGAGCTGATCACAGAGCCCGGTAGTCTGCAAGGGGTATTACAATTACCAGCCTTTGATCCAGCCAAGGGGAAACTCACCGGGGTGCGAATCACGACGGAAAGTACCTTGTCGGCTGATATCTATCGCAGCCGGATGAATTATTCTGGCTTTCACGCCCTCTTCACTGCCGGTCTGAAATGTTCCTTCCCCGGTGAACTGCAGTTTCAGCAGGAGGCCAGGCTCAACTATCAGGCATCGATAAGCAATGAGCAATTGATGCAAAACGGAATATCCGTCCGGGCGGATGAAACCCATACGGAGCATAGAGAAGTGACGGAATCACTGGAAAGTTTTCACGGCGTCGGCAATCTGGATATTCCGGTTGAAGTAACGGACCTCATCGATCACAAGGCGGAAAACTTCACCTACCGCACCCAGCTAAAGGCGAAGGTGTGCATCGATTATGTCTACGAAACCAACTAATCCAAAGTTTTATCGTCCCACGCGAATTAGGATATTAAAAACCAAATTCTTATGAGTCCCATGATTCAATCGAAGAGATTTTTATTCGCCACTCTGATGCTTGCAGCATTATCCTTTCCGGTAAGCCTTCCGGGACAGGATCAGCCGGCAGGCTGCGAGCTGGATAGCTGTGAGGTCGTCCTGATGGATGTCGAATCAGGAACCGACTGGACCACCAATTGTGATATTGTCACTATTCCCGGTCCCGCTCCCGGTGAGCCCGATATGCGCCAGATCTGCGATCCGACCTTTCTGATCATCCGTGATCCGACCTGCGGCCCGTCCGGCACAGAGAGTAATTTTACGGAGCTGACGGAGGAGGAATACTGCTTTGAGGGGAAGCTGCCCTGCAACGTGGTAGGTTTCCGGAGTTTCTGTATGGAAGCGACTTTGTCCGGCGACTATAAAATCAGCAACGTGGGCGCTAGTGCCGGGGATCTTATTTTTAACCTGGCCGGCTGCACAAAAATTTACCGGCAGGATGATATTTTCAACCCACTTTGTGCGCTCGAGGAAGGTGGGGAGCGCATCGGGCTGACGCTGCCCGCCCCCAGCGAAGAGGAGCCGATGCCTTCGATAAAAGGAAAATTTGATCCGCTTTCCGTTCGCTGCTCGCTGGAAGGCGCCGAGGCAGCCGCTCTTTTTGCCGATGTCTGTGAAGATCCGGCTAACTTTTGCTTCGATGCTTTCTCCGACGGCTTCATCGAAGTAACCCTTTCCACCGGTAACCTGATCGCCGAAACCATCCTGAGAGGAAGCTCCAGGGTATGCGCCAGCTACGCCACCTTCGATTTTGAAGTGCTAAGCGAACTGGTAGAGCCCAATTGCAGTACCTGCAACGATATCGCTTCTCCCAACGGCGTCGTACCTGTATCTTTCGTCCTTCCCGATGATGGCAATGAGGCCGTGCTTTCCGACTACGAAGATCCGGCTAATTACCAGATCGTCATTGACGACCTCAACGACGGCGACAATCAGTGGGATCAAACTATTGTACCTGACAGCAATGGAACTTTTGAATTTACAGGACTCGCCGACGGCGACTATGCCGTCGCGATTATTTACGTTCCCCTGGCGGGAGACAGCCTGCCTGGTGACCCGGAAGCTTGCGGCTTTTGCGTAAGCAACGCTACCGTCGGACTCATTGCGGAACCCCAGGTGGACGCCGTTATCACCGACGATTGTGTTCCGGGGAATAGCGGCAATGGTCCTCCGGTAGCTGGCAACGGCGCCATCGACCTCACTGTATCGGGCGGCGACAATATCGGCTTTCTTTGGGATAACGGCGCTACCACTCCCGGCATCGAAAATCTCGAAGCAGGGCAGTATTGCGTCACCATCACCTACGGACCGCCTGCCTCCGGGCAGGACCCCAGCGGCCGCTGCTCCGTATGCCTCTGCTTTGAGGTCAAGACTTTTAACCTAACCTGTGAAATTACGGGAGATCCTGTGGTGTGTGGGGAAGCGTCCACTACGCTGACTGCCGTTCCGGATGGAGGTAGTGGAAATTACAGCTATAGCTGGAATACAGGACAAACTACCGAGTCAATCACTGTGAGCCCCGATACGTCTACTCGCTATGAGGTGACGGTAACGGATGAAGCATTCAACGGCGACTGCTTTTCCGTCTGTGCCAAAGAAGTACAGGTCTTTAACCCGGCTTGTACCATCGTCGGTGACCTGGAAGTATGGCTCGGTGCTCCCGCTACCCTAACTGCTCAGGTTCCCAATGAGAACGGCAATTTCGAATACCTGTGGAGTACCGATGCCAGGACGCCCAGCATTACGGTCTATCCCACAGAAACGACAACTTACAGCGTTATCGTCACCGAGCTGGACGACGAAGGCAACCCCGGCTGTTCCTTCGAGTGCAGCGAGACAGTATGGGTAACAGAACCTTCCTGTGTCATTGAAGGCGATGAACTGGTCTGCAAAGGAGAATCTACCGTCCTGACAGCAATTGCACCGTCCAAGGATAGGAATTATCAGTTTAAATGGAGCACCGGTTCGGACCAACCCTCCATAACGGTTTTCCCTGCTGAAGTATTGACGACTTACACGGTAACGATAACGGATGTTTCCGAGGACGGAACACCCCTTTATTCCTTCGTCTGCGAGCATCAAATTGAGGTCATCGACCCCACCTGTATCATTACGGGCGACGACAGTCTTTGTCCGTGGAAATCGACGCTGCTTACAGCGCAGGTCAGCGGCGGTACCGGTAACTATAGTTATCAGTGGAGCAGCGGCGAAAAGGGGGAATCTATCAATGTAATGCCGATGACGACCACCACTTACGAGGTGACGGTAACGGACATCGGCGCCGGGTGTACCTTTACCTGTGATATTACTGTTGAGGTCAGCGATTTGAGCTGTGTCATCAGCGGTGATGGTCGCATTTGCGAGGGAGAACCGGCCGTGCTCACCGTCGAAGCCGAGGGCGGGTCAGGCACTTATCGCTATCACTGGAACACCGGCGAAACCAGCCCATCCATTACGGTAAGCCCGCAGGTGGATAAACGCTATCGCGTCACGGTTACCGATCTGGATGACGCCGGTGATCCCGTCTGCTACAGCGTCTGCACCTACGAGCTTGCTGTTTCCAACCCCGCCTGTTCCATCGTCCATCAGCTGGATGCAGCCTGCGAAGAAAAAGGCGCTTTCAGCTTTATCATCCAGGGTGGTTTCCCGCCCTATACCTACGAGGTGATCACGCCGGATGCGACTATAGCCAGCGGGACGGTGGCTCAAAACGGCGAACTGGTCTCCGTTGAGAATCTGATGCCCGGCGAATATACTGTTCAGATAGAAGACGGGGAAGGTTGCACCACGACTTGCCGTACTGACATCGCAACAATTCCTGATCTCGGTGAACTTACCGGTTGCCTGGCCTGCAACGATAAGGTCAACATCACGCTCAACCAGGATTGTGCTGTTCCCGTGACGCTTGACATGCTTACCGAAGGCGATATCGGAGCATGCGGCGAGGAGGAATCACTGCGCCGGATCCTGGAAGTGATCGTCTATGACGGAAAATATCCCACTATCGGAGGAGCGCCACGGCCCGATAACATCCTGGATCAGTGTGGCGTGTTCACTTACGAAATAAAACTGAAAAAGGGGTACGAAGACTGTTTCTCCTGGACCAAGTGCTGGGGACAGGTCAACGCCGAAGATAAATCGGCAACCGTTGCAATTAAACCGGAGAAGGTGCGGGGTATTTACAAATACGAGGAGCATTACGGGGAAACGCGATTTACGCCGTACGATTGTACTTCCGAGGATTTTGAGCTATGCTTTGAAGACTCCCTCGAAGACCTGTACGTCGACTGCGGTGCTTTTGAATTCAATTATTTGATTTGTGAAGACCTGGACAGCATCTACCAGAATCCCCGCTCGTACAACGATCCGGGCTACCCCTACTTTGTCGGTTATCCGCTGGTTCAGGATGACTGTTGCGGAACCATGGAACTAATCAAGGTAGAGGACGACCTGGAGCAGGCGCCCTGTGAGGATCGTTACGGCCAGATTACCACTACGATCCGGCGGACTTTTATCTTCCAGAACAGTGAGGGTTTTAAAACGACCGCCGTACAGGAAATTTACTTCTACCGGCCGAAGATATTTTTACCCGATTGCAAACTCCACGTGGATATCTGTGCTTTCGAGTCGGCAGGAGGGAAAGATGAACTGCTCGGCCCGGAAAATCTTTCCAATTTGATCAGAGAAGAGGAAGACCCTCTGCCGTACTACTTCAATGGTATCTGTGAAAAAAATTACCTGACAGGACATTCCTGTGACCTGACGCTGAGTTATGAGGATCAGGAATTCTCGGCGGACTGTGGAAAGAAGATCATCCGTATCTGGACTGTCCTCGACTGGTGCTGGGAGAAAAGCGAAGGCCGCAGCCGCTACGCATTAACGGAAGGCAGCGATTGTTACGGAACGCTTTTCCCTCCGGCAAGCGAGGAATATACCCATGCCGCAAAACAGATCGTCACATTCGAACAGCACATCATCATGGAAACGACCGGGGAGATGAGCATCGAAGGACCTGATCTTCAGGTCAGCACCGGCCCCTTCCAGTGCACGGCGGTCATCGCGCCGCCACCCCCTCAGGTCGATGATTGTATTGCTGTCGACTTTGAATTTGAGCTGTGGGGCTACGTCACGGATCCCAAAACCGGAACGAAGATCTACGAACGCATCGGCTATTCCAACGACGGAGTGCTTGCCGATGTATCACCGGGGGTCTATGATCTTTTCTACCAGCTATCGGACGAGTGTGGTCGCACCTACAGCGGCGTTCAAAAGAACGGCGAGGGCGAGTGGGTTTACGACCGCGAAGGTGCTTGTGTGCTTACGGTGAGCGACGATACGGGGCCGGTGGCCGTTTGTAATGATGAACTTAATATTTCTATCGGCGGTCCCGGTACAACTAACGGCGGCCTGGCTCGCCTGCAGGCGGCAGAGGCGGACGAGGGCAGCTGGGACAACTGCGGGCCGGTGGAACGGCAGGTTCGCCGCGCTATCGACCGGGGCTGCCTGGCGAACTACGCTGAAATGGTACACCACCTGAGCTGGCCATCGGATTACCTGGCCCGTTTTGAAAAGGGAATTATCGTCTATCTGGCTGTAAAGGATGTTCCCGGGCTGGATATCCGGCGCAACGATCCACTCATCGCACAGGAACCCGGCGGTCATTTCTACAGTTGGTGGGCCGATGCGGCTTTCTTCACCTGCTGTGATGTCTCAACTGATGCTACGGATAAAGTAGCCGTTGAACTGCGCACTACCGATACGGCGGGCAATATCAACATTTGCTGGCTGAATACACTAGTCGAAGATAAGTTGCCGCCCGGCTGCGAAGTGCAAAATAAGACCACCCTGTGTACCGGGCTGGATTTCGACCCAATGGACGCCGTACAGGTAGCCGGTCGCTTCGGAGCTCCGGAGGAGATCGTTGAAATCCGCGACAACTGCGGTGCGTCAATCAGCGAAGAAGTGATCTGGACGCCCGGCAACTGCGGTACCGGCCTGATTGAGCGCGCGTTCACCGTAACCGACGCCTCCGGTCGATCTGCCCTATGTACGCAGGAAATTGAGGTGCTGGAAGTCAACGACTACGAGATCGTATTTCCAGGCGACGAGGCCAGCGCTGCTTGCGGAGTTGAGCCCGAACGGGATATCTCTACGCAGAGCTTTGCCTGCGATCTGCTGGCGGTAAATAAGGATACCACGAGGTATGAGGCTTTGGGCGGTGAATGCTTCCAACTGCTGATTACCTACCGTGTTATCAACTGGTGCGAATACGACGGGGAAAGCACCGAGGCAATCGAAGTGCCGCGTGACTGGGACAGCGATGAGGACTTCACAGAAGATCAGCTCGTTCGCGTATTTCCAGGTGGTGACCTCTTGCCCGATGAGCCCGGTGAGCAGGTGGTGACCTGGACACAGCCCGACGGTGACATCCACTGGCTCGATGCCGGTGAATATACCGCCCTCACCCCCGGCTTCTGGCAGTACAGCCAGCTGCTCAGGGTTTATGATAACGCAGCCCCGGAAGTGGAAGTAGCTACCGAATCGCTGAGCTTCTGCGCCTATGGTTCCCCCGATGAAAACTGTGACGGCAATATCGATATCGCTTTCAATCTTCAGGAAGAATGTACGCCGGATGATACCGAAGTGCGCAGCCTGAAACTGGATGTCTTCAATGAAGGTAACCCCAGGGAGCTGGCTGCGGAACTGGGCTATACCCTGACGCAAAATGACGATGGCGACTACCGGATTACCGGTAAGTTGCCCGTAGGCGACCACACCTTTGTCCTTAATGTGACCGACGGTTGCGGCAATCTCAGCGGGAAGCGCATTCCATTCGAGGTGGTGGATTGCAAAAGCCCGGCTCCCATCTGTATCCAAACGCTAAGTGTGGACCTGATGCCGGTAGATACCGACGGCGACGGAGCGGTGGATGGAGGGATGAATACCGTTAGGGCCAATGATTTTATCGCCGCCCCGATTGACGACTGTTCGCCCTTCGATACTCCTGAAAAAGTGAAGTACTTCGTTTTCAAAGATAAGGATCTCGATGACGGGGCAGTCTCTATCACCCTCGACTCCCTGACCCCGGAACATACTTCCGCGATCTTTACCTGTGAAGAGGAAGGCACGGAACTGGTTTACGTAGTGGCTTTGGATAGAGCCGGAAATTTCGACTATTGCACTGTCATGGCGGTCGTACAGCCCGGCATATCGCCGAGCCCCTGCGGATCATCCGGAGGAAACGGAACGATCTCCGGGATAATCAGTGATGAGAGCGCCGGCGCAGTTGCCGGGGTCAGCGTGCAGCTGAGTGGCCGGACTTCCATGGTTTACACGACCGAGAACAGCGGAAACTACCAATTCAGCGACTTGGTCAGCGGTTATGATTACTCGGTAAGTCCGATAAAGGACGATGATCACCTGAACGGGGTATCGACTTTTGATCTCATCCTCATCAGCAAGCATATCCTGGGTGTTAAGCTACTCGACAGTCCTTACAAAATGATTGCTGCTGATGTGAATAATTCCCAGTCGATCACCACGCTCGACCTGATTCAGCTGCGCAAGCTTATCCTGAGTGTCAACAAGCAATTTTCGAACAATACAAGTTGGCGCTTCGTCGATGCGGATTATGGTTTCCCGGATCCCCTTGATCCGTGGGCGGAAGTTTTCCCTGAGATAAAAAATGTCAACAACTTGCCGGGATCGATGAACGCTGATTTTACGGCCGTGAAAATCGGTGATGTAAACGGCTCTGCCGTCAGCAACTCCCTGCAGCGCGTCGACAAACGCAGCAGCACCCGGACTTTCGAACTGTCGGCCTCTACCGGCGAGGTAATGGATGGCCAGCACCTCATGAAGCGCGGAAATGAGTACAGAATTGACTTCACGGCTGCCGATATCGCTGAGGTCGAAGGCTTACAGTTTACGCTGAACTTCGATAGAGGTGCCGTAGAGCTGGTGGATATTCTCTACGGCCTTGCCCAGGAAGAAAACTTCGGCGTCTTTGCCTCCGAAGGCATGATCACGACGTCCTGGAATGCCGGCGGCAATTCCGACTTTCGCATTCCGACTTCCGACTTGCCCTTATTCAGCCTGGTGCTCCGCGCTAAGTCGGATACTCACCTGGAAGAGGTGCTGGATATCAGCTCGCGCCTTACACAGGCAGAGGCTTACAGTACAGCGGGAGAGTTGATGGACGTAGCACTGCACTTCGGTCAGGAAGTCTTCACCAGCGCCGAAATCGAACTGTACCAGAACCAGCCGAATCCCTTCTATGGGCAGACCGTCATCGGTTTCAATTTACCGGAGTCGACCCAGGTAACATTGGCGGTGAGAGATGTAAACGGTCAGGTTGTTCAGGTAATTGCCGGCCATTATGAAGAAGGCTATAGCGAAGTGTCGCTAAATAATATTGACCTTCCCTCAGGCATTCTCTTTTATACCCTGAAAACGGAACAGCGGAGTCTTACCAGAAAAATGATTCATTTAGGATAAGTATTCCGGTAACCTTTTTTCGAATCTAACCACTTTCAGAGGCAGTCCTGTTAAGGGGCTGCCTCTTTTCACTTCAAAACGAAAGTGAAGAAGTGCAATAAAACAGTTGCTAAAAAACCTGATATTGAAAAAAAATTAATAACTTTTGGCGCCCAATCAGATTAAGTACGAAAATGGAAAAAGATATTTTCTACCCCCTGCTCTTACACGCCTTGCTTATCTTCCAACTGCCTCTATCGGCTCAGACGGATACCATCCAGTACGGAACGAACCTCGCCTCCGTTCTGGTAACGGGGCAGACGGAGGAATATATATTTGAAGGCAGCTGGGGGGATGAGGTGTCCATTAGGGCGGCCGGCGCCGGCTCCTCCTTTGTCAGCCGGCTGGAACTGATTGGACCGAACGGGGAAGAGCTTGTGGAGCGCAGCGGTCAGGCTCCTGGCGAATTAAGCCTGCAGGCGAGCTTGGAAAAGTTCGGCTTTTATCGGAGCCGAATAAGCATTTCCGGAGGAAGCGGCGAGGTTCCGTTTGGTCTCTCTCTTCAAAAAATCAATAACCCACTGTATCCTCCTACGCTTACCAACGGCGTTCAGCGCAGGGCCACTATCGAACAGACAGGGGAAAGACATTCCTATACTTTTTGTGGATTCCCGGGAGATCAGGCAAGCATCGAACTACGCAGCGTATCGGCCACATTGGAACCTGAAGTGGAAATATACAGTCCGGGGGGGACGCTGATAGTTCGCGAACAAGGAAAACAGCTTCGGGTCGATGTCTCTCCGGGAGAAGAAGGGCTCTATACGATTTTGGTGGCGGACGCGGGAGGCCGGGGCGGCGGTGATTACGAAATCAACCTGACGAGCACCGGTAGCTGCGTAGTGAAAGAGCTGATACAGGAATTGTGCAAGGGTCAAAGTTTCGTTTTTAACGGCCAGCTGTTTGATGAAAACAAGCCTTCGGGAATTACCCGCCTCCAGGATACTTTGTATAAAGTCCAGTTGGAATTTCATCCGCAAATCGTACTCAACCGAAATCCAACGCTCTGCCAGGATGGCTTCATCCTGATTAATGGCACCCGTTATGATAAAGAGAATACCAGCGGACAGGAAATTTTACAGAACCCATCCCCTTTTGGTTGCGACACTGTCCTTCAGGTGGATATCATTTTCAGTGATACGGTTGTCGACCTTCTGGACCAAACCCTCTGTGAAGGGGATTTTGTAACGGTTAACGGTACCAGATACGATCAATCCAGACGGGCCGGCACGGAAATTATCCCGGGAGGCGCTGTCGGCGGCTGTGATTCAGTTATTCAGGTACAACTGGCATTTAACCCGGCGGTTTCTGAGCGGTATACCCCGGTTTTGTGCTCTGGGGAGTCCGTCGCCATTAACGGATCGGTATATGACGCCTCGAATCCATCGGGTACGGAGTTGCTGGAGGGGGCGGCTGCTAACGGTTGTGATTCCATTGTAGAAGTACAGCTGGATTTTTATCCGGCGACCCGTTCATTGCTGGCGCAAAAACTTTGTCCTGGCGAATCCATAGTTGTCAACGGGACAATCTATGATGCCTTGAACCCAAAGGGCACGGAGTTACTGGAAGGGGCCTCAGTCAACGGCTGCGATTCGCTGGTAGAAGTACGGCTGGACTTTCATGCGCCGGCTACGGGAGTGTACGCCCCTACGCTGTGTGAAGGGGCGTCGGTGACGGTCAACGGAACGGTGTACGATGCCTCGAACCCGGAGGGCACGGAGTTGCTTCAGGGCGCCTCGGTCAACGGCTGCGATTCGCTGGTGGAGGTACGGCTGGACTTTTATGCGGCGGCTAGGGGCGTGTACACTCCGACACTATGCGAAGGAGGTTCGGTGACGGTCAACGGAACGGTGTACGATGCCTCGAACCCGGAGGGCACGGAGT
>CAZWDL010000014.1:60728-69434 GCA_964632995.1 uncultured Saprospiraceae bacterium
GGTCAACGGCTGCGATTCGCTGGTGGAGGTACGGCTGGACTTTTATGCGGCGGCTGTGGGAGTGTACGCCCCTACGCTGTGTGAAGGGGCGTCGGTAACGGTCAACGGGACGGTTTATGATGCCTCAAATCCGTCGGGCACGGAGTTGCTGGAGGGCGCCTCGGTCAACGGCTGCGATTCTACGGTGCAGATCGAATTGGCTTTTCAAGACCCTGTTGCCGCAGCGATAAACAGAACGCTCTGTCCCAATGAATCCCTTACCGTAAATGGGACAGTTTACGATATAGAAAACCCTTCGGGCACGGAGACTATTGAAGGCGCCGCGGCCAACGGCTGCGATTCGGTCGTAGCAATCCAACTCGACTTTTTTCCGGCAGATCACAAAATTTACAGAACACTTTGCCCGGATGAGTTTATTACCGTCAACGGAACCATCTATGATCAGCTGAATCCTATGGGCACGGAGGTGATCGAGCAGGGAGGCGCCGGGGGCTGTGATTCTATCGTAGAGGTACAACTGAAATTTTACCCGGAGGCCTCGTCTGTTTTTGAGCAGACCCTCTGTGCGGGGGAATCTATAACGGTTAACGGTACGGTGTATGATGAGAACAATGCAGTCGGAAAGGAATTTCTTTTCGGGGAAGCGGCCAACGGCTGCGATTCGATTATAGAGGTCCGGCTGGAGTTCTATCCGCCGGCCACCTCGCGCCTTGAGCAGGTGCTTTGCCAGGGAGAGTCTTTTTCTTATAACGGGGTCGTGTACGATGCATCCAACCCTTCCGGGATAGAGGTGCTGCCGGGCGCTTCGGCCAACGGCTGCGATTCTATCGTGCAGGTTCAACTCAGCTTTTGGGAGGAAGCCTCTTCTTTTTTTAATCAGATGATTTGTCCGGGCGAATCGGTAACGGTCAACGGAACGGTGTATGATGAATCTAAGCTCACGGGCGAGGAACTCATCGAAGGAGGAGCGGCCAACGGCTGTGATTCCATCATTCTGGTTAACTTAACGATCGATCCAAACTGCCCGGAAATCGGTGATTTCTACATTCCTTCCGGCATCACCCCGAACGGGGACGGCAGAAACGACCGGTTTCGGATACCGGCATTATTTCAAAACCCGCCTGCTTTTAATAATAATGAATTGATTATCCGCAACGACTGGGGGCAGGATGTATATCAGGCGAGTCCCTATGGGAATGATTGGCGGGGAGTGAATCAGAACGGCCAGCCCTTGCCCGCCGGCACGTATTTTTACAGCTTTCGTTTTGGAAAGGGAGCGGTGAGGCAGGGGGAAGTGACTATTATCAGGTAAAGGAACCGTAATGACTATAATCACCATCTTGGGAGCACGGATATATTTATTTCAAAGGCCCGGTCTGTCTGGTTGTGAAAGGGGATCAATGAATAATCAAAGCCGGTGCTCAGCTTGACCAGTGTCTGTTCACCGGGTCTTCCCAGATCCAGAAGGTGCAGCAGATAAACGCCCAATTCTGCGTGCAAACGCCCACTGAGCGCGCCACCGCCGCCCACCCAGAATTTTTGTTCTTTTTGATAGCGGACATTGACATCCATATCCAGGGGAACCCCCTCGACGTAGCGGATCCAGCTAGAAAATTCTATGAAGCTCTGCGCGTCCAGGAACTTATACAACCCTGCCAGGGCGTAAAAGTGAGGCTGTCGGGTGTAGGGGAATTCGCGCTTGTCGGAAGTGAAGGTGAGGTCGAGCCCAATGAGCTGAGTGGCGGAAATACCGGCATAGACCAGCGCGGTTTTGTTATCGGGGCCTTCGATATTTTTATAAAAATAAAAACCAAGACCTACATCAGGGCGCCACTGGCTCTGATCGGTTTGCCCGAGAATGTCATCCGGGTCGAGTAAGTCAATTTCAGAGGCTTTGATTCTGAATTGCACCAGTCCGGCATTGATGCCTGCTGAGAAACCGCCGAAATTGGGATGTTCCAGCCCAAACAGGCTGGCGATGCGTCCGTAGACTCCTGTAAAACTGGTAGGACCAACCTGATTATTGAGGAGGTAGGCGCCTACAATCGGTGCAAAAGCATTCTCCCCCACACCTATGTATTCTGCACGAGCGCTTTGCGTACTGCTCTTTCCGGCACTGCCGACCCACTGACTTCGATGGGTTATCCCGGCGGAGAGCCGGTAGGTTTCCCGGTACAGCAAAAAATCGCTGCTCACGGCGGCCGGGTTGAGGAGTCCCTGGTTTTCCCGATATAGCGAAAATAAAGGCAACTGCTGGGCTGTTGCCCGGCTGCTCAGCAGGCACAGAAAAAGAAGGGACAGCAAAAAAAGGATTGGCAAACGAGCCATAGTTTCATTTTATTACGATACTCACCAGCCAGAAATCTGATTTATTAGCTCTTTTGGAGGAAACAGAGGAATGAGACAACCCGGCGGCGATGATGCTGTTGGCTTCGATCTGTGTAATCCCGTAGGCGCGTTCGGCAAAAGGGCTTCCCCAGAAGAGGGGTTCTTCCCAGAGCGCTTCTCCGGCAGGGTTCAACAGATGAGCCCACATCTTCTCCCGGCGGGCGCCGTCAGCGTAGGAACTGCTGTAACCGGCCAGCACATAGCAGCCATCGGGTGTTTCCAGAATGGAGCACCCCACATCGATGCCTAAGCCACCGAAGATCTTTGGCTCTTCCCATAGAAGTTCTCCTTCCGGGTTCAAACGGACGACGAAGATGTCGTCCCGGGTGCGTTTGGTGTAAGCCGTTCCAATGATCACTAGCTGCCCTTCCCGGTCCATAATGATATCGAGCCCCCTGGCATCGGGTCTTTCATAAACTTGGTGTAACCGGTCCCTCGCTTCATCGAAATGTAAAACCAAGAGCTTGTTCTGTTTTCCCCTTGTTTCATAGCCGGTGAGGTAGATATCTCCGAGAGGCGATATAACGAGGGCCGTGCTGGTAGCGTGCCCGCCTCCGGCGTATACCGTTTCTTTCAGCACCCGCCCTTCAAGGTCGGTCTGGAGCAACCAGATTTTGCCGTCTTTTTCCCCGCTGAACAGGAGCTTGCCTTGTGCACCCTTTGCGAGGTCGGAGAAAGCCTCGGAAGACCTGGCGGTGCCGAAAAACTTTTCTGCTATTTTTTGGGTGCCGTCCGTCAACAGGTACCAGGCATCCCGGGAGCCGGAGCCGCTGGATTCGGTATAGCCGGCCAGGGCGTATTGTCCGGGCGCCAGCTGGATGACCTTCCGGGCGCCGTCGTGCTGAGCGCCGCCTACCACGAGGCGGTTACTAAGGTATTTCCGGCAGGGATCGAAAATAGCCATATAGAGATCTTTTCCTTTTCCGGGCACCTCCGTTTCCCCTGCGAAGATTAGCTCCCCTTTTTCATTTTTGGTGATATCAAAAGCCACATCTCTGCCGGTGTTGCCCAGCAGTTCCTGCCATAGTACCTCCTTCTGGTTTGTCCTTTGACCGGTCCTCATTGGGCAGCCTCCGGCACACCATGGGCCCATCTGTTCCGGGCATTCATCCGTGCTGTCGACGATGCCGTCCCGGTCGAGATCGGGATCCGGAGGGGGCGGACAGCCTCCCCACTCCCGGGAGCCGGCTTCCTTCGGGCAATTATCTTCCGGATCGCTGATCCCGTCGCAATCCGCATCCTGATGATCGACAATGAACTGATAATCGGGTCTGAAAAAATTGACCTGCAGGATATAAGCTCTCCACTGCCCTTTTAATTTTTCTGCCCGGATCGTCACAACCCGTTTGTGCCGGGGAAGGACCTGGTCAGGCTCGTCTTTGAGGAACCCTCTGTATTCGCTGTTGTAAAGTATCTGAATAAAAACGTAATCCTTTTCCCGGATGGGACCGAAGTGCAGATTGAAAAAAAAGACGCTCTCCGTATCAGATTTCGAATAGAGCAAATCTACTTCATGCAGGTATTGTTCGACCGTTTTGTCGTTCAGGCCCGTATTTTGCACCACGCTTCCGGTTGGATTCAGGTCGTTCTCCACAATGACCTTGTCGTTGTAGAAAACCCGGCCCGGGTTGCTCGCTTTAAAACTGTTTTTAATGAGTTCATCGCGCTCAGAAGGATAGAAGAGCGGATCGGCAACCTGATTGAGCAATAGTGCAAATCGCTCAAGGGTTTCGGTTGCCTGTTTGCGGATTTCGGCACAGTCGCGGGGTTCGATGGCTTGTGCATGTAGGGAGGTGAGGGTAACAAAAAGGAGGAATCCAAACCACAGGCCTATCTTCAGCTTCATAAAAGATTGAGTTTTTCCGCCAGATACCGCTGCTTCTCTTTTCCCGAAGCTCGCTGTAGCGAAGAGATCAGCCAGCCGGCATTGGGGGCTTGTCGTGGAAAGTAATCTACGGTGAAGATCCAGCCCTCTAACTGAAGGAAATGGTAGGTAATGCGGTGATTGGATTGATATTTCAGGGTGCCCTTCAGCACGCCGTTCTTAAATGCCAGGAAATCCATTCCCTGATTCCAGGGGTCAAAAATATTTTGCAAATTCTCCTTGTCTTCAAAAGCCCGGTCCAGCTCCATAAAATTGGTGACGTGGCTCATGGGGTGTAGGTAGAAGCCGGCATTTTTGGCTTGGGGGATATCTTCGCAATAGACACCGTCCAGAAACTCCAGAACGGAGATGATGACCCATTTGGAGCCGCCGTTTTGGGCCAACTGGTTTTGAAGAATCAGGGTTATCAATTTGGAAGTGCCCCGATAGGAAAAAGAACATTCCAGCTCTGCATACCAGAGGGGATCATAAAAATCCAGTATTTTCTCTCCGGATCGGCTTCCCATTTGATCGACAAACTCTTCGATTAAGGCATAGTCCCAGTCTTCAATATGCTGATCGAAGAGCGTATGGAGGTTTTCCCGATGCGTCAGTCCGGCGTCGTACTGGCGCGCCAGCGTTTGGGGAGCGTGGTTGAACCGGTCGATGAATTCGTCAATTTGCTTGACTTTGAAAGCAAAATCACTTTCCAGGTCTCCCTTGATCGACTGGGCCGTTACCGATCCACTGAGGAGTAATAAAAAAAGGACTACCTGGGGCATTTATCCAATAGTTTTTGTTTGTTCGACGCCAATATCTGAGAGAAAAATATCCCAGCGCGTACCGGTTTCACCCTCGGCGTTAATGACTTCGTAGGATTCCAGTACGATGGTTATCTTTTTTTCGGTGACATCTCCGTAAACCAGTTGGCCGTCCATAAATCCTTCGAACTGTTGTTCAACGTGTACGTACCCGTAGAACCTGCCGTCCGGAGCCTTTCGAAGGTCACTGATATACTGGATGTTTGTCCATTCAATTTCTACCCTGTCATAGCTAAGGGCCATCAGGCTATTTAAATACTTTCTAATCGGACGCGATCGTCCCTGATCACCCAAACTCGAGGTATAGACTCTTGCTTGTTCATTGACAAACAAGCGGCAGGCCAGGTCTATTGATTTGGTCCGGTTGACTTCAGTTTTGTCAATGATACGTTTGAGGTAAATCTCAAGCGTACTCACTTTTTCCAGTACTTTTGCCCGGTATTGGACGCAGGAGATGCCAGGTAGGATCTCTTCGCCTATCTCTCCGGTACAAGGAGCAATGCCGGTAGGAGTAGCACCGTTTCCGTTCTCTACCAGACGCGCTGCTGCTCGATCACCGGATTGCTCTTCCTCGGCGATTTTTTCAGATGGTTCCGGTACTGGAATCGGCTTCTCTTTGGGGGGCTCCTGAACATCCACTATAGTTTTTTCTACATAGCCGATCAATCCGCGATGCATGACTTCGAGGTATCCTTCCACCGTGCCCAGCACTTTAATCTCGGTCTTTTCCGCCAATCTCAAATAAACGAGGGAAGTGGTTTTGTTCGGGAGGCCAATCCAGAAGTCGGCTTTTTCCAGCAGCACACCCGATCGTGGACCAGGCCCGGAAGGGGGCGTATTGGTTTTGGTAATCTGAAGCCTGTCTTTTTCCACTGTTGAGGCAAGCGATGGGGATGCAGTGTCCGGTTGTTCTTTCGTCTCGAGCACGGAACGCATATCCTCTGAACTACCTTCATTACATCCGGAAGAAATGGCAAGGGTCAATAAAAGCAGGTAGAAACTGAGCTGGAGTGGGGTAATGTATTGCATGTTTGGAGGGATTAATATTTTCATTTGATCGTATAACAGTAAGCCGGACTTCGCAGTAAGCCCGTTCGCTTCTTTCCTTTTTCTCATCGTTTTTGTGTTCAGCCCAATTTAAAAAAAATATATTTGTATTACCTTGATTTTTTAGGGTTACTTTTATGAAAAGTACCTAACAGGTATTTGTCAGGACAAATCCTGAGTCTTTTAAAAAAAAGTAAATCGTCGTGAAATAAGTGCAAAATGTATGCCAATAGTGGGACAGTAATCAGATACAAGGGTTTGGTTTTCTCCTTGAAGGTTGGAAATAGGTTGGAACGAAATAGCCAAATTCGCACAAATCGGAAAAGGCAGGAGTGGTTGAAGATCAGAAGTTTAGGGAAAGGAATTACACAGGTTGGAAAAGCCCGCAGTCGATTAAATGTTTTTCAAATACATAAACAACAAAGCCCCAAGCGATAAGCTTGAGGCTTCAGCGGTCCTGACGGGATTGCGACTTGTAATGTTAAGTCATTCAGGGTCAGATAAATACAACACTTTGAGAAATGTCGGTAGAAATAGGGTAGAAGGGAAATTTAGCATGAACTCGTTCCAAGTGGAGAATTGTTGATGGCAAAGCCAGCAATCTATTTTCGGTTTTCAAAAATCACTTTAAACTCCTCCAATCTCATCACTTCTATTTTGGGAAAGTCAATACTTTTCAGCACATTGAAGTCTGTGTCATTAAAAACAAGGTAATGGCAATTATTGGCAAAAGCACAGTTTACAAACTTGTTGTCGTCGGGGTCTTTTTCAATCAGGCGCAGATGGAAGTAAATTTCAGTCTGATGGACATTAGGAAGCTCCAAAAGGGTTCGTACCACGGATTTTGCTACTTTGGGATGCCAGTGTTCCCCTATCTTCTCTTCGTATTCATTTAGAATGTCATGTGTGATGTACAGCTGAAATTCTTGTTGGAGAAGGGCTTGATAAAGCCAATGGTGTTTTGATCTGCTGGATACGGAGACGAGCAAAACGTTTGTATCGAGAACGATTCTCATTGATCTTCAGCGTTCAGCCATTTGTCCATATCTTCATCGGTGAGTCCTTTTTCCTCCCAGATCTGGTCCGCCATTTTAATGGAACGCTCGGCGAAGAACCTGGCAATCATCAGTTTTAATTCCTGAAGGTCTTCCTCGGATAGATCTGTTGCGAAAAGCTTAAGCAGTTCTAATTGAACGTTAGATAAAGGCAATTTCAGTTCGGTCATAACGATACCTTCTGATTAGAAACACAGGTGAAGTTACGATAGTTTCAGGAATGGACTTATCTCCCAAATGTGAAATCCTTGCGAAGCACCTTTCGATATCTCACCGGTTGGCAAACCAAATCACATACTTTCGAAGAAGGCGATAATTAGAGGAATCCTTATCGACTGCTTCTAATTCACCTAAAAGAAAGTTTCCAGCGCCCCCATCTGTCCATTTAATTACGGCAAACACACCATAGGGATCTTCGTAATCATCAAGCGCTAAGACATCCAAGGTTTGTCCTTTATAGCGTCGTCCCTCTACAACCTTTGCTCGAAAAGGAAATTCCAAATGCTTTTCAAGGTACTCCAACCAACCAGTAAAAGATTGAGGTAATAGCAATTCGGTTGAAAAAGCCTCCCGTTCAACTGCCGAAAATGGATAGGGAGGGTCACCATATAATTCGTAATCATGGTAGCGGGCTTCCAGTTCATCCCGGATTTTGTCTACTTGCTCGGGCGTATCTTTGGGCTCAATGATTCTCACATTTTCAGATTCAATGGTGTATCGGAAGTAGTCATAGCCTCCATCCAGTGAATGGCGAATGTAGGCGTCAGGGAGATGGAGTAAGGTGAAACTATCCCATTCTACTTGAATCGTATTATACTTTGGATACTTTTCAATAACTCTACCCGACCAACCTCCCATTGGAGTTCCCGTTTCTTCATCTAGTTGACCTTCATTGACTTGTACTGTCTGACCGATGGCTATTGACATGAATGCTTTTTTGGTAAGCAGCGAAATTAGTGCTTTGTAAAGGCTTTGCTAATCCTGAAGCCAAAGGTCCTATTATTTCTAACGAGAATCCAGCTTTCAAATAAACCGCTTCCGCATCACTGCTCGTCCCGGCCCGGTCTTCAGGTATTTCTCATATTCAAAAGCCTTATATTTATCATTGAAGGCAATGTAGGTAACCAATTCCACTGGTCGGCGATCTTTCGTGGCCGGCACTGATCCGCGGTTATGCCAGTCTAATCTATCTACTAGATCTTTTGTACAGCCACTGTAGTAAGAGTTATCGGCACATTTTAGAATGTAGACGTAATAAAAGTCTCCCATCATGAGTCCTAGAACCTTGGGGTGTAAAATGAATTTTTATTGTTATGAATTTAGACTTTTTTCAATGAAGTAGCGGGGTTTAAAAGTGTTACTTCCTTTTTAGGGAGCTTTTTCAATAGAAGGGAACGGAAAATGGAGTTCTGGCGCGGTGATGCCCGTCTACACTCTAGCGAAGCGCTGAACTAAATTTAGGGAAAAGAAGAAGGAAGAGAAGTGTATAGAAAAAAGAGACCCGCCTGTGCGCTTTCAGCGCTTCGGCGGG
>CAZWDL010000014.1:69444-84185 GCA_964632995.1 uncultured Saprospiraceae bacterium
ATGTATTCTAACCAACTGAACTACCGGACCGTACTGTATTCGCCAGAATATACTGTTTTTCTACTTCGCAATTCTGACTTCTAAAGCGCCCTTTCTGTAAAGGCGAGTGCAAATATAGAATGCTTTTCCTTTTCAAGCAATATCTTTTCAAAAAAAATGAAAAAAAACTTGCTTAGGCGGGGTAACTAGTACCTTATTACTAATTTTGCAACACTTCGGAAAAACTAGTGTCCAAAGCATTTCTCCGACAGGCTCCTGGTGCGCCGGGCACTTTATGGTGAAGCAGGTTTGAACTTTGCCGCTGGAAGAAAGTTAACCTTAACATTGCATTGTCCCGTTCCTTTTGGAAAGCTGGGAGCGGGCTGGCATTAAAAGCAGCTAGGCTATGGTCTTTTTAGATTTTGAGAGTGAGCTGGAAGCACTGTACGAGCAGATGGAGAAACTCCAGCAGGTGGGCGAGGAAGGCGATATCGACGTCACCGAGATGATGAAAGTGCTGGAAAACAAGATCAGGAACAAGCGCAAAGAGTTATACAGCAACCTCACCGGCTGGCAGAAAGTGCAGCTGTCGAGGCATCCCGAACGGCCTCACACTTTATATTACATCAATCACATGTGCCGCAAATTTATTGAGTTGCACGGCGACCGGTGTTTTAAGGATGACAAAGCGATCGTCGGGGGGCTGGGCTCGCTCGACGGGCAGACCGTGATCATTCTGGGGCAGCAGAAAGGGGTGAATACCAAAATGCGGCAGTTCCGGAATTTCGGTATGCCCAATCCCGAAGGCTACCGCAAAGCGCTGCGTCTTATGAAAATGGCGGAGCGCTTCAACTTTCCCGTCGTGACACTTATTGATACGCCGGGCGCATTTCCGGGGCTGGAAGCCGAGGAACGCGGCCAGGCCGAAGCCATCGCCCGTAACCTCTTTGAAATGGCACAGCTACGTGTACCCATCATATCCGTTGTGATTGGCGAGGGCGCCTCAGGCGGAGCCATCGGCATCGGGCTGGGCGATCGCGTGTATATGTTGGAAAATACCTGGTACTCGGTGATCTCTCCGGAGTCCTGTTCTTCCATCCTCTGGCGCAGCTGGGACTACAAAGAGCAGGCGGCGGAAGCCCTCAAGCTGACGGCCAACCATATGCATGACTTCGGCATCATCGACGGCATTATCAAAGAGCCGAGCGGCGGCGCCCATTCCAATCCCGAAGAAATGGCCAAGGTCCTCAAACGCGAAATCAAAAAGGCCATCGCCGAAGTAATGGACATGACCCCGGAAGAAAGAATCGAAGCGCGCATCAATAAGTATGCCCAAATAGGCGATTACCGCATCGTCAATGACAAGGTCGCAGAGGCGAAAGGCGGACAAGAAAAGTAATGCCGGTTAAGAGGGTATTAGTTGGCTTAGAAAAGCCCCCTCGTTCGGTTATTTCCTTCATCAAGATCATCATTCATGGGATGGATCAAGAATATTCGGCTGCAGCTACATCATTACTTTTTACAGAAAAAGCTGAAGTCGCTGCGGCGAGAAACCAGAAGCGTTAACTGGGAGGACGCTAATACTATTGGCATCCTCTTCAACGCCACCGAACTGAATGACCGGCGAACCGTCCTTCGGTACAAGGAAAAGCTGAAAAATGAAGGCAAGCAGGTGAAACTGCTAGGCTATTTTAACAGCGAACAAAGCGATCCCAATTTCACATTTCGCCATTTCAATCGAAAGCAGATCGACTGGGCGCTTCGTCCTTCTTCACCGCAAATCGATGAATTTATGGGTTTCCAATTTGACCTGCTGCTCAATCTGGAATCCCGTACCAGGCTGCATTCCGAATATATCGCTGCCTTATCCAAGGCTCACCTTAAAGTAGGACCGGTGAGCCGGAATACGGAGTGTTATGATCTGATGATCGATGCCTCCGACCATATGAATATCGATTCCTTTATCAAGCAAATCGAAGCGCTATTGAAAAAAACGCAGAGCCGAAATGAGACAGCCAACATTTAGAGGAGCTGGCGTAGCCCTCGTCACGCCGTTCCGGGAGGACGGCGCTGTCGACTACGCCGCGCTGGAACGCATTATCGAATTAGTTATCGAAGAAGGGATCGACTTTATCGTGTCGCTTGGCACCACCGGCGAAGCGGTCACCCTTAGTGCTGAGGAATGCCGGGAGGTGTTTAATTTCACCATCCGGCAGGTCGATAAGCGGGTGCTGCTGGTTGGCGGACTTTTCGGCAGCAATTACACCGAAAAACTGGTCGCAGGCATTAAAAGGTACGACCTGGAAGGCTTCGACGCTATCATGTCATCCAGTCCGGCTTACAGCAAACCACCGCAGGAGGGCATCTTCCGCCATTATATGGCCGTCGAGGAGGCTTCGCCCGTCCCGATCATCATCTATAATGTACCGGGCCGAACGGGCTCCAATGTAAGCGCTGAAACTGTCCTGCGACTGGCCGAAGCCAGCGATAAGTTTATTGCCGTCAAGGAAGCCTCCGGTGATCTCGTGCAGGCCATGCAGATCATAAAGAACCGCCCTGATGACTTCCTGGTGCTCTCCGGCGAGGATCCTATTACCCTGCCGATGATCGCCGCCGGCGGCGACGGAGCCATCTCCGTTATTGCGAATGCTTATCCCCGGCATTTTTCCGAAATGGTGCAGGCGGCTTTGGGAGGAGATTATACCACTGCCCAGCGACTCAATCTAGAGTTGCTCGATGTGCACCCCTGGCTCTATGAAGAGGGGAACCCCGTCGGGATAAAAGCGGCTATGGAAATCCTCGGTCATTGCAGGCGGCAGGTGCGGCTGCCCCTAGTGCCCCTTTCGGAAAAAAGCTACAAACAGCTGAAAGCAGCCATGAATTTGGTTCCGGTATTTAGTGGTGCGGGTGCCTGAGAGAAACGGAGGCACCAGTGCCTCCGGCACTAGTCGCCCTTGATACGCTCCCATAAGTACGCTGCCGCTCCGTCCAGGTCACGGCGCGAGGCCTCCGCTTGATAAGCCTCCAGCTCTCCTTTCTCATTTTGTTCCAGCACAAATTTGAATACAAAATTCAGCGAGTCGCTGCGCGATCGCTGAATACCGCCAAAACGCAGATCGTTAAACTGCAGGCGATTGCCGGGTAGCGTTTCGATGCTGTAGTAGTCGTTGGAGAACCAGGTTAGGATACGCAATGCCCGGTCGTTGCGGTAGGGTTGTACGAGACCGTGGTTCTTCGGGATAACCCGGAAATCCTCAATGGTTTCGTCATCATCCAGCAGGGAATAAAGGCCGTAGTAGTAGACGGAGTCCGATTCAATCACGGCCTGCCAGAGTATGTTGTTCATCAGGGTGGGCGTCGTCATATAGCGCTGGTAGGCGATATTCTTGTTCTTCAGGTTTTCTTCAAATACCTGGTTGATCCGGTATTTATTGTATACGGAAAACAGCAGATAGGCCGTACTGAGACCAAGCCCCAGAAAAATGACCAATCGCCGCCGCGAGCTGTTGCGCGCCAGACGCGTAGTAATCAACACGCAGATGAGGAAGGGAACGGTATACAGTGGATCGACCACAGCAATATTGTTGAAGGCGGCGCGATAATCACTGAAAGGCTGAAAGATCTGGGTGCCGAAGCTCGTACAGCAATCGAGAAGCGGGTGGGTGAAAATGGCCCAGAAGAGCAGCCAGCTCCAGGAACGCCAGGAGGCGTTGGGGTTCTGGCTGGGCCGTTTTCGCCATCGCTCGCGCAGCCCGACAGCCACCGGCGGAAGAATCATACCGATACTGACGGCCAGGCCGGTAGCGATGGCATTGCCAGCGGGGATGGGCAGAAAAAAAGCACCCAGGGTGAGCAAGGCCATCAGCGCAGCCCAGGCGATGGCCAGGTCGCGCCACCATGCTTTACCGCCCTTACTCTTGTAAAGACGATGTACCGTCCAGCCCAGGGCCAGGGGAGCGACTATCGCGAAGAGAAAAGAGTGGGAAATCGCCCGGTGATAAGCTAGCGCGCCGAGTTGATCAGCGGAAATATTGGCGATCACATCCAGGTCGGGCAGGGTGCCGCCGATAGCTCCCCAGAGCATCGCCCGGTTGCCTACTTTCTTTCCAAGAACTACCTCGCCTACCGCTGCGCCCAGCGTAATCTGTGTCAGTGAATCCATATATAAAGTTCCTATTGATAGCCGGTCATAGGGACCGGCTATCAAAATAGTGATTAGGTAGAGAAATTTCCAATAATTCTAAATGTAAGGAAGGAACATCCGGGTTTCACGCTCGCATTCCTTATAGAGGAGCATGAGATTCAGGCCTCCTTTTGAGAAACGAAAAAGGAGGCCTGAATCTCATCATTTGTATTAATAGCGCATACCCAAGCTGAGAACGATGCTGTGGAAGCTGATATCATTATTGACGAATTGTTGCGGCGCGTCGAAAGTGCCATAGGGTACATAGCCCACTGTTTCCCGGCGGTTTTTCCAGGCCAGGTCGGCAAAGAATTTCTCGCTGCGATAGCCCAGGCCGGCGCTGTAAGAAAAGTTTTGTTCCGTATCGCCGGCAAAGGGGGAGGGCAGCAGGCCGAAGCCACCCCGGATACGAAACAGCTTATAGGCGAACTCACCGCCGATGCGCACATTCATAACCGACTGCAGGGAGTTGTTGATGCCTTGGTTGGCGAAGTTCTCTTCTTCCTGAAAACCGTTGTAGCGAAATTCAGCACTGCTGTAGTCCACCCATTCCAGGTCGACGCTGATAAAGCCGTAACGCTGAATGATAAAGCCGGCATTGGCGAAATAACGCCAGGGGGTCCGGATCCGGTATTCAAAAGGGAGCACATCTGATTCGGCGAATCCGCTTGAGGTACCCTGATCGTCCGTGAAAGTGTAGCCGATGGCGAAATCCGATTCATCGTTGAGATTGAGGCCGGTAGGAGAGTGAACCGCTCCGCCGATGCGGATAGCCTGCGTAGGCCGCAGGATCATTCCAAATTTGAAATTAACACCTGATCCGGTAGTCGAGAGGGATTCTTCGAAGGTCAGGTCGTCGAAGAAAGGGACCAGCCCCTGCTCATCTTCTTCCACGTAAGTTTTTGAGATCCGGTAATTGACGATGGGTACGCCGACCGTCAGGCCGAACATCAGCAGTTCATCGTAATTAGTGGCCAGGGAGAGCACCATTTCACTCATAGAGCCTTCCGCCCGGGCGCGCTGGCTACGCTTTACGGGCGCGCCGACGCCGTTTGGATCGTGGGTGAGATCGTAGTCGGTGACATAAACACCAGATTGCTCGTCGAATAAGAGGGCGCCGGCATTGAAAGCGACATTTTCTTCAAAGCTGGCATTATTGGGATCAACCCCGAATTCGTTGGCAAACTCCTGCCAGCGATCTACAATAGAGCCTACGGAGCTACCTTCAAAAAAGAAGTGTTGGTTAAAATTACCGATGTGATTAAACCCGATGCCAAAATTCATGGTCGTGAATTTGGGGTTTCTCGGATTCGACTGAACGACCAGGCCAATATTGTTGAGGTTGAAAACCGTGCGGCTTTCGTCGATGGACCGGCTGGGGTCTGCCTGAGGCAGGAAGCTATTCTCTTCGGGCAGAAAAGCACCCTCCAGCTGGGAAGAGGTGCGAGTGAGGAGTAGGGCAGGGCTGACAACTACCTCCGAACTGCGATACATCGCCAGCCCGGCCGGGTTGGTGCTCAGCGTGCTAAACTCCGTTCCAAAAGCACTGAGTGCACCGCCGACGCCGATAAAGCGGCCGGTGCCGCCGTAATCAAAATAGGAATAGCGCAGCGCATCGGTGGCATTTTGGGCGGGAAGTACACTGCTGAGTATTAGTGTTAAGATAGCGAGACATATTGAGCGTTGGATCATTGGTTTAGGTTTTCTCCGCTTCAATTTAGGGTTGTTTGACAAGTGACCTGCCTGGAGGCACTCATAAAAGAAAGCAATTTATTGAATTTTTCTCTGATGAGCATTTAACTAAATGCGGTTTTCCTGATCTTTTAAATAAAGGACAAGATGGCGGAATTTACTTATTTCGCGGTTGTCCGGGGTATCTGGGTTTTCCTGAAGCAGCGCTTCGCGTTCCAGTTGGCTATCCGGATAAAAATAAAAAGTGGGTGAGAACACTCAGTGCGCTCACCCACTTTTCAAGGTGTTATAGATAGCAGGCGCCAATCCAAGCGGCGCCTGTCAGGTCATGTATGGATTATTATTCACCACCGCCACGACGGCTGCTGCTACGCGGCGTGCTGCTGCGGCTGGGCGTGGAGCGGCGAATGCTGCTACCGCTGCTGCGTGGTTGTACACTGCGTGTGTTTGACCGGGACGGCGTATAGTTACGACGTGTCGGCGACTGAATCGTCGAGCGGGTGCGCGGCGAAGTCGTTCGCGGAGTCGTATAGGTGCGAGAACGCGGCGACTGCCGTACGCTGCGATCAACAGAGCGCGAGCGGTCGATAGAGCGCGTACTACGCGTGCGATCCTGACTGATGCGGCTGCGATCGATCGTAGTCGGTGTCAGGCGATCGCTGTTCGGTGTAACGCGGGTAGCGCGATCGCTATCCCGAACGCTTCTGCCCGAACGGGAAGTAACGGAATTGACATTCGTATTGGTGCGATCCGTACGCGGAGTATTGGTGCGCGGTGCAGCGGAAGACGAAGTCCGGCTGCGAGGACCGTAAGTCGTGTTATTGTCAGCTACACTGTTAACCGTATTGTAGCTGTATCCGCCTCCGTAGGTAGGAGGACAGTACAGTGCGGAACCGCCGAGGCCATATCCGCCAAAGCCGCCGTAGAAACCGCCGGTGTATAGGCCGGGGCCATAGAATCCGCCACCCCAGGGAGCACCAAAACCAAGCGGAGCGCCAAAACCGCCGCCGAAGCCGCCGCCGAAGCCGCCGCGGAGGGCAAAGGACGAACCGTAGAAGGATGGTCCGAAGGAACGGAAGCCAAAGGGGCTGAACCGCATGCGGTTCCAGTGATTCCAGCGCGCCCAACTGGCGTAAGAATAAGGTGTATCATAAATCAACATCGTTCTACCGGGCATCAGGAACGGATCGTAGTAATACATATCCGTGTAAATGGGGTCAAAATAACTAAATCCGTAAGTCGGCCGGTGGAAACGGCGAATGCGAGAAGTATAGTAGTAATCATAAGTCTCGTCATCATACTGATCGTAGTTACCATTATTATCGTAGCTGGTAACCTCGTCATCGTAGCTATACTCCTGCCGGTCCGTACGCTGATAATCAGCGGTGCGGTTTTCATCCGGATTGTAGTAGATGTCATCATACTGCGCGTAGACGCCGGAGGCTACGAGCGAGAAGACAGCGATCAGGAGCGTGGTGATTCTATATTTTTTCATAAAAGAAAGTTTAAGCGTAATTTTTCTATCCATACATTCTTACAACACGTAATTTATTACTTTTGTGCCGGTTTTTATGTTAAAAACCCTTTAAATCCGGTTTTTTTACTGTTAAAGTACCGTTGATGTGCAATTTAACAATTGTTAAGACCACAAACAAGGAAACGTTCCGCTGTTCTCAAATTCGTCTGACAAATGTAAGTACTTATTGATAATAAACCACTTAGAGGACGTTAATAAAAGCTTAACGCCTTCTGTTTGTCGGCTGGCTTTCTTTTCAGGGGAGCATTTCAAGCCCCTGTCCCGTTAAAGGAAAAGCGACTTTCTATGACAACCCACATTCACGAAACATCAAAAATACGACAACGCACCCATGGCAAAAGCAGTTACTAACCGAAGCGAAGATTACTCACAGTGGTATCTGGACATCGTCAAAAAGGCCAATCTGGCCGATAATTCCGCCGTTCGCGGGTGCATGGTCATCAAGCCCTACGGTTTTGCCATCTGGGAAAATATGCGCGATCAGCTGGATCGCATGTTCAAGGAAACCGGACACGTAAACGCCTACTTCCCACTCTTTATACCGAAGAGTTTCCTCAGCCGGGAAGCAGAACACGTGGAGGGCTTCGCCAAAGAATGCGCCGTGGTGACGCATCATCGTCTGAAAAATGCCGAAGACGGCAGCGGAATCGTGGTTGATCCGGAGGCGCGTCTGGAAGAGGAACTGATCGTTCGTCCCACCTCCGAAACCATCATCTGGCACACCTATAAAGATTGGATTAACTCTTATCGCGACCTGCCCCTGCTCATCAATCAGTGGGCCAACGTTGTGCGCTGGGAAATGCGTACCCGCCTTTTCCTGCGTACCACCGAATTCCTGTGGCAGGAAGGCCACACAGCGCATGCCACGAAGGAAGAGGCCATCGAAGAAGCCGAGCAGATGCAGCGCGTCTATGCCCGCTTCGCCGAAGAGTACATGGCCATGCCGGTCATCCAGGGCGTGAAAACACCCAGCGAACGCTTCGCCGGAGCTATCGAAACCTACACCATCGAAGCTCTGATGCAGGACGGCAAAGCGCTGCAGGCCGGCACCTCGCACTTCCTGGGACAGAACTTCGCCAGGGCATTCGACGTCAAATTCCTCAACGAAGAGAATCAGGAGGAACTCGTCTGGGCTACCTCATGGGGGGTATCCACCCGCCTCATGGGCGGCCTCATAATGACGCACTCGGATGATAATGGCCTGATCGTTCCGCCCCGTCTGGCCCCCGTACACGTAGGTATAGTGCCCATTCCCAAACCGAATGCGGAAATTAACGAAGCCGCCGAAAAAATTATGCGCGCCCTGCGCCTGAAAGGCCTCAACGTCGAGTACGACACCGATATGAAAAAACGGCCGGGCTTCAAATTTGCGGAAAGCGAACTGCGGGGCATCCCCGTCCGCCTCGGCCTAGGCAAACGCGACCTGGAAAAAGGACAAATTGAAGTGGCTCGCCGCGACGAGCTGGAGAAAACATTCGTCCCCCTCGACGGGGTAGCCGATTACGTAGAGCAACTGCTCGAAGATATTCAGCAGAATCTCTACAGCCGCGCCCTCAGATTCCGCGAGGATCACACCACCCGCGTCGATTCTTTCGACGATTTCAAAGAGGCCATCGAACAGGATATCCCGGGCTTGCTCTCCGCCCACTGGGACGGCACGGATGAAACGGAACAGCGCATCAAGGACGAGACCAAAGCTACGATCCGCTGCATCCCCAACAATGCGGAGGAAGAAAAAGGGGAGGACCTGCTGACGGGCAAGCCGTCGAAGCGGAGGGTGTTGTTTGCGAAAGCGTATTAGGAATTGGCGGGTTGACGGTAGAGCAGTTGACGGCCAGCCGTCAACTGCCAATGGTAACACTTAGGGCCCGGAGAAGAATAACTTCCCCATTTGATGCGGCTATTTTTAGCTACGCTGATCGTCGCTTCGCTCCTCGGAGTTCCGCCATACGGCGTTGCGAGATCGATCACTTAGCGCTGCTAGGCTCCCTACTCGCCCTTTGTCTGGCGAAAAAATAGTTCGCTTGAAACGAGGAACTTATTTTTCTCCGGCCCCTTAAACCGGGTTAAACACCAGGCTTATTGCCGGACATGGCAGTACCCGGGCGAGCATTTCCGGGGCGTGACCTGTAGAAAGCGGGATGTGTTTTTCGTAAGTGAATTCCTCCTGGCTATTCATGATTTTCCACTTGAGTCCCTGACTTCCACCTTACTGCTCCCCACACCGGGACGTGATCCGAAATCCGGTTGGCGGCTTTCAGGCTGCCGCTCCGGGGTACGAAATCGATGATGCCGCCCTCCAGCAGCTGGAAGTAATTGCGGTCGTAGAAGATATTGTCGATGGCGTGGAGAAGATAGTCGTCGGTCTGATAGCCGTTCTTACGGCGCACCGTAGTGGGCTGCCTGTACAGTACGGGTTGGAAGCCCCTGCTCTCCAAGCGATCGAAGACGTACTCTTGTTCCGATAAGTTGTAATCTCCCGTGTAGAGGATCGGCGTGCCGGGATAAAATTGTGGAAACAGGTCGAGATACTGCGCTTCAGCGGCGGGCTTCTTATCCCAGGGTACGGAGTGATAATTGACGATGAGCAATTCCCGCCCTTCCACCCGGAAGCGGGCGACGTAGGGTTCCCGGGCAATTCGTCGAGCGAGGCGGCTCTCCAAATAGGGCCGGCCGATCATTTTCGCCCGGTGGGGTTTCCAGAGGAAGGCATAGCGCTCAGTGTAATAGGGAGGACTGTCGGTCGGATCGCTGATGCGGTAGTCCCAGCGGGCGCCCGTACGGTTGAGCTCGTCGGCCAGGCGGGCCACAGCCTGCGCGCCGCCGTCGCCCGCCACTACTTCCTGTACTGCTACGATGTCGGCGTGCCGGATCTGCTCGGCGATGAAGCGGATTTCTTCCGCGTTCTTCGATTGCCCCAGGTCCTTGATGTTCCAGGAAACGACCAGCAGCCCATCGGCGGCGCCGACGGAACCGACGAGTAGCAATAGGACCAATATGGAGAAAAGTCGGATCTTCATAGTGCGAATGTATGAAATATTAGATGTCAGACGGTAACCCGGCTTAGAGTAGTGTAATAATTTAAAAATGAACTTTCCCGGACTGAAGGGAAAAAAAACCGGCCATGGTTTGTCTAAGGTGTAGAAAAACAATTGATCGCTTTTGAAATCGACCGGATCACCGACTGAGCAAGCTTTACTGGCCCGCGCCCGCGAGGGTGACGAGCAGGCTTTTCGTCTGCTGGTGCAACGGCACGAGCAGATGGTACGGGGAACGGTCATAGGTATGCTGGGTAAGACGCCGGAAGCGGAGGATGTAGCGCTGGAGGTCTTTGTCAAACTGCACGAAAAGCTGACGGACTTCCGGGGCGATGCTAAGCTCAGCACTTACCTGGTGCGCATTGCTGTTAACCTGTCGATTAACGAGCAGAAGCGCCGGCAGCGAAAACATCGCCGCCTGCGGCCACTCGACAGCGATGCCACGACCTTACAGGTGGAAGATGCCGCCGCCAACCCCGGTCGCTTCGATCTGCGCGACGCGTTGCGAAAGGCGCTTGCTCAGCTCGATACCGACTTCCGCGCCGTGGTCGTTCTCCGCCTGATTCAGGGCTATTCCGTCCGCGAAACGGCGGATATCCTGGACCTTCCCACGGGGACGGTGGCCTCCCGCCTGGCGCGGGCGCAGCGGCAATTGCAGGAAATATTGAAAAAGAGTGGAGTTTATCCTTAACCGGGATAATTGACGGGGTGGCTTGAACAGTTTAGAAGTTTAGCCGGGGCGCCTACCGGCACCCCTGGTGTAGAAGTTTAGCAGGTCTGAAACCGGAAACCTCATTTTCAGATCTGCAAAGCTCCTAAACCAGCCGCCCCAACAGGGGCGGCGACTAAACTTCTAAACTTCAATCGCCCCGTCAATTCCACCAAACCATAAAGTATGGATAAGTTAGATCTGTTAATAAAAAGTCTGGACAACGAGCTGAGCCCGCAGGAACAGCAGATGCTCGAGCAGGCGCTGGCCGAGTCCGAAGCCCTGCGGCGGGAGCGGGATCAGCTGCTGGCCATGCGGTCCGCGCTGGGCGAATTGCCGCCTGTTCACGATCCTGCTTTTTCCGAAAGGGTCATGCAGCGCCTTCATGAAAAAAGCATAACGTCGACCGCCCTCATTGCCGCCATGTTTCCGCGGGTAGCTGCCGCTTGCATATTGGTGCTCTTTGCCTTTCTGCTGTCCATTTACGTCTCGGAAGGCAGTCTGACTTCGGATGCCCTCCTGGGCACTCAGGAACTGACCGTGGACGAGGCCTACTCACTGGCAGCGGAGGAGGTGGATGTCCAATAATTCAATAGAATTAAACGCATGAATACATTCAAAACCATCATGACCATCGCCGGCCTGCTGGCTATCGGCTTTATCGCCGGTTTTTTTACCCATCGCTACACGGTACAGCAGCGCATTGAAAAGGTCGCCCGGCTGCGCGTGCCCCGCGGTTTCGAAGAGCGGCTGTTCCAGATGATCGACGCCGACGCCGAACAGCGGGAGCAGTTGCAACCAATCGTAGATAAATACGCCCGGCGGGTAGCCGAAGAGTTCCGGGAGCAGAACCAGGCTCACCGCCGGATTATCGATTCCATGCATCAGGAAATTAAACCCTATCTCAGCGATGCGCAACTGGAACGCCTGGAACGCTTTCACCGCCGCTTCCGCTTTCGCGAAATGGGACCGCCCCCACCGTGGGATGGAAAAAATAGAAGGCGCCGGGAAAAAAACCGGAATTGACTTTGTCTAACTAATAAACGGACGCCGGTAAACCCGAGTGGGTCCCGGAAGTCCAACCAGATAGAACACTTCATCAGACACTCCGGGCCCATTAATACTGATAGTGTTGCTTCCTTTCACCATCAAAAACTGATAACCATGACTAAGTCCAAGTGTAATTTGCTGCTTTTTTTAGTACTCCTGATCAGCACGTCCCTCTTCGCCCAGCGCCCGCGCGGCGAACGCGGCTTCGAACACCCGCCCCGGCTGGAACAAATGCAGGAAGAACTGCAGCTCAGCGACGAGCAACTCGAACAGATCAAAGCCATTGATGAAAAGTACGATGAAAAAAGAAGGGCATTACTCGGCGATTTCGAAGGCGACCGCACCGAACGACGTACCGCCATCCGCGAGCTGATGGACGCCCGGCGCGAGGAAATTCACGGCGTACTCACTCAGGAACAGCTCGATATGCTGGAAGAAAAACGCGAATCGCGGGAATCCGCCCGCGAGGAGCGCCGCGCCGAAAGAGCACAACTGCGCGAAGCGTTGCAGGAATACCATCAGGGAAATATCCTGCCCGTGCTGAAGCAACAGCGCGAAAAGCTGGAAGCGCAAATTAGCCAGGAGGATAAGGCGCTGATCGACGAGCTGCGCGCTGAGCAGTCCGCCATGCGCGAAAAAATGCAAGCCGCCAAGGGCGATCCCGAAAAAATGCGCGCCCTGCGCGATGAGATGAAAGCGCACCGCGAAG
This sequence comes from uncultured Saprospiraceae bacterium, assembly GCA_964632995.1. Classification (GTDB taxonomy): domain Bacteria; phylum Bacteroidota; class Bacteroidia; order Chitinophagales; family Saprospiraceae; genus CAZWDL01. Next base: position 82,342 of record CAZWDL010000014.1, read on the forward strand.
AAATGGAACAAATGCGCGGCCTGGTTGAAAAGTACGAAGCGGACATCGAGCGCCTCTTCACCGAGGTCATCGACCAGCGTCAGCAGTGGCGGGAAGATCTGAAGCAGATCCACGAGCAGTACCAGCCGGAAAGAGGCGAAAGAGCCCGCCGTCACCGCATGGAAGGCCCGCCTTCGCACCGTCGCGGCCGCGAGGGTAAGCCCGGAATGGACCGCGGAATGGGACCCGGCGCCATGAGCCCCATCGGCAAAGGGCAGTTTCTACTGCTGGATCCCGACGCTACTGATCCCCTGCCTTTTCGGGGCGGTCAGCTGACGCCTCAAATCGATACCGAAATCTTCCCCAACCCCGCCCGCCAGTCCAACATGGTGAATTACCAGCTGGAGACCGCCGGAGAGGTGCGCATCGAACTGCGCGATAACGAAGGCCGTCTGGTCAAAGTACTCCTCGACGAGTACCGCGCCGCCGGCGAACACAACCTGGAAGTCGACCTCAGCGGTCTGGCCGCCGGCGTCTATTACTACACCATCAGCAGCCCGGACGGACAGGTGACGAAGAAAGTGGTCGTATCCAAAAATTAAATGACTCGAAATCTGGATTCAACAAAACAGGAGTCCTCCCGAATGCCGGAGTCCACTTTGCACGAGTGGGGATGGCCGAAGCCTTCGGCCATCCCCACTCGTATAAAGTAGAACTCAAAATTCGGGAGGGCTCCTGTTTTTAATTCAGTCGCCAGGCTGAGTAGTGGTGGAACCATATCTTCGAAGCCCGGCTAAGCTGCGAATGGCCTCCAGCCCCCAGCCCCCAGTATCCAGCACCCCCCCTTTCACTTTTCTTTTCTTTTTGCTAACTTTAACTTTTCTTACCCAACTAATTTTCTCTATTTCCTACTCAGTTGCTTTGCCCAACTGCTTTGCAATCGTTACTTTTCATTGATTCAGCAAGGCGTTACACCTCTTCGGACTGCTCAATTTATGCGGCGGAAAGTAGAGAAAGCCTTAGACCTAACGCACAACGACCATGCTCGCCAAAACATTCGCCAGCGCCGTACACGGCGTCGATGCTACAACGATCACTGTAGAAGTCAATACCGGAGGAAAGCCCTCCGGCACCTCCGACAAATTTTACCATATGGTAGGCCTGCCCGACAGCGCCGTGCGGGAGGGTTTTCTGCGTATTGAATCAGCCATAAGCAATTCGAAATACGAAATGAAGCGTCTGCGGACTACGGTCAACCTGGCGCCTGCCGACATCCGCAAGGAGGGCTCGGCCTACGATCTGCCCATCGCCATCGGCTTCCTGGCTGCCACCAACCAGATCAACGGCAACTGCCTCGACCAGTTTCTGATGATGGGCGAAGTGTCGCTCGACGGGACCGTGCGGCCCATCAAGGGGGCGCTGCCGATTGCTATCCAGGCGCGCAGGGAGGGCTTCAATGCTCTGATCGTTCCTAAAGATAATGCCCGGGAAGCCGCCATTGTCAACGATCTGAAGGTTTACGGTGTCGAACACCTGCGCGAAGCGATCGCCCTGATGAACGGACAGAGCGACCTGGAGCCTACCTTCGTGGAAACGCGCGACGAGTTTTTCCATCAGCTCGATCACTACGAGGTGGATTTTGACGATGTGAAGGGGCAGGAAAATATCAAACGCGCGCTGGAGCTGGCGGCGGCCGGCGGGCACAATGTCATCCTCATCGGACCGCCTGGCGCCGGCAAGACGATGCTGGCCCGCCGCCTGCCCACCATCCTGCCGCCGCTCAACCTGCACGAGGCGCTGGAGACGACCAAGATCCACTCCGTAGCCGGGCAATTACCGCCCGGCTCCGCCCTGGTCGCCAAGCG
>CAZWDL010000015.1:0-12466 GCA_964632995.1 uncultured Saprospiraceae bacterium
AGTCGAGGGCGTCGGTTTGGCTGTCTTGGTTTCGAAATACCATAAAGCCCCCGCCGCCGATATTGCCGGCGCGCGGATAGACCACGGCCAGGGCAAACTGTACGGCTACAGCGGCATCGGTGGCGTTGCCGCCCTGCTGCAGGATGCCGGCTCCTACTTCTGAGGCCAAGGGATGGGCGCTGACGACCATCGCGGAATCGGCTTCAATCCGTTTGTCCGCGATATAGCCCGGCTCGGCGGCGCGCTGACAGGCACTGAAAACTAACAGGACAATAAAAAGTGAGAAAAATAAGCGGTTTTTCATTCTTGGCACAATACTTGTATTTTATAAAGCAACAGTGAGATCATAAGCGTCGCTAATAAAGCCATTTTTTAAATAAGATGGAAGGAGAAGTGGAGAGAAAGGAAGCGGCCCACAGCGAACCACTCACCTGTTATCCAATGGTTTTCATGAGATGTATCATAATTTAGGTTGTTTGAAGAACCGCCGGTGAAAGCCGGCGGTTTTTTTTTCTCTTATTGTAAAAGAATAACGAAAAAAGTGGGACATTTCCTTATCGAAAGTAATTATTGACAGTTTCAATGTGACCATTCTAATTCATGCCGGACAAACGCAAACACCGCGGGCAACATCCGAAGGATCATTCTCTTTTTACCGGAACCCAAATACCGAAACTACGCCAAGGGCTCGAAGACCTCAGCTGGCTGTTGACGCGAGGCTATCCGGAGCGGGCTTCCCTAAAACTGGTAGGGGACCGCTTCCGTTTGCAGCAGCGACAACGGATGGCGCTCCGCCGTTGTTCCTGTTCCCTGGAGGAAGCCACCGGTCGTCGCCGGCGCGCGCTTTCGCCCGGTGACCTTCCGGGAAAAGTGTTGTACATCGACGGATTCAACCTCCTGATCGGCATTGAAAGCGCCTTATCTGACGGTTTTATCTTTGAAGGAGTGGATGGATGCTACCGGGACCTGGCCAGCATCCACGGCTCTTACAAGCGGGTAATGGAAACAGAGGAAGCCATTCGCCTGAGCGGCCTTGGACTGCAGCAACTGCAGGTTGCGGAAGTGGAATGGTTGCTTGACCGCCCCGTTTCCAATAGCGGTAAATTACTGACCCTACTTTACGAAATAGCGGAAGCGCAGAAATGGAACTGGAGAGTCGCCCTGTACGATAATCCTGATAAACAATTAGCAAAGCAAACCGGGGTCGTTGTTTCTTCCGACAGTCTTATTCTGGACCGGGCCAAACAGTGGTTCAATCTTGGCCGTTATTTAATTGACCGAATGATTCCGCAGGCCAGGGTATTGCCCATAGGCGCGGGGATCTATGAACAGTTATCCAACTTCAGGACTTGAGTCCGCACCCTGTAAAATATCGGATTCGAGGTGCAGTGAAGGAGATATCCTCTTCATTCCCAACTAAAAATAATTTTGAATTTTACATTAAATTAAATATATTATAGCTTAGTAGGCGAGAGAGGTGAAGGATAATTTTAATTTCTTGAGGGAAGCACCTTGATCTGCTTTTGCAGAAAATGCCAGATTAAGTTATACCAAAAACCGCGAAGTCATGATGAAATCAACTTTCACGGCCATTCTTTTCCTGATACTTTCCAGCACCGTGGCCTATGCGCAAAACAAAGAAACACATACAAAAGCAGAAAAAGCGATTCTCGAGACCATCGAACTGGAATCGGAGTACTTTTGGGGCAGGAATCACGATAAGTGGGCCTCCCTGTATATCCATGCTCCTTACACGGTGTGGACTTCTGCCTCGAGCGAGGGGGTTAGCCGGTACGAAGGCTGGGAGGAATGGCGGGATCAGGTCAAAAAGCTTTTTGATAATGATCCCGATCCGCAACCTTACAAAGGCATTGTCCACAAATACAATTACAATTTCCGGATTTACGGAAAAGGGGCCTGGGTGTCCTTCGAACAGATGAACGATGGAACGAAGACCTTGGAGACCCGGATTATGGAAAAAGAAAACGGGAAGTGGAAAATCGCCATGGTGGAAGTCATTTTCAACGCCAATGAGCCCATTTTCGACGAGGGAGATACGGGAGAATGAATCCTGAAGTAGAGGAGTTTAACTGATCACCAGATGAATCTGCTTTTCCGGTCAAAAAAAATGAGGCTGGATTTATTTATGAAAATTCCATTATAGCCGGATTTATTTTGAAGTAAGGGCTATCGCACCATGTGTCGATAGCCCTTTACCTTTTTGTTATTCCTTGAGAATCTGGCGGGAAATGACCAGTTTTTGTATTTCAGAAGTACCTTCCCCGATGGTGCACAATTTAGCGTCGCGATAGTATTTTTCTACGGGAAAGTCTTTGATGTATCCATAGCCACCGTGAATCTGAACGGCTTCATTAGCCACCTGAACTGACACTTCGGAGGCGTAGAGTTTGGCCATGGAGGACAGTTTGGTGCTGGCGTTGCCTTCATCTTTCAGCTTGCCTGCTTTTCTGGTCAGCAGTTCTGCGGCTTCGATGCGGGTTGCCATGTCGGCCAGTTTAAAGCTGATACCCTGAAAATGGCTGATCGCCTTGCCGAATTGCTGGCGCTCCTTGGAATAGCGTACAGAGGCTTCGTAAGCCCCTTTGGCGATACCGAGCGAGAGAGCTGCGATGGAGATGCGGCCGCCATCGAGTATTTTCATAGACTGGATGAACCCTTCTCCCTCTTTTCCCAGCAGCTGGCTTTTGTGTATCCGGCAGTTGTCAAAGACCAGTTCCGTGGTTTCGGAGGCGCGCATGCCCAGTTTGTTTTCTTTTTTTCCAGCGCTGAAGCCGGGCGTGTCCTTTTCGATAACGAAGGCGCTCATCCCCCGGCTGTCGAGTGGTTCTCCGGTACGAACGACGACGACCGCCACCTGTCCGGATTTGCCGTGGGTGATGAAGTTTTTTGCACCGTTTATAACATAGTGATTGCCATCGCGTTCCGCAACGCATTTCATTCGTCCGGCGTCGCTGCCGGTATTGGGTTCGGTGAGGCCCCAGGCCCCCAGCCACTCGCCGCTCGCTAGCCGGGGCAAATACTGTTGTTTTTGATCCTCGTTACCGTATTGTAGTATATGGTTGGTGCAAAGGGAATTATGGGCAGCTACCGACAGGCCGATGGAACCGCAGACCTTGGCGATTTCTTCGATAATCGTAATATAAGCCTGGTAGTTTAGGCCTGCTCCTCCGTACTGTTCCGGGACCAGTACGCCCATAAAGCCAAATTCACCCATTCGGTGAAATAAGTCGACAGGGAAATATTGTTCTTCATCCCATTCCATGACATGGGGACGAATATGCGCTTCGGCAAAATCCCGGGCGCTTTCCTGGATGAGTTTTAAATTATCCAGCGTTTCAACGTTCATAAGTTTTTAGTTTTATTGGTAGGGTCGGACAAGTACCAGTACAATAAAAAGCGAATAAGGCGCGAAAATGTTTATCGGACTTGGTTTATTTCGTTCCGAACTGAGCAGTGGTGGGGGCTTCATCCTTCAATCCGAGGATGCTTCGTATCTTTTCGTGAATGGCCGTGTTTTCGTAAATGCCTGAAAACAAATGTGCTCCCGGGCCGTAAGCAAAGACTGGTACGAGCGTGCCGGTATGCATATTGGTAGTGAAACTGTAAACCTGCTCATCAAAAGTAGATCCCTCATCGATGGCCATGCCTCCGGTTTCGTGATCGGCTGTGATGATGACCAGGGTATTTCCCCGTCGTCGGGCATAATTGAGTACCTGGCCCACAGCGCGGTCGAAATCGAGTGTTTCCTCCACGGTCCACTCTCCGTGGTTCGAGTGCCCGGCCCAGTCGATCTGGGAACCTTCGATCATGAGGAAGAAACCTTCATCGCTGCGTTTTTCCAAAAAGTAAGGGGCCAGGCGGCTGGCATAGGAGAGGTAGTCGCGGCCTACGGAAACGGGAAGCGGATGTTTGTCGGCTGTAAAATAGAAGAAGTTGTAGGCCGGATTAAGGGTGGCTTCAGAAAGCGGAGCTTTGGAATAATCGCTTACCTGATAGCCTTTTTCAATGAGTTCCCTGTAAAGATTACGGTCATCACTTTCGCGCCGGTCAAAGTAGCGTTTGCCTCCACCGATCACCAGGTCGATTTCCGTTTTCAGGAAATCAGCGGCGATTTCTTCGTACATCACCCGGAACTTCTGATGTGCGATAAAGGCGGCCGGTGTAGCGTGGACGATTGTTGCCGTAGCGATAAGGCCGGTGGCGAGGCCATTGGCTTCGGCTTCTTCCAGAATCGTTTTACAGGGCAGGGAGTCAGCATCCATCCCGATAGCGAAGCGGTAAGTTTTCAACCCGCAAGAAAAGGCGGTGGCGCCGGCGGCACTGTCCGTGATGAGGTCATCGTAGGCATAAGGTTTATGAAATCCTACAATGGGAAATTCCTCGATGGCGAGCGGTCGTTTGCTGGCGTACATCGCGGCTGTGACCTGACTAAGGCCCATGCCATCGCCGATCATTAAAATGACATTGGTAGCCTCATCCTGTTTTTGCAGCAAAGGTGCAGCACTGCGTTCCGCAACCTGGCAGTTGCTGAGAAAAAAGCCCAGTATTAGAAAAATCAACAGTCTGATTGCGGACATCACCGGTTTTATTTTTAAATCGCTCCCCATTAAAAAAATCAAATTCGGAATTTTATTTTAAATCTAAAATTTTTTCTTCGGCTCTAAATGCTTTCAATACATTGTTCGAATTCATAGATTTTAAAACCCTGTTTGTAGAATATTATTTGGACGTTTCAAGGGTTTTTCCACCTTTACGTCAGTTGACCTTTAAGATATTGTTAATAATTTAAAAAAGTTGCAACCATTATCCATAACCTTCATCTTTTAATAGCAACCTACTGATAAAGCAACTCTCAATAACCAGTTGTTATTTTAAATGGATTAAAAAGAGAAAGCACCATGATTACCCGTACTGTTGCTTTGGCGATAGCCTTATTCCTCGGAGCGGGGGCAGATACCTTCGCCGCCCACGCCAACACCTCCCCCCATACCATACCGACTATTTTTGATGAACTCTCCGGCCAGGAAGTACTTGAATTGACGATAGAAACCGATGTTTCTCAATTAATGGAAAACGCCCCCAGCGAGGATTATCAATCAGCTACTTTGCAATTTGAAGTGCCGGGAAAGGGCCTGGTTGAACGTTCGGCCAATATTCGCCTTCGGGGCAGGTATCGTCGCCGTGTTTGTGCTTTTCCGCCGCTTAAGCTCAAATTTCCGGAGGATGCATTGCGGCAGGCCGGGCTGGACCCGGTTTTTCGTTCGCTTAAATTGGTAACCCACTGCCTGGAAGAAAAGTTCGAGGGCAATCAAAACGTCTTCAAAGAGTACCTGGCTTACAAGTTGTACAATCTGCTCAGCGAACACAGCTACCGCGTACAGTTAGTCAAAATCACTTATCTGAACACTCAGGGTAAGAAACAAAAAATCCGGCGTTACGGTTTTCTGCTGGAAGATATTGACGAGTTAGCTTATCGTTCAGGAGGAGAAGAATGTGATGAATGCCGGAATGTGAAGCCGGAGGAACTGAAAGCAGAAAACGTGGCGGTCATGTCTATGTTTCAGTACATGATTGGCAATGCCGACTGGAATGCGAAGATGATGCGCAACCTCAAATACCTGAGGTTAAAAGACTCAGATCAGGGGCTGATCGTGCCTTACGATTTTGATTTCGCCGGCCTGGTTAACCCGCCCTACGCCGTTCCGAATAGTGATTACGGGCTGACAAGTATTCGCCAACGGCTCCTTCTGGGCCCCCCGATAGATGACGCTGTTATGAAATGGACCATTAACTACTTCAGGTTCAAGGAGGAGGAAATTATCGATTACGTTAGCAACTTTAGGTTGCTCAAACAACAAAACAGGGAAGACATTATTGATTTCCTCAATCATTTTTTTGAACATATGGAAAGCATAGATGTCTACAGCAGCAATAAGCTGTACGAACGTTTCTCGGAAGAGCCTCTGAATTATAAAAGTCCCTCCACCGGGCAGGATGATGATATGGGCATGTAGGCGGAAGCGCCGGCCCTGAGAGCTTCGGCAAAGGCCGGGGAACCCCGGTCGGCTTACCGGTTTCTCCGGCCTTTGCGATTTGGCGGCTCCGCAAACCCGATGCTTCCGAAGGTTATCAGTACTTGTACTTTTCTTTCCAGTAGCGCTGCATCCGCTGCCGGATTTTCTCCTCCGAAGGGTTTTGCTGAGGTTCGAACAGTTTGCTTCCCGAAAGCTGCTCGGGTAAGTATTCCTGAGGCGTATAATTACCCGGGTAGCTGTGTGGGTATTTATACTGTTTTCCGTAGTTCAGATCCTTCATCAACTGGGTTGGCGCATTACGGATATGCAACGGCACGGGCAAACTTCCCGTTTTTCGGACCAGCGTCTGCGCCTGATTGATGGCTTCGTAGGCTGAATTGCTCTTGGGAGAAGTGGCCAGGTAAATGACCGCCTGCGACAGGATAATTCGTGCTTCGGGCAATCCCACCGCCTGTGCGGCCTGGAAAGCAGTGCTGGCCATTAGAAGAGCGTTGGGATTGGCCAGCCCGATATCTTCGGCCGCGGCGATGACCATACGCCGGGCGATGAATTTGACATCCTCGCCGCCTTCGATCATCCGGGCCAGCCAGTAAACCGCCGCATTGGGATCACTACCGCGAATAGACTTGATGAATGCCGATGCGATATCGTAATGCTGTTCGCCGCCTTTGTCATAAATAGCCAGGTTTTCCTGAATCAGCTGCGTCACCAGTTCGTTGTTGACCCTTACCCGCCCTTCTTCATCCTGATAATTACTCACTAGCTCCAGCACATTGTACAGCTTTCGGGCATCCCCGCCGGAAAATTGCAGCAGGGCGTCGTATTCGCTGATCTCTATTTCCTTTTCCCGCAGGTATTCGTCTTTTTTCAGGGCCTGCCGGACTAACTGAATGAGGTCCTTCTTTTCCAATGGGCGCAACACATACACCTGGCAGCGGGAAAGCAGGGCGGAAATCACCTCAAAGGAGGGGTTTTCCGTAGTGGCGCCGATGAGGGTGATGGTGCCGTCCTCCACCGCTCCCAGTAAAGAGTCTTGCTGCGACTTGGAAAAGCGGTGGATCTCATCGATAAAAAGAATGGGATTCGGACGGTCGAAAAATTGCTTGCGTTTGGCTTTTTCTATCGTTTCCCGCACATCTTTCACCCCGGAGCTGACAGCACTGAGGGTGAAATAGGGGCGTTCGAGCTGATGAGCAATAATGCGCGCCAAGGTCGTCTTGCCTACTCCCGGCGGCCCCCATAGAATGATAGAGGGCAACTGGCCGGATTGAATTGCCTGACGTAATACGGCGCCTTTTCCAACCAGGTGCTGTTGCCCTACATATTCGTCCAGGGTCTTTGGGCGCATTCTTTCCGCTAATGGTCTCATACGATGCTTCCGTTCTTATTGCGCAAAGCACAAATTTACAACAATACTGTCAAAGCGATTTTCCCAAAAAAGTAGAACGAAATTTGCACCTTTTGAGCTAAAAGAAGTATCTTTGAGTAGCTGAAAAGCTCAATACGCTGCGTTTATTTATTCCCTCCCATCGAAAGAAGCGCAAATTATTTAAGAGGTTCGATAAATTAGCTCGATTAGAGGCCTTGCCCGATAAGCCTGTTTAATTATTTTTATTCAAACCTCCAATTTGTTGAGAGGCGAAGGACTAGATTAACTAATGAGAAAACTTAATCAATCATGAGGTCAGACCATACGCCTGTGGTGAGAACCTTGAGCGGCAGTCCCTACCGGTCTTTCGGCGAATTTTTCACCAAGAATGGAACCGCGGCGCAATCTTTCCTGATCAATCCGTCAAGACGGACCACGATCATTGGTGCACAGGGTACCCGCCTTACCTTTTTCCCTTTATCTTTTTGCGATGTATCCGGAAACCCCGTGCAAGAGGAAGTAGAAATTAAATTGATAGAAATATTCTCGAGGCCCATGGTGGTCTGTTCGGGAAAAGCCAGTACTTCCCAGGACCGTTTCCTGGAAACGGCCGGCCTGATTTACCTGCAAGGAAGTCAGAACCTGTTGCCGCTGGAACTTTCCCGGCCGGTAGCGGTAGAACTGCCAGTAGCTACTTCCCTGCGCAATCCGCTTGGTATGCGGCTGTACGCAGGCAGTACCTCCACTACGCGTCCCTTCAGCGCCGAAAAGGTGTTCGACTGGAAACCGGTAGAGAACCAGGATGTGCGGGTACGAAAAATCGGAGACCGCAAACACTTCACTTTTGAACTCGATCACTTCAACTGGTTCTCCTGCAGTTATCTCTTTGCCAAAAGGGCTAACCGGACCATGGTCAGCGCACGCATGATCAGCCCGGTCCGCAAGCTGGATGATCAGGTCGCCCTGCTGGTTTTCAAAGAGGTTAACGCGGTAGGACGCATGTATTTGTCCGGTAACAAGTTCACGCTTTTTAATGTCCCTGCCAATATGCCGGCCAGCGTCGTGGTCATGGGCCTGGAAGGAGGAACGCTGTACTACGGGCGAAACGACCTGGAAAAGACCAGCAGCCAGCTGGTTCACGTCCCTATGGATCCCATTTCGGAGCCGGATCTGGTAGCGGCGTTGCTGGACTTATGAGGGATGGGATGAATACGGGATTGAACTCAGTTACTTCCCTTTCTGTTCGAAAAGAAATCCTTTGTTCTACCATTGAGCATCACGCCCTCGTTCCATGCAAGCACAAGCCCTGGCCTACCTGGAGAAAATCAAATCGGCATATCAACCTTATGCCAATCCTCAGAATGCCGTTCACATGAAGCGGTACATGAAAGACCGCTTTGAATTCTACGGTATCAAGGCGCCGGAACGGGAAAGGCTCTCCCGGCAAGTCCTGCAGTCAGCAGGCATTCCCGATGATCCCGATGTGTTGAAGCAATTGTGCCGCTACTGCTTTGAGGAACCGCACCGCGAGATGCAGTATTTTGTCAAAGACATCCTGCTGAGAGCTATGCGCCGGCTCGATGCTTCCTATCTTCCCTTAATTGAAGAACTGATCGGTCGTAAATCCTGGTGGGATACGGTCGATTTTCTCTCTCCCAAAATCGCCGGGCCGCTCTTTTTGCGCTATCCGGAACTTATCATTCCTTACACGGAGCGCTGGATTGAATTAGACAATATCTGGTATCAGCGCGCCGCTGTCCTCTTCCAACTGGACTACAAAGATCAAACAGACGCTGATTTGCTATTCAATTATATTCGCCGGAGAGCGGAGTCCCGGGAGTTTTTTGTAAAAAAAGCAGCCGGATGGGCCCTGCGCCAGTACTCTCGCACCGCTCCCGAAGCAGTAATCGATTTTGTGCGGGAAACCGATTTGTCTTCCCTGACCAGGCGCGAAGCGCTGCGCTGGTTGAAAAACAAAGGATTGTCAGGTGATGACGGTTGACAGATCGATGGGAGTCAGCTGCGGAGGTAGGAAGCGCCGTTGACATCCAGGATGGCGCCGGTCGTGAATTCGGCGCCCTCGGAAGCCATAAAGAGGATGGCATAAGCCACCTCTTCGGGTTTGGCCACCCGGTGCAGCGGGCTTTGCTGTTTGACTTCATCGGTGAGATGGCCTTCCGCCATATCGGTTTCGACAAAACCCGGCGCGACGACGCCCACGAATATCCCCTTCGGAGCCAGGGCCTGAGCCAGAGACTGGCTCATAGCGTTGAGCCCCGCCTTGCTGGCGCCGTAGGCAGGCGCCCGGGGTTCGCCGCGGAAAGCACCGCGGGAAGAGACGTTGACGATGCGGCCGCCGCCTTGTCTGATCATTTGCCGGGCAACGCAATAACAGATGTTAGCCGGGCCGATGAGGTTGGTTTGAAGCGTAGTGTGCCAGGCCATTTGCCAATCTTCGTATTCCATCTCTTCCAGGGGATGGTGGCGAAATACCCCGGCATTATTTACCAAAATATCCAGGCTGCCGAACTCCTCCACCACCGTATCGATCATTCGCTGCACGGCGACCGGGCTGCCGACGTCTGCCTTGACAGCGAAATGACCCTCGCCCGGCATGAGGTCGCAGGCTTCCGTCGCGGCTTCATTATTACTTCTGAAGTTGATGGCTACCCGGGCGCCCCGAGCTGCAAAAGCGATCGCTGCCGCCCGTCCAATGCCCCGGGAACCGCCGGTGATCAATACATTTTTTCCGCTGAAATCCATAGCGCTCGTACTTTCCGACCAAGATAAGGAACCTGTGCCAAATTTCCTGGCTATATGATCAGAGGCTGGGAGGCATCTTTAATCAAGATTCTTCCAACCGCTTTAGTAAATTATTTCGATGGATGTCGAGCAGTAAAAGATCAATATTCTCCTTCTGCAGGTATTCTCCCGCCTCAATGGCATCACCACAGACCGCCATCAGTTCGAGTTGAGGCAAGCGTTCAATATATATGTGAGTTTGCCGGCCATACTCATTTTTCGGTTTTACGCAAAGTGACGGGATCGATGTAAGCCTGCTCCTCCTCCGCGTATTTGTGAATAAAGCTTTGCAGTTCACTGGTAGTGGCGGTAAGTACAATCGTACCGTCTTCCACCTTTTCGTGTTTCATCCTGATCTTCCTTTCTTCAAACAGACTTTCCAGCCATTCGTAATCAAACATCCGGACGACAATTCCCTTTTCCTCAAAATCCACGCGGGCGAAACTGTGGGTAGGGAGCATCCAGGCGATGCTTAACTGCTCCGCGCTGAGGTTTTTTTCCAGGGGCTTGAAATCCAGAAAGTGATAATCACCCAGTTTTACCAGATACACCTCGTAGAATTCCTGCTGGATTCCTTCCTGTAAAAAGCGGTCGCTAGAGTACGTGAGCCGGTAATTTTCCCCTTCTTTTCCAGGGTCGAAAGTCCAGACACCCTCATCTTCCACGCTGATCCAGGTGCCGAGCAATTCTGGACTGTAGATTTGGGTTTCCGGAGAGTAGAGCGGATGAAGGCTGGGAATACAACCAGTCAGAAATAAAGAGAGCCCAAGGGCGATAAGCAATAATCTTTTCATGGCAGTGTTTTTTTGGTGAATACACTGCAAGAATACCAGCGTTTCCGGTAGTTCCAAAGAATAGTTGGTGAAATGGCGATTAAGGTCGGTGAATGCCGCTTACCTCAGGTTTATGACCTGTTAATGTGCACCCTTTCATCTCACTCTCCTCCTAAGATTTTTTTCTTTTGTTTGGCAAACTCCTGTTCCGTCAAGATCCCCTTATCGCGCAGATCACCGAGTTTGATGATCTGTTGCAGCAAATCATCAGTTTCCTCCGATTGGGCTTCGAAAGGCATTTCCCTGGGCGGCTCAGCGGAGGGCAGCGTATCGAGCTGGCGATAGCCGTTGCGTACAAAGTCATCAAAAGTAGGCTGAACGCGCAGAAAGCTCAGTGCGTCGTGCTGGTGGATTCTGTCCAGGTTGGTGAACCCAAATTCCACGGCTTTTTCCAGGTGATAAAAAGCAGGTTCAGCTTCTTTTAGCATGGAATAGGCGCAGGCGAGGTTAAAATGAGTAGAATAATCGTCAAATTTCTCGTCCAGCGCCCGCTCGAAGGCATCCACGGCACCGTCGAAATTCATTTCGCGGAAAAGACTGACCCCCAGTCGTTTGAATTCGCTGGCTCTGGAAGCTGGTGTTTTCCTGCCGACATCCGTCATCGGGTCGTAGGAACGGCTGGGTTGGTACCGGTAATCATTGCGCCGGCGGCCCTGCTCGTCCTTTCGGTCAAAATATTTCTTATTGTATCTTCCGTTAAATTCTTCTTCCGGCATGACAAACAACAGGATGGCGTCAATAAAACCCAGTAAGGCCGGCACCAAAACGAAAGGCGCCTCCTCTTCAACGGAAATGGTGAAGGTGAAAAAGAAAAGAACGAGATAGACGATGCCTAAAAACCGCTGGCCCAGGTAAAATCGGTGAACTCCGAAGATGCCCATTAATAAAGCCAGTGTAGCCGCTACGGATTTATTTTTCATGGATGTATATACTTTTTCTGCTCTCGTGGTTCAAATTAACGATTCGAGCTTGGTTTCCATTATCTCTTTCTTCATAAGACGTGTTTCTTTAGACAAAAGTTTCGAATTGGCCGGTGAAATGGGTTTGGAGCGGTGTTACAGGGGCGCCGTACTACCGGGCGGAGAAAACCAAACGGGTCATGCCACCCTGAATCACAAGGCTTCCTCCAACTCTTCCTGCATTCCTTCCAGGCGCTGATCGATATCGTCGTGCTGGGTTTCCAGTTCGGCGAGCTGTTGTTCCTCGCGTTCCAGCAGCTCATCGAAGCGATGGAAATTGGCGTCAATTTTTTCTTTCAGGTTGTGGATGTAGGTCTTCAGCTTGTCGGTAACCTCCGTTTCAATTTGATCGCGGCCCTCGGCGATTTCCCGTTGGAAGCCCTCGATGATTTTGCGGCGTTTGCCGCGGGTGGAGAAGCTGGCGAAGAGCAGGCCTATGGCGGTGAG
>CAZWDL010000015.1:12476-80201 GCA_964632995.1 uncultured Saprospiraceae bacterium
CCCGCCGGTAATATCCAGTACCGTGCCGCTGGTGACCGCAGCGATGATGATGCCTACGGCGGCGATGCCGCTGCCGGAAACGATATTGGGCGCCAGGGAACTGCTTTCGGGAAATAGGGTTTCGTCGGTAAAATTTTCCGAGCGGCTGATGAAACGGGAAAACTCGGATTGCAGTTCCTGAAGAATATTGTTGCGTCGCTCGGCGATATTGCTGAACAGCTCGTGGTCGTTGCGCAAAATGGTTTTGCTGTTGCGAATTTTCAGATCGATGATTTTGGCCATCTGCTGAATGCTGTCGGCCAGGTCGACCACGCCTTCGTTGAGCTTGTTTTTCAACTCTTCGTTGAGTTCTTTTTCCAGGTCTTTGACCAGGCCCTCCAGCCATTCCTGTGCGGAAGCTTTTTTGCTGAAAATGGAGGCGAAAGAGCGGCGCACCAGGGAGAAGAAGGACAACCCCGAGCTGAGTTCCTGCTCTTTACGGCGGGTGATGCGGTCATAGCCGGCCAGCAGGTTTTCCACCAGCACGTCCACCTGTTTTTTGGATTTCACTTCCTGTTGTTCGAGCGTCTCAGTGATGTCCTGCCTGAATTCCACGTCGACTTTATATTGCCGCCGGCGCAGATCGAGTCCTTCTGCTATGCGGTCGTTGATATTTTTAGAAGTGTTGACGTTATTCTGCAACTTCAGGATGGGCGCTTTCCCTCCGGTGATGTGATCGGAAATGTAGTTGCGTATGGCTTGAAAACCACTCTCTTCCTCGCGGCCTTCCATTTCCGCTTTGGCGGAGGTGGCGAATACTTTCGGCTCTTTAAGGCCTTTTGTCCTGGCCTGCTCCCGCAAGCCTTTCAGGTTGACCTGCAGGTCCTGCTCCGGCAACAGATCTTTTTGCTGCAGTACGAAAATGACTTTCTTGCGCCAGTCTTCGTGGATGTAGTCAAAAAAGTCCCAGGCGCTTTGCCGGTAAGGATTTTTGGCTTCGAAAACGAAAACGATCAGGTCGGAGGCGGGGATGAAGCGCTCGGTAATCTCCTGATGGTGTTCGATGATGGTATTGGTGCCGGGCGTATCGACGATGGCGATCTCCTTGAGGATGTCGACGGGAATAAGGATCTTTTTCAGATACTTGTTGATGGTGATTTCTTCTTTCTCCTCTCCGTACAAAATCTGCTGTATCATGTCGGTCATGGGCTGTGGCGCCACTTTGGCCACTTCTTCGCCTGTGCCGAGCAGGGCATTGATAAAACTGCTTTTGCCCGCCTTGACTTCCCCGACGATGACAAACATAAAGGGTTCGTGGATGCGGTTGCGCAGGTCGCTCACTGTTTTCGATAATTCCTCATTGGAGATGCGGATGGTGAGTTCGTGCAGGTCTTTGATGATTTCGTCAATACGGGCGCGGAAGGCCTGCAGGTCGCGGTTGATCAGTTTGGTCACGAATTGTTTTTTTTGGGTTTGCGGATGGAGGCATCCAGGATCATGATAGACTGGGGCCCTGAGCAAAATAGCAGGTCCAATATACTCAAATTGGTCAAAAAGCCTGTCTTTTCCTCAAATACCTGCCGGTAGCGGGCTGCCTCGAAATAAGGGTCCCTTTTCGCCCGGCGCCTCTTCGGATGGATGGCGTTTCGAAAATCGAGAACCGATGAACCAGGATCTTCCCGGTATTGTTGCGTCCATGCCGGTTGTGATTCCAGACCGCAGAGCTTCAGTGTGGTCAACAGCAAACCCCGGTTGAAATCAAACAAGAACCGGTAGGGGCGTTGGTAAAAAGGCGCCAGGCTTTCAGCGTAAAACTCAAAAAAAGGTGCGTTGCCATAGGCCGTTTGAATGCTCTGCCAGTGCTGATGCTGCCATCGTTCGCGATAGGCGATTTCCACTTCGCGAATGGGTTGCTGCTCATTCTTACCACTGACGAGCGGTACGGAGAGCCGCTGCCGCTCATTGGGACCGGCAAGGTAAGCCCGGTTGCGATAGGTTCCTTTCTGGTAGTGCTCCTGCTGTTCTATCCATACGGTATCGTGGAGCAAAAACTTCGTAAAGTATTGCACCGGGGGCAGGTATTGCAACTCCAGTAATATATCTTGCGGTAGATTCATGCCTTGCCTTTGGAGCGAAAAAAGAAATAATTGAAATCAGTAACCGGGATATCCGGTGTATATTAGGCCCCAAGATAATAAATACATTAAAGCACTTTCCTGCCGGCTGCGCGATATACCGGCATTTGCTTTTTAAAGCCAGCATCTGATATGTCGATCTCTTCCAGCAGACGATTGTTTTTTCTGATTTGCGGACTGTTATTCGTAACCAATGTACTGGTAATTAATGATATTGCTACGGTCTGGAATGGTGCGGAGGCCCGGTTTTTATGGAATGCGCATATTGACCAGGCTACTCCCGTTCGAACACCTGCCCATTATTTGTCGGCCCTGATCACGGAAAATCCTACCCACACCTTCTGGGTTCGTCTTCCCGGAGTACTGATCCTCCTGATCAGCCTTGCGGGAATATACGCTTTGTCCCGGCCGGTGTTGGGCGGCAGGGCGGCCTGGTGGACTATTCTCGTGCTGGGCAGTTCTTTTCTCCTGCCCAACCTGGCGAAGGTCGCCACGCTGGACAGCTGGACCTTTTGCTGGCACGCCCTGGGCTATCTGTTATTGCTTCGCTATCTGAAAGAGCCCGGCTTGCTGTGGCGACTCTCTTTTTATCTGGTCTTATCGCTGGGACTTTGGACCAGTCCGCTATCCACCGTTTTACTCTTTGCCCTATTACCGGCTTTGTGGTACTGGCGGCATCCGCAGGGACGGCGCATGTGGAAGCTTCAACCCTGGGGGGCTATCCTACTGCTCGGAGCTGTACTGCACAGTGCGGAGCTGATCGACTGGACCGGGGCGGAGCAGTACCTGGCGCCTTTCAGTGCGGGCTTTTACCTCTACGCTTTGCTGGGGATGTTTCCCTTCCTGGGATTTCTGCTGGGAGGATTGTGGGAGCTGGTTCCCAAATTGCGGCGGGTAGAGGAACTGGCGCTGCTCAACGCCTCCCTGCTGGCGTCGGCCCTCATCGCGCAGTCGCATGTCCTGCACCTGGTGCTGGCCTTGCTGATCGCCAAGCAGATGCACGTCTATTTTCAGGAGAAATATCCCTACCGGGGGCTGGTGCGCAGCGGCGCGATCTTGCACCTGGTGCTGCTGTTTCTACTTTCCACTTTACTTATGCTGGGCGGTTTTTTTCGCTTTGGGGGAGTGGGTTTTCGTTCGGCGCTGGCATTTGTAGCTGTATACTGGATGCTTAGCTTTGTAGGTGTGATCGGATTGTTCAGCGGCAACCGGCGTTACATTTGGGGAGCGACGATCGCCAGTGGGTTACTGCCTACGCTGCTTTTCTGGCTACAGGTTTATCCGCTGATCGAAAACCGGCGCAACCTACCGAAAAGGATCGTTGAAGCTGCTGCGGAATTTCACTTCGCACAGGAGCCCGTTTACCTGATCGATGGGCCGGATCGAAACAATGTGGCGCTGTATTTAAAAACTGCTTATTCCGGTCTGAAACGGCCGGAGGAGGTAGGAGAGCGGGGGAATGGCTTGTATATTGCGCCGTTGGAGCGTATCAAGTCTGTTCCCCCGCCTGCGGACAGTGTACGGGTATCGGGCTGGACTGATCTTTTCCGGGAAACGGAATGGGTATTGCTCGACTACCGCTCAGGAGCTCTGGAAAATGATATAGAGCAATCCGAGTAATACGATCGTAGCGATTCCCACCACGGTAAAAAATTTTTTGGCGTCCCTTTCATCCTTTCGTTCTCTTCTGCGTTGTTTTCTTGACTTTGCCATATAACAAAATATTTGTTGAGTATTTTTTACGCCTTTAAAATAGTAATTTTTGTAGAAACCACCTGATGGCGAAGACTGTTTTGTTATCTCTTTTTCCGTTCACCAGCTTTCAACAGTGCCGTTCATAAAAATCGACGATGCGTTCATCGGTCATAATATCGCGCGGGCGCAAGGCCTGTTTGAGTACGATGCCTTCCAGGGTGCGGCAGCGGCTCAGGGCTACATAAGTTTGTCCGTGTTCGAAAGCTCCTTTACCCAAATCGATAATGACCTTGTCGAACGTTTTTCCCTGCGCTTTGTGGATGGTGACCGCCCAGGCCAGCCGCAGAGGGAACTGGGTGAAAGCGCCCAGCGCTTCGGTATCGATTTTCTCCGGATTGTCCTTGTTCTGAATGTAGCGCAGTATTTCCCATTCCATGCGTTCGACTTCAACTTCGCGGCGTTGGCCGCTTCCTTCTTCTACTGCGACCGTAATTCGCTCGGCTTTCATATCGACTACCTTACCGATGGTGCCGTTGACAAAACGCCGTTCCGGATCGTTTTTGATAAACATTACCTGGGCGTTCAACTTGAGCCGCAGCGCCGGGTCGGTAGGGTAGAGGCTGGCCTTGAAGTTGCCGGAGATAGAGGCGATATACACACGGTCGGGAAGGGGTATCTTGTCTAGTTCCCGCCGGTTGATGATATCGGCCTTGGCGTTGCGGGCGGTCAGGGTAATGTAGAATTCCTCCGCTTCGAAATCGGGCAGGCAGCGCTGGTTGAGGTCTTCCAGATCGTCGTAATCCGCCTGGTTGAGCCGTATGCTGTCCAGCAGTCGCAAAAAATGACGATTGTCCTGGCGGTAGACTTTGCTCAGCTCCAGCATTTCCATTGGAAAGCCTTCGCGGAAAACCGCTGCGGAGAAGAAGTAGGGGGAGTCGTAGTGCTCTTGGAAAAGCATGGCTTCGGCATTGGTCGCAACGACCGGTGGAAGCTGGAAAAGATCGCCGAAAAAAACGAGCTGTACCCCTCCGAAGGGTTGGCGATTTTCCCGGTTGATACGCAGAAAGTAATCTATATTGTCAAGCAGGTCGGCCCGAACCATGGAAATTTCATCGATAACCAACACCTCGATATTTTTATAGAGGCCCCGGTTGCGTCGTTTTTTGATATCATTTTTTGACAGTGGGCGTGGTGGAAATCCAAAAAAAGAGTGAATGGTTTGCCCTTTGACGTTAAGCGCGGCGATACCCGTCGGCGCAAGCACGACGGTTTTTTTACGCGTCGTATTGCGGAACAACTGCAGCAGGGTGGATTTCCCCGTGCCGGCCCGCCCCGTTATGAACAGGTTGACCCCCTTCTTTTCGAGCAGATCCAGCGCGTAGGTAAAGTCGGTGCTGAGTTCCAGCGGGCGTTGTTCCATATTTATTTAAATGGTATTTTTATAGACAAAAATAGGGTTATGCCGGGAAATCAGCAGAAGAAATTTTCAGAATTACTTTTTTGCGAAAAGCAATACCTTGAAAAAGAGTAGAAAAAGTATTAAAAAATAAAAATACAAGAAAAATAAGCCCGTTGCATTGATCGTTCATCATAAGGCAGTTATCTTTGACAGATGCTTCTGCATGATAACGCAGATCCAAGTGACTATCCCAATTTCCCCCCGGAGTGATAAAATTCACCTATCGACACACCACCCATAAAGGGAGGTTCTATTGAAAGGTAGGCCCCAGGACTAATTTTTAAACGACCGATTACCAAGAACTATGCTTCGAGTAGTACACCAAAAGCTTCTACTAGGCGTCCTTTTTATCCTGTTGGGGCAGGCGTCTGGCTGGGGACAAACAATCATTCAGGGAACGGTTAGGGATACCCGGACGGATAAACCTGTTGCCAATACGACAGTTTTCTTTCTGTTGAAAACGACCCTTACCAACGAATCCGGCCGTTTTATTTTCAAAACGCCGCGATTGGAACAGGATGTGGTACTCGTTTTTGAAAAAAACGGTTATGAGACCAAGACCATCCACTTTCAGCTCTCGGGTCAAAATGAAATAGATATCGGTATTATTCCACTGCGGCCGCAGGAGGACATTGACCAGATGATGTCGGAAGATTTTGTTCCGACGGTTACCTTTGAGGGGGGGCAAAGCGTGGGGACGGGAGCGGAATCCCTCTCGGGCTTGCTGGCGGCTTCTCCGGATGCTTTTATTTCTACAGCTGCTTATCATTTTGCTGCTGCCCGCTTTCGCTTGCGCGGGTACGACAGCCGAAACACCGGAGTTTTACTGAACGGTGTACCGCTCAATGACCCGGGCAGCGGTATGCTCAGTTGGTATTCCTGGGCTGGCCTTAATGATGTACTCCGGAACCGTCGCAGCGAAGTGGGCCTGAGCCCATCAGCTTTTGCTTTCGGCGGCATCGGCGGTGCTACCTCTATCGATACCCGCGCTTCCCGGCAACGCCGTCAGATCAAAGCCTCTTACGCCGTTGCCAATCGCCTTTACCGCAACAAGGCCATGCTCTCTTTGTCTACCGGAACCCGCCCGGACGGCTGGGCGGCTACGATCGCGGGCTCGAGGCGTTGGGCGCAGGAAGGCGCCATTCCCGGTGCTTTCTACGACGGCTGGTCCTACTTTTTGTCATTGAGCAAACAATTGGGTAAGGCACACGAGTTTAACCTGACCGCTTTCGGCTCCCCGATTTCGCAGGGGCTTCAGTCGGCCACCACCAAGGAATTCTATGGCCTGGCTGAATCCAACTCCTATAACCCCAACTGGGGCTTTCAGGCAGGAGAGATACGCAACGCCTCGGTCCGGCGCATGCACCAGCCTACGGCGATTCTTCGCCACGACTGGAAGATGGGCGGGCAGACTACGCTGACCACAGCGGCCTCCTACCAAATCGGGCGCATGGGCAATACCGGACTGTATTGGTACGACGGTCGCGATCCCCGCCCTGCTTACTACCGGCGCAGCCCCGGATTTATGGATAACGGGCAGTCGGACGCCGTCGCCGAGAAATTTCGCAGCGACCCGTCGGTCAGCCAGGTCAACTGGGCAAGGCTTTACGATGTCAACCGGAATAACCTGGCCACGATCGAAGGCGCCAACGGTATTGCGGGTAATGACATCACCGGCCGCCGGGCTCAGTACCTGATCGAAGAACAACGTCGCGACGAAGAACTGCTCAGCGTGAGAACCAACCTAAAAAGTGTTATAAGCAGCCGTTTTGCCCTCAGCGGAGGCCTGGAGTGGCAACAGTGGCAAAGCCAGCGCTTTAAGCTCGTAGATGACCTGCTCGACGCCGACTACTATCTCGATATCGACAAGTTTGCCGAATTGGCTTATCCCAGTAATCCGGACGCCCGGCATCCGGATCTCAACCGCCCGGACCGGGTGGTGCAGAAAGGAGATACCTTCGGCTATAACTATCGTCACAACCTGCAGCGGGCCGCTGCCTGGCTCCAATTCGAGTTCACCTTTCGCAAAATCGATATATTCCTGGCAGGGCATGGCTCAATGACTGAATTTTACCGGGAAGGACTGTGGCGCAACGGTATTTTTCCCAACACATCGGCCGGCCCCTCGGAAAAAGTGCGTTTTGAAAACTACGGAGGAAAAGCAGGGCTGTCGATCAAGTTTAACGGCCGGAACTACCTGCAAATGATGGGGGCCTACCTCAACCGCGCTCCTTTCCAGGAGGATGCTTTTATCTCTCCCCGCACCCGCAGTGACATGGCGTCCAATCTCGAAAGCGAAACGATATACAGCGCCGAAGGAGGCTATCTCTACCGCGGCCCCTTCGCTAAAATACGCCTGACAGGGTACTACACGCGCTTTGAGAATCAGCTGCGTCACAACAGCTTCTATTTCGATAATGTTCGCGCGGCCGAAAATGTAGAGCAGCAGGGCGGAGAGATCAATTACCTTATGCAAGGCATCAATACCCAGCATTTCGGGGTGGAGGCGGCTGTTGACTGGGCTATTTTGCCTGGCTTGCGTATCACTACCACCGCTGCGGTAGGGCAATACACCTACATCAACCGGCCGGAAGTGACAGTGATGCTCGATCATCAAGAGGACCCACTGCGTTCTTATACGGCCTTCATCAAGAATTTCTACGTACCCAATACGCCCCAGACTGCGCTGAGCGCCGGCCTCAATTACACTTCGCCGGGATATTGGTTCGCCAGTTTTAAGGTTAATTATTTCGATGACATATGGCTGGATTTTAACCCCGATCGCCGCACGACAGAGGCAGTGGTATACCGTGCCGATGACGATGTAGTGAGCGAAGGGTCAGACCTTTGGAAGGCGATCATCTTTCAGGAAAAGGCGCCGGCGGCCTATACCCTGGATTTCTTCGGCGGAAAGTCTTTTCAGATTAATAATGTCTTTCTCGATTTAAACGTCGGGGTGAACAATATTCTCGACAATCAGGATTTTATTACCGGCGGCTACGAGCAGTTCCGCTTCGACTATGAGAACAAGGATGTCAACAAATATCCCAACCACTACTTTTACGGGTGGGGAAGAAATTTCTTCGTTCAACTGGCCCTGAGGCTTTGACATCACCAAACTACTTTTCAATGGAGGCGTACAAAAGAGAACTACCGATTCCTTGTCTGATACTCTTATTACTTGTCGTTTTGACGGGCTGCGTCGATCAGGATTTCGATGAGCCTCCGGTTCCGGGCACGCCTGCGATCACAGCCAATATGACGATACAGGAGTTGAAAAACCTCCACGTAATGGGCGAGGAAGATCAGCGGATTGATTCCAATATCATTATCGGAGGCATTGTCATCGCCGATGATCAGTCGGGCAATTTTTTCAACAGCATTATTATTGAGGATGAAACAGCAGGGATTGAGTTGCGCCTCAATGCCGCGGGCTTATACAACGATTTCCCCACCGGCCGTATGGTCTACGTGCTTGTACAGGGGCTTTACCTGGGAGACGACCGGGGCGTGATCCAACTGAACGGAAGCCCGGATACCCCGCTGGAAGAACCCCTCATTGCTGACCACCTCATCGGCGCTGTCAGAAATCAGCCGCTTGTTGCCGATACGGTAGGGCTTAACGACCTTTCCGAAGACAGGATCAATACCCTGATTCATCTCAAGGACCTGCAATTTACGGAGGCGGATACGGGCGTGGTTCTTGCCGACGCATCCAACCGAAAGTCCCTAAACCGGATACTGGAAAATTGCGAGGGGAATACCATTATACTTCGGACCAGTGGTTTCGCCCGTTTTGCCGGATCCCTGACACCGTCGTTGAGGGGGGGCATCACGGCGATTTACCGCGTTTCTAGAAATGATAAGCTGTTGTTCATCCGGGATATGGCGGATTTGCAATTCGAAGAAGAACGCTGCGGTCAGTCTTCGGGAGGAAACGATCCGGAGTTCCTCACAATCTCGTCCTTGCGGGACTCCTTCGCCGATGGAACCCGCGTGGCTCCCTCCGATACCAAAATCAAAGGCATCGTCATTTCAGATAAAGATAACGGCAATATTGAAGCGACATCTATGGTGCTACAGGAAGGAGAGTCGGGTATCGCAATTCGCTTTCAGGAGGCTCATAACTTTGCACTCGGCGAAGAAGTAGAGATCAATATCTCCGGGCAAGTGTTGGTCGAACTCCGGGGCTTGCTGGTACTGAATCAGGTTCGAAACAATCGCGCTACGAGCCTGGGGAATGCTGTTGCGCCCAATCCGCGGCTGGTCACTCTGAAAGAAATTGAAAACAATGCCTTTAACCTGGAATCAACCCTGGTGAGGGTCGAAAATATTACATTATCCGGTGGCGATACCTGGGGTGGCCTGCTGACCGCTACCGATGATACCGGTACGATAATCCATTTTACCCGCAGCAGCGCCTCTTTTGCTGCTGAACTCCTGCCAGATAATAAGGTGAACCTGGTCGGTATCGTCTCTCAATTTAACGATTTGCAGTTGATGATACGCAACCTCAACGATGTCACCGAAGGTCCTGATACCGGTATCACCCCCCTGACGGAGCTGTACGAACCTTTCAGCAGCCAGAATGAAAATGCGGACATAGCGCTTGCCGGCTGGACCAACCTGGCGGTTAAAGGGGCGCAGCGATGGGTGGCTAAAGAATTCAATGGTAACAAATATGCGGAAATCACGGCCTACAATGCCGACAGTCCGGAAATCGAAAGCTGGTTGATCTCGCCGCCCCTCTTGCTCAACGAGCCGCGAACACTCTCCTTCCGCAGCGCACAAGCCTTCTACGAACACGATGGTCTGTCCGTCTGGATTTCAAAAGATTTTAACGGAGAAAATTTCAACCAGGCGACCTGGACCGAGCTCAACCCCACGATTGCCGGCGATAGTGTGGGGCAGAACCAGTGGGTTCCCTCCGGAGATACCGACCTTTCTGAATTTGACGGCGTTGTTTATGTCGGATTCCGGTATGTGGGAACCAATACCACAAATACGACGACTTACCGAATCGATGATGTACGAGTGGAGTGAACTGGACCGGATGCTGGATGCCCAATAGTTAATGAAGCGCCTCGGCAACACTTTTGTACTTTACTTGTTTAGCTGTGGTAAGCGACGGACGATCAATAACTGTCGGGTCTTCTAGGAGTGCTTTTCCTTTTATCCGGCCCCGGCACTCCGTGTACGGGGTAAACTGTTGAATAACCGCCTCCCTTAGCTCTGCTAAGGTCGGGGACCTTCGCCTTGGCTAAAAGAAAAATCACTTGCCTATCTAAACCCGACACTTATTAATCGCACGTCGTTAAAGCATTCTTTATTATTATGAGAGCTGTGGAATCCAAGCCTTTTGTATTCAAACAATTCGAAATATACCAGGATAAATGCGCGATGAAGGTCGGTACGGACGGTGTGCTGCTCGGCGCCTGGGTGGATGTATCGGACGTAGCAAACGCACTTGATATAGGAACAGGGACAGGGGTCATCGCTATTATGCTTGGACAACGGACCGAGAAGGCCCAAATCCACGCCGTAGAGATCGATGAAGTTTCCTTTGAGCAGGCCCGACGTAATATGGAGAGATCCTCCTGGTCGGAACATCTGAAGGTTTTTCATACCTCTATTCAGAATTTCCATCCTGCTGAGCCGGAGCACTATGATCTAATTGTGAGTAACCCCCCTTTTTTTACCGGCGGCACCTTTTCCAGTAACCAGCAGAGAAACCAGGTTCGGCATACTGTAAAAATGCCCCACGGTGATCTGCTGACGGCCGTCCGGAATCTGCTTGCACCTTCCGGCCGTTTCTGTGTCGTCCTGCCGCACATAGAAGGACTGCGCTTTCAGGAACTGGCTGAAACTTATCGCTTATTCTGCAACCGGGTCACAGAAGTAAGGCCGCTGCCCAACAAACCGGTAGAACGCTTGCTGCTGCAATTTGAGCGCCGCAAAGCGCCGGTTCGCCGTGATGAATTAGTATTGAAGAAGGAAGGTGGAAAAGGGTGGACAAAAGATTACAAAGACCTCACGCGTGAATTTTATCTGGAGGTATGAGTACAGTTAAGTGTGTGTTGAAATGAAAGCGGGAAATAGGCCTTGAGCTTATTTCCCGCTTTTCTTTCACTGCTCTTCTTCAGCCAGCTGGCTTTCGTGATTTTCGGACTCCTCGATAATTTTCTTGGCGAGATCAAGTATTGTGGTGTCGTCCAGGTTGACGATGCCCCCGTTTGGACCCGGTTCGACATGTTTGTCGATTATTTGGCCGTTATCGTATTTGTTTGCTCCAAAGTAGTTGCGCACCGTTTGCTCATCAACTTGAAGCGTCTTGGCAATGCGAGCGACGCTACCGGTGGGGAGCCGGTGTTTGATTTCCCGCAATTCATTGAAGGTGATATTCATATTCTATTGATTTTGATTAAGAAAAGCCAATGTTTGTCGATTCCGCGTGTCGCTTTGTTTTGTAAGATAATATTTTTGGTTCTTAAATCAAAAGCTAACAATCCGGTATCGAAAAATTAAGAAAGCACCGCTCATTTTTCATCTGCCCCGGCACGGTGAATTCGCCAGGCTAAGTTTCGTTTGGCCGGGTAAATATCCGGCTTTTCGTTAAAACCTCGCCGAAATTCCCGCCATTGCGTTGAGCCCCAGTACCGGATAGTACTGCCAGCGTTCCCGCTTATTATCAAGGATGTTATTGACTTTGGCGAAAGCACCGATATTTTCGGTAAAGAAGTACTCGGCGCCGGCGCTCAGGTCGAGCAGCGCATTCAGATTGCCTGCTTCTCCTTTTTCATCTTTAAAGGGCACGCCGTTCTGTATGAAAAGATCGGCACGGAGGCTGAGCTTTTCACCAAGGGTTAGGTAGGTAGCGCCGACGTTAACATCGAGTGCGGGTAGATGCCAGGCTTTTTCTTCATTTTTCGGAGAATAGAAGTTTTGCGCGATGGCGCCGGTGAGGTTAAACCCTTCGAAGAGCGGCATGGTCAGTGAGCCCTTGATGGTAAAGATGTCTACCGTATCGTAGAGGACGTTGAAACGCGGGATAGTATCTTCGTTGGCCAGATAGAGGGCGAGGTCATTAGCGCGTTTATAACCGGCCTGAGCCTGATAGTCTGCCCCCAGCAGTTCGCCGTTGATACCCCCGTAGAAGTGTGTGTAACGTGTATTGCGTATATCGGGACGAGAGTTGATGAAAGGATTGTAATCGCTGAGGTTTTTGAAATTGTTTTTTTGCAGGCTTCCTTCGGCGCCCGCAAAAGCGGAAAGGATGTTTTCAATGACGTTAACGGCTACTTCCACATCCGGAAAGAAGAAGAACTCATCGTCGGAGTTAGCGATATTGGCGCCTACTTTAGCGCGGAAGATATCCCCATGGTAGGTGAAGCTGGGATTCAGGAAGAAGTTGTTTAGGCTTTGTTTGGACGTATCCCTGTATCCGGTAAAATCAGTGCGGAAGAGCACCCGAAGGGCCTGCTCTTCCTGAAACCACTTAGTGCCCTGCAGCTGTAAGTCGAAGCCATTCTCCCGGGCGGCGTAATTATCCTGCAGGTTGTAGAAGTCAAATTTGCCGCT
Organism: uncultured Saprospiraceae bacterium; assembly: GCA_964632995.1. Lineage (GTDB taxonomy): Bacteria > Bacteroidota > Bacteroidia > Chitinophagales > Saprospiraceae > CAZWDL01. The sequence continues at coordinate 25,323 of CAZWDL010000015.1, forward strand.
GTAATTGAAATCGGCCTGGGTAGGTTTGCTGTTGAAGATCTCTCCGCCCAGCGCAATGGTTTTGAAGCTTTGCCGGACGTCATCGGCGGCGAAGGAAAGGGGGGCTTCGCTAGTATCGCGAGGAATGTTATTGTAGCCGTAATAGAACACATTGTCCTGAGTGTATCCTGCATGACCTTTTATGGCAAAGCCCATATCGTGGAAGTAAGTCCCCTCCAGGCCGGCATCGGTATAGCCGAATCGCTGGTTCTCTACATTATTGGTATTATTAGCAGAACGGTGGAGCAGGTCGACATCCATCAGGAATTTATCATTATTGACCAGCGTGTAGCTTCCTTCCGCGTAGAGTAGGCGGGGGAATCCGCCTCCCAGGCGGGCGAAGCCGGGGTACATCTCCGGATTTGCTTCCGGCCGCAAGGCTACCGGACGGATGCGCGGAGCGGGATAGTCAATATTCATGGGGCGCCCCGTGATGTTGTACTGCTGTCGTTTGGTCATGGTATCGACCGGAGGTAGTTCCGGCTGCAGATCAAACTTTTTGGTTTCCATCAAGCGGGCGTTAAAGCTGCGGATGACATCCACCTCTCCCGTCGGCAGTTCCTGCTGGCCGAAAAGCAGGGCAGGAGCTGTCAGTAGAAGAATAAGCAGAAATAAAAAAGGGAACTTGGTCATTTCTCGAATTTGTTTTTAACTCAGCAATCAATTCTGGTTGCGGCTGTTGCTTTCGTTGAGGAACTCCATCTGGCCGGAGTTCGGGTTGCGATCCAGCCGGCTGGATTCCATGATCTGTTGGTTGAGCTGTTGCAGTTTGGCGCGAGCTTCCGCGACGAGCTGCGGATCCTCCTGATAGTTTTCCAGTAGGGCCTCCAGTGCGGCGCGGGCATTGTAAAGGTCGCCCTTTTCAACCAGGATATCGGAGAGCAGCATGACGCTTTTGGCCACCCAGTAAGGATAGGCAGAACTTTCCTTATTGGCGTTGAGGGTGATTTCCTGCGCTTTGTCCAGTTCGCGGCGCTGATAATGGATATAGGCTTTGAGATAGCGGGCCTCGGCCGTTTGTTCATTATCACTCAGTTGTATCACCTGATTAAAGGCGGTCAGGGCATTGTCGTAATCGCGGCGGTCGAAAGCCAGTTTGCCCAGGTAGTAGTAGGCGGAGGCCTTTTGCTGGTTGGTAGCGCTCGGGTTGTTCGCCACTTTATTGGCCAGGCCATAGATAGCCTGGGTATTGCCGGCGCGGTAAGCGCTGCGCAGGGCGCCGAGTTGGGCCTCGAAACGCATATCGTCCGTGTTGGAGGCCTCTTCCAGCTGGGAGTAGTACTGGAAGGCCTTATCGAAGTTTTGTTCGTGGTGGTAGGCGATAACGGCTGCCTTTTCCAGCGCTTTCATGAAGTAGCGGCTGGGCCCCTGGTCGACCACCCATTCATAGTCCTGCAGGGCCTGTGAGTACTGGCGCAGGATAGCGTATGATTCCCCGCGCTGGTAACGGGCTTCCAGCTGGTACTTTCCGTTGGGGAAATTGCGCAGGTAATTGGTGTAGGCCTCGATGGCGCGCTGGTAATCTCCTGTTTCGTAGCGGTTGGCTGCCGCCCGGAAGTTGATGGAGTCGCGGGCGAAGTTGTCTACCTTATAGCCGGGAATGGTTTCCAGAAAGGCGAAATAATCGCTGGGGCGCCCCAGGTCTTCGACGTAGATCTCTTCCAGGGCGGCTAGGGCCCGTTTGGCTTCTTCCGGTTCCGGATTATTACCGAATACCTGCTTGTAGTAATTGATGGCTCCTTCGAGATCTCCCTGGTTGTAGTTGATCAGCCCCAGGCGCATATAGGATTCATTGATAAGATCGGAGCTGGTCCGGTAGTTTTGCACCAGCTGATTAAAAGGCTGGGCGGCCTGGTTGAGCTTGCCGATTTCCTGGTAGGTGCTACCCAGCTGGAACAGTGCGTCGTCGGCGTATTCCGACTGGGGGAACTCCTGAGCGATGCGTTCCAGGGCGAGTATTTTGTCGGTCGTTCGTCCGCGTAGGCCTTCGATGATGGCTTTTTGATAAATGGCGTAGACGTACTCGGGGTAGCGGGCATTGATTGCTTCGTCGTAATAACGCACTGCTTCGGGATACTGGTTGCGCTTGAAGTAACAGTCGCCGGTGCGCAGTGTCGCATCGCCGAGTACATTGGTAGTGATGTTTTCGTTGCGAATAAAGCGGCGGTTTCGCTTGATGCCTTCCACCGACTCGAGGTAAAAGCGCAGGGCGTTTCCGTAGTCTTCCTGCTTGAAAAAATTGTACCCCTGCAGGTAATTGCCGGTCATGATGGAGGATTCATCCGGCAGGTTGTTCATCGTCTTGGCCAGCGTCAGGAACTGATTGACGAAGTTGATACTGTTCTGGTAATTTTCTTCCCGGTGCGCGATATCTCCCAGCCAATAGAGTGCCATAGCCTGCGGCCGTTGTTCGAGCCTGTACTGAAGGGATTGCTGCAGATGAGTGCGGGCTTCGGCCAGCAGGTCGTTGCGCAATAGCTGAATGCCCCGGTAAGTCAAAACCTGCTGATAAGCTTGGAGTACTTTGGGCGTTTTATTCGGAATGTTCTCCAACACCTCCAGCGCTTCTCCGTAGTCGCGATAGCTGAGCACGATTTCACCGATCAGATCCTGTGCCTGCACGTAGTACCGGCTGTCGACGGCCAGTTCCTGCAGAGCATTGACGGCCGACTTGGGCTGGTTGAGCTCATAGGCGAGTTTGCCGTAGGTAAATCGCGCTTCCTCGGTGATGGTGGGATCGAAATTCATGCGCCGGGCGTCACCCAATGCGATTAGTGCGTTTTGTTTCCTTCCCAGCTTGAGGTAGCAGTCGGCCAGGTAAAACATAGCGCTTTGGCCAATTCTCGAATTGACGCTGGACAAGGGTTTAAAGCTTTCGATTGCCGCGTCGTAGTTGCCTGCCTGATACTGGGTATACCCCAGCTGGTAAAACTCCTCTTCGCGTAATTTGTTGGCGCTTTCGGCGTACTGACGCAAGTGGGGAAGGGCCTGTTCGAACATGCCTTTTTCGAAATAGGCCTGTCCGACCAGTTGATGGATCTCGTCTTTTTCCTTGAGCTCCCGCTCGTTGAGCCGGGGTTCGGCGTAGGTGATCAGTTCGTCGAAGCGCCTTTCGGCAAAATAGATCTGGGCGAGGTAGTAGGGGGCGTAGCGGCGGTAGCGGGAGTCGTCGCCGGCGATACGCAGGGTGCGGATAGCATCGTTATACTCGCCTTCAAAGAAATAGCAGAGCCCCAGATAATAGTTGGATTTATAGTAATAATCGCCGCGGATATCAGCAACGGCTTCAAAGTTGGATTTTGCTTCCCGAAATTCCTTATTGACAAAATGAGCGTAGCCTTTTTTAAAATTGATCTCCGCCCGCTGTCCACGGGTCATGCCGGTGGTGCCGAGCCGCTCGTAGTATTCAAGCGCCCGTTCGTAGTCGCGTTCATTGAAGTAGTAATTGGCGACTTCTAAAATGGCTTGCTCCGTGATCGGGGCAGGCCGGTAGGTGCGGATGAACTCTTTGATGAGAATCTCTCCGTTGGGCTGATCGAGCAGCACCGCAGTTTTCGCCAGATGGAACTCGGCTTTTATGCGCAGCAGCTCCGCTTCTGCTTCGTTGACGGGCAGCAGCAGGTTCACTACTTCCTGAAACTCCTGCTGTGCTTTGCCGTAAACTCCTTTTTGGTAAAAATCGATGCCGCGTTTGTAAAAACGGTTGGCATCGGTAAAAATCGCAGTTTGTTGAGCGGCCAGCGGCCATACGAGCATAAAAATCACCAGCGAAAGGGTGAATTTCTTCATTGTCATAGGTGATTGAATTTTCTTAGCACTTATAGTTGAGAAGAGATTTCCTGTTGAATCCTTCCTCGCTGTGAGTCTCCTTTCCGAAACCAGTATTACAACTCTTTGAACTGTATCAGGAATTGTGTTATTGCTCCCAAGTTATGAAAAATTTAACAGAAGGATGCTTGGGGCTGAGCCCGACGAAAGCTGGGCATGACCCTGCTAAAGCCATGCCCGGCCCCTTCCTGCATCGGGCCGCCTTGCTTCGAGAAGCCGCTGACAACGAAAGGCGATTTATCCGAAATTGAGGATAGTCTTTTCAATGATATCGCAGCACTCGTGCAGTTGTTCCTCTGTCATCACGAGCGGAGGAGCGAAGCGAATGATATTGCCGTGAGTAGGTTTGGCCAGCAATCCGTTGTCGGCCAGCTTCATACAAATGTCCCAGGCGGTACTGCTTTCCGGCGTATCGTTAATGACGATGGCGTTCAGCAGGCCTTTTCCTCTGACGAGGCTGACCAGGCCGGTTTTATCGACGAGTTCTTTTTGTATGCGTTCCCGGAAATTTTTTCCGAGTCTTTCCGCATTTTCAGCCAGTTTTTCGTCGCGAACGACCTCGAGAGCTTCCCGGGCTACCGCACAGGCCAGCGGATTGCCGCCGAAGGTAGATCCGTGCTCGCCGGGTTTGATGGTGAGCATAACTTCGTGGCTTGTAAGAACGGCGGATACCGGAAAAACGCCGCCGGAAAGGGCTTTGCCGAGGATGAGAATATCAGGGCGGAACCCCTCGTGATCACAAGCCAGCAATTTACCCGTGCGGGCGATGCCTGTTTGAATTTCGTCGGCAATGAATAATACCTTGTGTCGCCGGCAGAGATTATAGGCTTTTTTGAGGTATCCTTCATCAGGGACCACGACGCCCGCTTCTCCCTGTATGGGTTCCACCATGAAACCGGCTACGTTGGGATCCTGTATGGCTTCCTCCAGTGCTTCCAGGTCGTTGTAAGGGATAACCTCATATCCAGGCATATAGGGGCCGAAGCCGCGCGTGCTGGAGGGATCGGTAGAGGAAGAAATAGCCGCCAGGGTGCGGCCCCAGAAATTTCCGGTGACGAAGATGATTTTGGCCTGGTTGATCGGTACGCCTTTAACCTGATAGGCCCATTTGCGACAAAGCTTGACGGCCGTTTCTCCACCCTCGACGCCTGTGTTCATGGGCAGAACGCGATCGTAGCCGAAATACCCGGTTACGTACTTTTCGTAAGGGCCGAGTACATCGTTGTAAAAGGCGCGGGAAGTAAGCGTCAGCCGGGAGGCTTGCTCTTTAAGGGCCTCGACAATACGGGGATGACAGTGTCCCTGGTTGACAGCCGAATAGGCAGCGAGAAAGTCAAAGTATTTTTTTCCTTCCACATCCCACATAAAAACCCCTTCGCCGCGGGAAAGCACGACGGGTAGGGGGGCATAATTATGGGCGCCATACTGCTCTTCAAGCTGTATCAAATCTTTGGGGGAAAGTGTCTTGGTATCCTGTATCATTGCGTTGCGGTTTTACCCATTTCCGGAATTGGCGCTAAAGGTAATATTTATCAACAGGAATTCAACTCATGGCCATAATTTCTTCCGACTTGATCATCTCGGCGCCCTTCTCCTTCATTTCTTCGATGGCCCGTTCGATGTCACCTTCTTCTTGTTCGATACCGCGTATGCCGTCGATGACGACATGCGTATTGAAACCCAGCTCCCGGGCGTCGAGCGTCGTGTATTTGACGCAATAGTCGGTGGCCAGCCCCATGATGTAGACGTCTTCCACGCCTTTCTCTTTCAGGAAGTCGCCCAGACCGGTAGCTTTGCGGTGGCCGTTATCAAAAAAACCGCTGTAGCTGTCAATATCGGGATCGGTGCCCTTGTAGAAAACCTTGTCCACCTTTTCGACATCCAGCTCCTTGGGATATTCGGCGCCGAAACTGCCCTGTACGCAGTGGATGGGCCACAGGATCTGTTCCAGGCCATTGAGTTCTATGGTCTGGCCGGGTTTACGCCAGGGGTGATTGGCCGCAAAACTACCGTGATTGGCGGGGTGCCAGTCTTTGGTAGCCACGACCAGTTCAAATTCATCCATTAGTTTATTCGCTACGGGAATGACTTTATCTCCATTCTCAACAGCCAGTGCGCCACCGGGGAGGAAATCATTTTGTACGTCGACAATTATCAGTGCTCTTTTCATAATCAGCTAAGGTATAGATGTTCGAGATTCAATGAACTGCTATCGCAGTGTCTTTATTCACTATTCCTAACGAAAACCTCTGCCTGACAGTTGACTGAAAGTACTGATGATTATTGGGAGCCTCCCTCAAACAGAACTAATAACTCCTTCATAATGCTGTTATACGACGCCCTGGTCAGTAGAAGCTCAAGCTTTCGGTTCTTCCGGCCCTCACAGCAATTTGCCATCCTGCATTTCAAGGATTCGATCGCTCATCTTCGCCAGCTCGAGGTTGTGGGTGACGATGATAAAGGTCTGCTGAAAATCTTTCCGCAGGTCAAAGATCAGCTGGTGAAGTTCCTGGGAGGAGGAAGTATCGAGGTTGCCGCTGGGTTCGTCGGCGAAGACAATGGCAGGTTGGTTCATCAGGGCCCGGGCTACTGCGACCCGTTGCTGTTCACCGCCCGACAGTTCAGTAGGCTTGTGGGTCAATCGCTCCGTCAGACCGAGATAGTCGAGCAATTCGGCAGCCCGCGCCTCGGCTTTAGCTTCAGGCACTTTGTTGATGAATGCCGGGATGCATACATTCTCCAGGGCCGTAAACTCCGGTAACAGGTGATGAAACTGGAAGATAAAGCCGATGTTGCTGTTGCGGAAATGCGCGAGTTTTTTCGTACTCAGGCTAGAAACATCCTGTTCGTTGATCAGCAAATCCCCACTGTCAGCCCGGTCGAGGGTTCCCAGAATATGCAGCAGCGTACTTTTGCCGGCGCCGGATTTCCCAACTATAGCTACCACCTCTCCGCGCTCAATTTGCAGATCGACTCCCTTAAGTACGTGCAGATGACCAAAGGATTTGTGAATATTCGAAGCCTGGATCACATCAATGTTTTTCGTTTCTGGTAGCTGTAGAAAGTCTCCTGCTTTGAAAATACGGCAGACTTTCCGCTGCTTTTCCAATAAACCGGCCCAAAAATAATTGAATTAACGGGAATAGGGGATGGTTTCAGTGAAAAATTGATGATTGGCGATTGGGAAAGAATCGGAGAGCTGCATCAAAAAAAGAGCGAAAGCAAAAAAAATTGCTTCGCTCTTGTAAGAAATCACCCGACTGTTATTATGAAGGATCTATAGTATACTCGCAGAATTGGATAGAGAACTATTTAACCATTTAATCTTAAACCATTTAACCATGAGTAGTTCTGTACCGGATTCTTTGAGTAAACTTTAAATGTTAACGTAAAGATAATAATTATTCTCTAAACGTTAAATTAATCTTAAATCCTCGGCTTAAGATAAAGGAAATTTGGCAAATACCTAACCATCTCGAATTTTTTTTTTGGGAGGAGGGGGGATCGTCAAACTGCTTACTTGGTGCTTCCCATGAACAACTTCCTGTATCCCCTGTTCCAAATCTGCGTCTTATAAAGATCAAAATCCGTTTTATGAGCACTCATCGTCGCCTGCGCCTCATCCTGGGAGATCAGCTCAATGCACAGCATTCCTGGTACGAAGAAAAAGATGAAGACACTTTGTATATAATGATGGAATGCCGTTCCGAGACTGATTATGTGCGGCATCACATTCAGAAGGTGGTCGGTTTTTTCCTGGCTATGCGGCATTTTGCGGAAGCATTAAAAAAGGAAAGTCACAATGTGCGTTACCTCAAACTCGACGATCCGGAAAACGAGCAGTCGATCGCCGGTAACGTCCGTAAGTTTATCGAGGAATACGGCGTGGAACGCTTTGAATACCAGTTGCCTGATGAATATCGCCTCGACCGGTCCCTGAAAGAACTATGCGAGGAACTGGATATTGAAAGCGAAGCGGTCGATAGCGAACACTTCCTCGCCGGGCGAGACGAGGTAGAGCAAACCTTCGAAGGCAAGAAGCAATACCTGTTGGAGACCTTCTACCGTAAGATGCGTAAGCGCTACGATATCATGATGGAGGACGACGGCAAAACGCCCGTGACCGGTCGCTGGAACTACGATGAAGAAAACCGGAAATCACTGCCCGAAGACCAGCCCATTCCCGAGCATTTGCATTTTGACCGGGATGTCAATGATATCGTTCAGTTGCTGGAGGATCAGGACGTGGATACCTTCGGACGCATTGACTCGGAGCACTTTCCCTGGCCGGTGACCCGGGAGGAATGCCTGCAATTGCTGGATCATTTCACTGAAAAACGCCTGCTGCTGTTTGGAAAGTACCAGGATGCGATGACCGACCGGGACTACTTGCTGTTCCACTCCAAGCTATCTTTTGCGATGAATACCAAAATGCTGCACCCACTGGAGGTTATTCGCAGCTGCGTGGATGCCTGGCAGGAGGAGGAGCAGGTCGATATTGCCCAGATCGAAGGCTTCGTGCGGCAGATACTCGGCTGGCGCGAATACATGAGGGGCATCTACTGGGCGAAAATGCCGGCTTACGCCGAAAAGAATTTCTTTGAGCATGAGGCCCCACTGCCGGAATGGTACTGGACCGGCGATACTAAAATGAAATGCCTGCACCACGCCGTCAATCAATCTCTCGATCATGCCTACGCCCATCACATACAGCGCCTGATGGTGACCGGCAACTTCGCTTTACTATTGGGCGTTCACCCCGATGAGGTCGACGAGTGGTACCTGGGTATCTATATGGATGCCATACAGTGGGTGGAGATCACCAATACCCGCGGCATGAGCCAGTTTGCCGACGGCGGCATCGTAGGCACCAAGCCCTACGTCTCCAGCGCCAACTACATTCACAAAATGAGCGATTATTGCAAGGATTGTCACTACAACCGCAAAGACAAAACGGGGGAGAAGGCCTGCCCCTTCAACAGCCTGTACTGGGACTTTTACGACCGCCATACCGACAAACTTTCCAACAACCCCCGCATCGGCATGATGTACCACACCTGGAACCGCATGGGAGATGAAAAGCAGGAGGCCATCCTGAAAAGGGCGGCATACGTGAAGGAGCATATTGAGGAGATGTAGTGGGGGAGTGCCAGCCGGGGAGACAGAAAAAATGGAGCACGAAGCTTTACTTTGCGTAAGCTCTTAATAGGGAGACGAGAGACGGGGAGAACCTGGAATAGTCCCTCTTTAAATTCTATGGTGCTACTGATGAGATTACCAGCCTCTCGTCCAAAAAATCTTTTTCAACTTTGTATTTTGAGGAGGAAATAACCGTAATTTGTCATGCAGCAAATCTCAACTTTCTTCCTTTACGTTTCATTTTTCCTATTACTGCCGGGATGCGCGGAAAGCGGCACCGAAACAGCAGATAGCGCTCCTCCGCCGGCATATGAACTGGTCTGGGCCGATGAGTTCGACTACGAAGGGCTACCCGATTCCGCGAAATGGTCCTACGATGTGGGTGACGGCTGTCCCAATCTCTGTGGCTGGGGCAACAACGAACTGCAGTACTACACCGAACGTCGTCCGGAGAACGCCCGCGTGGAAGACGGCCATCTGATCATCGAGGCGCGCCGGGAGACCTTCGAGAGTCGTGAATACACCAGCGCCCGCCTGGTTACCCGGGAAAAGGGCGACTGGAAGTACGGCCGCTTTGAAATCCGCGCCAAGTTGCCTTCGGGCCTGGGCACCTGGTCCGCCATCTGGATGCTGCCTACCGACTGGGCCTACGGCGGATGGCCGGCCAGTGGTGAGATAGACATTATGGAGCACGTGGGCTTCGAACCGGATACCGTGTACGGTACCGTGCACACCAAAGCCTTTAACCATAAACTTGGCACTCAGAAGGGTGGGCAAATTTATTTGCCAAACTGCGAAGACACTTTCCACACCTACGCCATCGACTGGACCCCAGAGAGGATCGACTTCTTCGCCGATGCAACCCTGTATCGCACCTTCGAACATCAAGGCGACGGATTCGAAGAGTGGCCCTTTGACCAGCCCTTCCATTTGATCATGAATATCGCCGTCGGCGGTGACTGGGGCGGCAAGGAAGGGGTGGCGGAAGATATCTGGCCCCAGCAAATGGTGGTCGATTACGTGAGGGTATATCAACTGCGGGAGGAGTAGCCAGGTTTATCAGGTTTATTGACGGGCTGACTCCAAGTCACCCCGACTATCGCCGTACTCGAAGAATTGTTAACCAGCGAACTTTCCGGCCGTTTGTACAAGCCATCTATGCGCCCGAAAACGTCAAAAAACTGGAACAAGCCTTCTGTGAAGAGATCGTAAAAGTACAGACCGAAGGCTTTGCTGACGAAGAAGTGAAAGCCGCCAAATCGGGCTGGCTCCAGTCCCAACAGGTGAGCCGCGCCCAGGATGCTTCCCCGGCCGCCCAGCTGAGCAACTACCTCTACCTCTCACGCCAAGAGCAAGTTGAAGCAGTTGCGCCCGTCCTCATCCCTCGTTTTTTCGTACCTTGGCGGCGTAAACACCCATCCATGGTCGAAGCCTTCATCGAAAATCCGATCTTACTATTGTTCATCGTCGCCGGTATCGGCTACTGGATCGGCAGTATCAGGATCCGGGGAAGCAATCTGGGGGTGGCCGCCGTGTTGTTCGTCGGACTGATCTTCGGGGGCCTGAGCCCCGAGCTGTATATTCCCGAGATTGTCATTTTTCTCGGATTGGCCATCTTCGTATACACGGTGGGACTCAGCAGCGGGCCCAGCTTTTTCGCTACCTTCCGGCGGCGTGGCTCGCGCGATATCCTCTTCGTTTTTCTCATGCTCACCTTTTCAGCCGGCATCACGGCCGGGCTGCACTTCCTTTTCGCTTTTCAGGCAAGTACCACCTCTGGCCTTTTTGCCGGCAGCACGACGAACACGCCTGCCCTGGCCGGTCTGCTCGACGCCATCAGCAATGCCAACCTGGATAGCGAAGGCATCAAATCGATGAGCGAACTGGCGGTGATCGGCTATTCGCTGTCGTACCCCATGGGGGTGATTGGGGCCATGGTGGCGATATCGGTGATGCAGCGAGCGCTTGGCGTCAACTACGAGGCGGAGGAGCAATCGCTCAAAAAAGACTATCCCGTGCGGCAGAATATCACCAGTCAGACGGTGCGGGTGAAGAATGAAGCATACACCGGTAAGCCGATTCGCGACCTCAAGCGGGAGCACGACTGGGTCATCGTCTTCGGCCGTCTGCGCCGGGGAGAAGAAGTGCAGCTGACCAACTACGATTCCGTACTGGAGATCGGCGATGAGGTCGCCATCGTAGGGGAAGCCGAAGAAGTGGCGCGGGTAACCGAACGGCTGGGTGAGGCACTGCCTTATCAGTTGTCCTATGATCGCTCCGAATACGAGACAAGAAAGATCTTTGTCTCCAACCCGCGCGTGGCGGGAGAGAAGCTGGCTGCCCTCAACCTGAACGAAAAGTTTTCGGTCATCATCACCCGCATCACGCGCGGCGATATGGATCTTTTAGCCCACCCGGATACCGTACTGGAGCTGGGTGACCGCGTGCGCCTGGTGGCGCGGCGCCGCGATATTCCGGTGATTTCCAGCTTCTTCGGCAATAGCTACGACGCCCTGAGCGAGATTAACCTCTTGTCTTTCGGGCTGGGTATGGGACTGGGGCTCTTACTGGGCATGATCACCTTTCAACTGCCCGGCGGCGTCTCCTTTAAACTCGGCTATGCCGGCGGTCCGCTTATCGTCGCCCTCATGCTCGGTCAACTGCGGCGCACCGGTCCGGTCGTATGGACCCTGCCTTATAGCGCCAACCTTACCTTGCGACAGGTGGGCCTTATTCTCATGCTGGCGGGCATCGGTGTGAATTCGGGCTATACCTTCATGAATACCATCTCGCAGGGGGAGGGAGGGATCCTTTTTCTGGCGGGCACGATCATCAGCGTACTGACGGCCCTGGCTACGCTGTTTATCGGGTATAAGCTGTTGAAAATACCCTACAGCTTCCTTATCGGTATGGTGTCAAATCAGCCCGCCGTACTGGAATACGCACTGGAAAAGGCCGAAAACAAACTGCCGAATATCGGCTACACGCTCATGCTGCCGGTGGCGATTATCACCAAGATTGTGTATGTTCAGTTTTTGTTCGCGCTGCTGAAGTAGAGCGGAATTTACACAGAGATTCACAAAGGATTTTTGATGGGATAAACAAGATATTTTCAGACAGGGGCAATCCTGCCCCCTTATAAACTTTAAATTATGTCCGCTACTTTAAAGTCATTTATGAAGAAAATGAATACTTCCCCAAGACAAGCCTGCTTGCTGCTGCTATGCTGTTTTTACTATTTTTCTCTTTTCGCACAAGAACGTACGTTGGGGCTGCTGCAATACGAAGCAGAGACTTCCGAGGGGTATACGCTATTCAGGCCTCTTTTTACCGGCAATACTTTCTTGATCGATAACTGTGGGCGGGTAGTGAATGAGTGGGAAAGCGACTGGGCCTTCGGAACCAGTGTATACCTGCGGCAAGACGGCGCGTTGTTACGGCCCTCTCTTTCCACACCTGGGGTGAATCCCGTTTTCCAGGTTGGCGGCGTGATGGACCGCGTAGAGCTGGTCGACTGGGACGGGACGGTGCTTTGGGATTTCGTTTATTCCGATTCGATGCGCATGCTTCATCACGACGTCGAGCCGATGCCCAACGGGAATATCCTCATCCTGGCCTGGGACCTGCGGACCTACGAGGAGGCCATCGCCGCCGGCCGGCGTACGGATTTGCTGCCCGACAGCGTTATCTTTTCGGAACATATCATCGAGGTGGACCCCAGCACCGATTCTATCGTTTGGGAATGGTATCTATGGGACCATCTGGTGCAGGACTACGACACTTCAAAGGCTAATTACGGAGAGGTGGGGCGTCACCCTGAGCGCCTGGATATCAACTTCACGGCCGGCCCTACGGCCGATGGCGGCGATGACTGGCTGCACCTCAACTCCATTGATTACAATCCCGATCGCGACGAGATTATGATCAACTCGGCCTTCCTTGGGGAGTTCTACGTCATTGATCACAGCACCACCACCGAAGAAGCTGCGGGTTCTTCGGGCGGGCAGTGGAACAGCGGCGGTGATTTCCTCTACCGCTGGGGCAACCCGCAGGTATACGACCAGGGAACACCGGAGGATCAGCAGCTTTTCTTTGCCCACGACGCGCACTGGATACCGATCGATTTACCCGGCGGCGGTAATATCATGGTGTTTAATAACGGCAACGCCGACCGGCCGTATTCCTCCGTGGATATTCTGGAGCCGCCCGTTGATAGTTATCTCTCAGGCTCCTACGTTTATGTACCCAACAATCCTTTCCTGCCGCGCCGGCCGGCTTACACTTATACAACTGATCCGGCCGAGGAATTCTTCTCCAGCTTCATCTCCGGGGCCCAGCGGCTACCGAGCGGCAATACGCTCATTTGCTCGGGCGCTCAGGGTCGTATTTTTGAAATCAACCCGGAAGAGGAGATTGTCTGGGAATACATCAACCCCGAGATCAATACCGGCCCGCTGGCTTACGATGTGGACGAAATACCGATCGCTAACGGACGCAACGCCAATGTGGTTTTCCGCGCTACGAGATACCCGGTCGATTATCCTGGGCTGGCCGGCCGTGACCTTACGCCGGGCGATCCGATCGAAACCGGTTTCCCCGAACCTTATGATTGTCAGCTGTTGACCGGTGTTGAGCTCGTCGCTCCCGCCGATCTGCGAATCTATCCGGTTCCTGCCCGCGAGGAGCTGATCATCGAGAGCGCAGAACTGGACGGCCGGCAACTACGCCTCTTCGACGCGTTGGGGCGGCTGCTGCTTTCACAGCGCATGCAGGGCGCGCAGTGGCGCCTGGATGTGAGCGGCTGGGCGCCGGGAGTGTACTTCCTGCAAGGGGAGCTGGGATGGGGGAAGCGAATCGTGGTGCATTGACTTGACCTCGAGATAAAGACAAGAATGAATTAAGATACTTGTCCGCATCTGTGCACCTCACCAATGGAATTTCTGTTTATTACTGGGCTTGTTGGTTCCATAACTGCAATCGCTCCCCCCGGTACGCCATGTCCGAGTTTCTCCAACCACGGCCGTCGCCGTACAGGCTTTTGAAGAGGATAGTCGCTTCAAAAACGACTTCCTGACTGGGGTAGGCTACTTCGATCACCTTGGCGCGCTGCGATTCTTTTTTAATGTATCCCGACGTGAGGAGCACATTTCCCGTTTCCGGAAGGTAATCTGCGTCGCTGATGATGGAGGAGTACAGATCCTCGCCGCGAAGCGCTCCGTATTGCCAGGCCTGGCGGACCGTCAGGTTCTCCTCATCGATGTCATACACCACGGCGCGGCTGAAACCGGAATCATCGAGCAGGAAATTGCGATGTAGGCCGTTGTCGAAAAGCAAAAGCTTGCCGTCGGGCAGGACCATGGCGGCATGTTGCCCCCAGGACCACCGGAATTCAGGAAGCCCTTTTTCTCCCTCCTGCACGGCTGGGGAGAAAGGCTGCCCCTGTTGGTCGACGGCGGTGAGCAGACGGTCCGCGGTAGATAGGCCGTTACCGTAAGGACCCGCTTGACCCCAGCCCCGGTGCGGCGCCAGAATCCAGCGCAGTTCATTGTTTGAGGACACCTTGAAGACGCCCTGATGCTTAGCGGAGATGATCAGGCTGCTGTCGCGCTCGTCATACCAGACCGAATTGACATGCAACCAGTCGCGGGGACTACGGATCAGTTCGAAACGGTCAACGTCCAATACCTGGCGCAAGTCCCATTCGCGGATAATTTCGCCGCTCTGACGGTCAACTTCCACAATGAAATCCAGAGCGGTATTTAATCCCAGTTTACTGGTGGGAACGAGAAAGTTGCCGTTGGGTTTCTCATAAACGTCGTGATGCTGCTGGTGTCCATCCAGGTACCAATTGTTCAGTCGCCTGCCGAGTTTGTCGTACATGTAAATCCGGTGGCTATGCCCGAAGCGGAAGGCGCCGTTTTGTAGCGGCTCAAAGGGGGCAGTCCACCCGCCCGTCCAGCCCAGATTGAGAAACCAGCGTATGTCGCCGTTTCGGTCGAATGCCAGCGGGACGGTTTGATAGCGGTTTACTCTGGCTAAATTGAACTCGATTAAGGTCCAGCCCGCCTCCATCCTCGACGGGTCCGCCTGTTCGATACGTATCTCCGGCATAAAACCGGGTAGGGGAGGCGCCTCAATGGAAAATGAATCGACGGCGTATTGATGCAGTGATTGCCCCAACACCTTGTATTTTACCCAGTTGTTCTGTCCGGGATAGAGCCCCGTCAGGGGAATCTCGTGGCGGGTATCGATATTTCCGGAAGCAATGATTGCCGGCCTCGGGCCCTGAACCTCTATTTCGACAAGCGCCGCTTCTTTGGTTTCCAGACGAAGCATCCCGGCCAGCGGCGCCGTACTGTCAAAGGAAATAGATTCCACTAAGGCCTCCGCCGGTACTTCGATAAACCGTGGAAAGCTCAGGCGCTCCTCCTGACAGGCAGTAGCCAGTAAGAGGATGAAGAGAAAGAAAAGTGGATTGGTTTTCATGATTCTAAGCGTTGACATTTATTGGACAAAACCCAGCCCCAGCACCCATCCTCAGGTTGATGAGGTGTAGGGAGGTTTATGGAGGTTTAGGAAGGGGACATGCCGAAGTCTGGCCAAGTATCGCCATAGCTGTTCCCTTGCCAAGCATCGCCCGGCCCAGCACCCAGTACCCAGTACCTCTCACCAAAGTTTCACCCGCTCGCCCCGGTACACAATATCTGCCTGTGCCCATCCCGTTCCGGTGGAAAATTTATTTTTAAACAAAACCGTCGCTTCAAAGATCACTTCTCTGCCCGGGCGGCTTACTTCGATTACCTTCGCATAGTGTTCGCCCTGGTAGGCGATATTGCCGCTGACGAAGAGAATATTGCCGGTTTCCGGCAGGTAGTCCACATCGCTGATATTGGGGGAGTAGATCTCGGCGCCCCGTTCCTCGCCGTATTGCCAGACTTGCCTTACCGTGCCTTTTTCCTCATCGATTTCGTACTCCACGGTGCGGGAGAAATCAGCTGCGTCATAGGTGAAGTGACGATGCCAGCCGTTATCAAACATCAGCAGGTTGCCGTTGGGCAGCAGCATGGCGGCGTGCTGCCCCCAGGGCCAGCGGAAATCCGGGTGGCCTTCCAGGCCTTGTTGCAGGGACTGCGAATAGGGTTCTCCTGCCGCATCCACCGCGGTGAGCAGATAATCGCTTGTTTCGAAGCCTTCACCCTCCGGCCCCGCCTTGCCCCAGCCCTGATGCGGCGCCAGGATCCACTGCAGCTCATTTTCTTGTGAAACCTTACATACCCCCTGATGCCGTCCCGAGATGATGAGTCCCTGGTCGCGTTCGTCGTACCACACCGAATTGACGTGCAGCCAGTCGTAGGGATTGCGGATAAGGTCGAAGCGATCCACATCCAGCACCTGCCGCAGGTCCCATTCCCGTGAGACGCCTCCCGTGTCGCGGCCGACCTCCACGATGAAATCCAGTCCCGTATTAAAGTCCTGCCTGGTGGCCGGTGCGACAAAGTTGCCGTCCGGTTTTTCGATGACATCATGGTGTTGCCAGTATCCGGGTATTCCCCAGCGGTTCGCCTCGTGTCCCAGCCGGTCGTATTCGAAGATGCCCCAGCCGCGGGCGTAGAAGAAGTTGCCGTTCTCCAGCGTCTCGAAAGGCGCCCGCCAGCCCTCGTTTTGGAAATCCATATACCAGCGGATATCCCCGTTGTGGTCGAAGATAATGGGAACCAACCGCAATTCACCGTCGCCGCCGATATTCAGCTCGCAGAGGGTAAAGCCCGGCTCCATGCGTGCGCTATTCGCTTTGTCGATTCGGATATCCGGGAGAAAGTCAGGAAGCGCCGGCGCCCGGTAGAAGGAAGTATCCAACGCAAACCGCCGTCCTTGCGGGTCCTCAATGCGGATAATGAGGGGGTTTTCTACGCCGGCGTACAGCCCCAGCACCGGCACCACATGTGTGCTGACGATAGAATCGGTGTAGCTTCGCTGAAAGGGTATATCACCCTCGACTTTGACTTCCAGTGTGGTGGCCACTGTCGTCTGCACCCTGGCGATCGCGGTTAGCGGCGCGTCGGGGTTGTGCTGTATCTGTACGGTCCCGCTCAACAATTCCGACGCGGGAACTTCGACAAATTCTGCAGGTACGGGGTCTTCCCGGCGGCAGGAGAGGGTGAAGAGAATGAGTAAGAGATAAAGAACTGGAAGCTTGTGCATAAGTTTTTGGTTGTAAAACGCATGGCCTAAGATAAGGGCTGTGTAGCAGTTTTTCAGGGGCTGGGATGGTTATTACACAAAGATCGCGAAGGAGACGCGAAGATACACGAAGGAGGTATCATTACACAGAGATGCACGGAGGGGGAGTCGCTCCCAAAATTTTCTGCTCCGGCAGTTGTTGGACTCCTCCCCCCCGTGCCCCTCTCCTCGAATCGGTGAGGTTTACCCATAAGTCGGTTTTTGGCTACTTCTTCGGTTCAATATTCATCTGTTCTACTGTTCTGTGGTTCTGTAAGTCTCGAAAAAGGTAGAAAACCTTGAAAACAGACCGGAACCGCAGAATAGATTAACCGCAGAAACGAAGAAGTGCAGACCCAACCAAAGAGGTGGGTAAACCTCACCCTCGAATCGTAGGGTTGACAAACCAGGTAAAGTTAGGTTCGAGGAGAGGGGGGGCGGGAAAGACGATCCTTTGGAGATAATGTCTTTCTGTTGTGTAAGCTCGTCAGTGCGGCAGTTGAGCACATGGCCCCAAATGCTGAGTTTTACACTTCCATAAAGAACAACCCGAAGCAGCCTGCCAAGGGCAATGCCCTCAAAATTTTGGATTAATGCCGCCCTCATGCCTCTACCCCTGCCGTCACGCTTCCCGAAGCAGTCAAGCCCAAATCCGGTATTAATCCAAAATTTTCTGCTCTCCAAGCCAAGAGCAATCCGAAGCAGCCAAGAGCTATCAGACCTCCCCCCGGAAGACTTCGTCTTTGAGGTTACCATAGTCATCGAAGCTCTGTCTCACACTGAAGAGTATCGTCAGGGCTACGCTCAGGGTGATACACACAAAAATGGTGATCATAATCGCGATCTGGTACCGGATTGCTGTATCCGGTGAGGAGCCGCCGATGATCTGCCCGGTCATCATGCCGGGGAGGAAGACGACGCCCATGGTGGCCATGCTGGCGATGGAAGGGTTGAGGGAAGCCTTGAGGCCGTCGCGGAAGAAGGGGACCAGGCCTTCCAGCTGACTGGCGCCGGCAGCAAGGTGATAGAGGTATCGGTCGCGGTCATTGCGGATTGCCTTGTAGAAATCCGCGATACCGATGACGATGCCCTTGAGGGCGTTGCCCAGCAGCATACCGCCGATGATGATGAGATACTGCGCGGTAAAGATGTTGTCGAGATCGAGGAGGATACCGTTGAAAAACAGGAGGATGGAACCGGCCGATAAAAACAAAGCGGTAAACACCGGAGCGATAAACTTCCGGTAGTTCAACTCGGAGTTATTAATCGCGGAAAAAGTTGCGAAGCCGATAGCTGCGACCACCCAGCCGATGTTAACCCAGGTATTATCCCAGCGGAAGACGTAGATGAGCGCGGCCCCTACCGCCGCCAACTGCGCCGTCATCCGCAGCACGGCTATCAGCAGGCGCTGCAGAATGCCGATACGGAAATACCAGGCGATGCCCAGAGGGATCAAGAGGAGAAGGTAGCAGAGGGCCATAGCCCAGAGGGGGATGTTGACGGCGGTGTCCATGATAGGTCTTTTTTGATACAACTGCTTGTTTTGTGAGTTTAGAAGTTTAGCGTTTCGCCCTTCCCGACACTGCGTGTACGTGGCAGGCTGGGCTCGCTGTTTTGAAGTTTAGCAGGTCTGAAACCGGAAATCTCATTTTCGGACCTGCTAAACTTCTAAACCAGCCACGCCCGACCGGAAGGGCCGTGGCGTCTAAACTTCTAAACTTTTTTCGATCCACTCAATTATTGACGCTAAATTTGCACAATCCGTAGGGCGGGCATTCCCAACTTTTAAGGATTTTGCCTCTTTTACCCTTCCAACTCAATCTCCCGGAAGTTGTACCCACGCCAGCCACGGTCGTGCGAAACGACGATCATTGTCTTTCCTTCCATGCCCGCCAGGTGTTCGATGACTTTGTCGCGCAGGGCCTCGTCGATAGCGGAGGTGACCTCATCCAGGAGGTACAGCTCGCGGTCCAGCAATAAAGCGACTATGAGAGCCACCCGCTGCTTCTCGCCCCCCGACAGCTTGCCGATGTTCTGCTGCAGCTTGTCGGGCTCCAGGTCGAAAGCCCCGAATTTGTCCAACACCTGCTCCTCCTCGTACTGAAGATGCCGGTTGGCGCGGTAGCCGTAGATATCGCGGATAAAGTCTTCCACCTTTCCCGAACCAATGTTTAGCTCCTGGCTGACGAAGGCCATGCGCTGCCGCAGCGACCACACGTTCTCGCGGCTGAGCGGCTCCCCGTCAATGCGCACTTCGCCCTCATCCGGGCGAACGAAGCCCAGGATAAGCCGCAGGAGGGTCGACTTTCCACTGCCTGAGGGGCCTTTGACGAGTATTTTTTGGCCTGCTTTCACTTCCAGATTGAAGTCCTGAAAGAGGGGCTTGCCGCCCAGGCGGAGAGAGAGGTGGTGGAGTTGGAGTTGCATGCGTGGCCATTACCTGTTTCCGGCTATAAGATATCGACCGGCTAAATGCAGAATCACGGATGATTAAGATACAAATTGAAAAGAGGGAATTGTAATTTACCTGGATTATTCAAAGTGAATTACGGAGGATTAGTTTGGAATGAATCACTTCAATATCTCTTTTTTTGTTTAATATTTTTTCTGCTGTCAACTGGCCCATTCTTCCAAAATCAATAGCAACGGTGGTGATCCCTCCCTCGAGAATCTCTTTGACATCGGTATCGTTGTAAGTGATCAGGCCAACGTCTCGTCCCAGTTTTAGTCCATACCGGCGGCATAGTTTGATAACTTTAACCATATCGCGATCATCTACTGCTCTTAATGTCAGATAAACATTTCCTTTTTGAAAACCTTTTTCCTGAATACCGGTGCATATGTTTGAAGGAAATCCAGTTTCGAGGGTGAATCTTTGAAAACCCTCTTTTACTTCTGCAAAGTGCAAGATGTGGTTGGGAACAACGAGTATAAGCTTCCGGTATTTACCCAGATGGCTTTGTGCCTCAATTAAAGCCTGATACACATTGGTTGCAAAATCCTGATAGACCATTGTGTATTCCCCTTCCAGCTTCTCTTCCTTACAATCGAGTATAATTCTTTTTTCCGGGGGGATGAGGTTCAGAATTTCACGTACATCTTCTTTCATAAAAGTGACAATGACAAAATGGGTATAATTTTGGAGATTGTCACTGATTAATGACTTAAATACATGAGGGTTATGATGATGAAAGTAAACATCTACTTCCCCTTCTTCTCCTATGGTGTTATAGAAAGACTGATATAGCTCATCTTTGAATGCAGTCATCTTATCCAGCATCATCAGAATTCTGAGTTTTGGCCGGACACCAACCCTTTGCACGAAATAACCGCGGCGGTTTGCAGATCTGACGACGCCTTTTTCACTGAGGTGATTAAGTGCTTTGAATACCGTTTCCCGGCTGATATTCAACTCTTGGGAAAGTTGATTAACGGAGGGCAGGCGCTGATTGACCGTGAGATTGCCCTCATCGATCAATCGGATAATTTCTTCCGCCAGTTGTATGTATTTTGGTTGGAGCGAGGATTCTTCTATTTCAAGTTCATCTATCATGCTTGTTCTCATATTTCGCGTAGAAGAAGCTTTCTATTAATAAGCTGGGTATAGTAAATGAATTAATTTTCTCGAAATGTACTAACAAATTTTTAAACATCGGGTTTCGCATATATGCAATTCATTGGTTTTGATTTCTGATTGTTGCTTCACTACTGCCTATTGCAAAACGCATTGCCGGGTCTTCCAATGCCTCCTGACGAAGAATCCATGAGTAATCGGGGTTAATCCCTTTTGCATTGTGATAATTTTTCTTACCTGGGTCTGATCTTTTCATTGATTTGCTCACCTCGTTTTCAAGTAATTACCAACATCATTTTACTATTAGGCAAAAAAAAAGTATAAAATTTTTCCTTTGGATAATAATAAAATATTAGCTTTGACAGACCAGACCAAACCAGACTAGTTATTGAGGACTGTATTTAATCCCCTGAGGTGAAAAAAAGTTCTTCATCCAAAAGTGGATAGGCAATTCAAAAATCTTATCGATCACAGAGTACCTAAAAACCCTCATTCTATGCAGAAATGTCTCTTACTACTCACTTGTTTATTGGCTAGCTGGAACTTAGCTGCGCAATCGCGGACAGTGACGGGCATGGTCGAAGACGAAACCGGCACTCCGCTCATTGGTGTGAATGTGCTGGTCAAAGGTACCCTTGCGGGTACAGTAACCGATTTTGACGGAAGCTTTACGCTTGATGTTCCGGAAGGAAGAGACACCTTGGTGTTCTCCTATACGGGATACAGAACAACAGAAGTTGATATCACTTCCTCTTCCAACGTGGAACTGGTCCTTTCCCAGGATATTTATGGTCTGGACGAAGTTGTGGTGGTGGGATACGCCACCCAGAAAGAGGTTAATCTAACGGGATCAGTGGAGGTCATTGACGGCGATGAAGTAGCCAGGCAACCGGTATTTCAGACCTCTCAGGCGCTGGCCGGTCTGGCGCCCGGGCTTACCGCCACCCAGTCCAGTGGTCAGCCGGGAAATGATGGGGCTACCATCCGTATTCGCGGTATCGGTACACTCGGCGCCGGAAGCAAGAACGATCCGCTGATCCTGGTAGACGGGATTCCGGATAACCTCAACGGGGTTGATCCCAATGATATCGAAAGTATTTCAGTACTAAAGGATGCCGCTGCTGCTTCCATTTACGGTTCCCGGGCCGCAAATGGTGTTATTCTGATTACCACCAAACGGGGTGCGGCAGGCGAGGTCAAGTTCAGTTACAGCAACAACGTCGGTTTTCAGGAAATAACCCAGAACCTTCAATATGAAGATGCCATTGGGTACATGGAAAATTTTAATAAAGCCCAGCCCGGCTCTTTTGAAGAATCCTTTATCAATCAGTACCGGGACAATATGGCCTCCAATCCGGATTTGTATCCTAACACAGACTGGGTAGATGAGTTGTTTTCAGAAACCGGTATGCAGCAGTATCACCGCCTTTCAGTCAATGGAGGCTCCGAATCCATTCGGATCGCAGCTTCTATTTCCTACATGAATCAAAAAGGTAATATACCGAACTTTGATTTTCAGCGTTATAACGGCCGTTTCAATTCGGACATTAAAGTATCCGATAAGTTTGATATCAACTTCGATCTGAACTTTCGCCGGACGCTCAACGAGGAACCTACTTCTGGTCTCGGCTTGCTCACCCGCCAGGCCTACCGGATTCCACCACTGTTCACAGGGGTCAACAGCGACGGATCCTACGGACAAGGATTCAGTGAGCGAAATCCGATCGCCGAAGTATTTGACGGCGGCATGCGCAACGAAACCTTCAACTATTTTCGCGGCGTGTTGAAGGCCAATTTCCGGCCGGTAGAGGGGCTGGTCTTATCTGCCACTTACTCTCCGCAGTACAACGATGATTTGTTTAAGAGTTTCCGGGCGATATGGGAGTGGTTCGACGTCCCCTCCGGAACTTCGGGAACCGAACCCAACCAGAATTTTCTCTCACAGACCAACCGCCGGTCTTTCCAGGATAACTTCAACTTTATTGTTAATTACGACAAACTTTACGGCAATCACCATGTAGGCTTAACGGCCGGATATGAATTTCTGAAATTCGACCAGCAGTCTTTCAGTGCTTTTCGGGATAATTTCACGCTCCAGGAATTTCAGCAGTTGGACCAGGGCTCGGCAGAAAACGCCCAGAACGGCGGCTCCGCTACGCTAAATGGTCTGCAATCCTTTTTTGGTCGGATCAACTACGCTTTTGACGACCGTTACCTTCTGGAGGCGAATATCAGAAGGGATGCCTCTTCCCGGTTTGCTGAAGAGAATCGCGTCTCCATCTTTCCTTCCTTTTCTGTTGGTTGGAGAATATCCCAGGAGGACTTCATGGCTGCTCAGAATGTATTCTCTGATCTGAAGTTACGTGCCTCCTGGGGACAGCTGGGAAATCAGCAAATCGGTGGTGATTTTCCCTACCAGTCTCTTTTCGGTATAGGAAATGACAATTATTTATTCGGTGGTAGCATCTTCACCGGCGGATCCCAAAGCGTATTGGCTAACAGGGGGCTGCAGTGGGAAACAACTGAAACGACCAATTTCGGGGTAGACGCCGGCTTTCTTAATAATCGTCTGACCTTGAGTGCGGAATACTATATTCGTAAAACTGAAGATATCTTATTGGAGGCGACCATCCCGCTTTCAACCGGCCTTAACCCCCCGTTCCAGAATGTGGGGACTGTCGAAAACCAGGGTGTGGATCTGGCACTCGACTGGCGGGATAAAATAGGTAGCGTCTCATACGGTTTTCGCTTCAATTTTGCCGACGTCACCAATGAGGTGGTTGACTTGGGTGGCCTGAATCAGCTGCCGCCCGGTAACACCATCGTGAGAGTAGGAGAGGCCATTAACTCCATTTTCGGATACCAGGTAATGGGTTTTTTCCAGTCGCAGAGCGAAGTAGACGGGGCACCCACCCATTTCGGGCAGGTGCTTCCGGGTGATCTGCGCTATGACGATGTCAACGCAGACGGCGTAATAACGGCCGACGACCGGATGGTGATCGGCAATCCTCTGCCCCGTCAAACTTATGGCCTGGACCTCTTCGCTTCTTTCAAAGGGATAGATTTTAATATCTCCATGCTCGGCGTTGGATCGCGAGACGTCGTCCTGGGCGGGGATGTGGCTTATGCTTTCTCTAATGCCGGTAAAATCCAAACCTGGCAAACAGATTCCTGGACGCCCGAGAACACGGATGCTTCCTATCCGCGACTGTTTTCCGGGACGGAACACAACAACTGGCGGACCAATAGCTTCTGGGTCTTCGATGCCTCATACTTCCGGGTCAGAAATGTTACTTTGGGATATAATTTCCCTGCCTCCCTGATGAACCGGTTCTTTTTAGAAGATTTGCGAATCTATGCTTCCGGACAAAATCTGTTTACCGTTGACAATATGCCCGAGGGCATCGACCCAACGGTACCCAATTTTACCGGAGGAGGCTATTACCCAATTACATCTGTATATACTCTTGGGTTAAACGTCAGTTTCTAAACCTTAACTTTAAATGCCGAATACAATGAGATACGTTCAATATAAAATCATTTTATTATGCGGCCTGTTCGGCTTTCTGGGATGCGAGGATGCGATACTCGACCTGGAAAACCCGACTGCGCCCACTGATGCTACCTTCTTTCAGACCGAAGATCAACTGGAGGTTGCCTTAACAGGGGCTTACGAGCTGGTTATTTGGGAGCCTAGCGCCCCCTGGCCTCAAAACCTGGATAACTCGACGGACCTTGGATTCTTAAGGGGCAACATCGGCGGATTGATCCCCTCTGCCATCGGCACCATTTCCTCAACCGACGGTGTTGTTTCAAGCACCTATGAACACATGTACGTCGGTATACAGCGTACAAACAACCTGCTGCAGAATATGGAGAAAGCTGAAGATGTGACGGATCCGAACCGCTTTGCACAAATACGGGGCGAAGCTCTATTTCTCCGTGCCTATTATTACCATTTCCTGCTTGAACTTTATGGCGATGTTCCTTTTCGTACGCAGGTCTCCACCTCGCTGGAAGGTCTCGAACTGGAGAGAACTCCGAAGGCGGAAATAGCTGATAATTTATTGTCAGACCTGGAAACTGTCGCCTCTCTATTGCCGGATACCTGGGACGGAGCTAATGCAGGTAGAGCAACAAGAGGAGCAGCATTAACCTTGCGCAGCCGCATTGCCCTGTACAATGAGAACTGGAGCGAAGCAGAAGCTTCAGCCCGCGCTGTAATGGATATGGGCATGTTTAGCTTGCATCAGGATTACGAATCTTTGTTTACGGCAGAAGGCGTACGTTCCGAAGAAGTGATTTTTGATATGCCCTTCGCCGAAGGTTTTAACACCCAACGGCTTCCAAGGGTACAGGGATCCCGCTTCGGGGGCTGGAGTCAACTGGTTCCCTCCCAGCAGATGGTAGATTCCTATGAATGCACTGACGGGCTACCGATCGATGAGTCCCCCCTGTATGATCCGGCCTCCCCCTATGAAAACCGCGATCCACGACTGGATGCCTCTATTGTAAGACCGGGAGCTACCTGGACGGGCGTTCGCTTTGAAACACATTCGGACAGTGTACAAACGGATGTGGTGTCCGGTGGAGAAGTAGTCGGCCGGACGGCCAACTTGAACGCTACAAATACCAATGCCGGTCCCAACCGCTTTACGACTTTTACCGGTTACCTTTGGAAAAAGTTTTCTGACGAACCGGCCCTGATGGGGCAGGGAAACGTCGATCAGTCCATTCTGAATATTATTCTAATGCGGTATGCGGAGGTATTGCTGAATTACGCGGAAGCAAAAATAGAAGCGGGCAATATTGATCAAAGCGTGCTTGATGCTATGAATGACATCAAGGCCCGGGCCTACGGCACGACCCGGGAAGACGTAAATAATTACCCGGCCGTCACTACTTTAGATCAGAAGGAACTACGGCGGATATTGAGAAGGGACCGAAAGGTTGAACTAGCTGATGAAGGCTTCCGGCTCTTCGATATACGAAGGTGGCGAATTGCAGAAAAAGTCATGAATACTCCTCTGTACGGCTCGCCGGCCAACGGCTGGAGCCTTATCGGTGAGGAACTGAACTTTATCCCGGATATCGACGAAGACGGATTCATCGACTACACCGGTGCCCCTTCTATGCCCAGGGTGGAAACGGGGAACCTGATGTATCGCGAAGTGGAAGTCCGGCTCTTCGATCCGGACAGACATTACCTGTGGCCTATTCCGCAGGCGGAAGTCGACGCTTCCGTAGGAGCCGTTAAACAGAATCCCGGATATTAGGCTGAGATTTAATGAGTAACGCTCAGTCCGATCCACATTGGTGAGGACTGAGCGTGCTTATGATTTAGGAAACATGCATAAATGAATTTATGGTTGTACTAAGGATCGGAAATCTTCAAATACTATCCCTGTTCTTGCTCTTGTCGTCAGTGAGCAGTTGCGAGGTGGTGACCGGAGGCGGAACGCCTGAATCCAAGCCGAAACTTAGTGAAGCTAATCCGCTGTTTGATATCCTGGAGCCGGATCAGACCCATATCGACTTCAATAATGTGGTCGAAGAGAATGTGATCATGAATGGATTCTCTTACGAATATCTCTATAATGGCGGAGGTGTATGCGCTGGAGATTTTAATAATGATGGCCTGCCCGACCTTTATTTTATCGCCAACCTCAAGGATAATCAGCTTTACCTCAATCAGGGCGATATGCAGTTTAAGGATGTCACCCTGGCCGCAGGAGTAAAGGGAAATTACGGTTTTCCCGTCGGCGTAACCACCGTGGATATTAATGCGGACGGCAAACTGGATATCTATATCTGTAAGTCGGGCATTTTCGATAATCCGGAGGAAAAGCGGAACGAACTATATGTCAACCAAGGAAATAATGCGGCAGGAGTCCCGGTTTTTGTCGAAATGGCCAATCAGTACGGACTGGACCTTCCCCATTATTCTACACAGGCCGCCTTTCTGGACTACGACCGGGACGGTGATCTCGATATGTTTCTTCTGAATCACAACGTCAGGATCCAACCCGTACAGAATAATTTTGAAATACTGCGCCTGGAAGAAAACGCCATGAGCAGCGATCGCCTGTTTGAAAACGAGAACGGCCGTTTTATAGATGTGTCCGAAAAAAGCGGAATGATCAACGATGCCGTCGGCTTCGGTCTGGGCGTCGCCATAGGGGATGTGAATAACGACGGCTGGCCCGACCTGATCGTCAGTCACGATTACTCTTCCAAAGACCGTCTGTATCTCAATCAGCAAAACGGAACCTTTCGCGAAGTGATGAACGAAGTTACCGGCCATATTTCCACCTATTCCATGGGCAACGATCTGGCGGATTTCAATAACGACGGCTGGCTCGATTTCATCACCGTGGATATGGTTTCGGAATACAACTACGACATCAAGGCCAGTATGAGCGGTATGAATCCGGAGCAATTCAATTATCTGGTCGATAAAGGATATCACTACCAATACATGTACAATACGCTCCAGCTCAACAACGGCCATCCGCCGGCATCTTCGGCGCCTGTTTTTTCAGACATTGCCAGCCTGTGCGACCTGTCGAGTACAGACTGGAGTTGGGGCCCCCTCTTCCTGGATATGGACAATGACGGCGACAAGGACCTGTTTATACCCAACGGTATTAAGCGGGATTTCAGAAATGTCGATTTTGTCCGATACAAACAA
The DNA here is from genome assembly GCA_964632995.1 of uncultured Saprospiraceae bacterium. Taxonomy (GTDB): domain Bacteria; phylum Bacteroidota; class Bacteroidia; order Chitinophagales; family Saprospiraceae; genus CAZWDL01. The sequence goes on from CAZWDL010000015.1 coordinate 52,814, forward strand.
AAGCGGCAACTCGAATTCGAACCGGTTTTCCTCCAGGCGAACGATCAGCAAAAGCGCGTACTGCTGGAGGAATTTACCCGGGAAATGCTGGACAAGATGCCCGCCCGCAAAAAAGGCAACTACTTTTTCGAGAACGAAGGAGGACTGGCTTTCGCCAAAAGAAATACAACCTGGGCGCCGGAGCGGATGACCGCCACCAACGGCGCCGCCTACGCCGATCTGGACAACGACGGCGACCTCGATATCGTAACCAACAATATGGATGAAGCGGCTTTCATTTACCGGAATAATAGTGTGGAGCTAGGCAGGGACAATTTTCTCCAGGTGGTTTTAAAAGGCCCGAAGAAAAACACTGATGGTATCGGCTCCCGGGTTTTTATCCGTACCGATTCTGGAGAACAAGTACTGGAACAGTACCTCTCGAGGGGCTTCCAGTCGGCAGTTGATCGCGTGTTGCACTTTGGATTAGGCGATGCTTCCGGAGTAGCTGAATTGATCGTCACCTGGCCCGACGGAAAACAACAGGTGTTGAAAGATGTGAAGGGAAGACAGATGCTGATCCTGGATTACAACAGAGCTTCGACACCCCAGCTTACGCCCGCTAATCCCACCTCTCTATTCGCCGATATTACGGATGAGCTGAAGCTTGCCGATCCGCATCGGGAGAATGAATTCGACGATTTTCAGCGCGAGAGCCTGCTGCCGCGCAAAATGTCGGAAGAAGGACCCGCGCTGGCGGTCGGCGATGTCAACGGTGACGGCCTCGACGATTTTTACCGGGGCGGCTCGGTGGGTTATCCCGGACAACTGTTTGTACAACAAAGCGATCGAATCTTCCGGGAAACCCAAAGTGCTCCCTGGTCAGCAGACCGTCAGCACGAAGACGTCGATGCCTTATTCTTTGACGCCGATGGCGACGATGACCTGGACCTCTACGTGGTAAGTGGAGGTAATGAACATCCCGCCGGCTCCGCCCTTCAGCGTGATCGATTATATATCAATGAGGGAGGCGGACAGTTTAGTAAAGCAAATAATGCCATACCTGCCGGGCCGGGCATTAGCGGATCGGTCGTGCAGGCGGGTGACTTCGACAGCGACGGCGACCCGGATCTGTTTGTCGGTGGAAAACAAATACCCGGAAAGTACCCTTATCCGGCCGGCAGTTATTTGTTGCGCAACGTTAGTGAACCCGGACATGCCCGCTTCGAAGAGGTAACTGAAGAATTGGCCCCCATGCTCCTGGAAATGGGCATGGTGTCGGATGCGGTCTGGGCAGACGTTGATCAGGATGCACGACTTGATCTGATCCTCGTCGGAGAATGGATGCCGGTCACTGTACTGCATAACGAGGGCGGGACTTTTGTTAACCGCACCGTTCAGGCAGGACTTTCGGAAGATATCGGCTGGTGGTATGGCATCGAGGCTGCGGATTTTGACGGAGACGGCGATGTGGATCTCGTCGCCGGCAATCTCGGCCTGAATAGCAAGTACCAGGCTTCCAAAGAAGCACCCTTTGAAATTTTCGCCAAGGACTTCGACGGTACAGGAAGCATAGATATAGTACTGGGTTATCACCAGCGGGGAGCTCTTTTTCCGCTGCGCGGACGCGAGTGCAGTTCCAATCAGATGCCCTTCATCAAAAAGAAATTTCCTTCCTATCACGATTTCGCTTCAGCGGATCTGGAAAGCGTGTACGGCGAGGAAAATCTGGAAAACGCCCTGCACTACTCGGCTAATAACTTCGCTTCCTCTTACCTGGAAAACCAGGGAGACGGGACCTTCGTAATAAAACCTTTGCCGCGCCCGGCGCAAATGACCGCGATCCGGAACATCCTGCCGGCCGACCTCAACGCCGATGGACACCTCGACCTGATCATCAGCGGCAATATCTACGGGTTTGAGGTGGAAACGCCGCGGCAGGACGCCGGTTACGGGCTGCTTCTGACGGGTGACGGACGGGGGAATTTTCAGGCGCTGCTCCCTCATGAAAGCGGCCTGTATATCGAAGGAGAAGTGGCCGATGCGGCTCTGATCCGCCTGGCGGGAGGTAAAAAGGCCGTCCTGAACGTCAGAAACGACGATCCCGTTCAGGTGATAGCTGTTGACGAAGGAATGATGCTTAGTACACTGTAATTATGTATAGGTTTGAGACCACGAAGTTTGTCAAAGAAAAAAATACTATCCGTGTTGTTTCTCCTGGCGCTGATCATCGTTCAATGCAGCGAGCAACCGAGGGAAAAGGAAGCTCTGTGGGCTGTAGCCGTTCATTACAACGGCTCGAAGTACGCCGGTTCGGAGAGCTGCCGGACTTGTCACGCGGACATTTACGCCGATCACTTGTATACGGCGCACCATCAAACTTCCGCGTCTGCCGACCGGGAAAACATCAAAGGCAGCTTTGCGAGCGGAGAGCATGAGGTAGCGATCAACGACCGAATCACTTACCGAATGGTCGAACAGGATAGTCAGCTGTACCAGGCAGCCTACGTCAATGGCCGGTATGTGGCGAAAGCGCCGTTTGACATCATGGTCGGATCGGGCGCCAAAGGGCAGAGCTATCTGTACTGGTTCCGGGATAAACTGAATCAGCTGCCGGTCTCCTATCAGACAGCCGGAGATCAGTGGATCCTCAGCCCCGGATATCCGGAGGACCAGGTCGATTTCGGACGGGAAGTGATCCCTACCTGCCTGACTTGTCATACGACCTTTGCCAAAAACCGCGATCCCGGGGACTACTTTAGCAATGCGTACGACCGGCAGGAAGTGTTGCTGGGCGTGGATTGTGAGAGTTGCCACGGGCCGTCTTGGGCGCACGCCGATTTTCACTTGAAACATCCGGAAGCCAGGGAGCCCAGACATGTGCTGGAGATACCGTCTCTGAGCCGGCAGCAGCGCCTCGACGCCTGCGCTAAATGCCACTCCGGACTGAGGGAGCCGCTGCAACAACCGTTTGCCTTTCAGACCGGGAACTTGCTGGCCGATTTCTCCAAGGCCGCCTACCAGCCGGAAGAGGCAGGAACCCTGGACGTCCACGGCAACCAATACGGATTGCTGACGGCCAGCCGGTGTTTTCAGCTCTCGGATGCGATGGATTGTTCGACCTGCCACCATCCCCACCGGCGGGAGCGAGACAATTTGAAAGCGTTCTCCACCCGGTGCATGAACTGCCATGAAGGTGCCTCGTTCTGCAAAATGGGCGCAGAACTGGGTGCGTCCATCACGGATAACTGCATCGATTGCCACATGCCGCGATTGCCCTCGGCGGGAGTACTCATGCAGAACACCTCTACGGGCAGTATGGATTCCCTGCAGGTGAGGACGCACCGGATCGCCGTCTACGAAGAAGCATCACAACAAGTGATTCGATTTATCAAGGATTTAAAACAATAATATCATGAAACATACGCCTGTGAAAATTCATCTGACGCTACTCTTTTTATGGATCAACCTGGTCTGGATAACGGCTCAAACGGAAATCCTTATCGAAGCCGAAAGCTTTCCGGATAAGGGCGGCTGGATGGTCGATCCTCAATTCGTGGAACAAATGGGTTCGCCCTATCTGATGGCCCATGGCATGGGCAAGCCCGTCGCCAATGCCGCCACGGAAGTGAGTGTGGAAAAAGCCGGAACGTATCACGTTTGGGCCAGAACCAAAAACTGGGCACCCGGAAAGTGGAATCCGCCCGGGCAATTTCAGATCCTCATCGACGGTAAAGCCTTGAATAACAAGTTGGGACTGACCCCCGGCTGGGGCTGGGAATACGCCGGGGAGGTGACGCTGGGTGCGGAAATGGTCAACCTGGAACTCGCTGATCTGACCGGTTTTAACGGTCGTTGCGACGCCGTCTTTTTCAGCCAGTCCGGGCAAGAGCCTCCTGATTTCGGGGAAAAGTTGGCCGCCTGGAGAAAGAAGATGTCCCAGGAACCGCCGGCGCCGCCTGTCACTAAAGAATACGACCTGGTGATCACCGGCGGCGGCCTGGCTGGCTGTGCCGCGGCTATTGCTGCGGCTGAACAGGGATTGAAGGTCGCCCTGATCCACGACCGGCCGGTATTGGGCGGCAACGCCAGCAGCGAGATCAGGGTCCACACCCTGGGCATTTACGGTAAATTTGAACGCATCCTGAGCAAAATCGATACCGAGCACTATCCCAACGGTTCGCCTCAAGCCAAAAAGGATCAGAAGAAAAGAGACCGGAATGTTAAAAGCTACGAAAACATTGATCTTTTTCTCAACTGGCGAGCTTATGACGCCGTAAGTAAAGAGCAGGTGATCCAGTATGTTGACGCCCGGCACACCTCGAACGGTGAGCGGATCCGTTTCCGGGCTCCGCTTTTCATCGATTCTACCGGCGACGGCTGGATCGGCTACTGGGCGGGCGCCGAATACTCCTACGGTCGGGAAAGCGTATATAAATACGGGGAAGCCTGGGACGAATGGGGAGAACTGTGGAGCCCGGAAGAACCCGACAACGCCGTGATGGGCTCTTCCATTCTCTGGCGCACAAAAGTGGCCGATGCTCCGAAATCCTTCCCGGAAGTGCCATGGGCCATGGAGGTGGCGGAAGACCACGCCGCGACGGCAGGCGAGTGGTACTGGGAATTTTCCCGTAATGACCTCCACCAGATCCATGACGGGGAGGAGATCCGGGATCACATGCTCAAAGCGATTTTCGGTTCTTTCTATAATGCCAAGCAGGATCCGGAAAATGAAAAATACCAACTGGAGTGGGTCTCTTACCTGCTGGGTAAGCGCGAATCCCGCCGGCTGGTCGGGGACCATATCTTTACCTTCCGGGACGTCACCGAAGACGCGGAGTTCCCTGACTCGGTAGTCATAGAAGAAAGAGAAATCGACGTTCATTTTCAGCTCAATTTACAGGATGAAGACGCACCCGATTTTCTGTCGAAAGCACTGTTTTATAAGACGGATCGCTACTACATTCCATACCGGAGCCTGTACTCCCGCAACATCAACAACCTGTTTATGGCCGGGCGCTGCTTCAGCTGCTCGCACGTCGGCCTGGGCGGCCCCCGGGTAATGCGCACTACCGGACAGATGGGGGCAGCGGTCGGCTACGCTGCCTCGCTATGCAAGAAATACAAGGTGAATCCCAGAGACATCTACACGGATTATCTGGAAGAATACATGGAACTGATTGAGCGTCAGCAATGGACAACACCATAGAACATAGCCGTAGAGTTTTTATCATTTGAAATTGCCGTTTGATGAATTTTGCCAGGCTGTATCCAGCAGTGTCGATTATATTGATTTTCGTACTGTCCGGTATGTTTCCGGACCTGTTTGTCCAAAACCCTCCGCTGTACTTTAGCATGGCCGAAGAATGGAGCAGGGTAGAGGGGGAAGAGTATATCGGTATTTTTAAAAACCCCGACACTATACTGGAGCACGAGCTCTACCTGCTTTCCGATGAAACGGGGAATCCTCTTTTTTTTCACTCCGATGTAACGACGCCGGTCTGTATTGACGGCATCTGCAAGCCGGTTTCCATCGAACTCTATTGGAATCTGATCGGCCATTACATCGGTTACGGGATAAAGCCCCGGGAACCATTGACCAAGTACGATCACGACGAATTTGTAGAGGCCGACTACGAGAAGCTCCACCGCTTGCTGTCGGATAACAAATCCGTTCTGAGGCGTAAAAAGCTGTCGGAGCTATTTGATGAAAATGCGGAGCCGGAAAAAAAGGTGGAATACAAGGGGGAAGAAGTAGATGCGGTCAGCGGAGCTACCAAAAAGGAGATCAAGGAGTCTGTTATCGAAGGAGCCTTGTATTCCTGCTACCGGCTCTGGCACCTGGTGCACGGCGATGTGACCGACAAAATAGAGGCGTACCTGCAAACCATCTACTCTGAAGAGCTGGAGCGCGATTTTCTCTTTTCCGGGTACGAGGATTATCATTTCTACGCTCTGAAGCAAATGAGCGGAACGGATTTTGAAGCCCATCTGTCCCGGATCGTAGACATTTTCCGGTCGGATAAGCCATTGACCCGTACTTATATCCTGAAGAAGATACCTAAAGCCTACGTGGGGCGGGAAGCAGTGAGCCGCGGACTATATGGCGCCTTTTCCGCCGTGGATATCAACTCCAGGACTTTGCTGGTGGAACACCTTCCTCACGCGCACCCCGTGGCCTCCGAACTGCTGTCGACGCAGGTTTCGGAGATGTCGAAAAATCAGTTGGAGGCCTACCTGAAATTTCTGGTGGAGGACGAGTCGAGGCTTAACCCGGATATTCTGAAGAACCTCAAAAAAGTGGCGGATTCCAATGAATACGCCTACGGATACCTGATCGAACGGTATTTGGAATGAATAGTCCAGTGATGGCTGCTTTTTTTATGGAGACTCCGGAACAGCCAGTTTTTTGAAAAATCGTCAAATTTTTGAAAACCATTATCAAAACGGACGAAAGCGACAAACCAATCCTATGGATCAACTGGACTACTCGGTCATTTTTCTCTTTTCGCTGATTGTGATTCTGGCCGGCATCTCCTTCCGCCGGAGCAGCTCGGACATGAAGTCCTACTTTGCGGCGGGTGGGGAAGTACCCTGGAGTATCAGCGGTCTTTCGCTGTTCATGAGCTTTTTCTCCGCAGGCACCTTTGTTGTCTGGGGATCGATTGCTTACGAGTACGGAGTGGTTGCGATTACCATTCAGCTGACGATGGCGGCGGCCGGCTTCTTTGTAGGGATGGTGATCGCGCCAGGATGGCAAAAGACGGGCGTATTGACGGCGGCGGAGTTTATCCGCTTGCGTCTAGGGGACAGGGTACAGCAATTTTACACCTATCTGATTTTGATCTTATCCCTAGCTTATACTGGTGCTTTTTTATATCCGGTAGCCAAGATCGTCAACGTATCGACCGGATTTTCGATCAATGCCTGCATCATTCTTCTCGGATTGCTCATCCTGATCTACACGGCAGTCGGCGGATTGTGGGCGGTGATTATTACCGATGTATTGCAGTTTGTCATATTGACGGCGGCTGTTCTGATTGTCGTACCCCTGGCTATGGAAAATGCTGGAGGGCTGGAGCGGTTTAGCGGGCTGGCGCCGGAGGGTTTTTTTGATCTAACCAATGGGGAGTACACAGCAGGTTTTATCATCGCTTTTATGATATACAACACCATATTCATCGGAGGCAACTGGGCTTACGTGCAGCGGTATACCAGTGTCGGAACGACCAGGGCGGCCCGGAAGGTGGGATTTCTTTTCGGAAGTTTATACCTGATTGCGCCTATTATCTGGATGCTGCCTCCTATGTTGTACCGGGTCATTAATCCTGATCTGACGGGATTGGAAAACGAAGGCGCTTATTTACTGATCTGTAAGCAGGTCTTACCGGTAGGGATGCTGGGCTTAATGCTGGGAGGCATGATATTTGCCACAGCCAGTTCAGTGAATACCACCTTGAATTTATCGGCCGCTGTATTGACCAACGATATTTACAAGCTATTGCGCCCGGAGGCCACCAACAAGCAAGTGATGCAGGTCGCCCGTCTGAGTACAGTTTTTTTTGGATTGGGCACCATCGGCGTAGCCTTACTCGTGCCGGCGGCAGGGGGGATCGTGGAAGTGGTCCTCAGTGTCGGTGCGGTGACCGGTTGTTCACTGTACGGCCCTCCGATATGGGCGATTTTCTCCAAGAGGCACACGGGAAAATCTGTATTAGCCTGTACCCTGCTGGGCCTGGGGATCAATGTTATTTTCAAATTTGTCACGCCTTTCACCATTGGTTTCAGTCTGAGCCGGGCTGAGGAGATGCTCGCCGGCGCCCTGATTCCATTGGGGTTGCTCGCCGGCTATGAGCTTTGGGCCTGGTTGGGCGGTGTGGTCAGCGAGGAATACCGGGCATTTGCCGGTCGGGAGATTATAAGGGCTACCGAGGAAGAAACCCTGGCTTCCGGAAAACAGAACCGCTACGGACTTTCCGTACTGGCCGTCACCCTGGGGATGGTGGGCGGCTTGATTATTGCTCTGGGGATCATTGCCACGAAAGCGAACGTCTTGATCACCCTGATTGGGCTCTTGTTGTTAGTCTTATCCTTTTGGATGCATCCCCGGATTTCATTTTCAACATTAAAAAGAAAGTAATTCAATCATGATAAAACAAGCTTTTCAAACCAGCAGAGTCTTAAAGGAAGAAAAACTGGAGGCCGATCTGGTTATTGTAGGGGGAGGAATGTCGGGCGTTTGTTGCGCCCTGACAGCTGCCAGAGCGGGCGCCAGGGTGGTGTTGGTGCAGGACCGTCCGGTACTCGGTGGGAATGCCTCCAGCGAGATTCGCCTCTGGATACTGGGGGCTACTTCCCATATGGGGAATAATAACCGCTGGGCCCGGGAGGGTGGAGTGATCGATGAAATTCTGGTGGAAAACCTGTACCGTAACAAAGAAGGGAACCCACTCATTCTGGATACTATTTTGCTGGAAAAGGTGAGCGAAGAATCGAATATTACCTTTTTGCTCAACACTATGGTTTACGAAATAGAGAAATCAGGTGATCACAAAATCACCAAGGTTATCGGTTTCTGCAGCCAGAACTCGACCCGGTACGTACTGGAAGCACCTCTATTTTGCGATGCTTCGGGGGATGGTATCGTCTCTTTCCTCTCCGGCGCCGCTTTCCGGATGGGTGCGGAAGATAAAGAGGAATTCGACGAAGGCTTTGCTCCCGATGTAGAAGATTACGGCGAGTTGCTCGGCCACTCTATTTACTTTTACACCAAGGATACCGGCCAGCCGGTTCGTTTCGTAGCGCCTTCCTACGCGATCGACAACGTCGGAGAACTGCCTCGCATCCGGAATTACCAGTTGCAGGATGACGGGTGTCGGCTGTGGTGGGTAGAGTACGGAGGGCGGCTCGATACCGTCCATCAGTCGGAAGAGATAAAATGGGAGTTATGGCGGGTGATCTACGGCATTTGGGACTATGTCAAGAATAGCGGTGATTTCCCGGAATCGGAAACCCTCACCCTGGAGTGGGTGGGAACAGTACCGGGCAAACGGGAAAGCCGGCGATTCGAAGGCGAATATATGCTCATCCAAAAAGATGTAGTACAACAACGGAAACACTACGATGCCGTAGCTTTCGGTGGCTGGTCCCTTGATTTACATCCTGCGGACGGTGTCTACAGCGATCAGCCGGGCTGCAATCAGTGGCATTCCAAAGGGGTTTATCAGATTCCTTACCGCTGCTACTACAGCAAGGATATCGACAACCTCTTTTTTGCCGGTCGCATTATCAGTACCTCTCACGTGGCTTTCGGCTCTTCCCGCGTGATGGCTACCTGCGCACACGGTGCTCAGGCCGTAGGTATGGCGGCGGCCCTGGCGGCGCCCAGGGGCTGGATGCCGCGTGATCTGGCCGATCCCGACCGGATCGGGCTGTTGCAGCAGGAACTCAATAAACGCGGGCAAAGCATTCCCTTGATCCCTTATCGCGATGCCGCCAACCTGGTTAATGAAGCCGGCCTGACGGCCGATAGCGAATTGATACTGGCGGAAATTCCCTTTGACGGACCCTGGATACCGCTCGATAATGCTGCTGCACAAATGCTGCCGCTGACACCGGAAACGCCGCATCATTTCCGGGTTTCCGTCAAGGCCGGCGTGCCCACTCAATTGGAGGTGGAATTGCGCACTAGCTCCAAGGTGCAAAACCATACTCCTGATGTTACCCTGGAAAGAAAAACAATTCAACTAAAGGCCGGGGAACAGGAGGTGACTCTCCCCTTTGAGGCTACTTTATCCAAGAAAAAATATGCTTTCCTTTGCTTCATGGCCAATCCGGATGTGGAAATCAGAGGGTCTGAAATGAGATGCAGCGGTATCCTATCGGTATTTAATAAAACTAATAAGGCCGTTTCTAATTACGGCAAGCAAGAACCACCAGAAGAATTAGGCATTGATAGCTTTGAATTTTGGACTCCTCACCGGCGGCCTAAGGGGCACAACATCGCGATGCATATCGAACCGGGTATTCCCGGCTTCGGCCCGGAAAACCTGAACAATGGCATGGTCCGGCCGGAGAGAAACCCGAATGCCTATCTGGCGGATCCGGCCGCCAAAACCGCTACCATCGATCTTAGATGGGGAACAAAGAAAATGATCCGGGAAATCGTGCTCTTTTTCGATACGGACTACGACCACCCAATGGAATCAGCATTGCAGGGGCATCCCGAGTCTGTCATCCCTTTTTGCGTCCGGAATTATGAGGTAAGGAATTGTGGGAAAACGACGCTGTTTTCCGTCGAAGAAAATCATCAGACCATCAACCGATTCGAATTGGAAACCCCTGTGGAGACTGACCATCTTCAATTGATCTTGCACCGGCCGCAGCCGAATGTACCAATAGCCTTATTCGAAGTTATGTGTTTTTAAAATTGCTTTGCAGCACTATACTATGCTTACTGCAATACATTAAATCAGCATTCACCTATGAAAACCCTCCACAAAAACAGTCCCATATTATTCCGGACTTTTAGCTTTATGCTCCTGCTTTGCACCGTGTTTCTGTTTCAATGTCAACAACCGGGCGGACCTTTTACGGTCTCGGAAACGGAAGAACAGATCGATATCGGTACAGACTACTATTCGCTTCAAATCGTGAAAGAAGGGTTCAGGTTTCAATTCCTGGGGCCAGATGGGGAAGTAGTTGCGCCCGCACATGCCACATCCGGTTTACAGATTGGACGAGATGGCGAAGGAACCACTGATATCCGTATGACGAGCCTGGTCGAAACGGGCGACGATTATCTGTGGCTGAAGTTGGAAACGACGGAGGGCCTGGCCACGACCGTGAAGATCTGGCCTCAGCCGCACGTCGTTAAAATGAAAGTAGAGCCGGAGACGGATGGAAAGTATACCATCGTCGCCCGCACCGGCGGGTTGGGACCCGCTTACGGTATGGGGGATCATGCAGCCTTTGGTCCGGGTAGGACGGGTCTGGTTCTGGAGAACTTCGTCCGGGATACTTTGGAGATTAATAATGGCGTAGATCGCATGGTCAGTAACTTCGTCATCTTCCCAAAACAGGGCTTTGCTACGGTCAATATGGAGCCGGGAACGAAGCTGATCCGGATCACGGAGGACGAAAATGCACAGGGAGCCCGCGGCGTCCGCTCGATGCCTGACCTTTATTACTTCATTGGCTCGCCGAAAGAAATCTACGAATCTTTTTTGTCCGCCCGCAATGAGGAAGGCTACCTCGTTTACAAACCCAAACCCGATTGGTTTGGAGTAGGCTGGGAGGCTTTCGGCGCCCTGGCCTGGATGACCAATCAGAAAACCGTAACCGAAAATGTGGACAAATACCTGGAGTACGGTTATCCCCTGAGCTGGATGGTAGTAGGTTCCGGCTTCTGGCCAAGAGGCCAGGGAGAGTTTGACGAACATGGAACGCCCTACAGCTCGGAGTCGGCCTCCGAAGAGGCCAGGAAACTGCAGGCTACTACCAGTTTTGGCATGTGGGATCCTCAGCTATATCCCGATCCCAAAGGACTGACCGATCATTTCCATGAACAGGGCTTGATTTTCACCATCGGCCTGCGTATCGGATTTATCCCCGGCGGCCCATTCACGGACGAAGGCCTGGAAAAAGACTATTTCCTGAAAAATGAGGAAGGTGAAGCCGAGCTTTTCAACATTGGTTTTCCCCGTGTTCCCATTCATCTGCTGGATACGAAAAATCCCGCCGCGGTAGACTGGTACGTAGATTTGTGTGAGAAATGGGCCGAGTACGGCGTAGACGGCTATAAGGAAGATCTGTTCGGCTGGCCTCTGCATCTTCCGGACGACTTGATCGATCCGGTCAACCGGGACTTGATGGAGAAAGGGGTATATATCATGGGCAGAAACAATTATCTCGGCTCACCAGCCGATATTCACCGCTATAACGACTTCAATTACAACCAATCACAGGATCGCGGGCCCATCAACGGACTGGCTTACGCCTTTTCCGGCTTTCCCTACGTTTATCCCGATATCGTGGGCGGCACCGGACTGGCAACCGGACGTTTCGGGGAGGAACCCAGGGAAAAACTCAAACACTATCTGATTCGCTACGCGCAATACGCCGCGCTGAATCCTTCTATGGCTTTTGGTTACGGCCCCTGGAATTTTGATGAAGAAACCAATTCGCTCTGTCTGGAGGCGGCCCGGTTGCACCACCGGCTGGTCCCCTACATCTACAGTAACGCAATCCGGGCCTACGAAACCGGTTTTCCTTATACGATGATTCCCTTGCCATTGGCCTATCCGGAGGATCCCCAAGTCTACGGACTGGCAGACACGACTCGCCGCAGCTACGAGTGGATGATCGGAGAATCACTGCTTGCCGCGCCCTTGTACGGCGATGATTACAACCGGTCTTTTTCCCGCGATATCTATTTGCCGGAAGGCAAATGGATGGATTACGATGACGGTGAGGTCTATGAAGGTCCCACTATGCTGGAAAATTTCTCCATCCCCATTGATAAGACCCCGCTCTTTGTAGGCGGTAACGGATTCGTGGTGGAGAGAAAAGGCGGTCAGCTGGTCGGCCGCATTTACCCAATTGCTCAAAAAGCCGAAGTAGCGTTCTGGCATACCGACGGAGAAACAATAAGCAACATCAGTATCGACGTCAAAGACTGGGAGCAGCTGGTCGTGGAAACATCTGACGGGGAAGCTGTCGAAAATGAATTGGTGCGTTTCGCCCACGAATTTATTCTGGAACCGGGAAAGAACTATCGTATCCGATGAAGAGAACACTTCTGAAGAATAAAACTTGGGTTTTGATTTTGCTGGTATTCCTGACAGGATGTGATATTAACACTGAGGATCCTGTAGAGCGAGGATGGAAAGCGAGGATTAAAGAGAAGGGCTTGCGCCTTACCCTGACCGAGACCGGGCGAAGCGTCGTATTTCATCCTCACTTTACCATTCTGGTCCAGCGTGAGAACCCCAATTTGGCATTACGTCCTGGAAATATCCCCGGCGTACGGTACAATGTTCCTACTTGGGAAAACCCCAATCTCGATATTGAGGACTACTTGGGCGCCCGTGCTCGTGATGAGGCACAGGTTGGAGACGGCTTTAACGACCGGGTTTTGGAAGGAAACGTAGAAAAACGCACAGCGAACGTCTTCCGGGCTGGAAAAAAGATAGAATTAACGCCAAAGGGCAGCCGGATAGAGGGTAATCGTATTTTTTATGAGTTTTCGGAACAGGAAGCGTTCCTTTTTTCAGCGAGCATCGAATTTAATGATTCCTTGCCTTTTCCCCGCTTGAGTTTTGAGTTGAAGCCGAAACAAGGCGGTTACTTCTCCGTGGGTTACACCGGGGCTCCCGCTTATGATCCCGAACGCGTCGACGCCATCTGGCAGCCCCTCCTCTGGCAGGAAAGGCGCTTTCCTCATCAATCCTTTCTTACGCTTGCCTACCGTTGTCCGTTGCCTACTACGCTTACTTGTCAGAACGGGCAGTGCGTAGGCGTGGTGGCAGATCCAGAAGAATTTCCTTTTATGCCTTTGCCTTTGGCGGATAACAGCCGCTTTGGCGTCGTATTGCGTTCCGAAACAGGGGAAGCGCGTCCGGCGTTATTTGCACCCGTGATGGGCGGCTCCGGCTCCTTGATGGAACCTGGTGATCCGTTCCAATTCCGTATGTATCTGTATGCCGGCGCCGGCACAGATACGGATGCGTATGAGGAGGTTGCCTCCCGGATTTATCAATTTCGGGATTATAGGAACAACGCCTTGGGACCGCTTAATACAGCGCTGGATAATATGATTGATTATGGAATGAGCGAGTACAGCTGGTACATCGACAGTTTGAAAGGATGCGCTTATTCTACCGACGTGCCGGGAGCGGTGAAAAATGTATCCGGCCTGAATCCGCTACAGGTGGCCCTGATAACGGACCGCGAGGATATTTATTGGGAGCGCGCCTATCCCATTATGGAGTATTTGCTTTCCCGCGAGAAGTTTCTCTTTTCACTGGATCCGGAACAGAAGATTCAGCATCCTTCCCGGGCTATGCGGGGACCGGCGGCGCCGCTTTCTGAGCTGACTACCCTCTACAATATTTCTGGGAAAAAGAGTTCGGCATTGCTGTCGTTGGCGAAAGAAGAGTACGGCAAGGACCGGGCCCGGAATCTTGATAATGTGGAAAGAGGGGATCGCTGGCAGAATGCCCTGGCCCTATACGAGGCAACGGAAGACCGGGCCTATCTCAAACGCGCAGTGGCCGGGGCGCATGCTTATTTAACTGAGCGGCGGGAATCCTTCATCAAAGATTTTACGACGGAAGAAACCGATTATTTTTTCTGGACCGCATTCACCAATGACTGGATAAACCTTCTGCGCTTGTACGAGGAGACCGGGGATCGCGAATTGCTGGAAGCGGCTCACGAAGGAGCTCGCCACTATACCCAATTTGTTTGGTTGAGCCCACGTATTCCACAAACCGGTATTTTGGTGAATGAAGGCGGTCAGGCGCCCCTGTACTGGTATCTAAAAAGCAAAGGACATTTGCCGATGCCTGCTCCGGAGGAAGAAGTTCCGGCCTGGCGTTTGTCTGCGATCGGCTTGACCCCGGAATCTTCCAGCACTTGTAATGGTCACCGGGGAATATTTATGGCAAATTATGCACCCTGGATGTTGCGGCTAGCCGAATACATGGAAGACGATTTCCTGAAGGCGGTTGCCCGTTCCGCAATTATCGGGCGTTATACCAATTTTCCAGGGTATCACATCAACACAGCCCGGACGACCGTCTATGAAAAGCCGGATTACCCGCTCCGGCCTCATAAAGAATTAAGCGTCAATTCTTTTCACTACAATCATATCTGGCCCCATATGAGTATTCTGGTTGACTACCTGGCAACCGATGCTTTTCTGAAATCCGGTGGGGCTATCGATTTCCCGGGAGACTTTATCGAAGGATACGCTTACCTCCAAAGTCGTTTTTACGGTCATCAACCGGGACGTTTTTTTGATGTGGAAGAGGCCTGGCTTTGGATGCCTCAAGGCTTATTGACGACAAGCTCCGGACAATTGAATTATCTCTCCGCACGCAGCGAAGACGGTCTTCTGTTAGCTTTCATGAATCAAAGCAGCGAAGAAGTTTCTTCGGTTATTCAACTCGATGAGAATGTTGTACCCCTCGATAGGAACAAGTCCTATGCTCTCGAAATATGGAAAAACGATGGGAGATCAAACCTGGGGAAGATGGAAGCTGGCGCTTTTTCTATTGAAGTTCCGGCCGAAGGAATGGTAGCCGTATTGATCAAAGGATTGGAGATAACCCCTCGGTTTCAGCAAAAGCTTCAGGGAAGTACAAACAATATGAGCTGGAGGACTGATTATCTGGAGGGTAAAGTCGGAGATAGCCGGTTTTTAATGCTCAACCCAGGTATCGATCTGCAGACGGCTTATTTCTATTTGCGGGAGGATGATAATTTGTGGCGCTCTGTTGAAATAGAATATGAAATAGACGACCGGGGGATAAAAAAGTTGACGGATCGGGCTTACCCGTTCGAGTTCACCATTGATCTGCCCGCCGATGCCGCAAAGGTAGCCGCCCGGGTAATCGGCCAAAAGCATGATGGAAAAACAGAAACTGGACAATGGCTTCTCTTGGAAAAGTAGAAAAATCAGTGAATTACAATGGGAAAGCGCAATATGGAAGTAAAAGCCTGGGAAGAGACCGTCATAATCCCCACCTATGAGGTCGGAGAACCGGAGAAAAACCCGATGTTTCTGGAGCAGCGCGTGTACCAGGGTAGTTCGGGAGTGGTGTATCCCTTGCCGGTCATTGAATCCATTGCCGATGACAAGCAGGACAAACCCTGGCAGGCCGTTTTTCTGGAGAATACCTACCTAAAGGTCATGATCCTGCCGCAACTAGGCGGCCGGGTGCAGATGGCATACGATAAAGTCAAGCAACGGCACTTCATTTACTACAACGAAGTGATCAAACCGGCGCTGGTGGGCCTGACCGGCCCCTGGATATCCGGGGGGATCGAATTCAACTGGCCACAGCATCACCGCCCCAGCACCTATGATCCGGTGGATTATGTAATTGAAGAAAATCCGGACGGCAGCCGTACCGTCTGGTGCAGCGAGATCGACCGCATGTACCGCACCAAGGGAATGGCCGGCTTTACGCTCTACCCGGATAAGGCCTATTTAGAGGTGAAGGCCAGGCTCTACAACCGGACTCCGCTGCCGCAGACCTTCCTGTGGTGGGCCAATCCGGCGGTCCGCGTCAATGAGCACTACCGGTCGGTATTCCCGCCCGATGTGCACGCGGTATTCGACCACGGCCGGCGCGATGTCTCTGCTTTTCCCATTGCCAAAGGAACCTACTATAAAGTAGACTACTCAGCAGGTGTAGACATTTCCCGCTACAAGAATATCCCGGTGCCGACCTCCTACATGGCCGTCAATTCCCAATACGACTTTCTGGGCGGCTACGAACATGATACTCAAGGGGGGATAATACACGTGGCCAATCGCCATATCGCGCCCGGCAAGAAACAGTGGACCTGGGGCAATGGCGATTTCGGTCATGCCTGGGACCGCAACCTGACCGACGCCAACGGCCCCTACGCCGAACTCATGTGCGGCGTGTACACCGATAATCAACCGGATTTTGCCTGGCTGATGCCTTACGAAGAAAAGTCTTTCAGTCAATATTTCATGCCTTACAACGAGCTGGGGTTGGTGAAGAACGCCTCGAAGAATGCCCTGCTTAATATGGAGATCAATGACAACCGGGTGATCTTGCAGTGGCTGACTACAACGGAATATCCGAACGCCACGGTTCAGCTGTTTCACCATGAGCGGGAACTGATATCGGAATGCAAAGATCTGCAGCCCCAACACGCGTATAAAATTTCTTTCGATCTGAATGAGCGCGTTCACTTACACGAGCTTTACGCCGTCGTCAAAGATGCGGAGGGCAAAATACTGATCGACTGGAGACCCGAAGCGCCGGCGGAGCGATCCGTTCCCGAGCCCGCTAAAGCGGCAAAACGGCCGACGGAGATCGCCCGTCTGGAAGAATTGTACCTGACCGGCTTGCACCTGGAGCAATACCGCCACGCGACCTACCGGCCCGAAGATTATTACGAAGAAGCGCTCCGGCGGGAGCCCGAACATGCCGCCTGTAATAAGGCGACGGGATTACTCCTGCTGCGGCGCGGCGAATTCGTCCGGGCCGCCCGCTATTTTAAAAGGGCTGGCGACACCCTGACTCAACGCAATCCAAATCCCATCGACGGAGAGGCTTTTTTCTACCTGGGACAAACTCTTGAGCGACAAGGAAAATACGAGGAGGCCTTCGACGCATACTACAAAGCCACCTGGAGCGCCTATTGTATGGATACGGGGTATTTCCATCTGGCGCGACTGGCGGCCCGCCGGTCTTCTTGGATGGAGGCGCTCGACCTGGTCGACCGATCGCTGCAGCGTAATTGGAATCATCACAAGGCGCGTCACCTGAAAGTCTACCTGTTAAGGCAACTGAATAGGGGAGAGGAGGCCGGCGCACTGGCCGGAGCTTCGCTTCAACTCGATCCTTTCAATGCCGGAATACGGTTCGAACAGTACCGGCAAAACAAAAAAACGGATCGGCTGGACGGCCTGAAGAAACTGCTTCGGGGCAATATCCACGCTTATCTCGAATTCGCTCTGGATTATGCCGCCTTCGGCGCCTACGCGGAGGCCGTCCGGTTGCTGGATATTGGAATGGCGGAGCAAAAGGGCCCCGCTTATCCGATGGCCCTCTATTTCAAAGCCTGGTTCACCGAACAGTTGGGACATTCCGCAGATCGGCTGTATGAGGCGGCCGCAGAGGCCGACCCCTTCCTTTGTTTTCCCAACCGTCTGGAGGAAATGCAGGTTCTGGAAGTCGCCGTCGACAAAAATCCTAGTGATGGGAAAGCGCCTTACTATCTGGGCAACTTCTACTACCATCATCGCCGCTATGAGGAGGCGCTCCGGTGTTGGGAAACTGCCGTTGCCATAGCCGCCGGCTTTCCGACGTTGCACCGGAACCTGGCGCTGGCCTACTACAACAAACTGGGAGCCTCGCAAAAAGCCCTGATCCATATGGAGAAAGCCTTCCAATTGGACCAAAGCGACGCCAGACTTTTACTGGAACTGGATCAGCTGCACCAAAAGCATAATACCGATCTGTCCTGGCGATGGTCCAGACTGGAGCAACACGCCGGCCTGGTGGAACAACGGGATGATCTGTATATCGAGCGCATCGCGCTGTTGAACTTACTGGGGAAGCACCAACGGGCCTATGATTTGATCAGCAAAAGACACTTTCACCCTTGGGAAGGTGGAGAAGGAACCGTAACCGGGCAGTATGTGACGGCGTTGATCGAATTGGGGAAAGCGGCCTTACGGGAGAAAGACCTGGTTCGGAGCGTCGAGTGCTTTACCCGGGCGCTTACCTACCCGCCGAACCTGGGAGAAGGCAAGCTTTTCTTTGCCCAGGACAACGATATTTATTTCTGGCTAGGGCTTGTCCATGCCCAGGCCGGTGATCCCGAAAAAGCCCACCAATACTGGGAACTGGGAGCGCAGGGAGCCATGGAGCCCGCCATTCCCTGGTTTTACAACGACCAGCAGCCGGATAAGATCTTCTACAAAGGCCTCTCTTTGGCGCGGCTGAATAAGTTCGAGGCGGAGAAAGCCGTCTTTCAGCAACTGATCGATTTCGGAAACCAGCACCTGGACGATACGGTCCGTATGGATTATTTCGCCGTCTCTTTTCCCGAAATGCAGGTCTGGGATGCCGATCTGAATAAAAAGAATAAAGTGCACTGCCTCTATATGCTGGGGCTGGGATTCCTGGGATTAGGCGATACTGACAAAGCGGCGTCCTACCTGGATCAGGTGCTGATGCTGGAAAACAGTCATGCCGGCGCCGTCATACACCGGCGGTTTATGAAGCAGTGGCTGGAAGTGGTTTGGCTTCCCAGGTCTGGATAAGGACTGGACGGAGCGTAAGGGAGACAGTCAGCAAAGGATGGGAACTCCCGACTTAATGATGAAAATTGATTGGTTAAAAATAACATAAGCTTATGCAAATAAAACTATTACTACCGCTTACGATTCTACTCCTCTGGATATCATGGAAAACGGCCTATTCCCAGGAGCCGGCCGTTCAATCCATTCCCATCGTCAACCAGGCTGGCTACAATTTGGGGGAGGCCAAGCGTTTCGTATGCTACGGCGCTCCGGATGGAACCAACTTTCAGGTCATCCTGGCAGCGGATAAAGAAAAGAGCAATCCGGCGCCGGAATTCGAGGGAGCAATCGAGCATTTCGCCGGTGACTTTTCCGCTTTCAATCCCGCCGATAGTCCGGGGGAATACATTATCCGGGTTCCGGGCTTTGGCGATTCTCATCCTTTCTGGATCGCCGATCACCTGATGGAAAAACTGTCCAGCCGGCTGGGCTACCAGTTTTTTATCGACGTGCGGGGAAGCGAAAATCCTATCTACAGCAATGAATCCGACGTGGCGGGCGGCGGACCGAGCCGGGATGGAGGCGCTTATACCCTGGAGACCATTTACGAAGTACTTTTCTACGCTTCGAATCCGGCCCTTTTTGACCGCTGGAACGATGATTTCGGAGATAAGGAAATGCCCGATTTGATCAATCTCATCCTCTGGCATGCCGAGTTTGCCTATCACCACCGCGACTACAATGGTCCTACCGGTTACCGGCCTTACGCGATTGGTTATCCGGAAGAAGAGTTGCAAAACTACGACTATCAGAACACCCTGGATCACCTGGCTGCGGTTTGCGCCGCCTATCATTCCTTTCTCGGACCTTATCTCGATGAGGAAAAATATCGCCGCTACCGGCAGGCTTGCCTGCAGAACTGGGAAGCCTACGAACGCGATCAGGTTGTGCGTTATTGGGTGAAAAGTCAGAAATGGATAGATATCGGCTGGCAGGAATTCAATGAGATGGGCAATGTGTTCGGACAGTCTGTCTTTCGCAATCTCTTCATGTATTTGTGTGAAAAAAACGAACCTGACGGAGAACCGGAGAAATTTCTGGCCCACGCCCGACGGGCGGCGAAGGATATGATCGACAACTGGGATTTCGAAAACCCCCGACACATGTGGTTTATCCGCAACGGCGAACACATCACGCCGCAGGCATTGGCTTTTTTCCTGATGGTGGCGCCTAACAGCGCTCCCCATGGAGCCGAGAAAAAACTGGCGGCCTGGCGGGATCACATGAAAGCCAAAACCGATAATTTCTGGCACTACCGCAAACACAGCGAAACCGAATGGGCGCACCCACGCACCAAAGAGTTGGGCAATACCGGGCTGGGCGGCTCCATGTTCGCCGTTGCCCATTTACTGAATGATCCGGAACTGAGAGCCATCGGCTGGTCGCAAGTCAACCAGGTGTTCGGGCTCAACCCGGCCCAGGCGCATTACAGCAACAAGAGCCCGGAGCGCGTAGAGATGGGCGGCTACTGGAAAGGTATCGAAACGGGATGGCCTATGGCCCACCCCGACGGCGCCGGCAAGCTGGGCCTGGTGCGCGGCACGCTCGACGGCACTCCGCTGGACAACATGTTTCCCTATCAGCCTAAGCAGGATACCGAAGGCGTCAATAAAGCCTACGCCACCGAGGGCTGGGCGGTCAGCAACCGCTCCTGGCTAAGCACGATTGTCTTTTCTACGATCGGATCCCACCGGCTGCGCATACTGGATGCGGATAAGAAGCGGGAACTTAAATCTGCCAAAGCAGGGGAGACCGTCCATATCGAACTGCGGGCAGCGCTCAACCAGGATTGGAGCAAGGCAGAAGAAGGATGGGTAATAGTCCAGACGGGCGACCAACCGCCTCAAAAATTCAGAGTGGTGGAAACAGGGGATAATACCGGTGTCTTTACGGCTCCTCTGATCTTGAATTATTCAGAAGGGATCAGAGTCAATATATCCTACGGTTTTCTGGGCTTTGAAAAAAGAGCAGAGCTGATGGTTGAATAATAAATTTCTGATGTAACAAGGTAGCAATAGTTTGAAAATAGAGCAAGGTATGCGTAACGGTGTCATAGCAATCTTAAGTTTCCTCTTACTTTCCACCTGTGTTAATCGTTCTCCGGAGGCGGAAACGCCGTCTCCGAACATCCTCTGGATACTGGCGGAAGACCTCTCGCCGGATCTCGGCTGTTACGGTAATGCCCTCGTGCATACGCCTAATGTGGACAATCTGGCGCGGCTTGGGGTTCGTTTTACGCAGGTCTTAGTAACGGCTCCCGCGTGCACACCCAGCCGGACTGCCCTGGCTACGGGTATGTATCAGACGGCGATCGATGCCCATCACATGCGTTACCCCGATGAGTTGCGCAACCCTTTACCGGAACCGGTGCTGCCCCTCAATGAACTCATGCGCCGGCAAGGATATCAAACGGCCAACATCGAGGATCATCCGGGTACCGGGAAGGACGACTGGTCTTTTCGTTCGCCCGTAGCGGATTATGATGTAAGACACTGGGATTCCCTGTCTGCCGAGAAACCCTTCTTTGCGGTGGTTAATCTTCGCCTGACCCATCGCCCTTTTGAACGGGACACCCTCCGGCCGGTCGATCCGGACCGGGTGGAAGTACCGCCCTATTATCCCGATCATCCCGTGGCCCGCAGGGACTGGGCGCATTACCTGGAGACGGTACAGGTCATGGACCGGCAGGTAGGACAGGTGCTGGAGGAATTGGAACAACGGGGCTTTACCGACAATACTATCGTCTTTTTCTTTTCCGACCACGGCCGCCCCATGAGCCGGGCCAAGAACTACCACTTCGATTCCGGTATTCAGATACCGCTGATTATTCATAGCCCGGAAGGAGTGGACTGGCGCCAATTCCTCCCGCCAGGTACAACCGATGAACGGCTGGTTAGCGCGATCGACCTGACGGCCACGACGCTAGCCATGACGGGAGCGGATGCGCCGGCCTGGATGCAGGGTCGCGTATTGCTGGGGCCCAACATCGACGCGGAAAGAGATTTGATATTCTGCGCCTCGGACCGCATGGGGGAGACTTTTTTCAAAACCCGGAGTGTACGCAGTGACCGGTACAAATATATCCGGAATTTTAACCGCGATTTTTCGGTCAATTCCTCGGCAACAGCCTACCGCCGGGCCAATCACCCCATTTATCACCTGTTGAATATCTACCAGGAGAAAGGATTGCTCAATCCCGTTCAGCAGGCGCTCGTCGAGCCGATGCCGGAAGAGCTCTTATTCGATCTGAAAGCCGATCCTTTCGAGACGAACAACCTGGCGGAGGATCCGGATTACCAATCCATACTGGAAAAGATGCGCAGCGCGCTGGAAAACTGGCAGGAAGAAACCACCGATTACGGGATGGAACCTGATTCCCAGGAACTCAAAGAAGCTTTTACTGCGTACGCAGAACAATCGGCCGCCAGATACGAGGAACGGATTCAGGCATTGGAAAAGCGGGTGAGGGATGCCATTGACGGGGAATGAGGTATGACCTCGGAAAAGTCGAATCTTTTGCAATACACTGTTTCCCATCGGAAAGTGGGTGATTGCTTACGCGAAATACCCGTCGAAGACTCAAAAATAGGAATTGTTATTAAAAAAAGAGCATATGAGATCCTGTCAATTATTGATTATCCTCTTATTCTTCGGAAACGCAATGCAGGCCAGGCCTCCGCAGGATATCTCCCTGAACGGCGTCTGGCAATTCAAAACCGACCTTTACAAGGTCGGCGAGGAGCAGCAGTGGTACGCCCCCGGGCTGGAAACCGCCAACTGGGATGAAATGAGGGTTCCGGGCGTATGGGACATCCGCAACGAATATTCCGATTACGCCGGCACCGCCTGGTACCGGAAAACCTTTACGGCGAATGCGGACTGGGAGCAAAAATGGGTGCGCATCATTTTTCAGGCCGTTTACAACGACGTGAAAGTCTGGCTCAACGGCGAGTACTTAGGCGATCACCACGTCGGTTTTCTGCCTTTCCACTTTGACATTTCAAAGCACCTGCGATATGGGGAAGAAAACACCATCGCTTTGTCGGTAGACAACACCTTTAAGCGGGGCGCCATCTGGAACTGGGGCGGCATCCGCCGGCCGGTTTGGCTGGAGGTGACGGAGAAGGTGCGGCTGGAGCAGCAGCACATCACAGCTATTCCCGATCTCGAGAAGGGAACGGCGGAGATCCAGTTCGATTTCCGGATCAGTAATTTTGGAGATGAAGCGGCTCGTATCAATTACGAGCTTCATTTAGCGAAAGCGGGACAACCCGTCCGGAAGGTTTCCGGGAAGGCGCCTCTTCAAATTCCGGCGGGAGCAACCCGCGAAGAAAGCGTGTCCTTTACGCTGCCGGCAGACCAAGTGCATCTGTGGCATTTCAACTTCCCTCATCTCTACGAGGCGGAACTTATGTTAACCCGGGATGGAAATCCTATTCATCACCTCAAGGACCGCTTCGGCATCCGCAAGATCGAGGTGGACGGGCTGGAACTCAAATTAAACGGAGAATCTATACGGCCGGTCGGCTTCAATATCGTTGCCGAAGACCGCGTTACCGGCAACACGCTGCCATTGTGGCGCATCAAGCAGGACGTGGATATGCTCAAACAACTGGGCGTCAACATGGCCCGGCTCAACCACCTGCCGCTGCCGGATGAATTCCTGGACTACCTGGACGAGAAAGGCATTATGACCTTCGAAGAGGTTTCCCTCTGGGGAAAAGACATCATGGTGGATCCGGAACACCCCCTGCCCAAATACTGGCTGGAAAAAATGATCGAGACAAAATACAATCATCCTTCGGTCATCGGCTGGAGTGTGGGTAATGAGATCGGTTACCTCAACGTCAATCCAAAGGTCATGGAATATGTTGCCGGCGCCATTGAACGGGCCAAAGAACTGGATCCTACGCGGCTGGCCGTCTACGTCTCGCATTCAGCGGATAGACAGGAGACAGACCCCGTTCAGTACGCCGACATGATTCTGCTCAACAAATACGGTAGCTGGGGCGAACCGGCGGAAAGGGCTCACGAGCTACATCCCGGCAAGCCCATATTTTACTCCGAGTACGGCAAGGAACTCAACAACGAAGATCCCAACCAGTCGTACATCGACGCCAAAGGCATGCTCGATGAGATGCGGGGCAAATCCTACCTGATCGGCGGCTCCCTCTGGACCTTCAACGACTACCGCAGCTTCTGGCAGGCCGGTCCCACCTGGACCACGCCGCCTTCCCAAAACCGGACCTGGGGCATCGTCAACGTGTTCCGGCAAAAGAAAAAGTCGTACTATGACTACCGGCGGGAGTACGCGCCGGTGAAGAAGCTGAACGTGAACTACGGAGAGGAAGACGGGACGGCCGAGATTACCATCGAACCCCGCGACCGGTTCGATATTCCAGCCTATCCGCTGGAAGGATACCGGTTGCTCTGGACTCTGGGCGGCGACGATCAGCAACTGATCGACGGAGGTTTTCTGACCTTGCCCCGTTTAATACCCGGAGACGCCGCCTGGAGCCGGAACTTATCCTTGTCCGGGGAGGGCACTCATCTCAAAGTAGAACTTCTGGATCCGCAAGGCTATTCCGTACGCGATACGAGCATCTTTCGGCGGCCTCCCCAGGCTCCCGAAATAAGATCGGTACATACCACGAGCCGGCAGGTCCGGGTCGTTTTTGAGAAGACGCCGAACGCCACGGCCTATAAAGTGCGGTACGGTCAGGGCGACCTGGACCGGGAAACAGCCCCGACGATCAACGACTTTGTGGAAGTCAACGATCTGGAGTACGGAAAAACCTACCAGTTTGCCGTCGTAGCTATCAACGATGCCGGAGCAAGTCCACCCTCTGAAGTATATGAAGCACAAACCGACGAGGATGAGTTGCCGCCAATTATCTGGAAGACCATCCCGGACGACGGCGCCTTCTTCATCGGCTATTCAGTAGGCCGCACCGATTATCTCTACGAAATCGAGTACGGACGAAGCCGCGGGCAATATGATCACCGCATCGCCCTGCGCAACGTAGGCGTCTGTCAGATTCCCGGCCTGGAAAACGGAACGACCTACTACTACCGTCTGCGCCGCCGCATGCAGTGGGGCTTCGCCAGCGAATGGACCGACGAGCGCGCGGTGACGCCCGACGGCGGACTGAAACCTTCGCCTCCGGCCGGGATTGAAATGATCCGGCAAGGAAAAAGCGCTATGGTCCTTTTCGAACCGGTGGAAAAAGCCACCGGTTATCAGCTGCGGGTGGAGGATGTGCAGACCGGTTTCTACAAGATCCTGGATATTACCTCGGCGCTGGCGGGCCGCTTTCATGTAGAGGAGCTGGAAGAAGAAAAATCCTACCGCTTTTCGCTGCGCACCCAAAATGAAAACGGCTTTTCAGACTGGAAGACTGCGGAAGAATAGCGCAGGCTTTCAGCCGATCTCCGAGGATAATAGTACACAGATTTATTAAGATTATTTATGATTGCCCGGAACGCTATCATAGTGAATCATAGAAGATTATAATCGGTCAGTGTACTATCCGAGTTGCTGTTCATAGAGCACCGGGTTTAGCGGCGTATCGATCACCTCTCCGATTTCAGCCCCTGGGCACCAGGCTTCCCAGTCCAGCTGTTGGTTGTCGTTCTCCGGGGCCTTGAGGCGCATATCCTTGTCCATGTAGATGATCGTCATCACTCCCCGCATGCGGTCGCTGCGGTTGGCGCCGGCGCGGTGAAACAGCCAGCCGGAGTGGAAGCTGACCTCACCCAGGTCAAATGGCTCCACGACCAGCTCGAAGTCGTTGAGCCGCAGCTTTTGGGAGATCACCCGCTCACTGTCGTCGCTAATTTTCAGCTCCCGGCCCCCCTGCAATTGGTAACTCTTCGCGCTGAACTCCAACGGCCCCATCTCCAGCGGCGTAGCCTGCAGCGGGATCCAGGCGGTGATACTATGGTCGGAGGCCAGCGGCCAGTAGTACTGATCGGCCACCTTTCGGGCGATGACGGGAGCGAAGTATTCGAGCACCTCGGGGGGCAAGACCTGCTTGAGTTTGATGTACTGATTTTCGCGGTAGAAATTGATTTGGGCGGGGGTGAGCGGGTAGGGGGGTGGAGGAGATTGAAGTCTGTACCGAACATCGTTTTGTCAAAAGATAAGAACAATTTTTGAAGGTTTTTTCATAAAAAAGAAAAAAAAGCAGCACGGCATTGAAAAATAGTGCATCTTTGCACTAGAATCAATTAAGCATTTGGTCTAGTTATTAGGTTTTACTTCCTTTTTACTTTATCCTTCCTTAATTTTTTCAATTTTTTTTAACTTATTTCATGTTTACTGCGCTTAGGCGCAGGCATCAATTTTGTTTTTATGAATATTTTTGTAGCTAAGCTTAACTACGACACACAGGAAGCAGATCTTCAGGACGCTTTCGAAGAATTTGGACAGGTAGATTCTGCCAAGATTATTATGGATAAAGGCACTGGCCGTTCCAAAGGATTTGGTTTCGTAGAAATGCCAAATGACGATGAGGCTCGCGAAGCCATTCGCAGCCTGAACGATCAAGATCTCGATGGCCGCACCATCGTGGTAAAGGAAGCTGAACCCCGCGAGAACCGCGGTGGCGGTAGAGGAGGAAGAAGATATTAATGACGAGGAGTAGCCTTCGGGTCCACTCCTGACATTATAAATTCTAACGCGTGGAAAAGCCCTGAGCAATCAGGGCTTTTCTGGTTTTAGGTCCTCTCTCTACGCTTCCGCCTTTCGCCGAGTCAACTTGCTTAGGTATCGTCGCATTCTCTATCCCTATACCCTCTACATTTCCTTTCCCCCGGCGAATAAATTCGCCGGTACCTGCTGTGCGATCCGGGCCATCCTTCCATCCGGGCCATCCTGGTTCAGACAGCTACGACGGCGAATAAATTCGCCGGAACGGGTTCGGCGCTGCAGGAAAAGTGAAAGTCTACGGCCTCGATAACGACAAGATCGTCACCGGCCTGCTGGTCACCGACAAGGTCACTCTGGCGCCCGATTACCTGCCAGGGTTGGAAGCCGAAATCCAGCGCCTCAAGGATCTGATGATTATACAGAACGAGCAGGGACAGCTCTCCACCAAACGGGTGGGGTAGTACAAAAAGCTATCCCGTCCCTCCCACTCCAAAAACCCTGGAGCCCGGACGCAAAAAATTGCTTTTCCCACCTCATCCTGTCCCAAAATGTCCCAACTTGTCCCAAAATGTCCCAACATCGTTTTGGGAAAGTCCATAAATTTGAAGTGATTCAACTAGTGCCGGAGGCACTAGTACACTGTGTATTAAGTTAGTTAGCATTTTGAAGAGGGTAATTTTTCC
>CAZWDL010000016.1:0-78993 GCA_964632995.1 uncultured Saprospiraceae bacterium
GGGACTCCCCTGATGAGCCCCGATAAAGTTGAAAAATTTTAAGCGAAAGGGATGTCGGAAGTCGAAAAAGTTTACAGTTTCAGTTCCCAATTTTCCTATTGTCGTGATATCGTCTTTTCGGATCTCGGAGCGTAGCGACGAGGGAAATGTTTACATTCCGACTTCCGCTTTCCGCTTTCCGACTTCAATCTTCATACCCCGGTCCCCGCAAAACCCTTCCAGCCCGCACATCCTTGTACTCCCCTTCATCGACGGTGATGACGCCATTCACGATGACGTACTCGATGCCGCTGGGATACTGATGCGGCGCTTCAAAGGTCGCGTCATCCTTGACGGTTTTCGGATTGAAGATGGTGATGTCGGCCCGGTTGCCTTCTTTCAGGATACCCCGCTCGTAAAGATCCAGGCGTTGAGCGGGCATGCCGGTCATCTTGTGGATGGCCGTTTCCAGTTTCAGGACGCCTTCGTCACGGCTATAGCGGCCGAGTACGCGGGGGAAGGTACCGTAGGCGCGCGGGTGCGGGTGTCCTTTGCCGGGTTGGGAGAGGCGGCCGTCGGAAGCGACCATGGTGGCCGGATGCTGCATGATGCGACGGACGTCCTCTTCGTTCATAGCGTGGAAGATGCAGTTGGCGCCGCGGTGGAGTTGGGCCTGAATGACCAGCTCGGCGCCGTTTTCGATGGTGGGTTCCATGCCTTCGGCGACGGCCCAGTCGTACAGCGTTTTGCCCTCCAGTTCCGGTTTCCAGTTAAACTTGGAGAATTGCACGCGGCGCAGGTCATTGCCGCCGCGGTCGTTGATCAGGTTGAAGATGATGCCCTGCTTGATGCTGTCGCGCAGGACGGGGTCTTCGCACCGTTTGGCGAAAGCCTCGTAGCGGCCGCCCTCCATTGCCCAGGCGGGAATGAGGATGCTGATGCTGGTATGGCTGGCGGTGTAGGGATACTGATCGATCATGATGTCGAGACCGGTCTGGCGGGCGGAGTCCACCATGGACAGCGTGCGGGTGCTGCTGCCCCACATGGGATGGCCGACGACCTTGTGGTGGGTGAGCACCACCGGGATATCCGCCCGGTCGGCGATGGTGATGGCTTCGGCAACGCCTTCGATGAGGCCCAGCCCTTCCTCACGCAGGTGAGAGGTGTAGATGCCGCCGTATTCGGCTGCCACCTCTGATAGGGCGATGACTTCCTCCAGGTCCGCGTAGGCGCCGGGCAGGTATTTGAGGCCGGTGGAGATACCGAAGGCGCCGTCTTTCATTCCTTCGGCGATCAGTTTTTTCATTTCCGCGAGTTCTTCGGCCGTCGGTGCGCGGTCGACGAGGCCCATCACGTGGTTGCGCACGGTATTATGGCCGATAAGGTAGCCGATGTTGAGGCCGACGCGCGTACTTTCCAGGCTGTCGAGGTAGTCGTCGAGCCGCAGGGGGCCGCCGCCGTCGGGGCCGCCGAGGGCGGTGGTGACGCCCTGGCGCACGTGGCTCTGCGCCGCCGGATCCAGCGGCAGGGGTTCGAGATGGGTATGCACGTCGATAAAGCCGGGGGCGACAGCGAGGCCGCGGGCGTCGATCTCGCGTTCGGCTGTGCCGGTAATAAGGAGGTTCATACGGACAATCCGGCCGTCGCGGACGGCGAGGTTGGTCCTGGTCGGCAGCTTGCCGCTACCATCGTAAACCAGGCCGTTGCGGATAATGAGATCGTATTCCTGACCGAAGCCATCGGCCAGGAACAGGATAAAAAAGAGGAACGTAAAAATACGGATCATAGCAGAGTGATAGGTGAAGAGTTACGAAAGCCGAAAATAAAAAAAAGAGGAAAGGGGAGGGGCTTTTGCTCTTATTGTTTTACGGTATCTATTTCCAGGTTACCGGTGAAACCAGGAAAGAGACACCGTAAAACAGGCAAACCATATCTCACTGCCGGAAGGTATGCTCTACCGACTCAGGGCTTTTCACGCGCTCGAAGAACTCTTCGAGGTAATCGATCACATGGCGGCGGTCTTTTTCGTCCATCAGTTCAAAAGACCGGCAGTATTCCATTATCTGAGGTTTTAGCACCTGAAATTTTTCATACAGGCGCCGGGCTTCTTCCTCCTGGCATGCCTGGCCGACATAGTATCGTTCGCGGACGTCCTTGATGGGGTATTGCTCGGGGGGGATGGCGTAGTGCGCGTCGACCATGCCGGAGTAGTCAAAGTCGTAAGGAACGGGGATGGGTTTGCGGTCTTCAGGCAACATGAGCATAATGAGATTATGCATGTTAATAGGACTCCAGTCGGTATTGCCGATCATATACTGGAAGGCGCACATATCCTGGTAGGGCTGATCCTCGAACATAAAGGAATTGGCGCCCTCCCGATCTACGATATGGGCGCCGGTGCGGGCGGCCAGTTCTTCATCGGGCTCGATGAGAAAGGCAAAGAGTTCTTTGGTTTTGACTTTCCCTTCCGAATCGACCAGTTGCAGCTGGAATGGTTGTACGCGAAAACTGTTAGGGGTAAATTGATTATAGAGACGGTAGATAAGGTACTCTTTCAGCAGGTAATTACGATTGTTATTACCGCCGGCGCACTGCCAGACCAGCTTGATTTTATCGGATTCAGAGAAGCCCTGATCGCGTAGTTCCGACTTTTTAAAATTGACCTTTACGGGAGGGTAGTAGCATACTTTTTTACGTGCATTACCCCGGGCGCGCAGTTTGACTTCAAAGGTGAGCGCCTGCCCTGAAGAACCCGGCAGCGTAATTTGGGCAGGCTGGTATTCCTCCTGGGCTTTTTTCCGGATGAGCTGACGAAGGTCAGTTTCAATACTTATCTCCAGCAAGCTGTCTTTACCGGTGTAGAGGTGTTGAAAGATACTAAGCGTGTCCATGGAGGATTGCGCCTTAACGGGACTGAGCCCGAGGAGCAGTAAAGCACTAATTAGTAGTTTCGGTGTCAAGGGGTTCATACTAGCATTATTTTCCTCAATTTCGGGAAATTCCGTGAAAGAAATGACAAAAGAAAGGAAGATTTTTGTCACTGCGGAGATAGACACCGAATTTGCCGCATTGATCATTTGCCCGGTTGGCTTTGTTAAAAAGAAAAGGAAAAAATGATTCAATTCTTAGATGTGAGTGAAGAAAACACGATAGCCGCCCGTGTTGTTGGAAAAATAGAAACCGAGGACGTCGAAAATGCCGCTAAGGAAATTGACCGGCGACTCGAAGAAGACGGAAAGATCAACATGTACATTGAGCTTGATCATTTCGAGGGCTATGAGCCGAAGGCTTTCCTGGAGGAATTAAAACTCACCACTGAGCATTTCGGTGACTTCAGGAAAATGGCGATCGTCAGCCAGGAAGAATGGCTGAATACGCTGGCGGAGATCACTGATAAGATTTCCCCCCAACTGGAGGCTCGTTACTATCGGCTCGAAGAGCGGCCCCAGGCCTTGCGTTGGCTGGAAGAGTAAGCGCAGCAGTTTTATTATTAAATTAAAATAAACTTTATCCATGTTAGAAGATAAGAGTCACGCAACGACTATCATAACCTCCGAACACGACGATATTAAAGACTGGGCGGATCTTCGTAAGGCACGTCCTGTAAGACAGGTGCGCTTTGAGGATGAAACCGTTTCCGAAACGGTGCGTTTTCGTTTTCCGGAAGACAAGTTTCCGGACGAGGAAGACCTCACCTGGGAAGAATTTTTCGACATCTTTGACCGCAACCGGCTGGAGTTCGTCTTTGAGGATATTGCTGATGAGGCCTCTGAAAACCGGAATGTCTATCAGTTTCAGCCCCGGAAAATGAAGTGATATTAAGTCGGAAGTCGTCGGAAGGCTTGAGCGGGCGGAATGCAGAATTTCGAAGAAGTAAGCTTTCCGGCGGCATCGCAATTCAATTACGACATCAAAAGCAAGGTTACTTGAAAATACTTTTCTGGTATTCCTTCTCAGAGGTAGAAAAGCAAAAGTAAGTCATCCCGGTTTTTCCGGCCGGTTTTCTTCCTCCTTTAGCGGTATCACCATGGCGCAAATTCCGGATCTACCAGCCGCTCCGCTTCTTTCTTCAGGGCGTTGATATTTGCTATTTCCTCTTCGGAAAGTTCAAAATCGAAGATATCGAAATTTTCTTCCAAGTGTTTCACTTTGCTGGTTTTGGGAATAGCGATGACCTCTTCCTGTTGCATGAGCCAGCGCAGGGTTACTTGTGCCGGAGTTTTGTCGTGGCGTTTGGCGATTTCCTCAATAATGTCATCATGGGTGACGCGGCCGCGGGCCAGGGGGGCGTAGGCGGTAAGGGACATGCCATGCCGGCGGCAGGCTTCGATTACTACTGACTGATCGAGGTAAGGATGATATTCCACCTGATTATTGATGAGCTCGGCGCCGGTGGCGACGGCTTGATCCAGCAACGGTGGCGTAAAATTACTGACGCCGATGTGTTTGGCTATGCCCTGCTCCTTTGCATGCATGAGCCGCTCCATATAATCCTCCAGTTTCAGTTTCGGATGTGGCCAGTGAATGAGGAGCAGATCAATATAGTCGGTACGCAGTTGTGATAAGCTATGTTGAACGGAGCGGTCAAATTTCTCCAGTCCCAGGTTCTCCCACCAGATTTTGGTCGTGATAAACAGCTTATCCCGGTCGATACCGGAACTGCGAACGGCTTTTCCGACCTCTGCTTCGTTGGCATACATCTGAGCCGTGTCGATGTGGGTGTAGCCTGTTTCCAGGGCTTTTTCGGTGATTTCCTGTGCCTCACGCCCCTTGAGGGTCCAGGTGCCGAGGCCGATAGCGGGAATGGCCGCTCCTTTCACTTGTATGATCTTCATATCCTTTTTCTTTTAAGAACGTGATCCGGTGGGCGATGTTTGCTGCCCGGTTTAAAGCCTTCGCTGGAATTGAGAAGATGATCCTTAATTTTCCGGTGGTCAACTCTTCAGCCATTGTTCAATTTTGTTCATGGCTTCCAGCAACTTTGGCGCGCAGCGCTGGATGAACTTAAGATCGAGTGGCTTGTCGGCGTAGTCGGTTTCGGCGCAGTGCAGCGCCTGTTCTCCATCGAAGTCGACATAGGAAAGACGGGCCGTCAATTCATCCGAGGGGCGGCCAAAGTCGTAGCTCGGCAGCAGCGCAACGCCGGTATCCTCCAGCAGTTGGCTGCAAAGTTCCTGACTGTTGTGTACCCCTCTTTTCAGCAGGGAGTCGCGGAAGTAGTGGAAGCTTGGGAAAAGGTAGAACCCGCCTTGTGGCTTGGTAGCATAGACGTGCATGCTTTCCAGGCGATTATGGAGGCTACGACCGATGATGCGCAGTATACGGCGAACATTAAAGAGGTAGCGATCGATAACCGGATTGGATTGAAAAGCACTTACCGAGGCATACTGTATGGGAGCGCTGGTGGAGGTGAACGTTTCACTGGCTACAATAGCCATGGCGTTGAGCAGCCAACGTAATTCCGGCGGAAAAATAAAGAAGCCGAGTCGCCAGCCGCCGGCGCCGCACCATTTCGACAGGCCGCTGGAGACGACGGTACCCTCGGGGTAGAAGCGCGCGATGGAGACGTGTTGGCCGGAATGGTGCAGTTCGCCGTAAATTTCATCTGAAAGCAGAATGACCTTGTAGCGGCGGGCTACGGCTGCCAGTTCCTTTAGCTTTTCCACGGTATAAGTAGCACCCGTGGGATTGGTGGGATAATTGAGGACTAGTATACGGGGGCGTTCGGGGTCCTTTTCACAGATGGCCTCCAGTTCGGCCGGCAGCAGTCGCCAGTCGTTTTCAGGGTTAGTGCGCACCCAGTTGACGCGCCGCCCGACGATGATGGCCTGTGGGGAATAGGAAACCCAGCTAGGCGTAGGGATAACTAGGTCGCCGTAGTAAACCAGCTGCAGCAAAAACAACAATTCCTTGGACCCCGGGCCGATGAGTACATCTTCCCCGCTTCGCTTGACCCCCTGGGCGTTGCGCATCGATTCGGCGATGGCTTCCCGCAATTGCGGCAGTCCCGTAACCGCCAGGTAGTCTTTTTCGTGAGCGTGTTCTTTCAGCTGCTCTACTACCGGCACCGGAACCGGGAAAGGGGACTGCCCAAAACCGAGGCGATAGATGGTTTTTCCTTCCTGTAGCAGTCTCTGCGATTGTTCGTTGATGGCCAGCGTAGCCGATTTCTTGAGATCGCGGATATTAAGGTTGAGATCTACCCGGATGCTTTTCTTCTTAGCCATGAATCGTATTGAAGTGTATTGCCGAGGGTGGAATAATCCAATAAGGCCCCAAGTTAGGACCTCTATCCCGAAAATACAAGAAATGCCCCTGATGGCAGATGCCGGAGGCACTAGGTACAACGTTCACTGCCGTTACCATAATTTTCCGGCATGTGGCGCTCATCGTTAGAGAAAAAGCTGGAAGAGACTACTGGTTGTCGAGGTCATCTCACCCTATATCTTTAAAATAGTAAGTTGACATTTCTCAAGTGACCTGCAATCAGTTATACGCTGCCTTGTTCAGGTTGTCCTTCTCATATAGCGCAAGGGGTTTGCGCTGCAGCGGGTACTCCTTTTCGAAGAAGAACTCTCTTTTTCCGAAGGCCGGGCGCAGTTCATTGAGCCAGATGGCGTCGGGGTCGTATTTGGCAAAGAAGGGGCGGTGCACCCAGTCGGGGTTGCGGCCCTGGATGAATCGCAGGGTGAATACCTTTTCACCCATTACTTCGCTGACGCCGAGGATTTGCACTTTACCGGGACCGGCCGACATGCTGGGGCCGCGCACCGTGCGGGCAATGCCGCTGACTTGCTTATAGGCGTCGCGGAAGATTTTCCAGGCCCGCTCAAGTTCGATGGCGAAGTATTCCTGGGCGCCCGTATCGCGGGCCACGAACATGTAGTAAGGGGTGCAGCCCAGGGCTACCTGTTTTTTCCACATGGAAGCCCATGCCTCGGCATTGTCGTTGATATTGCGCATGACGGGCGACTGGGTGCGGATGACGGCGCCGGTATTCCGGATTCGTTTGACGGCTTGCTCGACGGCTTCGGTCTGCAGTTCTTTGGGATGGTTGAAGTGAGCCATGAAAGCGATATGCAGCCCGGCCTTACGAGCCCGTTCGAAGACCTGCAGGAGCTCGTCGGCGTCATCGTCCTCGGTAAATCGCTGGGGCCAGTAGCTGAGGGCTTTGGTGCCGAAGCGGATATTGCGCAGGTTAGGCAGCCTTGCTTCGATGAGCGCATCGACGTAGCCGCGGATGATCTTGGTCTTCATGATCAGCGGATCGCCACCGGTGAAGAGTATGTCCGTGATTTGGGGGTTGGCCCGAAGGTATTTGATCAGCAGTTCGGTATCGCGCATAGCAAATTTCAACTCGTTCATGCCTACGAACTGCGGCCAGCGGAAGCAGAAGGTGCAATAAGCGTGACAAGTCTGCCCCTGGCTGGGAAAAAAGAGCATGGTTTCACGATATTTGTGCTGAATACCGGTGAGCGCCACATCATCAATTTTCGGCACGTTTTGTTCTAACTGCCTTGCCGGATGAGGATTGAGTTCCAGCCGTATTTTATTGGCCACCAGTTTGAGTTCCGGCTTGCGCGCTCCCCCCTTGATGGCCCGGGCCATTTCCTCGAAGTGTTCGGGCATCAGCATGTCTTTCCGGGGGAAGGTGAGGGTGTAAATGGGATCTTCGCGGTAGTTATCCCAGTCAATGAGATGTTCGACTACGTAATTGTTCACCTTGAAGGGTAAGACATTACCGACCACTTCTATAGCGAATTGTTCTTCTTCGGAGAGGTGTTGGGCTATTTGCGGAATGCTTCTAAAGTTACGAAGCATATAAGATTGATATTTTTGCATAATTTTTCCTTTTTGAAATTAAGAAATGCTGTAAGGCAAAGAAAGAAGAAAGACAACATTTGCTAACTCAAAGCCGGAGGCACAGCTTTGATAAACTTTTGACGGCTGAATATTTTAACCGCTCCTTTTTCCTTCTGTGTCCGGATACAGGAAGAATAGGCCGGGATGCTTCCGGTAGGGCTCACCTTTTCAGGAAGATGGAAGCGGAAAGGCAAAGAACTGTAGGTTTACTTATCATGGACAGTAATTTTCCTGTTATAGCCGTCAGGGCATAATGTTTCAGTAGTTCCTTGTGCTGGAAGATGATCTGTCCGGAAAAACGGCGCTTTTGAAAGCTGGTCCGGTTTCCGGGGAGTTAACTATCTATGGGAGGCAGTGTCTTGCTCAGGTTAACAGGTGAAACAGACAAGGCCAGATCTCAGACAGTTTTTTGGGTCTTGCTGTCAGGGCCGGCAATGAGGGGCCCTTCGGGAAAAATTCACTTTCGCGATTATTGGAAAATCCGAAGCTGGACATCCGGTGTGAAAGCTATTCGTATCTGTAGTTTTAACAGAGATGAGAGAGATGGATTTTAAATTTCACACCCTAATTATAACGTTAAAATAGGGAAAATGTTTAATGAAATCTGCTTTAGAGGAAGACAAAACAGAAGCGGAGATACCGAGGTGGGCAAAACCGGCAT
The DNA here is from genome assembly GCA_964632995.1 of uncultured Saprospiraceae bacterium. GTDB lineage: Bacteria > Bacteroidota > Bacteroidia > Chitinophagales > Saprospiraceae > CAZWDL01. The sequence goes on from CAZWDL010000016.1 coordinate 8,504, forward strand.
CTCCACTAATCAGGTGTTGTGATGGCGAAATTACAGGTAGGTACATAAATCCAACCTAATTTAAGGATTTCTTTACAGAAAGTAAAGGGGTAGAAGTTTTTTAGCTTGAGAAGGAAGGTCAGTAATTCTCTTCGTCTTCAATGTCCTCATCTCGATCTTCCTCGTCTGCTCGATCTTCCTCGGCTGCCTGCATATCTCTTTCTACCTCCAGATCGCTTACTGCGCGCCGGACGGAATCCTCATCTTCCTCGAAGAGCAAGTCGTCATCGAATAAATCATCGCCGTCATCAGATGATATAGGTTTTGGTGAATTTTGTGCTGACTTTCTAATGATTTTGGTAATTACCTTCGGCGGCGTAGCTTTCTTTTTACCGGAGGCAGGGCGTTCCTCCCTGGCGCGTTCCCGGAGCGTAGGCCGTTGTTGCAGGGTTTTGGCGGCCAGGCTTTTCGTGGTGGTGGGTACGGCCATCAGCCGCCGTTTATCGATCAGCTCTCCGGTGACGGCACAGATGCCGTAGGATCTATTCCGGATGCGGACCAGCGCGTTTTCCAACTCGCGCATGTACATGCGTTGGCGAATCGCCATGTTGTTGAGCATTTCCACATCGTTGTTGATGCTGCTGTCGTCCACCCAATCTCCTCCGTGTTCGTCACTGGAGTTTTCGGTGATTTCCAAAATTTGCTCCTGCAGCATCTTGAACTGCTCCTGGGCCTTTTCCAGTTTCTTTTCGATCAGGGCTTTAAATTCCGCCAGTTCGGCGTCCGAGTATCGTACTACGCTATTGGTCATATTCAGGATTGGTTTATGATTTCAAATCAAGCCTCGTTCTCGGTCAGTATTGAAATCCGGTTTTATCCGCTCAGGCAAACGGCAACTATTGTGTTGCTTAAAAGGGCTTGTACGAACAAATATTTCAGCGACTCAAATATTCAACTATTTTTCAAACAAAACAAGTGTTTTTTTATGGTTTCCGTGATTCCTTCCTTCGCAGCTCGTACAAATCCTGGCGGCGGTCCTTCAGTGTTTGAACGCTGCCGTGAGCGTGGAGTTCTTTGAGTAATTCGAGGTTGACATCGGCGACGAGGGTCATTTCTGTATTGGGCGTAGCTTCTGCTACGACGGCATTGTTGGGGAATGAAAAATCAGAAGGAGAGAAGATGGCCGACTGGGCATACTGGATATCCATATTGTTGACCCGGGGTAGGTTGCCGACGCAGCCGGCGATGGCTACGTAGCACTCGTTTTCGATGGCCCGGGCCTGGGCGCAGTGCCGCACCCGGTTATAGCCGTTCTGGGTATCAGTGAGAAAGGGAACGAAGAGGAGCTGGGCGCCCTTTTCGGCGTTTAGGCGGGCCAGTTCGGGGAAGGCGATATCGTAGGATTGCAGAATGCCGATGACTCCACAGTCAGTATCGAAAACGGCGATATCATCGCCGCCGACCATCCCCCAGGCCTGTACTTCGGCGGGGGTTGGATGGATGCGAAAACAGGCGTCATAGGTGCCGTTGCGGCGGCAGAGGTAAGAGATGTTGAGCAGGCGGCCCGCTTCGTCGACGTAAGGCATGCTGCCGGCGATAATGTTGACATTGTAGGCCGTAGCGAAATCGAGGAAGCGCTGCCGCAGCGGTTCGGTAAAGCCGGCCAGTTCCCGGATGGCTTTGGCTTCCCCCAGGTGGTTGAAATCGGCCATAAGCGGCGCATTGAAGAATTCAGGAAAAAGGATGAAGTCCGATTTGTAGTCACTCACGGCGTCTACGAAAAACTCCACTTGTTCCACGAGGGCTTCGAAGTTGCGGAACAACCGCATCTGCCACTGCACGATGCCGATGCGCACCACTTCTTTCGGAGCATTGATCAGTTTTTCCTCTTCCTCGTAATAGATGTTGTTCCATTCCAGCAGGGTGGCGAACTCCCGCGACTCGGTATCTCCCTCCAGGTAACCTTTGAGAATCTTTTTGACGTGAAAATCATTGGAGAGCTGAAAGGTGAGGGTCGGATCGTAAACCTCTTTAAGTTTGACGCGCTCGATATACTCTCGAGGACTGAGCCGGTCGGCGTAATTTTTATAATTGGGAATGCGTCCGCCCGCCATGATGGCGCGCAGGTTGAGGCTTTCGCAGAGCTCCTTGCGGGCGTCGTAGAGGCGGCGGCCGAGGCGCAGGCCGCGGTAGCCGGGATGTACGAACATTTCAATCCCGTAGAGCACATCTCCGTTGGGATCATGGGTGGTGAAGGTTTCGTCGGCGGTGATCTGTTCGTAGGTGTGCTTGTCGCCAAATTTGCTGTAATCGACAATGATCGACAGGGCGCTGGCGACCACCTTACCGTCAACCAAAATACAGATCTGTCCTTCCGGAAAAACGTTGAGCAGCCGGCGCAGGGAATTGCGCTGCCACTCGTCGCCGCCGATGCCGGAGTACGCCTCGCTCATAGCCTGATTGAGCGCGAGGTAGTCTTGGTAGCGCAGATTGCGCAGTTCTATCTTTCTGGATGTTTCGATGATCTTGCTTTTGATTGCTGTAAAATAAAGTTTTAAATCTTTTTTCCATTCAGGCGTGACCTTTTCTTCCTTCCCAGTCTATTCCTTGCAAAAAAAAATCCTTGACTAAGTACACTGTAAATTAAGTTCTTTCGTGTTTTGGGATGGGCATTTTGGTGAAAGGCAAGGCGCGAGGAGTGAGGGTAGCCGTAGCTACCTGATCGATCGAGCAACGCAGCATTTCGCCAAAAGGCACTGCCAAAACTGGACGCTACTTAGTTTACAGTGTACTAAGTGCAGGGAATTTAATCTTGTCGGATCAAAGAGACGTCAGAAACCAGATATCAGACGCCAGACCTTCCCAAAGAGGAGTATCCGGTCGTCAAAACTTCATTCCTTGTACTTAATGCCGAAGGCACCAGCGATCCCGGAGGGACTGTTGATCAACAACCAAAGAAATATGGCGCGACCAGACAAAACCGCAAACATCCCCGCCGGGGAGAAATGGAAGACAAGCCTAAGAAGCACAAACGGCCCCAGGTAAAAACCAGGCCCAAACACCTCAAACAATGGCTCATGGATGCCGACGAGGACCTGGGAGTTGATGATTTCTTCAAACCTAAAAACGGTAAATAACCCACCCAGGTTTTCCGGGCATCAAGATTTGATTCATGCAGGCAGCTATTGTAGAACAAGAAGCACTATTTGAACGCATTGCCGCTGGGCTGAGCGGACCGGGCTATATTATCATCGATCACTTTCTCAGCGAGGTAGAAGTACAGACCCTGCTGGACCGGGCCGCCGGCCAGTTTAGTGATGGAGGATTTAAAAAGGCAGGTATTGGCCGGCAGCTGCAACTCAATGAGCATATTCGCGGTGATTACATCAGCTGGATCGACCGGCAGCAGCTGCATCCTTCCTGTCACTTTTTTCTGGACCGCGTGGAGGCGCTGTCCCGCTACCTAAACCGCCGTTGCTTTATGGGCATACGTGATGCCGAGTTCCACTTCGCCATCTATCCGCAAGGAGCCGGCTATCAACGACACCTCGATGTATTCCGCCATACCAGCGACCGGGTCGTGTCAATGATCACCTACCTAAATGTAGCCTGGCAGGAAGCCGACGGTGGAGCGCTTCGAATTTACGGTGAGTCGGAAACGGGTGAAGAAAACAGCCTGGATGTCCTGCCCCTGGCTGGTCGCGCAGTCCTTTTCCTCAGTGATCAGGTGGAGCACGCCGTTTTGCCGGCGCGCTGCGAGCGCTACAGCATCACCGGCTGGATGAAAAACAGCCTTCCCCTGGGGGGACAACCCTTGTTCGATGCCCCAGCGAATATCGCCTGATCACCGCTGATTAGAAGATCATTTTTTCAAATTTTAACGGATGGCAGAGCGCTTATCCCGGATTGTTCACGGATAATCCCGGGTCAGGGTTTGCTATTTAAAATTTAAGACCCAATGATACATCCCAAAACGCGTCTTCAATACATCGATGACCATATCGGTTATGGGGTATTCGCCGTGGAATCTATTCCCGCAGGAACGATTGTATACGTAAAGGACTCACTGGAAATAGAAATCACACCCGAGGAATTCCGGACAATGGAACCGGAAATGAAACGGATTGCCGAAAAATATTCCTACATCGATGAGCGGGGAGTGCGCATCGTGAGCTGGGATTTCGCCAAATTTGTCAACCACTGCTGTCAGGGCAACACGATGAGCACCGGCTACGGCTTCGAAATTGCTATTCGCGACATCGCTGCGGGAGAACAGATCACCGATGAATACGGAATTTTTAACCTGGAATCGGACATGGAGGTCAGCTGTGATCAGCCCGGGTGCCGGCGCTACATCAGAAATACCGATTTCGACCGCTATTACCGGGAATGGGATGGCAAAATCCGCCCCGCGCTCGCTTCCGTCTTCGACGTCGAACAACCCCTCTTCTCACTTATTGACGATGCTACTATGGAAGCGCTGATCGATTTTGTACAGGACAGCGGTACTTACCGGTCTGTTTATGAGCTGCGTTATCACCGGGCGTCTTCCTCGGCCGGTAACAGCACCCACTCGAAAAGGGCAATGGAAAGTTGATCAGGCAGGAAACGGGGGGCTTCCCGCTACAAGGCCGCTTGTTGAAATTCTTGGTTTGAAAACCAACAACGCTGGAGTTTATATCCTCTGCCATACCATTTATCTTTACCTTTGCCGCCGAAAATAATTTCGGCAATCATGGCAGATCAAATTTCCGGCGCGTACAACATCATCATCGATTTTGACAGCACCTTCATGCAGGTGGAAGCCCTGGAGGAACTGGCGGATATCGTCCTGAAAGGCGATTCCGCCAAACCGCAGGTGCTGGAGGAGATTAAACGGATAACCAATCTGGGGGTGGACGGCAAAATCACCTTCAACGAGTCGCTGTCCAGCCGGCTGTCCCTCCTCAAAATTCACCGGGAACACCTGGAGAAACTCATACGCCGGCTGAAGCGCAAGGTCTCCGTTTCGTTCTCCCGTAACAAGGAATTTTTTAAAAAGTACGAAGGGCACATTTTTATCATCTCCAACGGCTTCAAGGAATTTATTGATCCGGTGGCGGCGCGCTACGGTATCGATAGCGAGCACGTACTGGCCAACACTTTTCTCTTTGATGATGAAGGCTGGGTGACGGGCTTCGACGAAGACAATCCTCTGGCGCACAGTAAGGGAAAGTCACGACGCCTCAAAGAACTCGATCTCGACGGCGAGATCTACGTCATTGGAGACGCCTACACCGACTTCGAGATGGTCGAGGCGGGGATCGCCCACAAGTTTTTCATGTTCACCGAAAATGTTTTTCGCGAAAGCATTCGGGAAAAAGCGGATCACGTGACGCCTAGCTTCGACGAGTTCCTCTACGTCAACCAGATGCCCAGAGCGCTGTCCTATCCCAAAAACCGGATAAGGGTATTGTTGCTGGACGATATCCATTCCGGCGCGCAGGAGGTCTTCGAGCGAGAAGGCTACCAGGTGGAATCCATAAGCGAAAACCTGCCGGAAGAAGAACTCTGCCGGCGCGTCAAGGGCGTATCCATCCTCGGCATCCGCTCCCGCACGCTCATCACGCCGCGTGTGCTTCGCCACGCCAATCGGCTGATGGCTATCGGCGCCTTCAGTGTGACTACCAAGCTCATCGACCTGGAAGCCTGCGCCGGCCAGGGCGTCATTGTCTTCAACGCCCCCTACACCAATACCCGCTCACAGGTGGAACTGGCGCTGGGCCAGATTATCATGCTGCTGCGCCGGGTGCCCTTCTTCAACCGGGAAATGCACGCCGGCCGCTGGCGTAAGTCTTCGGCCAACAGTTACGAAATCAGGGGTAAGAAACTGGGCATCGTCGGCTACGGACATGGAGGCCAGCAGCTGTCAGTACTGGCCGAAGCCATGGGGATGGATGTCTACTTCTACGATCTGGTGGAAAAACCGGCGCTGGGCAACGCCACCAAATGCTATTCTTTAAAAGAACTGCTGCGGAAAGTGGATGTGGTCTCTCTGCACATCGATAACAGTCCCGAAAATGAGGGCTTTTTCAAAAAGGCCCAGTTTAAAGCTATGCGCGATAACAGTATCCTCATCAATCTGAGCAACGGCTCGGCGGTGAAACTGAAAGAACTGGTCGCCAACCTGAAATCCGGCAAGCTGCTGGGAGCCGCACTTGACGTCTTCCCGGAAGAACCTCCAACCGACAACGAGGATTTCCAATCCGTGCTGCAGGGGATGGACAATGTCCTGCTCACGCCCCATATCGCGGGCGCTACCCAGGAGGCCAACGAAAGTACGGCCGGCTACGTGCCCCAGCGCATCATCGATTACATCAACACCGGCGACTCCTTTCAGAGCATCAATTTCCCGGAACTGCGGCTGCCCGCTCAGCGCAAGGCGCATCGCCTGATTCACGTACACGAAAACCGCCCCGGCATGCTGGCCCGGATCAACTCTTTGCTCGCCGAACACCAGATCAATATTCTCGGGCAGTACCTTAAAACCAACGCCGCCATCGGCTACGTGATTACCGATATCGATAAGCGGTACGGCGAGGAGGTGCTCGAGGCGCTAAGGGGCATCGAGCATACGATTAAGTTCCGGGTGTTGTATTAAAAGTTGATCACTCCTTCTTCTTTTCTTCTTTCTCCGCTTTCGGTGGCGTGGGTTTCCAGTCGTAGATACCCACAAAAATGCGTTGCAGGTCTTTCGACCAAATGGGCCGGTAAGTTTCCTTGATGCGCATGGCGTCGGGAAATCCCTCCTGCGTTGCAGGGTCGAAGATCAGGTGTTCCGGATTGTCGTCGTAGATGCCGGAAAAAGCATGGATGCGGTGATTGTCTTCTTCGAAGCTGGTATCGGGGTAGGCCTGCAGAAAGATCAGTGCTTCGCCTTATTCTTCCTCGCCGCTCTGCAGCCGGAGCAGTTTCATTTTGTACTCTACGGGCTGCTTTTTCTTTTCCATCTGTTCGCGCTGTTTTTCCGTATACTCGATCCGGAAAGCGGCCCATTTGCTGTCAGGACTGAATTGTACATTGGCGCCCAGGGCGAACTGATAGGCTTTGTCTGTGGTCGTGCTGCGCAGGTGCAGGGTATCGTTTTCGTTCTGCAGGCTTACCTCGTAGGCAACCCAGCTGCCGTCGTCCGAGAGGGTCGGCCAGCCGAGGCGCTCCCAGGTGTCGTAGTCGTCGGTCGTCAGTGTGGGCAGGGTATCCTGGGCGGTCAAGGAGAGCGGCACTACTCCAAAGAGAAGGACGCTGATGGCAAAGCGGGTCAGGGAATTCATTTTCTTGTGTTGGTTGTTATTACAGTGATGTTCTCCCAATAAGGAGGAATTTTTTTTATGCTCTTTAACGATTGTCTCTACATATTATTCAATACCTCTGCCAGCTGTTTCATATCCCTCTCCGTATTGTAAAAATGCGGCGCCACACGCAGATAGCCGCCGCGAGCAGAGCAGGCTGTTTTTTTCTGTTTCAGCACCTCCGTCAGTCCTTCCAGGTCATGGTAAGTGAGCGAAAGGATGCCGGAGCGGTGTGGCTTTTCAAACACCAGGGGTTTAAAGGCCGGATTGTCCAGGTTTTCCAGAAAAATGTCCTGAAGGCGAAGGATTTCGTCAAACAGCGCTTCGGCGCCGTAGTGGGCGTGGATCTCCTGCACAGCCATGCGCAGGGCCGAGAGCACGATAACGGGCGAGGAGCTGTACTCGAATCGCTTGGCGCTCTCGTACGGATGCCAGCTGTGATCGAGGAAGTCCATACCCTGTTGCATCATCTCGGCGCCCACCTGTACGGGCTGCAGTTTCGCCCGGAAATCGGGTGAAGTGTAAAACAGACCGGTGCCGAAGGGCCCCATCAGCCATTTCCAGCCGGCGGAGGCCAGCGCGGCGATGTGGTATTTTTCCGGATCGATGGGCATGCTGCCCAGGCTTTGGGCGGCGTCGATGATCAGGTCGATATCGTTTTCTTTGCACAAGTTGCCCAGTGCAGCGAGATCGGCAGCGTAACCGCTGGTGAATTGCACGTGGCTCAGCGCGATGACTTTCGTTTTGGGCGTGATAGCCCGTTCCAGTTGCTTCATCGACCAGCTACCGGGCAGGTTGGTGTCGATGTCGGCGCGGGAGGGGATGTTGTCGAGCAACTTCAGTTTTACTCCTCTACGTTCCTGTAGCCGCCAGGGGTAGTGGTTGGCCGGATACTCGTGCAGGTAGGAGATCACCTCGTCGCCGGGCTCAAAGGGATAGCCGTTAGCTACCATCGACAGCGCCTCGGAGGTGTTCTTTACCGCCGCCATGTTCTCGGGCCGGGTATGCAGCAGTTGGGCGCTGTACAGTTTGAGTTGTTCCAGCTCTTCGAAGTAGTAGCGGCCGAAACTGGTGAATCCCTTGTACTGCTGTTCCCGGATCAGCTCCACGGATCGCTCGGCGCCCCGGCTGTACAGCGGAGAGATGCTGCAGTGCGCCAGAAAGGTCATTTTGTTTTTGATGGGAAAAAGGTCTGCGGATTTGTCGAAAGTCATAGTGCAGTGCTTGTCTTTTCAATGAAGAATCTGCGTAAAAATAAAGAAATTGGGGGAGGGCTGTTCCTGTCAGGGGAAATTTGCATGTGATTTCCGGCTTTTCTGCCTATTCGGAAGGAATCGTGGTTGTATCTTATACATCACTAGTTCAATTTGCCGTGTAATTATAAACGCTTGATAACCAGATTTGTCAAAAACCGGAAATCGAGAACGGTCCCTGCCGCATTCATGAACAGCTTCACTCTTCAGGGCAGGATGCTCAATTAACGTATTAACAGTATACCGTTGCACATCCATTGATCAAATTTTTGAACTATGAACCGGTTTCTCCTCTTTGTTTTCTGCCTGCTGGCCCTGTTTTCCTGTCAGCGTTCTCCTGCTGAAAAGGCGCCTCCGGTGCGTCCCAATATCCTCTTTGCTATCAGCGACGACCAGTCTTTTGCCCACACCAGCTTTGCCGGTGCGCGCTTCGTCAACACCCCCACCTTTGACCGGATCGCCCGCAACGGCGTCTATTTTCTTAATTGTATGGCAGGCTCCCCCGGTTGTGCGCCTTCCCGCAGCGCCATTGTGACCGGGCGCTACCACTGGCAAAATGAGCAGGCCGGGCAACACGCTGCCGGCTGGCTGAAAAAATACGCGCCCTTCGTCGATTTGCTACAAGCCGACGGCTACCATACCGGTTACACAGGAAAAGGCGTAGGGCCGTTCAGGTACGGAGATTCAGAGCAGGATTCCCTTCGCGTACAGAATGCCGCCGGTACGGCCTATTCCAGCATTCGCTATGAAACCGGCACGGCCGGCGACGAGCGCTTCGCCAGCGATATCAACACCATCAATTACGCGGCCAACTTCAGGGACTTCCTCGCTCAACGCGAAGCAGGTAAACCTTTTTTCTTCTGGTACGGCGCTACTGAGCCGCACCGCAGCTACGAGGAAGGTTCCGGGCTGGAGCGTGGCAAAAAGCTTGAGAAGGTGGATGTTCCCGAATTTTTCCCCGATGTGAAAACGATACGCAGTGATATGCTGGACTACGCCGTGGAAATCGAATGGTTCGACCTTCACCTGCAGCGCATGCTCAGCCACCTGGATTCCCTCGGCGAGCTGGAAAATACCATTGTCATCGTCACTTCCGACAATGGGATGCCTTTCCCAAGAGCGAAGGCCAATGGCTACGAATACGGCATTCACGTGCCTATGGCCGTCAGCTATCCCAGGGCCTTCCCGGCCGGCCGCCGGGTAACAGACCGGATCAGCTTCGTCGATCTGGCGCCGACCATCCTGGACCTGACCGGTACTTCTCCGGAAGGGATGCTGCCCATCTCCGGGAGGAGCCTGGTGAACATCCTGGTAAACGAGCAGCAAGGGCAGGTCGAGGATGCCAACCGCTATGCTTTTTCCGGAAGGGAAAGACATTCCTCCTCCCGCTATCAGAACCTGGGATATCCGCAACGCATGATCCGCGACGAGCAGTACCTGCTCATCTGGAACCAGCGCCCCGAACGCTGGCCCGCCGGCGCCCCTCAGCGTATCCAGCCGGACAGCGACGGCGAACGGTGGCCTATGTATGGCATAGACGAGCAGGGAAAACACCACTCCGAATGGGCCTTCACCGATGTGGATGCCTGCCCGACCAAATCCTTCCTCATCGAAAACCGGCAAGTGGATAGCCTGCAACGGTATTTCGAGCTGTCTTACGGCAAACGGCCGGAATACGAACTGTTCGATATTCAAAGTGACCCGGCCTGTCTGCAGAACCTGGCCGGTCAGGCCGCTTATCAGGAACTTGAACAACGGCTGAAAACGGCTTTGCTGAAAAAGCTGGAAGCCACCGGGGATCCCCGTGTGGTGGGCCCCGACCGGGAGCTGTTTGACAGCTACCCTCGCTATAGCCGGATGCGGGAGTTTCCCCGGCCGGAGCGGATGCAGTGAGGAGGTGGACGGTCATGCTATACTTATCGCCTGAAAAAAACCTAAACCTTCCTCACTCCGGCGGGTTTTACCTTTATCATGAACGCTAACTCCCAAGGTCAACTCGGGCAACTGGCCCACTCCTGGTTTCACGATCAGGGGTGGACACCTTTTCCTTTTCAGGAGGCCACCTGGGCCGCTTATCTCGAGGGTTACCACGGGCTGGTCAATGCTCCGACGGGCAGCGGGAAGACCTATTCGCTGGCTTTGCCGATTCTGCTGGAGTTTATCCGCGAATTTCCGGACGATTACCAGGAGCGACGTAACAACGGCTTGCGCGCCCTCTGGATTACACCCATCCGGGCGCTGACCAAAGAGATACAGCAGTCTTTTCAGCGGGCCGCCGATGACCTGGGCCTGCAGTGGCGGGTGGCTATCCGCTCGGGGGATACGTCTTCCAGCGAGCGGACCAAGCAGAAGAAAAACCCGCCGGAAGTGCTCATCACCACGCCGGAGAGTCTGCACCTGTTATTGGCTACCAAAAACTATCCCCGCATTTTTAAAAATCTGCAAACGGTGGTCGTCGACGAGTGGCATGAACTGATAGGCTCCAAGCGCGGTGTCCAGATGGAGTTGGGTCTCTCTCGCCTCAAAGGCCTGCTGCCCGGGATGAAGGTGTGGGGCATCTCCGCCACCATCGGCAATATGGACGAGGCGCTGGCGGTGTTGATGGGCAACAGCTTACAAGCAGGACGCTATAAAGTGATTAAGGCCAATACTCCTAAACGCATTGAGGTGGAATCTATCCTGCCCGACGAAATCGAGCGCTTCCCCTGGGCTGGGCATCTGGGCACGAAATTGCTGGAGAAGGTCCTTCCGGTCATTCACCAAAGCAAGAGCACCCTGATTTTTACTAATACCCGCGCCCAGTGCGAAATCTGGTATCAGGGCCTGCTCGAGGCAGCGCCCGATCTGGCCGGCGCCATCGCTATGCACCACGGCTCTATCGACCGGCACTTGCGCGACTGGGTGGAGAACGCCCTGCACGAAGGCACACTCAAGGCGGTCGTCTGCACCTCTTCGCTGGACCTGGGCGTCGACTTTCGGCCGGTGGAAAACATTGTGCAGATCGGCAGCCCGAAAGGGGTCGCTCGCTTTACCCAGCGCGCGGGGCGCAGCGGCCACCAGCCGGGGGCGACTTCCAGGATTTACTTCGTGCCTACCCACTCCCTGGAATTGATGGAGGCGGCCGCCCTGCGCAAGGCCGTTCGGGAGCAGGGGTTGGAGAGCCGAATTCCCTACATCCGGTCCTTTGATGTGCTCATTCAGTACTTGGTTACCCTGGCCGTTTCCGACGGCTTCCGGCCGGCCGATATCTTTCCGGAAGTGAAGGGCGCTTATGCTTATAACAGCATTACGGAGGATGAGTGGGCCTGGTGTCTCGATTTCATCACCACCGGCGGCCGCTCCCTCTACGCTTACGATGAGTACAAAAAGGTGGAAATAGAGGAAGGCCTTTACAAGGTCAACAGCCGCCGCACCGCCATGCGCCACCGCCTTCAGATCGGCACCATTACCTCCGATTCCAACATGCAGGTGAAGTACTTGGGAGGGAAAAGGATCGGTTCGATAGAGGAATGGTTTATCGCTCAGCTAAAACCCAAGGACGTCTTCTGGTTCGCGGGCCGCTCGCTGGAACTGGTCCGCATCAAAGATATGACGGTGCAGGTGCGGCGCAGTAAAAAGAAAACCGGTAAGATTCCAGCCTGGCTGGGCGGCAAGATGCCGCTTTCATCCCAGCTCTCCGCCTACCTGCGCTTTAAGATGGATCAGGTGACCCGGCGGGAAATGACCGATATTGAACTGGAAAAGTTGGAACCTTTATTTGAACTACAGCAGGAGCGTTCACATATTCCGGCTAATGATCAGTTCCTCATCGAGTACTTTTCCAGCCGCGAGGGGTATCACCTGGTGATTTATCCCTTCGAAGGCCGTTACGTGCACGAGGGCATGGGCTCGCTCATTGCCTATCGACTGTCACAGTTACAGCCCATCAGCTTTTCCATCGCCATGAACGACTATGGCTTCGAATTGCTGTCGGATCAGCCGATTCCCATCGAGCGGGCCCTGAAAGAGGGCCTGTTTTCGACCAAAAACCTCGGTAGTGATATCGAGGCCAGCATCAACGCCGCTGAGCTGGCCAAGCGCCGCTTTCGCGACATCGCCTCCATCGCCGGGTTGGTGTTTAAAGGCTATCCCGGCAAGCAGAAAAAGGAGCGGCACCTGCAATCCTCTTCCCAGCTCTTTTTCGAGGTTTTTCAAGACTACGAACCGGACAACCTACTGCTCTTGCAGGCCTACGACGAGGTGATGAGCTTCCAGCTGCAGGAAGCCCGCCTGCGCGCTGCGCTTAACCGCATCAGCGAACAGGAAATCCTCCTTTCCCAACCCGGTCGCGCCACGCCTTTCGCTTTTCCCATCATCGTCGATCGCCTGCGCGAGCGCCTCAGCTCGGAAAAGCTCGCCGACCGCATACAACGCATGAAGGTGCAACTTGTCAAGTAATACGGGTTTTAGCCTGTTTCTCCCACTTTGCTGCCGAACCGGAAATAAATAGCCGGTTTTTATTTCGGATCTGTGTTGATACGCTTGTTTTTTTATGAAATAACTGGTGAAAAATAAAAATTTACATCTGGGTTTAAGTCGATGTCCGAAATGTAGAATAGGATAAAGGGGTTGGGTATAATCCTGATTATCATATTGTTATTCGGTGCTTTCTGTGTTGTGGTAATTGAATTCCTATTATGTTGCAAAAGAGAGCCTCTGCCAATTAAATTGTAGTAAACACGCTTCAGGCGGTAATCCACCGATCCTGCTGGATTTTCAAGAGAACTTTCCCATCGTAGCGGTATTCTTGCGCCAGCTTGTGCGTTGTCACTGCTGGTGGGGAAGGTCCAGGTAAACTGTCCGCGCCGGGGCCAGTCATAGCTTACGCTAAATGCCTGTACGCCTTCCGGCAGATCCCCCGCTTCGATACGCAGCAGGTAGCGGCCCGGCGCAGGAGAGGAGAGGCTGATTTGCTCTTGATTGTTGAGCCGGTCCGTATCCCGCCGGGCGGCTTGTTGCAGGGAGTCAGCGTTTGGCGCGGTGCTCAACACCCAGGGCTGCCAAACAGGGCCCTCCACTGCTATAAGTGACATATCCAGGTCATGGACCAGGGCGGGAGTTGAATTGAGCAGCCCGGGCGGATCACTCCAGGCCGGGGTAATCTTCAGGTCCGCAGCTCCTTCGGGGATATCGAGCGGAAATTCGAGCACCTGACCGGGGCCGATGCTGTCCTGTATGAACTGTTCATTCCGGATGTGTGCGACCGCTCGTCGCGCGTTGACATTGCCGTAGCCGCTGAAGTAATCCGGCCCCGGCGTCAGCAGGTCGTCGGCGCTGTTGAGGAGCACCGAGCGAATTAGGTCGGCCGAAGGCAGGGCGCCGTATTGCTCACGGTAGGCCTGTTGCAGCAGCAGGACCACCCCCGAGCTGCCGTCCTGTCCCAGGGCTACCAGCTCCGGTTTGACGCGGCCGTCGTAGGCCGGTCCGCGCGAGCTGAGCGACTCAACCGTAAAAAAGGAATCGACAGAGCCGACGGTGAGTACATTTTTGGCCATCTTAAAATTACCGCTGAGGTTGGCGAAGCCCTGCACACTTTGATAAAGGCCTTCCTGGCTGGTGCTGTCGCCTTTATTGCCGGCGGAAAAGACGTGTACCAGTTGCGGCAGCTCGTCGTACACCTGCTGGTCGTAGGCCAGGGCTTCACCGCCGTAGTAGTTCTCGATGTCCAATCCGTAGGAGTGGTTTTGGGTGGAAATATCGTAATCCTGAAAGTAGTTATTCTCATCGGGGAAGAGGTTCAGGAAGCTGGCTGAAGAGATACCGGCCTGCCAGGCTACGCCTTTGCCGGTATAAAAAGAGTTGCCGCCGCCGGCAATCATGGTGGCCATGGTGGTGGCGTGGGTCGATACCAGCGCTGTGCTGAGTGGAGAGGGCAGATAGCGGCCGCGGAAGTCGATGTCGGTACTATCGGGCCGGAATTCCTTTACCGAAGCGGTCAGTCCTTTACCGTTGAGCTGCGGCTGCCTGGCGTGGACGTAATTGACCTGGTTGACGCTGAGGTCGAAATTATTGACGGCGCGCTCCTCCTGCGGCTCCCGGCGACGGAGATCAATAAATGTAACGAGGTCAGAGGGAAGAATGAAGTCATGCACCTGGGCGGGAGAAAGACGTAGCAGCAGCGACTGGATATTGGGAAAACCCCGAATGAGGGCATTGCCCAGCTGCCGGTCCCGCAGATAGTTGGTGAAGGCGGGAAGATCGCTCACCCGGAGGAAAAAGAGGCGGGGCTTGTTGTCTTCTCCGGGAAAGCCTCCGGAAAGTTTCGGCGAAAGCTTCCAATCGCTGTTGGCCGGTAAGATCAGGTCGAAGTCTTGCAGCAGGGACTTAGCTTCCGGGGCCGCTATTCTTATGATAAAATGTCGTTCATCCAGTTGGCGGACGATCTGCTCTGAAACAGTTGTTTTTTCTATACTGGTGCTTTTTTCACCCTTTCTGGCCAGATAATAGGCATGTTCCGGGAGCAAGTGTATGGCTTCTCCGGCGGGCGCGAGCGCATAGGCGCGCCAGGGCCCCCTACGTAGCGTTCAGCAAAATCCTTCGTTTTCGGTATGATCTGCGATTCCATCAGGGTAGGGAACAACAAGCAAGCCATCAATAAAGAAATCCATCTTCCTTTAATCCACATAGTCGCCAGGAGTAAGTTTGGGGGTAAAAATACGATAAGCGGGCAATTGCCAGGAATTAATCCGGAGAAATGAGGAAAGAAGGCTTGGCGGCACTCAACATTTTTATTTTAAATCCTTTACAAAATAGAATTCAATTCTTCAGAAAAAAAATAATTATGGCCAAAGTAGCAATCAATGGTTTAGGAAGAATCGGCAGAGCCACCTTAAAAGTGCTCATGGATACGCCGGAACTGGAACTGGTAGGCGTCAACGATATCGCACCGACGGATAACCTCGCTTATCTGCTCCGCTTCGATTCAGTATACGGAAAATATGACAAGCAAGTCGCCGTAGAAGACGGCCACCTGGCGATCGAGGGCAAAAAGATACACACCAGCACCGAGCGCGACCCCGCGCAGCTGCCCTGGGGCGATCTGGGTGTTGACATCGTCTTCGAATGCACCGGTGTATTTACTAAAAAGCCGGACCTGCAGAAGCACGTGCAGGCGGGCGCGAAATCGGTGATCCTCTCGGCGCCGGCCAAGGACGAAGAAACGGCTACCGTCGTGCACGCTGTCAATGAAGCCAGTGACAACATCATCTCCTGCGCCAGCTGTACGACCAATTGTATCAGCCCGGTGGTCGAAATCATGAAACGTCGCCTTGGGGTGGAGAAAGCCAATATGACCACCATCCACGCCTATACCGCTTCGCAGGCTATTGTGGACGGGCCGCATAAGAAATGGCGCCGCGGCCGTGCGGGCGCTGCCAATTTTGTTCCAACCTCTACCGGCGCCGCCATCGCCACTACCAAAGCGATTCCCGAATTGGAAGGCAAGTTCGACGGCGCCGCCATCCGTGGTCCCGTGCCGGTAGGCTCCATCACCGATATCAACTTCGTTACCTCCAAGGATACCACGGTAGAGGAGATTAACAAGATCTTCGTCGAGGAAGCAGCTTCCGACCGCTATAAAGGTGTATTGCGCGCCTCCGACGAGCACCTCGTCTCTACGGATATCATTGGTGACGCTCACGCCTCCATCGTCGACCTCACCATGACTCAGGTCGTAGGCGGCAACCTCGTCAAGGTCATGAGCTGGTACGACAACGAGTGGGGCTATGTCAATCAGATGGTCCGTGAAGCGAAAGGGATGGCCTGAGGAGGACTGCCCTTAACTGCTTTTTTTCACGCTAAACTACCCGGAAGATTGTAAATTTTGAATCAATGCCGCTTGGAGCATGATTGCTTCGGGCGGCTTAATTGTTGTGGTTTCACCGCATATTGCCGGCATTGATCCAAAATTTAACAGGGCTTTGCTCATAAGGAAATTGTGCTTCGCTGTGCGTTTGGCTTCAGGATTATTTTCGGTTGCCTGTTTTCACTATTTCCCTATCATCTTGTTCGCTTATGCACACCATCGTGTTCGGTATTGGACAGTTTTTGGTAAAAAGCTTACGCAAATGCGGCTCTTAACAGCTCAGCGGCGCTCGGAATAGTATTTGCCGTAGTTGGTGATAAAAAAGATAGTATGAACTTACCCGCGAAAATGGTTTCCTTTTTATTCGTTGTAATTTTTTCTCTTTTAGCAACAGATGCCTGTGCTCAAACAAGGACTGAGCCCGGACTCACGGTGCTGGCTCCGGGTGTCATCTCGCTACCGGATATTCGCGAGACCTCTCCATCAATCACCGCCGACGGGCAGACGCTGGTTTTCGCCCGCACCGAGAACTGGAAGGATAAAGTGCCCTACATCGCTACGCGCGAAAAAGGAGAGGAGTGGAGCGTAGAGCGTCTTCACTTCACTGATACTTTATATAATCTCGCGATCAGTCCCGGCGGGCTGACTATCTTTTTCAAGAAGTACGAGCCTTACGGCGATACCACGATCAGTCGCGCCTACCGGGTCGATCGCAGTGGCGGTGAATGGGGTAAACCCCGGAACCTGAAAAAACTGGAAGATATAAATGCCGGTTACTTTTGCCCCATGCCGGACGGGACACTGTACCTTTTCGCCCGCAGGCCGAAGCCGGGGATATATCGCTCTGAACCCCTGCCGGATGACGGCTACAGCCAGCCGGTGTATCTTTCGGAAGCAATCAGCATTCCAAACACCACCTCTTTTGATGTTCTTATGCATCCGGATGAAGATCGGCTGATTATCACTCGGGCAGGTATTCCGGAGGAAAAAGCGGAAGAACTCGGGCCAAGGGGCTATTATCTATATGGGAAAAAGAACGGTAAATGGCAGGAGGTCAAACGCCTTCCCTTACCCTACGGCTGGGGCGCCACTATCATACCCGGCGGCAAACTGCTTTTTGTCGAAGACGGGGACTTGCAGTACGTAGAGTTGAGTGAGATAGGCGTTAACTGGGAGTGATTGGGGTATTGCTTCATGGTCTCATTGTCGGTCGCCCCAATGAAGCCATGCCTCACCTGCCTGTCACCTCCAGCCTGATTCGCTTCCCTTTATCCTGTTTCAGCCCCATGGCAGCCATCATCTTTCCAAAGATATCCGAGTTCTGGTAGATGCCGGCAAAGCGTTCCGCGCCGGGACCGTAGGCGAATACCGGTATCAGAGCGGCAGTATGGCCGTCGGTAGAGAAAGTGGGGCGGATGTGCCGGTAATCTCCCCGGCGGCGCACTTCCGCGGCCGAGAGGGCAAAGCCCCCCGTTTCGTGG
This sequence comes from uncultured Saprospiraceae bacterium, assembly GCA_964632995.1. Lineage (GTDB taxonomy): Bacteria > Bacteroidota > Bacteroidia > Chitinophagales > Saprospiraceae > CAZWDL01. The sequence continues at coordinate 26,388 of CAZWDL010000016.1, forward strand.
TCGGCGGTGACGACGACCAGGGTGTTACCCTTCCGCTCGGCAAAATCAAGGGCTACCTGGATGGTTCGATCAAAATCTTTCATTTCCTCGATAACATATTTCGCATCGTTGGCATGGCCTCCCCAGTCGATTTGTGAGCCTTCAACCATCAGGAAGAAGCCCTGTTCGCTTTCACTCAGGTGTTCGAGCGCCAGCCCGGTGGCGCGGGGGAGGAAGTCGCCCCGTCCTTCCTGCATTCTCGGCATGCCGTCGGGAGCCAGCAGGAAGCCGTATTTTTTATCCGGGTTGATCCTGGAGGGAAGCCCAACCGTGTCGGTGGTGAAGCTCTGGCTCCGGAGTCTGTTGAGATAATTGACGCCGTCTTCGCGTTGGGCGAAAAACTGGATGCCGCCGCCGGCGAAGAAGTCGACGGGGGCGTCGGCAAGCTGCGCGGCGATGGCTTCGTGCAGGTTGCGGTCAGGCACGTGTGCGTAGAAGGAAGCCGGCGTAGCGTGGGTGATGGAAGAGGTGGCGATAACACCGGTTTTCATGCCGCGGCGGGCGGCGATTTCCAGTATCGTTTCCCTGGGAATGGTGTCTCCGTCCACACCGATAGCGGCGTTGTAGGATTTGTAGCCGGTGGAAAAAGCGGTAGCGCCGGCGGCCGAGTCGGTGATCCGGGTATCGGTAGGCTGGGGCTGATGTAACCCGATGAAGGGAAAGCGCACGAAGTTGGGCGTCTCTTCCTGGAAGTAAAAAGTGGAAGAAACCTGTGGCAGCCCCATGCCATCACCGATGAGCAAAATGATATTCTGAGCGGTAGCGGATTGATTGAGTGTCTGATAATTTTTATTGCAGCTGCTGTGCAGCAGAAGTAATAGAAGAAAAAGAAGTAGTCTGTTCATGTTTTGCGATTGTGATTTACCGCAAAAGTAAGCAGTTATTGTTTAATGAATGTTAAGCAAATACAGATAAAAAGGATAGCCTGAAATGAAATGGCCAAAGCAGGAATTCCTGACTTTGGCCATACATCGGTTATTTATTGATTGCCAATAAATCTTTCGGTACTAGTAGCGGTTTCTGCCACCACCGCCGCCGCGGTCCTCGCGGGGTCTGGCTTTTTTGACTACGATTCTTCTGCCGTCGAGTTCCGAGTCATTCAGATCTTCAATGGCATTGAGCGCTTCATCATCATTAGGCATTTCCACGAATCCGAAACCTTTCGATCTTCCGGTGAATTTGTCCATAATGATCTTTGCGGAGCTTACTTCCCCAAATTCTTCAAAAGCGTAGCGGAGGTCGTCCTCCGTCGTGTCGTAGTTAAGTTTTGCTACGAAAATGTTCATCACTAAAAAATTTGTTATTGGATAAATGCTGAGAAAATTAACGTATCGTAGCACAATCGATTTTAGAATAAAAAACGCTTTGCTAGAACATAATTAACTCGTTTACACTGTAAATGTACTTAGGATTTTTGATTGAATCCAGTGATTTTTTTTATTTCTTGGAAAAAGAGGTGTAAAATTAAGGAATTAATCACCTGTCCTAACCAATATGCAAGCAACATTCTCATACGGCGAATCGATCATGACCCCCGGCCTGGCGCTGGAAATAGCACGGGGCGAACGGCGGGGCATACTAACCGCGGAAGTCCAACAGCAAATTCAGCAAAGCCAGGACCACATAGCGGCGATGGTTGCCGGTCATCAAACTATTTACGGGGTGAATACGGGCTTTGGCCCGCTTTGCACCACGATGATCTCCGACGATCACCTGCGCGACCTGCAACACAACCTGCTGCGCAGCCACGCCGTAGGGATAGGCCCGGATATTGCCCCGCATTTGGTGCGGCTCATGCTCATCCTCAAGGTACAGGCCCTGGCCCAGGGCTATTCCGGTATCTGCCTCGATACAGTGAAGCGCATTCTCTGGCATATCGAAGAGGATTTACTGCCGGCAGTGCCGGCGCAGGGTTCCGTAGGCGCTTCCGGCGATCTGGCGCCGCTGGCGCATCTGTTTCTTCCCCTGATCGGAGAGGGGTACCTGTATGAGGCGGGGGAGAAAAAACCGGCAGCAGCGGTGCTGGACGCTCACGCTCAGTCGCCCCTGCAACTCAGCCCGAAGGAAGGACTGGCCTTGATTAACGGTACCCAGTTTATAGCGGCTTATGCTACAGCGGTGCTCAATCGCTTGCATCGCTGCCTGGAACAGGCCGATCTCATTGCTGCTATGAGTCTGGAAGCTTTGCTCGGCTCTGCCCGCCCCTTTGAAGCGCCGCTGCATGAACTCCGGCCCTTCGCCGGAACGCAGTACGTCGCCGCCCGGATGCGCGAGTTCCTTCACGGATCGGCTATTATGAAGTCACACGCCCATTGCCATCGCGTGCAGGATCCCTACTCCTTGCGTTGTATTCCACAGGTGCACGGCGCCTCGCGCAACGCCTGGCTGCATCTCAAGGAAATGCTGCAAACCGAAATTAACAGCGTTACCGACAATCCGGTGGTGCTCGACGAAGCAACCGCCATCTCCGGTGGTAACTTTCACGGGCAGCTCATCTCGATGCCGCTCGATTATGTCACTATCGCCGCTGCCGAACTGGGCAACATCTCTGAGCGCCGCGTCTACCTCCTTTTGGAAGGCAAAGTCGAGGGCCTGCCCAAATTGCTGCTGGAAAACATCGGGCTGAATTCCGGATTTATGGTCACGCAGTATACCGCCGCCGCCCTGGTCAGTGAAAACAAAACCCTCTGCTTTCCGTCCAGCGCCGACAGCATTCCGACCTCACTCGGACAGGAGGACCACGTCAGCATGGGCGCCTTTAGCGGGCGGAAGGCCTTGAAAGTGGTCAAAAACCTGGAACAAATACTGGCAATCGAATTGCTCTGCGCCGTGCAAGCCCTTGATTTCCGACGCCCCCTGCGCTCTACACCCTATATTGACGCCTGCCACGAATACGTCCGCCAAACCATCTCCTTCGCCGAAGCCGACCGGGTCTTCAGCGAAGATATTCGCGAAGCTGTCCGCATTATCCGCTCGGGTAAATTGCTGGATATCCTCACCGAAACCGCCGCCGCCCGCGAGGAAACAATGTCCGGCGAATGGCCGGAGATGTTCCGGGTGTAGGTGTAGTCCATAGTCGACGGTCGATGGTCCATAGCGCCCGGACCGGCAGCGTTAATCGGGGGTAACCATCGCCGGCCCCGCAGAACCGTGGTAGAATAAAAGAAGTAGGCTTGTCGAAGATTACCACTGCTTGGCGTGGCAGAACCGCAGAACCGCAGAACAGAGGAACAGAAGAACCGCAGAACAGAGGAACAGAAGAACCGCAGAACAGAGGAACAGAGGAACAGAGGAACAGAAGAACTGATGAAGTTAGCCCCGGCTAAAGATATGGGTAATCGATACACCCGACCTCAGGAGGGAGGGGGGCGAAGGCCCGCACCGACGAAGGAGGGCGGGGTCGGAAGTCGGGGATGGTCGGGGATGAACCGGGGCAAACTACCCCATATCTTTCCACAACTTTTTCAGAACTGGAAAGAAACCAAAGCCGGTAGCCCGGATTATTCATGGATTAATCTATTACGAAGACCACCTCCATGAATAATCCGGGGTAGGTCAGCCGAACGACTTCGAACCAACCCGAATAAAATCAAACAAACTCTAACATTCCGATTGAGCATTTCCCGCTTTACCGAGTTACATAGTAAACCACATTATGCAAGACCTATTTTCCAATTGGACCGGCCGCGATGATCACGAGGACGGCGGCCTGCAATGGCATCATATCATTCAGGATATTGAGGAGGACAACAGCGGGAAGGACCGTGACAAAATCGCCCTGCTCGGCTTCTGTAGTGACGAAGGCGTACGTCGCAACAAGGGTAGGGTAGGAGCGGCCCGGGGGCCGGAAGCCATCCGGCGGGCCTGCGCCAACCTGCCTAACCACTTTCCGGAAGGAACGCTGCTTTTCGAAGCCGGCGACATCCACCCGGAAGGCAAACCCTTGATTAACGCACAGGAGAAACTCGGGGAGCGAGTAGCTGAACTCCTTCGCGACGGCTACTTCCCCATCGTCTTCGGCGGGGGGCACGAGGTAGCCTGGGGAACTTATTCCGGCGTGGTGAAAGTGACTCCGCCAGCTAAGGCTATCGGCATTATTAATGTGGATGCGCACTTCGATATCCGGAAACCGGTAGACGGCCCTACTTCGGGCACCGGCTTCTATCAGATAGCGCAGGAACGCAGGGCAGCCGGCCAAGATTTTCACTATCTCTGCCTGGGCATTCAACCCCATGCCAATACCCAAGCGCTGTTCAGGCGGGCCGACGAATGGAATGTGGAATACTTCCCAGCCTACGTCCTCGAGGCGCATCGCCTCGACCCCATCTTTGAAACAGTGGAAGCTTTCCTGGAAAAGGTCGACTCCATTTATCTCAGCATCGATATGGATGCTTTTGACGCCACCTACGCCCCCGGCGTCAGCGCGCCTAACACGCTGGGCCTGGACCCCCGTCATATCCTGCCGCTGCTACAGGAAATCCTGTACAGCCAGAAAGTGGCCGCCATGGATATCGCCGAGGTGAACCCCGAATACGATATCGACGGCCGAACCGCCAAACTCGCCGCGGCGCTCACCTTCGAATTATTGCGGGCCAAAATTGGCGACGGGGAATTTTTGCCTAAGGGCCCGGCCCCTAAGCGATGAAACAGTGTTTGGGTGTTTAACCCGCCCTCGTTCCTCGGTGAGATAAAAGTTTCTGAGTTTTTGGGTTCATGAGTTCTTGCCCGCTCTCTCTCCGGTTGGCAGATAGAGAACGAAATTTCCGCGGCGGGCAGGAACTCAAACATCATGACATCCGGACGACTTCCTGATCAGCAATCACAAACACCTGTTCTCCTTCGCGTGGCCGGATACGCTGCGTGCCGGTAAACTGTCCGAAAGCAGGGAGGATGCCTTGCTGAGCGCCGAAGAAAAAACAGGGCAGCTTCAGGCGCTGGCGGGCGCCTCCACGCAGGGAAACGGCCGGGTGCACGTGGCCGGCCAGATTATAAAGCCCTTCGGGTACGTCCTCTATAGGATGATGGGAAAATAGAAAAGGCTCTTCTAGAAAAGGTTCCGGATGAATACTGAGTTGTGCGCGTTCGTAGGCGGCGCTGCTGAGAATATCGTGGTTGCCGCGCACCAGCTCAAAGGACATGTCACCGAATTGCCGGGTGAGATCGCCGAGTTCTTCCCACTCGCGGTTGTAGTCGCTGTGGAAAAGGTCACCGAGAAAAATGACACGGCGAGGCTTGAAGTCGAAGAGTAGACTGAGCAGGCGGTCCCAGGTGGCGTCGGCCACACCCTGCGGTACCGGAATGCCCGAGCGACGGAAATGTCGCGCCTTGCCCAGGTGCAGATCGGCCAGCAACAAGGTCTGCTGCTTTTCCCAGAAAGCTGCCCGGAAGGCATGTAGCAGCAGCTTTTCTCCGGCAATATCGGTCTCAGCTATCATAGACGGCCAAAGATAAGGCGCTTTCTAATGAAAATTGTGTAATGCAGAAGATTCGACCTCTGCGAAGAGGTCGTAGGTTCTTTTTTCCGGTAAAGTTGGTTTTTCCTCACGGGAAATGGCCGTTCAAAATCGATGGCTTTTCACCTTCCATCCAATTCCCTCCGCATCTCCCGCACGATCCGCTGGCTCACCTCCTCCCAGCGAAACTCTTCTTCGACGGGCTCCTCACCCATGGTCGTGCGGCCGAAGAACTCCATCTTGGTTTTCACCTGATGGCGGGCCGAGGCGTGGAATTCTTTCAACTCTGGAATGCGTATAAGGGCGGAGAGGTTGTTGGGTTTGAGCCCGCCGCCGGCCATGATGTGAATATCGTCGCCGGCCATATCCACGAGGCGCCGGATAAGGTCCTCACCGGCCGGCGCAGCGGGTTTTTGCCCGGAGGTCAGAATTCGCTTGACACCCAGCTCGGCCAGCTGTCGGGTGGCCATGAGCGGGTCGCGGCACATGTCGATGGCGCGGTGAAAAGTGAAGGGCATGGGCCAGGAGGCCTGGACGAGCTTCTCCGTCCGCGTGAGGTCAACCGAGCCGTCGGCGGTGAGCACGCCGGAGACGATGCCGTCGGCCCCCAGCTTGCGGGCTATACGAATGTCCTCGAGCATGAGCTCGAACTCCATCCCCGAGTACAGAAAGTCGGCCTTCCGGGGCCGGATCAGCACGAATACAGGGATCTTCAGCAACCGCTTGGCTAGTCGGACCTTACCGGCGCTGGGCGTGACGCCCCCCTGCGCCAGATTTTCACATAGCTCGATGCGGTCGGCCCCGCCTTCTTCAGCGTAGACGGCGGATTGGATGGAATCGGCGGCGATTTCCAGAATGCGCTTCATAATCTGTTTCGATTTGAAAGACTAATTTACGGGATTTTTTTGATTCGACTCCAGGTGGAAAGGGGGGTGGTGGTGAGAAGAGTAACGGCTTCAGGGGTATTGGCGGGGTGACTCGAAGTCACCCCGCCAATCTAACCCTTCCCGCCTGCTTATGGCTGCACAACCGGCCTTTTCGCTCCCCGCAGCCCGTAGAAGACCAGGTAGGCATACGCCAGCATGGGTACGATGAAGGACAGCTTGACGCTGGTGCCCCCCAGGTCGGCCACGAAACCCTGCAGCAGCGGCAGGATGGCGCCGCCGACGATCATCATCACCAGCAGGGAGGAGCCGATGCTGGTGTACTCCTTCAGGCGGGCGATAGCCAGCGTGAAGATATTGGACCACATGATGGAGTTAAACAGTCCGATGCCGAGTACCGACCACATGGCCAGCGCACCGCCGGTGGTCATAGTCACCGCGAGCAGGGCGATGTTGCAGCCGGCGAAGAGCGCCAGCATGGAAGAAGGCGTGTGCTTGCCGAGGACGAAGGCGAGGTAGTTGAGTATCAACAGGGCCAGAAAGCCGAAGGCCATCGACAAGTCCTGCCCCTGCGCGAGCACGATGATGAGCACAATGGCGAAGGCGATAAGGGGAAAGACCGCCATATACAGCGGCTTGCGCCGCTCGTAACGCTCATCACTCAGCGCGACGGAGCCGATGAAGCGGCCGACCATGGCGCCGCCCCAGTAGAAGGCGACGTAGCTACCTGCGGTTTTGACATCCAGCAGGATCGTCGGCTCTGCCTTGAAATACTCTACCAGAAAGCTGCCAATAGTGATTTCAGCGCCTACATAGCAGAAAATAGCGATGGCGCCCAAATACAGGTGCGGATAGCGCCACAGGCTGAAACCCGCCCGCCTGGTTTCGTCGTGTTCGATGGAGGGGAGATTCAGGAAGTTGAAAATAAAAGCAATTACAATCAGCGCCAGGCCCATAAAAATGTAGAGCCCCTGTACTGTTTCTACGTCGACGATCTCCGTGTTTTGAAGGATGAGCCAGGCGCCGAGCAAAGGGCCGATAGTGTGGCCCAGGGAATTGAATCCCTGCGCCAGGTTGAGCCGGCTGGCGGCCGTCTGCTCCGGGCCGAGAATGGCAACGTATGGGTTGGCCGCCACCTGCAGGATGGTAATGCCCGAAGCGAGGATGAACAGGCCGAGGAGAAAGACGCCATATATGTTAACTATGGAGGCGGGATAAAAGACGAAAGCGCCGATTCCCATCAGCAAAAGGCCGATAACGATACCTCGTTTGTACCCCACCTTTCGGATAATAATGCCCGCCGGGATGCTCATCAGAAAATAGGCCCCGAAGAAAAAGAACTGAATCAGCTGCGCCTGCCAGTGTTGCAGGGAAAAGGCCGCCTTTAAATGGGGAACGAGAATGTCATTAAGGGAGGTGAGTAAACCCCAAAGAAAAAACAGCGTGGTGAGGATGGCGAAGGAAAAGGGATACGTTTTCTTTTGCTGAGACATGGCGACGGGTACTTGGTTACGCTTTTCGTTTTGTTTGAATAGGAGCCGAAGATAAAAATTTCATTTTACTCAGGGGCCCGTTAAAAAAAAATTAAAATCTTCGCTGACATTTTGTATAATTAACACGAAGTCCTACATTTGTACCTTATGACGGAATTTAGTCAACATATCGAACTTTCCACTGCGATCCGACGTCGCCGTTTCTTCCGTCGCCGCCCCGCGGGGCGTGCATAGTTCATATTATCCCTTCCGGGGTAGTTTTTCCGCTACCTTTTCCTTTAAAGTAGATCCGTATTGTTTCACTCAAGGTTTTATCATCCGGTTATCGCTGCGGTTTCCATTTTTACCTTTAAAGTAAGGTATAGCAAAGCCTTTTCAATTCTGCTCGCTCCATTGGGGTGAGCAGGCTGATTGCCGGCTTTTTTTCAATGCATGGACCGTATTACTGATCAGAAAAACTGGATAAATTTTTCCCGTAACACCATGGAAATAACGATCATCGTAACGACACCGGCACACGAAGTGTATGCCGAGACGATTTGTAACATGTACCACGAGTCGGCCAAAGCCCGGGGAACGGGCATCGCCGAGCGCAAACCCGAATACGTACGGACCAAAATCCGGAACGGCAACGCCGTCATCGCCCTCGATGGGGAAAATATGGCGGGTTTCTGCTATATCGAGTGCTGGAGCCACGAGAAGTACGTCGCCAACTCGGGCCTGATCGTAAACCCGGATTACCGCCGCCTGGGCCTGGCCCGCCGGATCAAACAGCGCATCTTCCAGCTCTCGCGTGAGAAGTACCCGGAGGCGCGCATCTTTGGCATCACCACCAGTCTGGCTGTCATGCGGATTAACTCCGACCTGGGCTACCGGCCGGTGACTTTCTCTGAACTCACCCAGGATGACGCCTTCTGGGAAGGCTGCCGCAGCTGCCCCAATTACGACATTCTGGAACGCAACCAGCGGCGCATGTGCCTGTGTACGGCCATGCTGGCTCCCTCAAAAGTGGAGGCCGAAAACATGAAATACGATTTATCCAATTTAATTGTCCATCAACATGAGCAAAAATAAAAAAGTCGTCCTCGCCTATAGCGGAGGCCTCGATACCTCCTTTTGCATACAGCACCTCACCCAGGAAAAAGGTATGGAAGTGCATGCCCTCACCGTCAATACCGGCGGCTTTACGCAAGATGAAGTAGAAGGGTTGGAAAAACGCGCCTACAAGCTGGGCGCCGCTTCCTTCAAATGTATCGACGCGGTGTGCGATTATTACGATCGCTGTATCAAGTTCCTGATTTACGGCAACGTGCTGCGCAATAACACCTACCCGCTGTCGGTCAGCGCCGAGCGTATGTTCCAGGCGCTGGAGGTAGCCAACTACGCCCGCCTGGTAGGCGCCGACGCCGTCGCCCACGGCTCCACCGGCGCCGGTAACGACCAGGTGCGCTTCGACCTGGTGTTCAACATCCTGGGCGATGACCTGGAAATCATCACGCCTATCCGCGACCTGGAACTGTCGCGCAGCGAAGAAATCGACTACCTGATTAAAAACGGCATCGACTGGAGCTGGGAAAAGGCCAAATATTCTATCAATCAAGGATTGTGGGGCAGCAGCGTCGGCGGCGCCGAAACGCTGACCTCTCATGAGTCGCTGCCGGAAGAAGCGTTTCCCACTCAGCTCGAAAAGGAAAAGCCGGAATCGGTGACCCTGCATTTTGAAGAAGGAGAACTGACCGGCATCAACGATGAACGTTTCGATCACCCGGTAGAGGCCATCGAAGCCCTGCAGACCATCGCCGGCCCCTTCGCTATCGGTCGCGATACGCACGTGGGCGACACCATCATCGGCATCAAGGGACGCGTCGGTTTCGAAGCAGCGGCGCCGCTCATCATTCTCAAGGCGCATCACCTGCTGGAAAAACACACGCTCACCAAGTGGCAGCAATACTGGAAAGAACAACTGGCCAACTGGTACGGCATGCTGCTGCACGAAGGGCAGTTCCTGGACCCGGTCATGCGCAACATCGAGACTTTTCTGTCGGATACGCAAGGCAGCGTCACCGGGAAGGTGCACGTCCGCCTGCTGCCCTACCGCTTCGAACTGCAGGGCATCGAGTCGGATTACGACCTGATGAGCAGCGAGTTCGGCCACTACGGCGAAATGAATAAGGGCTGGAGTGGCGCCGATGTGCGCGGCTTTACTAAGGTGCTGGGCAACCAGAGTATGATTCATCACCTGGTCAATCAGAAGGCATTAACGAAAAAAGAAGAAAAATAGGAAAGGCGCCAAACAAGCAATATCGAACATTATGATCAAAACAGGCATCATCGGCGGAGGCGGCTACACGGCCGGAGAGTTATTGCGCATCCTGCAATACCATCCGGAAGTGGAAATCGCCTTCGTACACAGCAAGAGTCAGGTGGGAAAGGCCGTCAGTGAGGTACACGAGGACCTCATCGGAGAGACCGATTTACACTTTACAGACGAACTGAATCTGGCAGTCGACGTCCTTTTTCTCTGTATGGGCCACGGCCAGTCGAAGGGATTTGTGGAAAAGCATGACATTCCGGAATCAACGGTCATCATTGACCTGAGCCATGATTTTCGTTTGAACAGCGAATGGATTTACGGCCTGCCGGAACTCAACCGGGAAGCGATCCGGCAGCATCGCCGTATCGCTAACCCGGGCTGCTTCGCCACCGCCATTCAACTCGGCTTGCTGCCGCTCGCCAAAGCGGACCTCCTGCAGGACGAAGTGCACGTGCATGCCGTCACCGGCTCCACCGGCGCTGGACAAAGTCCCCAGCCGACGACCCACTTCAGCTGGCGAAACAACAACCTGTCGATTTACAAGGCTTTCCGTCATCAGCATCTGGGCGAGATTCAGCAGAGCCTGAGGCAGTTGCAACCCAGCCTGCAGGCGCCCATCAATTTCCTGCCGCTGCGCGGCGACTTTCCCCGCGGTATCTTCGCAAGCCTGTACACCAAAGTAGAGGCGGGAGAAGCGGAAATGAAGGACTTGTACCGCTATTTTTACGAAAGTGCGCCCTTCACCATTGTCACTGAGCAGAATCCGAACCTTAAGCAGGTGGTCAATACCAATAAATGTCTGGTACACGTGGAAAAGCACGATGGCAAGCTGCTCATCATCAGCGCCATCGACAACCTGACCAAAGGGGCTTCCGGACAGGCGGTGCAAAATATGAACCTGGCCCTGGGGCTGGAAGAGACGACGGGGCTGCAGTTGAAGGCAATGGCCTTTTAAAATCAAGGAGGGAAGGATTGGATGTCTGTAATTAATCCTCCAATCCCTCTATCCTGTGTTAACCGAGAAACAATGGACCTATTCAACGTTTATCCCCTCTTTGACATTACCCCCGTGCGGGGTGAGGGTTGCTACGTCTACGACGAGCAGGGGCAGGCCTACCTCGATTTCTACGGAGGCCACGCCGTAATTTCCGTTGGCCATGCCCATCCGCACTACGTGGAGCGGATCGGCCGGCAGCTGCAGGCGCTTTCTTTTTATTCCAACTCGGTACAAAACCCGCTGCAACAGGAATTGGCCGACAAGCTGGGCGAACTGTCCGGCTGTGAGAATTATCAGTTGTTCCTGTGTAATTCTGGAGCCGAAGCCAATGAAAATGCTCTAAAAATGGCTTCTTTCCACAATGGCAGAAGCAAGGTCATCGCCTTTCATCGCGCCTTCCACGGTCGCACTTCCGCTGCCGTCAACGCCACGCACAACGACAAAATCAAGGCCCCCATCAATACAACTTTCGAGGTAGAGTTTCACCCCTGGGGCGAGTTGGAAGGGGTCGAACAAAGCCTGGCGCGCGAAGATGTTAGCGTTGTCATCATCGAAGGGATTCAGGGCATCGGCGGTATCCATGTGCCGGAGCCGGCATTCCTGGAGGCATTAGAGCAGGCTTGTCGCCGGCATGATACCGTGCTCATCCTCGACGAAATCCAGTCGGGATACGGGCGTAGCGGCCGCTTTTTCGGCTTTCAATACGCCACGGTGGAACCGGATCTGATCACCGTGGCCAAGGGTATGGGCAACGGCTTCCCGATAGGGGGCGTGCTGATCCACCCCCGCTTTGAAGCCAGCTACGGCCAGCTAGGAACTACCTTCGGAGGCAATCACCTGGCCTGCATGGCCGGTATCGCCGTTTTGGATATTCTGAAATCGGAGCAGTTGCTGGAAAATGCCCGCGTGATGGGGGATTACCTGATGCAGGCATTCAAAGGAATGAAAAAAATCAACGAGGTAAGAGGACGCGGACTGATGATCGGCCTGCAGTTCGATTTTGCGGTAGCGCCTTTGCGAAAACACTTACTTTATGAAGAAAAGGTGTTTACCGGATCGGCAGCCGACCCGAATACCCTGCGGCTGCTGCCACCGCTGACACTGGGCCGCCAGGAGGCCGACCGGTTCCTCGAACGCTTTGAAAGATCGCTCCGGCATAAAAAGGCTTTGTCGACCTGATGAAACCCTTATTTGGGATGCAACCGATCTGATAAAGCATTTGGACGCGGTGCACCGGGTCAAATTTTAAAATCAAAAGGATTAAAACATCATGAAAAACTTCACCTGCATTGCCGATGTGCCCAAGCCCCGGGCCCTGTTAGAGGAAGCGCTTAAACTAAAAGCCGATCCTTTCCTGTTTCAGGAGATGGGACAGCGGCGCAGCCTGGTCTTACTCTTTTTCAACCCGAGTCTGAGAACCCGTCTGAGTACGGAAAAAGCGGCTTTCCACCTCGGGATGCAAGTAATGACTATGACTGCGGATCAGGGCTGGAAGCTGGAGTTTGAAGATGGCATGGTGATGGATGCCGACCGGGCGGAACACATCCGGGAAGCTGCGGGCGTAATCAGCCAGTACGGTGATATCATCGGTATCCGAACTTTCCCCTCGCTGACCGATCGCGAGCGGGACTACGCCGATTTTATCCTGAACAAGTTTGTCGAATTCGCGGAAGTGCCGGTGGTCAGCCTGGAGTCCGCTATCCGGCATCCTCTGCAGTCGCTGGCCGACTGGATGACCATACAGGAGCATAAGCCCGTGGAACGTCCGCGCGTCGTGCTCAGCTGGGCGCCGCATCCCCGCGCGCTGCCGCAGGCTGTAGCCAACTCCTTCATCGAATGGATGAAACACGCCGGCGTGGATCTGCTGGTCACTCACCCGGAAGGCTACGAACTTTCGGAAGAATTTATCGCCGGCGTACCGGTGGAATACGATCAGCGCAAGGCATTTGAAGGAGCCGATTTTATTTATACCAAAAACTGGTCCTGTTACAAGGATTACGGCCGGGTAATACATGCCGACAAGCAGTGGATGATCACCGCCGAAAAGATGGCCCTGACTAAGGACGCCAAGTTTATGCACTGCCTGCCGGTGCGCCGCAATGTGGTGGTGGAAGACGCAGTGCTCGACGGCGGTGACAGCATCGTCCTGGAACAGGCCGAAAACCGGACCTACGCCGCTCAGGCAGTGCTGAAAAAACTGCTGGAAGGGGTAGGAGAGGAGAGCGCCGGGTATGGCTATGCGCAGGAGAATCTATTCGAATGAAACTATTCGTTGTTCCGGTCTGAGATAGTTCTATGGGCAAAGCCCGTTCGAGGCGTGACCGAAACAAGCTCGAACTATTAAATGTCTTCAGTATTCACCGGGACTAAGCTTTTTACAATGAAAATACAACCGCTGCATATTACCAAGATAGGAGGGAAAATCCTGGAAGACGAAGCCCGGCTCGATCAGGTGCTTCGCAACTTCGTCAACCTGGAAGGCCACAAAATACTTGTACACGGGGGCGGCAAGCGCGCCAGCGAGATGAGCCGCCGCCTGGGTATCGAACCGCGTATGCACCAGGGCCGCCGCATCACCGACGAGCCGGCGCTGGAAGTAGCCACCATGGTGTACGCCGGCTGGAGCAATAAAAAAGTTGTAAGCCTGCTGCAGGCCGGCGGCTGCGATGCGCTGGGCCTCAGCGGCGCCGACGGCAACGCCATCCTGGCTCGCAAACGCCCGGTGGGCGAGGTCGACTACGGCTTCGCCGGCGATATCGAGGAGGTGAATACCGGCCTGATCCGGCATCTGCTATTCGCTCAGATCACTCCTGTGTTCTGCGCCATCACGCACGACGGCCAGGGCCAGCTGCTCAACACCAACGCCGATACCATCGCCGCCCGCCTGGCCCGCGCCCTGACACCACACTACGATGTGCACCTGCATTACTGCTTTGAGAAACCTGGCGTACTGACGGACCCCGACGACGACGATACAGTCATTGCACGCCTCACTTTCGACAGCTACAGGCAGTATCAGCAACAAGGCGTCATCACCGACGGGATGATCCCAAAACTGGACAATGCCTTCGGCGCGCTGCGCCACGGCGTAAAAGGCGTCGTCATCTGCGGGCCTATAACCCTGAACGGTGCGGGAACACAACTGTATCTTTGACCAGGATGGAGCGCGAAGCTCTGCTTCGCAAGACAAGCAAGACAACCTGGACATCGGGGATTTTCGAGTTTGGCAACTAGTGCCTTCGGCACTAAATCTCTACTACCATAGACTCGTTCTTTTCCACCTGTCCTTCGTTAGAGAACCCCTTACGTAGCGGTGCTATGCGCGGGAACCTCCGCCTTGGCCAGACGAAAAACAACGAGTATAGATGCCCCTAATTATTTAGTTCCGAAGCCACTAGGAAGCCATGCAACACAAAACTATGACAATCAATACCCTTCAGCCTGCTACCACCATCGCCGTTGAGCTCTTAAAGCAGCTCGTCGCGGCGCCCTCCTTCTCCCGGGAAGAGGACATCACGGCGCGGATACTGGAAGATTTTTTCCGGGAACGGCATATTCCTCTCGAGCGTAAGGGGCATAACATTTGGGTTCGTTCCCGGTACTGGAAGGAGGATCGCCCCACCTTGCTGCTCAACTCGCACCACGATACGGTGCGCCCCGCCAAGGCATGGACGCGTACGCCTTTCCAGCCGCAAATCGAAGACGGCAAGCTCTACGGATTGGGTAGCAACGATGCCGGCGGCTGCCTCGTTTCGCTCATCAGCGCCTTTCTGCATTTCTACGAAGCGCGCGAGCTGCCGGTCAACCTCGTTCTGGCCGCTACCGCCGAGGAGGAAATCAGCGGTGCGAACGGCATAGCTTCGGTAGTTCCGGAGCTGGGTGAACTGTGGGCGGGTATTGTCGGGGAGCCCACCCTGTTGCAAATGGCCGTAGCGGAAAAAGGACTCATGGTCATCGACGCGGAAGCACAGGGCAAGGCCGGGCACGCCGCGCGGGAGGAAGGTATCAATGCCGTTTATATTGCCCTGGAGGACATCGAGTGGCTGCGCCGTCATCGCTTCGAGCGCGTTTCGCCACGGCTCGGCCCCGTTAAGGTGTCGGTCACTCAGATTGAAGCGGGGCATCAGCACAACGTGGTGCCCGATCGCTGCACTTTCGTCATCGATGTTCGTACCAACGAGCTGTACAGTAATCAGGAGGCTTTTGAAATCCTGCAACAGAATACAAAATCCGAACTGCGCCCACGCTCCTTCCGCCTCAACTCCTCGCGTATCGAGGAAGATCATCCGCTGGTGCAGAGCGGGCAGCAGCTGGACCTGACGGCCTTCGGCTCCCCGACCTTGTCGGATCAGGCCCTTTTGCGCATTCCCACCCTCAAAATCGGACCGGGGGACTCGGCCCGCTCGCACACGGCGGACGAGTTTATCTTCCTGGAAGAGATCGAGCAGGGGATAAGAACGTATATTCAGTTGATTGAGGGTGTTCGATTATAGGGGCTTGTCGAGTGACGGGATGACTTAAAGTCGCTCCGTCAATCCCCAGCGTATACTTCACAATCAACCTGTTCCACTATTCCATAACCACTTTCCTATGAAACTCTGGCAAAAACAAGAACACGACATTGACCACGCCATCGAGCGATTCACCGTCGGTCGGGACCGCGAGTTTGACCTGGCGCTGGCTAAATACGATATTCAGGGCTCACTGGCCCATGCTCAAATGCTCGCCTCCATCGGCCTGCTGGAACCCGGGGAGCTGGAACAACTCAGCAGCCTGCTACGTGAGCTGTACCGGCGGGTGGAGCAGGGGGATTTCCAGATCGAGCAAGGAGTAGAGGACATCCACTCCCAGGTCGAATTGCTGCTCACCCGTCAACTCGGTGATATTGGCAAGAAAATTCACGCCGGCCGCTCGCGCAACGACCAGGTGCTGGTAGATCTGCGTCTTTTCTTTCGCGATGAGATTCGTTCTTTGGCTGATGGTGCCCGTGCCCTGTTCGATTTGCTGCTCCGGCTGGCTGACCAGCATAAGGAGGTACTGATGCCGGGCTACACCCATCTGCAGGTAGCCATGCCTTCTTCTTTCGGGCTGTGGTTCAGCGCCTATGCCGAGAGTCTGATCGACGATCTGCGGCAGCTGGAAGCCACCTACCGCATTACTAACCAGAACCCGTTGGGCTCGGCGGCGGGATACGGCTCCTCCTTTCCGCTTGACCGCCGCCTGACCACCGAATTGCTCGGCTTCGACGAGCTGGCGTACAACGTGGTGCACGCTCAGCTGGGGCGCGGCAAAACGGAGCTCTTTCTTAGCTTCGCTCTGGCGGCCTTCGGCGCCACCCTCGGCAAGCTGTCGATGGATATCGTCCTGTTCCTGAACCAGAACTTCAGTTTCATCAGCTTCCCGGACCAACTGACCACCGGCTCCAGCATCATGCCGCACAAAAAGAACCCCGATGTTTTTGAACTCACCCGCGCCAAATGCAATCAGCTGCAAGCCCTGCCCCAACAGGTAGCCCTGCTGACCACCAACCTGCCTTCCGGCTACCATCGCGATTTTCAGCTGCTCAAGGAAAGTCTCTTTCCGGGTATACAAACGCTGAAAGACTGCCTGGAGATGCTGCACTACGCCCTGCAGCACATCGAGGTGAATACTGATATTCTGGAAGATGAACGCTACCGCTACCTTTTCAGCGTAGAGGAGGTCAATAAGGAAGTGCTTAAGGGCACCCCTTTTCGCGATGCCTACCGCAAGATTGGCGAGCGCATCGCCTCGGGCGAGTTCGAGCCGGGACTGCGCGTAGCGCATACGCACGAAGGCAGCATCGGCAACCTCTGTCTGCCGGATATTCGCGGCAAGTTCGATAAGGTCTGGCGGCAGTTTGATTTTGAAAAGGCTTTCGCCAAAATAGAGGAGCTGGTGAGAAGATAAGGACATGGGGCAGCGCTGCGGCTTAAGTTTCCGGATCAGTTATTCTGCTTTCCGCTACCCTGCCTTGCTTCATCCAGAAAGCGCAACGCGTAGAAGCGGTAGTCCAGCTCGGGCGAGGGTTCATCGAAGAGAAAGAAGACGTAGGCCATGCCTTGCCCTTCACGAAAGAGGGCCAGCATTTTGCATTCCTTGCGAACGGAGAAATCCTCCTTCGGGGTGAAAAAGAAGATCTTTCCCCAGTCGGCATTGAATTGTTCGGTGAGATCCGATTCCCGGACGGGAAGACCACTCATATAAAAATTATCGTTGTTACTGGCCAGGTGCAGCAGCATGCGGGTGCTGCGCACGTGGGGAGCGTAGGCGACCGGATTATCCAGGTCCAGGGGGTCGATGCGAAAGCGGATTTCGACCTTTTCTTTTCGTGAGCGTATAGCGAAATCATAGTCGGCAAAATTGCGGCGCGGTACGCGAATGTCCTTATAGGAGTTCTCCAGCGGTTCGAGAAACTCTATGCCGGCAGTTTGCAGTTTTTGCTTGAAATCCGCGGATACATCGACCTGGCCTGTCACGGGCAGGGAGAATGCAAGATAGAGGCACAGGAAAAAAATCAGCCTGTTCATGATCGTACGGTTTAATACAAAAAAGGCGTGAGCTTACCAGGTTGGTTCTTTCGTTTTTATCGCAGATTTAAGGTGTTGGCGCCGGTAAGTTAAGTAAATTACCAATGCAGGACAAAAAAGCGAGCGATTTCCATCCTGCCGGGCATAAGTCATTCCCGGCAGGATGGAGCAGCGATGCCCGTATTCCTGTTGAATATATCGCGTCGATAGGTAATATTACTTTTTGTGTGAGTGAACTCAGAGGGGTTCGGCGGGGGAGATTCGGATTTTTTCTTTAATGGACTGGATGAGTGCAGGAGAGGGTTTACGGCGGTGGATCTTGCTTTTGATAAAATCCCGGAAGGATTTTTCCTGACTGAGTATTTTAAGATAAGCGGGATTACTCTTGATTTCTTGTAGGAGGGCTCGTTCCGCGTTCTCGCTTAACTCGTTATCCAAATACATCGTTACTTTCTGGACGAGTTCCTGATGGTTCTGATTTCTCATGACTGATTTTTTTTGCCACTTAGAGGAAATGTTGTTCCCGTCACCTGAACCCAGTCAAGCCAACTCCTTTCCACGTGGCAATCTACCTTTTTCCGGACTGGTTTTAGCCGGAAAGGCGATTGAATTGCCGAAGGGCACTGTGCTGACGGCGTGAGGAATATTAATTCTAATGAATTCAGGTTCAAGCCTTTTCAATTCAGTTAATCAATGCAAATTTGATGTTTAAAACAGTGGTTTTTCAGAGATGGTTCCTCGGCTCCACAGGAATTTATCACCTGCCAAGCAGCTTAGGTTAACAAATGAGGTTTATGAACGCTTATCTTTATACCCTAGCGACTGGGCGTATTCTTTCAATTTTTCTTTCAGCATGTTGCGGGCGCGGTGCAGCCGCGAGCGGACGGTGCCGATGGGGATATCAATAATTTTCGATATTTCTTCGTAGGTAAACCCTTCCACATCGCAAAGCAGAATGACGACCCGGAAATCCACAGGCAGGGCATTGATGGCGTTAGTGACTTCATCACCCATCATATCCTGAAACATCTCCTCGCGCAGATCCATGTAGCTGGAAAACTTGGTATCTTCCTCATCCTGGTAGGTGATGATCTCCTCGTAATCCACTTTAGTGGGCCGCTTGCTCTTGCGCCGGTACTGATTGATGAATACGTTCTTGAGGATTTTGAACAGCCAGGCTTTGGCGTTTGTCCCTTCGATGTATTTATCAATGAAGCGATATGCCTTCAAATAAGTTTCCTGTACCAGGTCATTGGCATCCTCTTCATTGTAGGTAAGATGGTAGGCGAAGGTATACAATGAATCTATCTGAGGGAGAAACTCTTCCTCAAAAATCCGATCGTACTTCTCTTTTTGATTTTTTTTATTTGCCATTACCACCATAAAAGTATGAAATAATTCTAAATCTAGAAACAGTTCCCGGAAAAGGAAGCGAAAAACAGAATAAGCTGCAAAATTTCACCTTCCCAAGTCCGGAACGGTTTTACGAGGCTGCCGTCCGGATTAACGATGCAAAAATCATGACGGGCTTGCGGCTTGTAGGCCTGCTTCTCACCTCGTATTTGGAAACGAAAGGGCGCCGTTCCGTGTTCAATTCTGCAAACTATAGGGTGGAAGAAAAAGTTTCCTTCAGCAACATTTTTTGGTCAAGCGCGGGAGAAAAGAGTCCTTTTACCGCTCAGAAATCAACGCGTTCAATATCTGGGATCTCGGCTTCGAACCAGCGCAGGGGAGCTTTATTTTTATCGCCGGTGAGGGTGTCGCATTTGAAAAAGAGATAGTAAAGTTGCCGGTGCCCCTCGATCTGTCGCAGGAGTCGCTGCAGCCGCAGTTCGCCGGCTTCCGGCTTCCGGTACAGGTGAGTGGTGCGCCAGCAATAATAAGCTTCGTCATGCCATTCGACGATACTGAGCACTTCGGGATCGCTGGGGTATTGTTCGAGGAACTGACGGGCTAGTACGGCGTGATGTTTAGACCAGTCACGAGGGCGGCGCTTGTCTTCACAGTATTTAAAAGAATCGTGAACGAAGGCAATGAGGCGGAGCTGTTCCCGCTGCCGGCCGGAGACACACAGGCGATCGATGTTGGCCAGTACTTCCTTGATGTGTTTGTACACTTCTCCCTCGGGATGCCCATAACGGGGAACACCCCAGAACAAGCCGCGGCGGAAAGCGGGAATGCCCAGCAATTGCCTTTCCAGGGCGGTTTCGGGCCGAAGCTCCTTGTCCAGATCGACATTTCCGGTGATCAGTTCTTTCATAGTGTTCGCATTAACGGCTCAGGGCATGCTGGTTTCAACGAGCCGGAAATTGCTGTTAATT
This sequence comes from uncultured Saprospiraceae bacterium, assembly GCA_964632995.1. Classification (GTDB taxonomy): domain Bacteria; phylum Bacteroidota; class Bacteroidia; order Chitinophagales; family Saprospiraceae; genus CAZWDL01. The sequence continues at coordinate 46,437 of CAZWDL010000016.1, forward strand.
TCCTGTTAAAAGTTTTTCGAGTGGTAACAAAGGTCTAGTATAAAAAGTTAAATTTTTATCAAGTGTTGCTACTCTTTTCGTCCGGAAAGTAAAAAAATAGCCATTCCCTTGAAATAAGTCGCCTTTTTTGAGATAATCTAATTTTCAGGAATGCATTTTTCCCCCGATTTCATTATCTTATTCAACCATTTGAGGGACCATTGCCCGACAAGTTAAATTCAAACGTCAACATGAAACAGATATTTTCCCTACTACTCGCCGGCATAACAGGTGGGCTCATAGTACTCGCCGGCGTCTATCTGTTGTCAGCCCCGCCGGGTTCATCTTCCGCCTCTCTTCCTCCGGCACAATTGGTGCGCCAGGTTAATGTTGCTCCTCAGCCGGCCGCGCCGTTGGATTTCAAAGCAGCAGCGGCCAGGGCCATGCCGGCGGTTGTGCACATTAAGGCCGAGGCGACTCCCGGCGCTCAGGAACTACCCGACGAAGGGGAGGACAATCCGCTGGGCTTTTTTTTCAACGACGATTTCTGGCGCAATCCTTTCGGTGGGCAACGGCCGCAGCAGGGTTCGGGTTCAGGTGTGCTCTACACCAGTGACGGTTACATCGTCACCAATTACCACGTCGTGGAATTTGCCGATGAACTGGAGGTAACCCTCTACGACAATCGTACTTTTGAAGCGCAAATAGTGGGATCCTACAAACAGTCTGATCTGGCCGTACTCAAGATCCAGGGGGCGAACTTTCCCACGATGGAACTGGCCGATTCCGATCGCGCCGAAATCGGAGAGTGGGTATTGGCCGTTGGCAACCCTTTTGAACTGAACTCGACCGTCACCGCCGGGATCATCAGCGCGAAAGGACGCAATATTCAACTACTGGGTGGCCGCGATGCCATCGAGGCTTTCATTCAAACCGATGCTGCCGTCAATCCCGGCAACAGTGGCGGCGCACTGGTCGACGCAGAAGGGCGATTACTGGGGATCAATACCGCCATCGCCACCCGGACGGGAGCATTCCAGGGCTATTCCTTCGCCATTCCCATCAACCTGGTCAGCCGTATTGCCGAAGATATTATTGCCAATGGCAGTTTTCAGCGTGCCTTCCTGGGAGTAAGCATCACCGAACTGGACAGTGAATACGCTGAAGAATTGGGGCTGGCCATCACTCAGGGCGTCGTCATCGAAAGCCTCTCCGACAGCGGATCCGCGCAATACGCCGGCCTGCGCACCAAAGACGTCATCGTGGAAGTAGACGGCCGGGAAATCAAAGGCGTACCGGAGCTTCAGGAAATTATCGGCCGCGCCCGGGTAGGAGATGTTATCAACGTTAAAGTCAACCGGCAGGGAAACCTCATCGAAATTCCGGTCTCCCTCAAGGCAGAATAGCGAAATTGTCAGCCTCCGGCATTTGCATCATTCAATTATTGAGAATATATTGAATTAACGGAACCAGGACTTTGGAATTATTGTAAATAAGAGTAGCTGATTTTGCTTCCTTAAGCTTTTAGCAATCAGATCATTACCAATAGGCGGGCGTAAGACATTTTAGGAAATTTTAACAAACGCCTCGCAACAATCGGAGAAAAAATTCAGTTGATTTAATATACAAGAACTTGTTTAAAGTTGGTTTTTCGTTTTGTTTTGATGCGTCTGTCTTGTTTCCGCAGGGCAGACGTTTTTTTTGCTCCGCTTCCCGATAATTTGTATCTTTTAAGCCCCCGGACAACGACCTCCCCGCAATCAAAGCACTATGATGAAAGTGTTCCAAACACTGAGCGGTGATCTGTTGTCCCTTTTCTTTCCTCATTTATGCCTGGCTTGCTGTCGTCAAAACGCACCTGCCCGGGAACTCCTGTGCCTTTCTTGCCAGCTCAAACTGCCCTGCACCCATTTTCACCAGGAAGCAGAAAATGATTTTACCAAGCGATTCTGGGGGCGCGTCCCTATCAGCAGCGGTGCTGCGCTTTATCATTTTATCAAAGGCGGGCGGGCTCAAAAACTGATCCACCAGTTGAAATACGCCGGCAAACAGCGCGTCGGCCGTGAACTGGGCAGGCACTACGGCCGACAACTCAGCCAAAGTCCTCACTTCGAGGGGGTCGAACTGATCGTTCCGGTCCCCCTGCATCCACGCAAACGCCATAGCCGGGGCTTTAACCAAAGCGCCTGCTTCGCGGCAGGACTTTCTGAGAGCATGGGCGTCCCTTGGCGCGAAGAGGTCCTGATACGCAACTCATACACCGTCACCCAAACGAAGAAATCCCGCCTGGAACGAATGGAGAACGTCCTGAACGCCTTTCAGCTCGCCCGGCCCGAACTGGTCCGCAACCGGCGCGTGCTCCTCGTCGATGACGTGCTCACCACGGGCGCTACACTCGAAGCCTGCGGCGGCTGCCTGCTGAAGGCCGAAAAGGTGAAGCTGAGTATGGCCACGATCGGGATTGCGCAGATATGAGGAAGTCGAAAACCATGACTTTTCATGATTGTTTTTTCCTCATCACCCTTCTACCAGCGTACCGATGCGCTCTCCCTTTACAATGCGCTTTAGGTTTTCGCGTTTATTGATATCGAAAACGATGATAGGCAGGTTGTTTTCCTGGCAGAGGGTAAAGGCGGTCATATCCATGACACTGAGACCCAGGCTGATGACCTTGGCAAAAGTGATTTGATCGAATTTGGTGGCGGTAGGGTCTTTTTCCGGATCGGCGGTGTAGATTCCATCTACCCGGGTGCCTTTGAGGATGACATCGGCGCTAATCTCATTGGCGCGGAGGGCGGCGGCCGAGTCAGTAGTGAAGTAAGGGCTGCCGATGCCGGCGGAGAAGATGACGACCCGTCCTTTTTCCAGGTGCCGGATGGCTCGGCGCCGAATGTAGGGCTCGGCAATTTGCTTCATTTCGATAGCCGAGATGAGGCGGGTATAGACGCCCTGGCTCTCCATGGCACTTTGCAAAGCCATACCGTTGATAACCGTAGCCAGCATCCCCATGTAGTCTCCCTGAACGCGTTCGATTCCGGAAGCATCCGATTGCAGACCCCGGAATATATTACCTCCACCAATGACGACAGCTACTTCCACCCCGATCTCAGTCAGTTGACGGATCTGAGTAGCATAGTGATGCAGTATCTCAGGAGCAATGCCGTATTGTTGTGGGCCCATGAGGGATTCGCCGCTGAGTTTGAGTAGGACTCGTTTGTATTTCAACATGCTGTCAATTTATTACGGGGGCGAAAAGGAGGCAAAAAGAAAGGCGAATTAGAGAACTAATTCGCCTTCTGGTCGGGGAGTTTATCCCAGTTTAACGTGCTTGAAGTCGGTAACTGTCAGGTCTTTATCGACGCTTTTTAAATACTCGGCTACCGTCTTCTTGTTGTCTTTAACGAATTGCTGATTGAGCAGGGTATTGTCCTTAAAGAACTTATTGAGCTTGCCCACGGCAATTTTCTCCAGGATTTGTTCCGGCTTGCCTTCCTGACGGGCCTGCTCTTTCCCAATCTCTATTTCTTTGTCAATCGTTTTCTGATCCACGCCTTCTTTATCGAGGGCTACCGGACGCATAGCAGCGACCTGCATGGCTACGTCCCGTCCTGCTTCGTAGTATTCGTCATCGTCCTTATTCAGGCCGACGAGGACGGCGGCTTTGTTCCCCATGTGGATATAGGGCGCTACCAGCGGTGCTTCCAGGCGCTCGTAAGTGTCCAGCTCGATTTTTTCACCGATGACCCCCACCTGTTCGGTAATCTTTTCTGCAATGGTGATACCGTCGAAAGACTGCTGTAGCAGTTCTTCTTTGGTTTCAGGGAATTCTTCCAGGGCGATTTCTCCAAACTGATGCGCGAGATTGATAAAATCTTCATTTTTGGCTACGAAGTCAGTCTCGCAGCTCAGTTTGACGATAATACCACGCTTCTTGTCATCGGAAACCAGCGCCAGAACAACGCCTTCCGTGGCTTCCCGGTCGGCGCGATTACCGGCGATTTTTTCGCCTTTTTTACGAAGGAATTCTATAGCTTTATCGAAGTCGCCTTCTGCCTCAGTCAGGGCTTTTTTACAGTCCATCATACCTGCGCCGGTCATATCGCGCAGTTTTTTGACATCAGCGGCTGAAATTTTTACGTCGCTCATTGTAGGTTTACTGATTTATAAGTGATCAATTAAAGTACAGCAACAGGTGCTATTACTTTAGCCCTTGGTCCTTAAGCTCCGTTTGACGGAGCACTTCTCCGCAGCTTACTTGGCAGCTTCCTTTTCGGCTTTGACCTGCTGGCGTTCTTCCAGGCCTTGCTTGATAGCTGCTACCATGTAGTCGGTGATGATTTTTACCGATTTGGAAGCATCATCATTGCCGGGGATAGCGAAATCCACTTCGCTGGGATTCGAGTTGGTATCCACGATGCCGATGGTGCGGATTCCCAGTCGCTGTGCTTCTGCCACGGCGATGTGCTCATTGTGGATATCGACAATGAAGCAGGCGGCCGGTAAGCGGTTGAGGTTGGCAATACCGCCGAGCACCTTTTCCAGCTTGTCGCGCTCACGTGTCAGCGTCAGCCGTTCCTTTTTGGTAACATTCTCCAGGGTGCCGTCCTGTAGCATGCGGTCGATGTTATTCATCTTTTTAATCGAACGGCGGATAGTTGAAAAGTTGGTCATCATCCCGCCGAGCCAGCGTTCGGTGACGTGGGGCATACCCACGCTACGGGCCGCATTAGCGACAATTTCGCGGGCCTGCTTCTTGGTAGCGACGAAGAGGATCTTTTTGCCCGACTTCGCCAGCTGCCGCATCGCATTGGCGGCGCGGTCCATGGATTCAAGGGTACGGTTCAGATCGATGATGTGGATCCCTTTACGCTCCATAAAAATATAGGGCGCCATTTTAGGATTCCATTTCTTTTTCAGGTGGCCGAAATGCACACCGGCCTCCAACAACTCTTTATAGGTAGGCTTCTCCATTTTCTTTTTTTGAATTGATAAAAGTTGATGAGCCGTTTGCGCCGGTGAATTCCTTCGAAGAGGAAGCACCGGCGCAACCAGCACGGCGCGTAGCCGAAATTAACGCTTGCTGAACTGGAAGGATTTTCTGGCCTTCGGTTTGCCGTACTTCTTCCGTTCGACGACGCGGGAGTCGCGCGTAAGGAACTTCTGATCCTTCAGCGGCTTGCGGAAGTCTTCGTTCAATTGAACAAGCGCACGGGAAATGGCCATGCGAATAGCTTCAGCTTGTCCTTTATAGCCTCCGCCGGCTACATTGACGTTCAGATCGTAGATGTTTTCAATCTCGATCGTTTCGAACGGAGCCAGCAGACGCGTCTGAATGTGTGGCTGCGAGAAGTAGTCCTTGTAATCTTTGCCGTTTACCTGAATTTTTCCCTCTCCCTTGGAGAGATAGACACGGGCAACAGAGGCTTTTCTTCTGCCTATGGCGTTAATCATTTCCATGTATTATCCTGATTTTTCGAACCACCGCCCAGCTGTTACAGCAGGCGAGGTGTCCGGCTTCTTTAGAAATTGAAGGGTTCGGGTTGCTGTGCCTGATGCGGATGCTCCTCTCCTTCGTAAACAAATAATTTTTTAAACATAGCGCGGCCCAGTTTATTCTTGGGCAGCATGCCCCTGACCGCATTTTCAATCAGCGCATGCGGCTTCTTGGTTAGCAGCTCTTTGGCCGTACGCGTCTTCTGCCCGCCGGGGTAGCCGGAGAAGGTAATGTATTCTTTCTGGTTCATCTTCTGACCGGTCAGGCGCACCTTATCCGCATTGAGGACGATGACGTAGTCGCCACAGTCTACATGAGGGGTGTAAGAGGGTTTGTTCTTACCGCGCAGAACCGATGCTACGCGGGAACAGAGCCGGCCCAGCACCTCGCCTTCGGCGTCGATGACATACCATTTGTGCTCCACGTCCTCTCTCTTCGCGAATTCCGTTTTATAACTCAACGTATCCACTATATTGTTTTTTTTGTGATGGAATTAAGTCCTGCTCTTTCTTCATTGTCAAAAGCCCGGGCATACAAAAATAAAGCTTTTTTTGCCTTTGCAAATGCGGCTTTTTTACCTGACACTGGGCAATTTATCAAAGAAGAAAAGCGATCTGCTTTTTCCGGGCATTCAGGGTGTCCTGATAAAGCGAGTGCAAAGGTAGACTTCTTTTGGTCAATTTACAAGCATTTTATGAGAAAAAATGTATCGCCAAATTTATAACCTACTGAAAAACAGCTTGATTTTCGCACAGAAATTTTGATGGACAGCCAAATCAGGCTTCTTTATTGCGTTCCTGCTTCCATTTTACTCAGGCACTGTATTTTTTTTCAGCATCCCGGAAATGCCCGATTTTATGGGGCCTGAAACTCGCATATTTGGTCATTCTGGCTTATCTTTAGAAAGATAGCCCGTTGACAACACTCCGTCATAACGATAACCCTAACAAATATGGATCGTCAATTCATTCCCGGAATCTATAATTTTTGCGATCGCTGGTGTGAACGGTGTGCTTTCACAGCGTGTTGCCGCGTGTATGCCGATGAAGCCAAACTCTCCGAGGATCAAAAAGATATGTCAAAAGAGGCGTTCTGGGAGTACCTGGATCAAAGCCTGCAACAGGCGCTCGACCTCATACAACAGCAAATGGAGGAGATGGGCATAGACTGGGAAGAACCGGAAACGGAAACCGGAGATCCTCATGAAAAACTACCTCCCGAACAAAAAAGGCTGTATCAACTTTCGCAGCAGTATTATAAAAAAGCACGTAACTGGTTTGAAGCCAGACAAGAACTGTTCCAGGAAAAAGAGGAAAGTCTCAAGCGGCAACTTGAGATGGGCATGGCCGTCATGCCGGAAGCGCTCCGGCTAACTGATGCCCTGGACGTCATTAACTGGTATTCTTTTTTTATAGGCTCCAAGTTACACCGCGCCCTGAACGGCCTCAACAATGAGCAGATGTTGGAGGTCAATCCGGTTCAGAACAATGCCAACGGCAGCGCTAAAATCACGCTCATCGCTATCGAACGCAGCCTGGCCGCCTGGGAAGTAATCCGCAATGCTTTTCCAGAGGCATCGGATGAGCTGCTCGATCTCTTCCTGCTGCTGGGCCGGATGCGGCAGGGGATTCGTGGTTATTTCCCCAAAGCCGATGCTTTCATCCGCCCTGGATTTGACGAACCGGAAAAGTGGGCCCATCAATAAAGTGTCGACGGTACGGAGCAAAGACTTCTATCATCGGCCTCTTGCTGAAAACGGGTTTTTACTTCCTCTGTTTCAGTATTTCTCCATCCCGCTATTATTCCTTCGGGCGCTGGCTTAGCCATGGCGACCAACTTTCAACCGTTCCCCCGCTCCCCATACCCATGAAGCCCGATAACCGGAAACTGGCATTCCAGCGCTAGTTTTTCCGTTAGGCTTTGGTAAAATAAACGGCTCCAGCCGCTACGCCCGTGCGTGACCAGGGCAATAATATCGGCATCGATTTGCTGTGCCAGTTTTACTACTCCTTGATCCACCCGTACCTGATTGTAAATGTGCGCGGGTAAGTCCCTGTCTGGAAAAGCCGCCTGTAGCCGCCTCAGCCCCTCTTGCGTTTCCTCCGTATTCTGAAAGGCCATCGGCGTGTTGATATAGCCCAGGTGAACCTCCGCTTCCAATGGATCGGCCAGCCGAAACAGCCTTCCCAGCCGGGGGCTGTCATCTTTACTTAGATCGGATACAAAAAGGATATGTCGAAAGGGAAAACGGCGTATGCCTTTGTTAAGGATAAGTACCGGGCAATCGGCCAGCCGAATCATGCGCTGTGCATCGGATCCCATTATGCGGTTTCCCAGGTCATCTTTACCATGGGTGCCCGCTACAATCAGGTCGTAGCCTGACTCCCTGACCGAATTCATCATTTCGTCAATCGTTTCGTGAAAGCTCAATTCGGTTTCCAGGTTTACATCTTCGAATTCTCGCTCCAATTTTTCAAGCTCGCTCCGCACCTGCTCGATTTTGGACTTCAGTTCGGGATAGTCTTCGCCTGAGGCCGCGGGAGCCTTTACCCAATCGACCAGCGTGTAGTAGGCATGATGAAGCACCACCTCACTATTGGTAAGGCGGGAAAATTCAACAGCAAACTCCGTAGCAGCACGGGAAGGAGCAGAAAAATCAGTGGGGACTAATACTTTCATGGTTTCCAGGTTAGGCAGCTAAATATAATCATTTCCATTAATAATAACCCTCAATCCGGGTAGAATGTGCTGCTCTTCAGCAAAAAAAACGGGTATGTTTTTTTCCGGTAAACATTTCTTTAGCCACGACTTTAAATGAAAAAGGCTGTCATCCAGGCAGATTGCAGACGAGCACTTTTATCGCCTTGACTATCATTACCAGCGATGAATATTGCCTTCGCCCGCATCGGGAAATAGTACTCCCGGAAAAAAACGTCTTCCGCTCTTTTATCAAAACGCTCTATAAATGAACAAAACAGAAGTCTATAAGTACGAGAACAAAGAGTGGCTGGCCTCGCTCGACTTCCTCCTCCAGGAAGAATCCCCCGAAAGAGTAAAGGAAATCCTGCAAAAACTTCAGGCGCGCGCCTCAAAACACGGCATCACCTTCACGGAGCCGGGCCACACCCCCTATATCAATACCATTCCGGAAGAAGCGGAAGCCGCTTATCCCGGCAGTTTGGAGACGGAACAGTTTCTGGAAAATATTATTCGATGGAATGCTATTGCGATGGTCGTCAGAGCCAATCGAAAGCAGGACGGCATTGGAGGGCACATTTCCAGTTATGCCTCGGCCGCCACGCTCTTTGAAGTCGCTTTCAACCACTTTCTGCGCGGCGGTGAAAATGACGAGGCACAGGATATAGTCTATTATCAGGGCCATGCCTCTCCCGGCATCTATGCCCGTTCGTTTGTAGAGGGACGTTTTGGAGAGGAAGACCTGGACTGTTTCCGCCGGGAGATCAGCGATCCTAAAGGGCTCTCTTCTTACCCACACCCCCGCCTGATGCCCGGATACTGGCGCTTCCCCACTGTTTCCATGGGGCTGTCGCCGCTGCAGGCCATTTATCAGGCCCGCTTTATGCGCTACCTGGAGAACAGAGGTTTGAAGAAAAAAGACGATCAAAAGGTATGGGCTTTCATCGGTGACGGCGAAATGGACGAACCCGAGGCTATGGGAAGCCTGGGCGTCGCCTCCCGGGAGAAACTCGACAACCTGATCATCGTCATCGATTGTAACCTGCAGCGCCTGGATGGCCCGGTGCGTGGCAACGGCAAAATCATCCAGGAACTGGAAGCCGCCTACAAAGGCGCCGGCTGGAATGTCATCAAAGTAATCTGGGGCCGCGAGTGGGACCCTCTGCTGGCCAAAGATGAAGAGGGATTACTGGTTGAGCGAATGGGAGAAGTCGTCGACGGAGAACTGCAGCACTACGCCGCCGAGGGCGGCGCCTACTTCCGCGAGGAGTTTTTCGGCAAGGACGAACGCCTGCTCCGGATGGTCGACAATTATTCCGATGACGAACTGGCGAACCTGCGCTGGGGCGGGCACGACCCGGTGAAGGTATACAATGCCTACCGGGCAGCAGTCCGTTCCGAAGGATCGCCCACTGTTATCCTGGCTCAAACCGTAAAAGGATACGGCCTGGGCGAAGCCGGCGAGGCGCGCAATATTACCCACCAGAAGAAAAAGCTGGAAGAAGACACCTTGCGCTACGTGCGCGATCGCTTCAACTTACCTTTTGACGACAAGACTGCAGAACAGGCAGGGTATTTCCAACTGGATGAGGACAGTGAGGCATTTAAATATTTGCGGGAAAGAAGAGAGGCGCTGGGCGGCCCGCTCCCGCGCCGGGAAGCCGTCGAGGAAGCCCTGGAAGCTCCTGGCAAAGAAGTATATCAAACTTTCTTTGAAGGCACCGGCGACCGGCAGGTGGCAACCACCATGTCGATCGTCCACCTCATGTCGGAATTGATGAAAGACGAAAATATAGGCGATCATATCATCCCGGTCGTCCCCGATGAGTCCCGGACCTTCGGGATGGACGCCCTTTTTAGCGAAGGCGGTATTTACTCCGCCAGGGGGCAGACCTACGAACCCGTGGATGAAGAGAGCCTGCTTTCCTACAATGAATCAAAAAAAGGCGCCATCCTCGAAGAAGGTATCACGGAAGCCGGGGCTATGGGATCTTTTATCGCCGCCGGCACCGCGCATGTCAACTACGGCTTCGATACCATTCCCTTCTTCCTGTTCTATTCCATGTTTGGATTTCAGCGGGTGGGTGACCTGATCTGGGCCGCCGCCGACGCCCGCGCCCGGGGCTTCCTCGTAGGCGCCACTTCCGGCAGAAGCTCCCTGCCGGGGGAAGGCCTGCAGCACTGCGACGGTCAGAGCCAGGTCTTCGCGCTCTCCAATCCCGCCGTCATGGCTTACGATCCCACTTATGCCTACGAAGTGGCCGTCATCGTACGCGAGGGCATTCGCCGCATGTACGTAGAAAGAGAGGACATCTTTTACTACATCACTGTGATGAATGAAAAATATGTTATGCCTCCCATGCCGGAAGGGGTAGAAGAAGGCATCCTCAAAGGTATGTACCGGCTGGAAGGTAAGGAAGAACAAACGGAGAAGGTCCACCTGCTCGGTAGCGGCGCCATCCTTCGCGAGGCGCTGAAGGCCAGGGAAATCCTGGAAGATGAATACGGTGTGCCCGCCGATGTCTGGAGCGTCACCGGATACAAACAGCTGTACGATGAAGCCAACCGGAACGAACGCCGGCGCATCCTGCATCCGGAAGAGAAGCATGCGCCTTCCTACATCGGGCAATGCTTCCCTGAATCCGGACATACCTTCGTAGCCGCCACCGACTACCTCAGGGCGCTCCCCCTTTCCGTAGCCAAGTGGTTTCCGGGTGACTTCACCGCACTGGGCGCCGACGGATTCGGCCGTAGCGACAACCGGGAGGCCATGCGAAGCTTCTTTGAGGTTGATTACCGGCATATTGCCCTCGCCGCCCTGGCTTGCCTCGCCGAAAAGGGAGAAATCGAAACAAAAACAGTGAAAAAAGCACTGAAAACACTCGAAATCGATCCGGATAAACCTTACCCGGGACGATGGTAGTGAGAAAGCAGGGTATAGCTTTTCGAGTTGAAGCAAACAGCTGACTATTTATTACACAAACCAATCATTCGACAAACCCGGTATACCATGATCAAAGAAATAAAACTCCCGGAGATCTCTGAAAGCGCCGAAACAGGCACTGTTACCGAGATCCTGGTAGAAGAAGGAGATCAGATTGAGGAAGAACAGTCTGTCATCGCCGTAGAAACCGACAAAGCATCTGTAGAAATCCCGGCTGACGAAGGCGGGGAAGTTCAGGAGATAAAAGTGGCAATTGGTGATGAGGTCGAAACCGGTACGGTTATTCTCACCGTAGAGACAGAGGCCGGAGAAGGGAAAGCCGAAAAAGAGGAAGAGGAATAACAGAAAGAAAAAAAAGAAGCGACGGCAACCGAGGAAAAGGAAGCTCAAAAGGAAGAAAAAGCCCCTGAAGAGGAAGAAGAAACAGCGACAGCTGAAAAGGAGGAAGCCCCTGAAGAGGAAGAGGAAGAGGAAAAGACTGAAAAAGAAAAAGTGGCCGAAGAAGAAGAGGAAGAGGAAGAGGAAGAAGCCCTGGAAACCGCCCGTGAGGAGGCTGCTGCAGCCCCACCCGATGAAGCTTCCAAGGAAGAAGTACCAGCGGCGCCCTCCGTGCGTCGTCTGGCCAGGGAGCTAGGGGTTGATATTTATGAGGTAGAGGGAACCGGGCCCGGTGATCGTATTACTGCAGATGATGTGAAGTCCTACGCCCGGGAAATGATTCAGGGCAAGGGCGGAGAAGCGGCGCTTCCCGAAGAAGCCGAGCTTCCCGATTTTTCTGAATGGGGAGCGGTTTCCCGCGAAAAGATCAGCAACATTCGCAAAGCCACCGCCCACAAGACGACCCGTTCCTGGCGTCAGATTCCGCATGTCACACACTTCGACGAAGCAGATCTGTCTTTGACCGAGTCCTTTATGAAAGATAATGCCGGTGAGGTGGAAGCGGCGGGCGGCAAACTGACCATCACCGCGCTGCTCGTCAAACTGGTTGGCGAAGCGCTCAAGCAGTTTCCTGTTTTCAACGCCAGCCTCGACCTGAAAAACGAAGAAATCATTTACAAAGAATACATCCATATCGGATTAGCGGTAGACACCGATCAGGGCCTGCTCGTTCCGATACTCAGGGATGCCGGTCAAAAATCCATCACGGAAATTGCTGTCGAGATCACCGACCTGGCCGAAAAAGCCAGAAACCAGGAGCTCTCTCCGGAAGCTATGCAGGGCGGCAACTTCATCGTCACCAACCTGGGCGGCATCGGAGGAACGAACTTCACCCCTATCATCTACCACCCGCAGGTCGCTATTCTGGGCGTTTCCAGAGCTCAGAAAAAACCTGTTTATTCGGATGGTGACTTCGAACCCCGGACCCTTCTGCCGCTTTCCCTCTCCTACGATCATCGCATCATCGACGGCGCCACCGCCGCCAGGTTTACGCGATGGCTCTGCGAAGCACTGGAAAACCCCCTTTCGATATTCATGAAAAACAGCAATGATGGCAAAGAATGAGAAAAAAGAAGTGGTGGTAATCGGAGCCGGTCCCGGCGGATACGCCGCAGCATTTATGGCGGCCGACCTCGGGCTGCATACCACGCTGATCGACCCCGAAGCGCAGCCGGGCGGAGTGTGCTTGTACCGCGGCTGTATTCCCTCCAAGGCGCTGCTGCACGTAGCCAAGCTGAAAAGAGAAGCCCTGGAAGCTGATGCTTTTGGGCTGGATTTTTCCCGGCCCGAAATCGACCTCGACAAAATAAGAAGCTGGAAAAATGAAGTGGTTGAAAAATTGACCGGCGGTCTGAAACAGCTGAGCAAGCGAAGAAAAATCAAATACATCCGGGGGATGGCCGCTTTCAAAGATGCCCACACCCTGGAAGTGGAAAAGCACGATGGTGAAAAAGAGGAACTATCCTTTCAGCACGCCATACTAGCTACGGGCTCCCGCCCAATGTCGCTTCCCGGTATCAATACCGGCTCCGGACGGATACTTTTTTCAGATGACGCACTCGACATTGAAAGCATTCCCGAAACGCTGCTGATCGTCGGCGGCGGCTATATCGGCCTGGAAATGGGAACCGTCTATGCCGCTCTCGGGGCAAAAGTCAGCATAGTGGAAATGATGCAGGGATTTCTGCCAGGAACAGACCGGGATCTTGTCAAGGTATTTGCCAAAGGCAACGAGGAACTATTTGAAGAGCAGTGGTTTGAAACTACGGTCACTGATATAGAGCACAGCGACGAGCAGGTGCGCGTCACTTTTGAAAACCCGGAGGGCGAGCAGAAAGAGCGAACTTTTGACAAGGTGCTCCTCGCTGTTGGCCGCAAGCCCCTTACCGGTAATATCGGACTGGACCATACGGGCGTAACACTCGATGACAAAGGCTTCGTAAAGGTGAATGCTCAACGGCAAACGGAGGAGCCTTCGATCTACGCCATCGGGGATATTACCGGTGAACCGCTGCTGGCACATAAAGCCACGCACGAAGGCAGGGTGGCGGCGGAAGCTATCGCCGGCAAAAAAACAGCCTATGAACCCCGGGCTATTCCGGCCGTCGTGTATACCGATCCGGAAATTGCCTGGTGCGGACTAACGGAAACCCAGGCAGAGGAGGAAGGAAAGCAGGTTAAAATCACCCGCTTCCGCTGGTCGGCCTCCGGCCGGGCAGCGACCATCGGAAGAAGTGCCGGCCTGACTAAGTTGATCATCGACCCCGGGAGCGACCGCATTTTAGGGGTAGGCATTGCGGGTAAACAGGCCGGAGACCTTATTTCGGAAGCTGTGCTCGCCGTCGAGATGGCGGCCCTGGCCTCCGACCTTTCACTGACCATCCACCCTCACCCCACCCTTTCAGAGACCCTGATGGAAGCTGCAGAGGCTTATTATGGCTATCCGACCCATATTTTTAAAAGATAGCACTTGATTTCACGCTGTAAACTATTTTTTCTATCCATTGTTTCTACTGCACAATTTGCCCGGCGTGCAATGAGCCCCGCTACAACAGGTTTCCTTCTACCGGGTAAAATGTCTACCTTTACACCGAGTGTATTAATATGAGTAAAGAAAAGCAAAAGCAAATTGTGGATGACCCTACGGCCACTACCCGTAAGCGGGATCACATCGAGCTCGCCTTTCAGTCACAGATAGAACAAAGAACGCTGGATGAGCGCTTCTACTATGAACCGATATTGGCTGGCCATCCCAACCGGGGCGACCTTCCCAGCTACAGCTTTCTCGATTGGAAGCTGCGAGCGCCGCTTTGGGTCTCCAGTATGACCGGCGGAACCGAGCTGGCTCAAACGATTAACCGCAACCTGGCCCGCGCCTGTAAGGAATTCGGTATGGGCATGGGCCTGGGATCTTGCCGGCAGCTGCTGTCGAGCGAAGAAAGGATGCCCGATTTCGACGTGCGCGACTATATCGGCGACGAGCAACCTTTGTTTGCCAACCTCGGTATCGCCCAGCTGGAACAACTGGTCAAAGACCGGGAACTGTATCTCGTACGAAGCCTGGTTGAAAAGCTGCGGGCCGACGGCCTGATCATCCACGTCAACCCTCTTCAGGAATGGCTGCAACCCGAAGGCGACCGCTTCGAGCAAGCGCCGCTGCAAACCATCGAAGCCGTTCTCGAGCAAGCTGATTTTCCCGTTATCGTAAAAGAAGTAGGCCAGGGCATGGGCGTTGAGAGTCTCCGCGCTTTGCTACAACTGCCGCTGGCCGCCGTCGATTTCGCCGCCAACGGAGGCACCAATTTTGCCAAGCTGGAGCTATTGCGCAGTGATGAAACCCGGCAGGCTGTCTATAGCCGCCTCGCTTTTGTAGGCCACAGCGCGGAGCAAATGGTAGATATTACGAACCGTCTTATTGACGAACTCGGCGATCGCCTGCGCTGCCGCCAGGTCATCATATCGGGCGGAGTCAGTGACTTTCTCGACGGTTATTACCTCATCAATAAAGTAAACCTGAACGCTATTTACGGCCAGGCTTCGGCCTTTCTCCGGCACGCCCGGGGAGACTACGAAGCCCTGCGCCGGCACGTAGAAAGCCAGATACAGGGTTTGGAACTGGCGCATGCTTTCCTGCGTCCCCGAACCGGTACGGAAAGCAGAAAACCGTAAATTTTCCGATTTAACTATTTTGCCGTGCAGACTAGAGGCCTTCCAAGCCTTCCTGCCTTGATAGCAACCGGCCAAATGCCGGCGACTGAACCTGGACAAGATGCAGCAAAAAAATATATCCGGTTTTTCCAAATTGTCGAAGTCTGAAAAAATGCGCTGGGTGGCAGCGCAATTTGCCGATCAGCCCGAAGAAATGATTGAGCAGCTGAAGTCTTTCTGGCATCCCGATCTCGGGCAGCAGCAACTCTTTGATGGGTTTAGTGAAAACACGCTGACGAATTACTTCCTGCCCTATGGTATCGCCCCCAACTTCCTCATCAACGGAAAAACCTATGTGGTGCCGATGGTTATCGAAGAAAGCTCGGTAGTGGCTGCTGCTTCCAGCGCCGCCAAGTTCTGGATGTCCCGCGGTGGTTTTCAGGCCAAGGTGTTGTCTACTAAAAAATTGGGGCAAGTACACTTCACCTGGCCGGGCGACATTAACAAACTCATCGGGGTGTTCGGAGAGCTGGAAACGCTGTTGTTGCAGGAAGCCAAGCCGCTGATGGTCAATATGGAAAAACGTGGCGGAGGGGTCATCGACATAGAACTCCGCGACTTGCGCGACCTGGAACCGGATTATTACCAGCTCTTTGTCAGCTTCGAAACCTGCGACTCGATGGGAGCCAACTTCATCAACTCCGTACTGGAGTCTTTCGCCAGTACCATGGAAGACTTTTTTGACACACATCCTGTCTTCGCAGAAGAACGCGGTGCTTTTAATGTCATCATGGCCATCCTCTCCAATTACACCCCGGAATGCCTGGTGCGCGCCTGGGTGGAATGTCCTGTGGAAGAGCTGGAAGGCGCCTGTGGTGATATGGACCCCCTCACATTTGCCGATCGCTTACACCGGGCGGTTCGAATTGCTCATATTGATCCGCATCGCGCCGCCACCCACAATAAAGGCATATTCAACGGCGTGGATGCCGTCGTACTTGCTACCGGTAACGACTTCCGTGCCGTGGAGGCCTGCGGCCACACTTATGCCGCCCGTGAGGGGAAGTACCGCAGCCTGAGCTATTGCAGTGTAGAAAAAGGGCACTTTAAATTCTGGCTCGATCTGCCCCTGGCGCTCGGCACCGTTGGCGGGTTGACAAAGCTCCACCCACTGGCCAGAAAATCCCTGGATATCCTGGGACATCCCAGCTCACCGGAACTGATGATGATCATCGCCGCCACCGGGCTGGCGCAGAACTTTGCCGCCCTGCGCTCCCTGGTCACCACCGGCATACAGCGCGGGCATATGAAGATGCACCTCATGAACATTCTCAATCATCTCCGGGCCGGCGAGGAAGAAAAAGACAGAGCGATTCGCTTTTTTAAAGACAAAGCCGTCTCCTTTACCTCGGTTCGCGATTTTCTGGAGCGTCATGACGAACAAAAAAGTAAAACCCCGCCAAAGCGTAAACAGGAAAGCGGAAGGTGATTTACCCTCCTTTTTAAAATATCATTCATGTCCCTCCAAGCTCAACAGTTCTACGCCAACGGAAAAGTACTGCTGTCGGGCGAGTATTTCGTACTCGACGGAGCGCTGGCGCTGGCGCTGCCCACCCGGCTGGGACAGTCGATGGAGGTGGCGCCCTCCGCAGAACCGGGGTTGCTACAATGGCAAAGCTTCGACGAGAAAAATTCATTGTGGTTTGAAGGATCTTTTGAGCTGCCGGAACTAAACTGCCGCCAAACAAATGATGAGACTACTGCCCGCCGCCTGGCGGATATCCTTCAGGATGCCGCCAGACAACGCCCCCAGCTTCGGGATCCGGCCACCGGCTGGGCGGTGACTACCCGGCTCGGCTTTCCCCGCGACTGGGGCCTGGGCAGTAGCTCCACGCTCATCGCCCTGATTGCCCAATGGACCCAAACCGACCCCTTTGCCCTGCTCAAGGCTTCCTTCGGAGGCTCCGGCTACGACCTGGCCTGCGCGCTCTCCCGCGGACCGCTGCTGTACCAGCGCCTGCGCGGAACCCCACAGTACATCGAGTTTCCCTTTTCCCCTTCTTTCCGCTCGCAACTTTACTTCGTATACCTGGAATCCAAACAAAACAGCCGAGAAGGTATCGCCCGCTTCCGCGAAAAAGTGATCCGCAATCCT
Organism: uncultured Saprospiraceae bacterium; assembly: GCA_964632995.1. Classification (GTDB taxonomy): domain Bacteria; phylum Bacteroidota; class Bacteroidia; order Chitinophagales; family Saprospiraceae; genus CAZWDL01. Next base: position 63,792 of record CAZWDL010000016.1, read on the forward strand.
CAACTGATCGGACAGGTCAGCCGCCTTAGCGCCGATATAATAAGAGCGGCTGACCTCGATACATTCGAAGCCGTCATCCATCGGCACGAAGACCTGGTGGCCGCTACCCTGGATCTGCCCCGCGCACAGGACCTGCACTTCCCCGGCTTCCGGGGCGCCGTCAAATCACTGGGCGCCTGGGGAGGCGATTTCGTTCTGCTCAGCAGCCGGCAACCCGAAACGGAATTGCGGGCGGAACTAAAGGAACGGGGGTTCAGCACTATGCTGCCCTACGATCAACTCATTGTTCCCCCACCGGTTTACTGATATAGCTTTTTGCACCCCTTGACAAACTATGCGAAAAATTCTGTGTTAACTTGGTAGAATCGTTCTAAATAACTATAATTCCGTTCAACTCCCACGGGAGCTTTTTGAATTAGTCTAAACGAGAAAAATATGGATAAGCCTGCAACAAAGAGTCCTGTAATGTTATACACCGAGCAGACCCCCAATCCGGAGTCGCTCAAATTTGTGACCAACCGCATGCTCTATCGCGGGACCGCTGATTTCCGCGAAGAGGAACTCGCAAAGGAATGGTCCCCGCTGGCCACTGCCTTGTTTGAACTTCCCTTTGTCAAAGGCGTGTACATCTGCAATAACTTCGTCACCGTTACCAAAGAAGTGAATTACGCCTGGGAGGACATTATGCTCAAGCTTAAAGAATTTATCAAAAACTATGTAGAAAACGGCGGCGAAATCATCAAAGACGGCTTCGATGAAGCTATGGCGAAAGTCGAAGAAGAGCGCGGCGCCGGCTACGAATACACCGAAGACGAAGCAGAGATGGTTAAAAAGATTAAGGAGCTCATCGATACTTACGTCAAACCAGCCGTGGAAATGGACGGAGGCAACATCGAATTCAAATCCTGGGAGGCCGGTACGGTGACGCTCATCATGCAGGGCGCCTGCAGCGGTTGCCCCTCTTCTACCGTCACCCTCAAAGCGGGTATCGAAGGAATGCTCAAGCGCATGGTCCCCGAAGTGAAAGAAGTCGTTGCTGAAATGGGATGATTTTTTAGACATTATGTATTGCAAGTTCGGGAGTTTAGAAGACTTTACGGTTTCGGCTCTTCTAAACTCCCGAACCATCTCACCCGTAATGAAATTGTAAAACCTCTTTTTTTTTGCTCACCTTATACTATCTCATATAAGTTTTCGTTTCATAAATAATCTTCAAGGAACACGCTTTAGGATTTGCAAAAAAATATGGATTTGTCAAATTATTATTTTTGATAATAATTAAAAAATTCATATTTTTGTCTCACCCAGTTGTTGATAGAAAAAGGGAGCGTTTTTTCTCTCCTCAAGAACATCCATTTTTTACCAAAGTTGGATTCTCATAATCTCTGACCTAAAAAGCGATCCGGTTTTTTACCCTAGGTGATTAGCCGGTGCGCCTTCTAAGACGACCTTCCACAAGTGCATCCGGACTCACCGCAGTCTGGACAGAGAGAGAGCGATGCACTTTTTACATTTACGGATTTGGCCTCATTAATACCACTGCTAGCACGGTAGCCCCAGCAGCCAGCAATTTTTATATCCGTATTTAGCGAACTGACCATAGTATTATTAACTGAAAACCGATTACACACCATGAGAATGCAGCGACTATCAATGCTCTTGGCCTTACTGCTATGGGTAGCATGGGGCATAGCCCAACCAGTAGTACAACCCTCCCGGTTGATTGAAAAAGCAAAAGAAAAAGGACAGTCTTTCCAGCAAGCAAAATTACTCGAACTATCTCCGGTCGCCCGGGATGAAGGCCCATTGGAAGGTGAGCTTAGAACCTACGATATCCTCCAGGTCAAAAAGGAAACCCTGCAGGCCCTGCTTAAAGACCGGCCGGAAGCCATAAAGCTGGATCTTCCTTCCAGCAGGCGAAGCAAGATGGAAGTGGAACTCGTGCGGGTCAATTTATTTGCTTCCGGTTTTTCTGTTTATGAAAGCGGCGCCTCCGGTCCTGCCGAAGTAGAGAGCGGACTGCACTACCGGGGGACGCTGACAGGAGAAGAAGGCTCTATTGTGGCCCTCAGTGTATTTGACGATGAACTAATGGGCCTGGTGAGTTCTCCGGCGCAGGGTAACCTGGTACTTGGCAAACTGGGCGGCGACGAATGGAACGGCGAGCACGTATTATATAACGATGATGAACTGGCTCATTTGCAGGGCGCCTACTGCGATACACAGGACCCCGGGCGCCCTTACACCGTAGAGGAACTTTCCGCACCGGTAGAGATGCGCGACGCCGGCGACTGCGTACGGATATACTTTGAGGTAGACTACGACATCTATCAGGATAAAGGCGGCACGACCGGCGCCACCAACTACATCACCGGCATCTTCAACGAAGCAGCTACCTTATACGCCAACGAAAATATCAATGTTTCAATTTCGGAGATTTTCGTCTGGAACCAGCCCAGTCCTTACACCGGAACAAGCAGTTCCAAAATGCTGAGCGAATTCCAGTCGGTGCGCACCAGTTTTAATGGCGATCTGGCACAGCTGCTTTCCTATAAAGCCAGCGGCGGCATTGCCGTCGTTTCGGGATTTTGCCGCTCCAATCCGGCGCTGCGTATGAGCTTTTCCAGCGTAGGCTCGAGCTTCCGGCAAGTCCCTGAGTATTCCTTTACAGTAATGGTGGTGACTCATGAACTCGGGCATCTAATGGGCTCCCAGCACACGCATGCCTGTGTATGGAATAATAACAGCACAGCAATCGACGGATGCGCCGGCTTTACAGAAGGCGGTTGCCCCAACCCTGGCACCCCCTCCAACGGCGGCACCATTATGTCGTATTGCCACCTCACGAGCGCCGGTATTAATTTTAGCCTGGGTTTCGGCACCCAACCCGGTAATGTCATCAGAAACGGTGTCGCCAACGCCTCCTGTCTGACCGCCTGCAGCGATGACGGCGGCGGTGGTGGCGGTAGCGATTGCACCGAAAATCCGCTCACGCTGAGCGTCGTACTCGATAATTACGGTAGTGAAACCACCTGGCAATTGCAAAATGAAACCGGCTCAATACTGGCTAGCGGCGGACCCTACTCCAATGGCAACGCCGGCCAAACCATCACCAAGGAACTCTGCGTTCCCGACGGATGCTACAAGTTTGTGATCAATGACGCCTACGGCGACGGCATCTGTTGCGGCTACGGCAACGGCTCCTATAAACTGACGGACGCCGGCGGCGCCGTCCTCGCCTCCGGCAGTAATTTCGGAGCCTCTGAATCTACCGACTTCTGTACCAACGGCACGCCTCCCCCCGACGATCCAGGATGTACAGGACGGGAATATACCCTCTCCCTGACCCTCGACGATTACGGCCGTGAAACAAGTTGGTCGCTGAAAAACAGTTCCGGAACCAGCATTGCCTCAGACGGTCCTTTTGACAATAAACTCAGCGGACAAACTTTAACCGAAACTTTCTGTCTGCCCCAGGGCTGTTACGTCTTCGAAATCCTCGATGCCTATGGCGACGGCATTTGCTGCAATTACGGCAACGGCTCCTTCAACCTTGTTGATGACCAGGGCAATACCATCGCCTCCGGCGGTAATTTCGGCGCCGGCAAACGCGTGGAATTCTGCACCTCCGGTGACGGCGGCGGTGGCGGCAGCAGCTGCATCACCATTGATTTAAACGACTACTCTATCGATAGCTACGGCGGTAACCAGGACCAGGGAACCCACGAACTGTTGTCCAGCGGAACCGTTCTGAAAATTCAGGACAACGCCTGGAAATCTATTCCACTGGACTATAACATTACCGGAAATACCGTCATCGAATTTGAATTCCGCTCCTCCCGAAAGGGCGAAATCCATGGCCTTGGTTTTGACGACAACAGCAGCATTTCTTCCGGCCTGACCTTCAATGTCTATGGAAGCCAAAGCTGGGGCGTCACTGACTTCCAGAATTACCCCGGCAATGATACCTGGAAAGCGTACAGCATTCCCGTCGGCCAGTTCTACACAGGCGTGAGTGACCGCTTTTTCTTTGTCGCCGATCACGACGGCAGCCCCTCCGATGGCAACTCCTTCTTTCGAAATATCCGCATTCATGAAGGCGGCGGCTGTGAAGGGCAAATCGTAGAACCCGAAACCACCGTGCTGAATATAGAAGAACTGGCGCCCGATGCGCTCGATATCTTCCCCAACCCGGTCAGCGATCAGCTCACGCTGCGCTTCAAAGGGAAGGAACCCGGCAGCGCACAGCTGCAAATCTTTAACGTCATGGGCCAGGAGTTCAGCCGGCAAGTACTTAGTGTGCAGGAAGGCGCCAATGTTCACCTGCTGCCGGTCAGCCGGCTTCCACATGGCGCCTACTATCTGCGATTGAATAATGGCGACCTGAGACAGGAAGCCAAGTTCATCGTTCAGTAAAGAATTTTTCACGCTGCGTTAGTCAAACAGAAGCGCTTTTTCGGGGCCCGGAAGGGCCCCTCTTTAGAAAACATCTAAAACCCATAGTATCCAATCCGTGTCCTGCACGGGTAGTTCGCAATCATCCCTTTTTTGTCGTCAATAAGGTGACACCGGCTCCGTATCTTCCCAGGATACGGGGCTTTTTTTTGCTGCCCGGCTCCGCCTTTTTACCGATGGAGTCAGCCCGGATTATTTTACGGCGCCGATATAGTTGCCAGGTTACTATTCACCATCCTGGCTTTAGTGCCGCAGGTAAAGAATTTATCCGCGACACTGTCGCCAGGAAAGTCTTTCCAAAAAGCCACAGATTATACAGATTTCCCAAAATGAAAATCCGTGTGATCCGTGGCAAAAGAAAAAATATCACCGCGTAGCGACGTTGCTAAAAAGTTACGTTGCCAGACTTGGGCGCTCCGGCCCTACGGTCGGTATAGGTCCGTAAAAAGGAGGCGCTAAAGTACGGGCAGTGACATTGAGCGAAATTCATAGAGAAAAAACGCGATATTCTTTTTATTTTCATATGAAAATTTTACTTTAGCACCAGCTGCATAGTAGACCAACTTTTAGCACCTAAAACCCATAGGGCAACTGCTACCATCGCCCTGTAATTCCTCATTTTTACCAGGCCTATCAACTAAAAGAATACCGGCACGCACCGGTTTGAATGATAGTCGCGCGTTTCTGATGTGTATCCCGGATTTGGAGTTACTCCAATCACTTCCCCTCCGGATATGAACAGATACAAGCAGACATGTAACCCAATAAGAATAAGCATGAATACCCCCCAGTTCGCCCTGCTGTGGCTATTGTTGCAGCCGGCATGGCTGTGGTCTGCGCCCCAAGGGAGCAGCCAGCCAGAGCAAACCTGTATCGATATTTACCTGGAGGTGGGCCATTCCATCTACCTGGAAAAGGGAAATACCGAAGCGACGAAAGAATTCGTCCGTGGCCTGTTTGACGAGGTCGCGGCCCTGTACGAACAGGAAAGCATCCGGCTCCGGCTGGCCGGCCTTCACCTTTGGGAAACCCCCGACCCGTACACCGGCAAATCGAGCTCGGTCTTGCTTAGCCAGTTCCAGCGTCGGCGCCGGTCTTTTGAAGGAGATCTGGCGATTTTGCTCACCTACAATATACCGGATGGGATGGCGGTTATGGAAGGGCTCTGCCGTACGGTTCCGGCCCTGCGGATGGGCGTCGCGGGCGTCCGGCCGGATTACGCCGCCTTTCCGGCCTATTCTTCTTCCGTGTATAACCTGGCTCATCAGATCGGTCATCAACTGGGATCACAACATACCAATGCATGCGTTTGGAACGGCGACAGTAGCGCTATCGATGCCTCGCAGGGATTTACCGAAGGGGATTGCTCCCTTCCCGCAGGTGATCCCGTCTCCGCCACCCTGATGTATAGCTGTACTCCTCCCTCCGGCGGTATCGACTTCCGGTGGGGACTCGGGCAGCAAGCGGGCGACCTGCTGCGACGTAAAGTAGCAGAGGCAGCAGGATGCGTGTCTTCCTGCCCCGTTCCTGAAAAGGACGATCCCGACACGGTCTGCGTGCGCCGCTATTACCTGGATCTCACCCTCGATTACTTCGCCACCGAAACCAGCTGGCGACTGGAAAACCAGACCGGAGATACGATAGCCAGTGGCAGCGGTTATCCGAATAACGCAGAAGAAGTTACGGTGCGCGACACCTTCTGTTTGCCGGAAGGCTGCTATACCTTCTACATTCAAGATCTCTACGGCGATGGCGTCTGCTGCGAATACGGGAAAGGGCAGTTAGTGCTGTATGACGAGGGCGGTGATACCATCGCTGTAGCGGATGAATTTGGCGCTCAGGAAAAGGTTGAATTCTGTACACCGCTTGAATCATCTCCGGTGACCCGGCCATTACTCCGTCACCGGAAATACGAAAAAGCTCCCTCCCGGCTACGGCTGGCCCCCAATCCGGCTTCAACAGTAGTCCGTCTGGCCACTCAGCTGCCGGAAGAAGGAACGGTACGTATTCTCTTGTACGATATGGCAGGAAGAAGGGTGCAAATGAGTCGGGATCGGGCTTATGCCGGTCCCTGGCAAACAGAAATACGGCTAGAGAATCTGCCGCCCGGCGTTTATATTCTCCGTTTGGAACAGGGCGCCTTTCGGCAAACGGAACGGTTGCTGATCAGCCGGTAGGTTCCTTCATTCCCGGCGCACTAGTCCGTCTTTTTTTGCACGATTACCTTCCGGCGCAGTAGGCCTTCTTCCGTCTTTATCTCGACTACGTACAGGCCAGCCGGAAGAAGACGCAGAGAGAGGGTGTGCTGTCTCTTCAGGATTTCTTCCCGGACCATTTTTCCCGCCGGGTCGTAGAACCGGAGGCTGCCTGTACGTGGCCGGTCCATTTCTATTGTCAACCACTCACCGGCCGGGTTGGGATAGATGTGCAGCTCGCCGGCAAATGCCGGCTCCCGCACCGGTGTAGGACGGTCGGTGAGCTTGAGTATCACCCCCTTGTCTCCCACCGCGATGGCGGTCTCTTCTTCAATGACGAACAGCGCATTCAGCGGCGTATCGCCTTCGTAGTCTACCATCCAGTCCCTTCCGCCGTTGAAGGTTTTATAGATATTGCCGTTCTCGCTTACGGCGTATCCTACCTGTGTATCGAGAAAATAGGCGTCGCGGATCAGCCCCGGCATGTCTTCGTTGACAATTTCTGAGGAGAAGCGCCAATTGTCGGAAAAATCGGAATCGTCGTAGACGAAATCGCTTACGCGGACCAGCTGATTAAGTGCACCGGGTTGAAAGTTCTCATAAGCATTGGTAAAGACGAAGCCCGTATCGGGGTGTGGGAAGGCAGCAGCGCTGTAGGCGTTGGCATTGGGGAAATCTACCTCAAAAAGGGCGGACCAGGTGTCGCCAGCGTCATCAGTACGGTAGCCGAAAGCGGATAAAGTGGCGAAGCCGGAGATATTCCCAAAGCAGAAGCCGATAGAGTCGGCGGGAAAAATGAGTTTGTCGAGTATAATAGTACTGCCGATGATGATGACCGAGGGTTTCCAGCCGGCGCCGCGGTTGAAGGATTTATAGATGGTTTCGTTGTCTAAGGCGAAGATAAGGTTACCATTGCTGGCCAGATCGATGCCTTCGCCGACGAAGTTCCATTTAAAACCGCCATCGGGGGTGCGGTAAATAGCGCCGTCGAAGTAGTTGCCCCCCGCGATGAGCAGGGAATCTTCATCCAATGCCAGGGCTGACTGGAAGTTTTCCTTAAAGCCCGAGGCCACGGGCAGCCAACTGTCACCGCCGTCGGTAGTGACCAGAACGGTGCTGGTATCGCCGACCGCTACGCCGTAATCGGGGTTGAGCAGGTAAACGTCGTGTAAGGTTTGACTGGTGCCGGAAGGAATTGGTGCCCATTGTGCCGGCAGAAAGGCCGGAACGATCAGTGTAAGAAATAAAAAGAACAGAAAAATCGAGTTTTGGGATCTCATTCTATAATCTTTGAGTTTGTCAATGCATGATGTATGTAACTGGATGGAGCTTAGCTTAAGTGCGTTAAATTTAAATTTTAATTCGAAAAGATAGGGAAGTTGTGAATATATTTGTTAGGCGGCATTCATTGTCGCCGTACCACGCTTATGAAAAAAGTAATACTGCTATGGACCCTGTTGCAGCTGACGATGACGCTGCCCGCTCAGTCCTTGCGCGCGGCATTTGTGCATTACGGCCCGGAACAGGGATTGTCACATGAGGAAGTGTTCTGTATCTTACAGGATCAAAATGGTTTACTATGGTTTGGCACCTCTGTTGGGCTCAACCGCTTTGACGGCCGGCGTTTTGAAGTTTTTCTCCCCGTTCCCGGGGATACGACGAGCCTGCCGGGGGAACGGATTACAGGGCTTAGCCAGGACGCCAAAGGCCGGATGTGGGTGTCTACCGACCGTGGACTTTGCTGGTTTGACTGGCAGGGCGGTGTTTTCCACCGGATTCCGCCGGCTGATCCTGAACACACCAACTTGCTTCGTAATTCAACAGTTTCCAGGCTGGCTTTCGATGGAAGGGGGTGCGGATGGTTGCTGGCTGGCAATACCCTGGTCAGGCTCGATCTGACTGCTTTGACTACAAAAACTTTTCCCCTTCCCGACGGAGCGGGGGGACCGGGGCAGCTGACAGTTGACCGGCGTGGTAAAATCTGGTTGACAGCCCCCCTCAATACCTGGCGCTTTGATCCGGATACCGGTGAATACCGGCTCTTTCTCGGGCGCGCTGCCGCCGATCCTGCTCTTCACTTCGATGGAGGGTATTTCTACGAAGAAGAAGACGGTACTTTTTGGGCCAGCAGCTGGGGCGCCGGACTGTGGCGCTATGATGCCCGGCGGGATACCCTGGTTGATTTTCCGGATGAACCTGCCGTAGCTACCTGCTTTTTGCGCGACACGCTGCGCGGAGGGGAGGAAGTATTCTGGGTCGGCGGCGGCGAAGATGGCTTGTATCTGTTGACGCTTCCCGATCATAAAATCATCCGGCAGCGACATAACCCGCTCGATCCTTACAGTCATAACGGAACGATGGTCCGGGATATACTCCGCGATTCGCAAACCGGAATTGTCTGGCTGGCTACGGATAAAGGTATAGAGAAGTATGATCCTTATACGATGCGCTTTTCGAGGGAGATCATGCCTGTTGAGCCTGCTAACCAGTTTTTTGAAATCTCCGCTTTCCTGCAGGATGAGAATAACCCGGACACCTATTGGATCGGTATCTGGGGCGGAGGTCTCGTCCGCTGGGAGCGGAAAAGGAATCAATTTCAGCACTTTCTATCTCCCATCGGTCGGTACAGCAGGGAAGTGTTTGGCCTGGTTCAAGATCGACGGGGAACATTATGGATAGGCGTACACGGCGGGGTATTGACCTTCGAAGCGGAAAGGAATCAATGGCGGCTGATGGCCGATTTTCTGCAAACGCCGAAGGTCAATCACAAAGTGCTGACTCTTCTGGAGGATCGCGAGGGTAATATTTGGGCAGGATGTAATTACGAAGGGCTCTTTCGCTACGATTCGGTAAAGGAAACCTTTGTCAAAATACCTTTCTGCGATTCGCTGGCTCATGCTCAGGGCGCCGGCAGGATTACCAGGCTGCACGAAGATGAATTGGGGCAAATCTGGATCGCTACTTTCAATGGCATCTACCGTTATCAGCCGGCTACCGGTGAAAGCCGTCGCATCATTTTGGAAAACCTGCCTCATTATGCAAGTGAAGACTTTTGTACAGGCAAAGGAGAAACAATGTGGCTGGGTACCCACAACGGATTGTTTCAGGTAGATCTCAAGGGGCGGGTACTGGCCATTTACGATACTAAGAGGGGCTTCCCATCCAACCAGATACACCGGGTGCGCCAGGATCAGAACGGCAATTTATGGATTGGAACCAACCGGGGGTTGTACCGGCTGCGGCTGTCCGATGGGCAATTGCTGCATTTTGATCGCCGGGATGGGCTGGTGGCTAATGTCGTATCCGGTGGTTTTGAACGGATGCAAAACGGTGAAATCTTTATCGGCGCCGGAAAAGGCTTCAACTATTTTTTTCCCGAAAAGGTCCCACTGAATGCCTGCGCCCCAAAAGTAGTGCTGAATAGTGTTCAGGTGATGAATCAGAAGCGGCGGTTCCCGGAAGGACAACCCCTGGTCCTTCGTCCCGGTGAAGATGTGGTGAGCTTCGAGTTCGCGGCGCTCAACTACAGCCAGCCGGAGAAAAACCGCTACGCTTACCGGCTGGAGGGCTTTGATGAGGAATGGACCTTCACCACTCAGCCCATCGTCACCTATACAAACCTGGATGGTGGCGACTACACGCTGGAAGTCCGTGCTGCCAACAACGACGGCATATGGAGTGAAAATACGCTATGTATTCCCATGCGCATCATTCCGCCTTTTCACCAAACCTGGTACTTTCCAGCCTTGCTGGCCCTGACAGTGTTGCTTGCCGGGGTACTGCTGGCCGCGTATCGTCGCTCACAGCGGCAGGCTCTGGAGCTTATCCGCAACCGCATCGCCCGCGACTTGCACGACGATATGGGCTCTACCCTCAGCAGCATCCGTTTTTTAGTGAATACGCACGCTCAAAAATAGCGGGGCAGGAGGAAGTCGATTCCGTATTGCAGCGCATCAGCAGCAGCGCCGCCTTACTATCGGAATCCATGCAGGATATCATCTGGACGATCAATACCCGGCACGATCAACTCGAAGACCTGGTCACCCGCATGCGCAGCTTCGGTATCCGCATGATGGAGGCCCGTCAGATTGATTTTGTGGTAAGAGTGTCGGACGGCTTCCGGCCGGCCCGGCTCAACATCAGTCAGCGCCGCAATATCTATTTGGTTTTTAAAGAAGCCATCAATAATGCGATCAAATACAGCGACTGCTCCCGGGTTACGCTGTTTCTGACCATCCGCAGCGGTCATCTCAAAATGATCATAGAGGATAACGGTAAAGGCTTCGATCCAAACCATGCGGAACAGGGAAACGGATTGGAAAATATGGAACAACGCGCTACTGAGATCGGCGGAACCCTGCAACTGCGTTCCCGCCCCGGAAAGGGAACTTGTGTGGAACTGACGGCCCGGTTGGGAAAAAAAGGGAAATGGATCTGAAACTGTACTTGCAGGCTGGAGGTAATGACCAACACTTGTGGAAGGGGGCTTTAAGTTCAAGGAATCGGAGGACCGGGGTTCCTCACTCATTCATGTGATTGGAAGAAAAGGTAAAAGCGCCGTAATTTGTTATATGGAAAAAAATATTCGCATACTGATTTATGAGGATAATAAAGACCTGCGGGAAGGGATGAGCTTTCTGCTGCAGGCAACGGAAGGACTGGATCTGGTAGGCGCTTTCCCTGATTGCCGGCAATTGAAGGAGCAGCTTTCTTCATTGCGGCCTGATGTAATTCTGATGGATGTCGATCTGCCGGCGATTAGTGGTATCGAAGCGACGGCCATGGCCAAGGCTGTCTTGCCGGAAGTTCAGGTGCTTATGCTCACGGTCTTCGACGACGAGGACCGCATCTTTCAGGCCATCCGTAACGGCGCCAGCGGCTACCTGCTCAAGCATACGCCGCCTTCCGAAATTATCGACGCAATCTTCGATATTCACCGCGGCGGCTCGCCTATGACCGCGAATGTCGCCCGCAAGGTGCTGCGCTTTTTTCAGGAGGAATCCAAGCCGGCCGCCAATGACTACCACTTTTCTCCCCGTGAGCTCGATATCCTGCGCGGACTCATGAAAGGCTTCAGCTATAAACTTATCGCTGAGGACCTCGACATCAGCATCGATACGGTTCGCTCTCATATCCGAAGTATTTACGACAAGCTACAGGTGAACTCCAAGACCGAAGCCATCCTCAAGGCGATACGGGAGCGGTTGGTGGATTAGGAAAGGATTGGAGGATTGAAGGGGCAAGGTACGCCTAATCCGACGAAAGAAGGGGCAGATCCAATGGTGGTGTTTGTCGAGAATTTTGTTCGTTTAACCGGTGGCCAAGCGTCTTATATCCCGCAAAACCGGTGGTTCAGGCGGTTTTCCCTTCTCTCACATTTTCATGCGATTTCGCGGCGATGACTTTCCCTGCATTTTTGTGTCTGAAAAATCACCCTGACACAACATGCAAAAGCAATTCAAAACCTTTGAACCTGGCCCGGCGCTCCGACCCTACATCGAGCGCTATTGGATGCTGGAATTCGATCATCCGGGCCTGCCGGCACCAATGATCAAGGTGTTGCCCTACGGGCACCCCGAATTCGTTTTTCACTACGGCGACCCCTTCCGCTTGTACGATAACCTAAAAAAGACCGTGCCGCATGCCGAGCTGCGTGCGCTCGTAGGTGGGCAGCGCAAAAAACACGTTTATCTCCAACCCACGGGAAAAACGGGCTTCTTCGCGGTGCGCTTTCGCCCCGCCGGCCTGTTTCGCCTCATGGGCGGACCGATGAATGAACTCACAGAGCAGTCGCTAAGTCTGGAAGAAGTATACGGCGCTTTGGTGCACTCCCTCATCGATGCCATTTGGAATGCGACAGACTTCGAAAACAGAGTGGATATTGCAGAACACTTCTTCGGGCAGCAGCTGCTCCGGCGGGAAGACAAAGTCGTCTACGCTCATCATGCCGCCCGGTATGTGCGGGAGAATGGAGGCCAGGTGACCGTGGCCGAGCTCTGCCGCAAACTGGGTATCGGCGAACGCCAAGTGGAGCGGGAGTTCAAGGAGAAAATCGGTATCACACCTAAATATTTTATCCGCATCAGCCGGCTGGACAATGCTTTCAAAATGCTGCGGCAGCATCCTTCACTGGGCTGGGCCGAACTGGCCTACGAATGCGGCTACGCCGACCAGGCGCACTTCATCAATGAGTTTCGTTCGCTGGGAGGGGAAAGTCCCACTCAACACTTCGCACGGTATGCCGAATTCTCCGCAGTTTATCAGGGCGTGTAACCCATGTCGGTTTTTTGCAATACCCGTCCTGCCGACCGCCGTATCTTTGAAGTGTCAATTGAAAAACGATTAATCACCCGAATTTTTATCAGCTTAAAATCACCCGAATTATGAAATCCATCAACTTTGGGGAAAACCGCGCTGTTTTCCCTTGCCATGCTCAGCCTTGTATTCAGCACCTCCTGTCAAAAAGACAAAGACGATGACGGTCCCGGTACACCGGATATCGCAGAGATGATCAGCGGTACCTGGCAAATGACAGCCCTCACCGTTGATCCGGCGATCGATTGGTTCGGATCGGGCACGCAGGTGAACAACATCTATGCTCAGCTGCCCACCTGTGTCAAAGATGACCTGACCGTTTTCAACAAGAACGGCACGGTCAATTTCGATGAAGGTCCTACCAAGTGTTTCCCGGAAGATCCGCAGACGACCAGCGGCACTTGGGCCCTGAGCGTCGATCAAAAGGTACTCTCTGTCACACAGGAAGGCGAAACCGAAAGCTGGGAGATCGGAGAGATCAACACCAGTGCTATGAAGTACGAGTACGAGGAGACGGATGACAACGGCGTCACCTATACTTTCTCCGTGACTTTTGCCAAAAAGTAATTCCATTAACAGGCGCCGGGGCAAAGTCTCCACACTTCGCCCCGGCAAATCTCTTCTAACATGCTTACTGCGTATCCAACTATTGAAAACCCGCTAATCGGCGACCGGGTGACCTTTATCCAATCCTGTCGATCGCCGGAATATTTGCCCACGTTGGTGGAGGTCTCCCTGGCCCCCAGAGGCGGGAACTTCCTTCACTACCATCAACGGTTTGCGGAAACATTTACCGTAAAACGGGGGCAATTATCCATTGAGCTCGACGGCCGGATCACCCGCCTGTTCCCCGGTGAATCGGCTACCGCACCCGTCGGCAGCCTGCACCGCTTTTTCAACGAAACTGACCGACCCGTACTGTTTGAAGTGGAGCTGTCACCGGGCAGCCCGGGCTTTGAACAGGCCCTGTGCATAGGCTATGGCCTGGCCAGGGATGGTCACTGCTTTTCCAGTGGTATTCCCAAAAAACCGGTACATCTGGCTATCGTACTGGACCTTTCCGAATCGCGCCTCACGGGGGCGGCCTGTATGCTGTCGCCCGTCATCAGTACTCTGGCGCGCTGGGGCCGCCAACGCGGTATTGAACGGGCTTTGCTGGAGAGGTATGATTGTCTGAATCCCAACCGCTGTAAATAATCAAAATTCATCATCATGAAACGGACTATTCTGATTCCTACAGTTATTGCGGGCGTATATCTCCTTTTACTTGTCCTGGCTGCTGCCTGTCAGAGTGCCGGTGCGGAGGAGCAGACTGTGGAAACCACCATCAAGGCCGAACCGGCGCCGGCCGAAGATCCCGTCAAGCGCGGCGCCTATCTCGTCGCCGCGGTGGGTTGCCACGATTGTCACTCTCCGAAGATCATGGGCCCGAACGGTCCGGAGCCGGATCCGGAGCTGCTCCTGTCCGGCTACCCGGCTGAACGCCCGCTTCCCCAGGTGGTTCTCGATGCGGTAGGCCCTGGTAAGTGGATGTTGTTCAACGATGACCTGACCGCCGCCGTCGGTCCCTGGGGCGTGAGCTTTGCGGCCAATCTGACCTCCGATCCCACCGGTGTCGGTAACTGGACGGAAGCGCAGTTTCTGAAAGCCATCCGGGAGGGGAAGTTCAAAGGGCTGAACAACAGCCGCCCACTGCTGCCGCCCATGCCCTGGCCGGCCTACCGCAACCTGTCGGACGAAGACCTGAAAGCCATCTTCGCCTATTTGAAAACCGTAAAACCCGTGCGTAATATCGTACCCGCGCCGATTCCGCCGGATCAAATCGCCGAACAAGGGTGATTTTTCAGGGGCATTCCGGCTATGGCCATTGGGGAGTGCCCCACCTTTTTGAAGGCGGAAGGCGGAAATCGGAAGGCGGAAATCGGGAGTGGGAAGTTTTACCCGTCCCGAACGGAGCGAGGGCGGGCGAAGGCCCGCACCGACGAAGGAGGTCGAGGTGGGGAAGCGCCCCGGTTTGTTTGTGGAGGAACTCTTATCCAGTGTTTCGATAAACAGTTTTTTGATGATGGACGCCGGCATCAGAGCTCGCGTCCTTTTTTCATTCCTTTTTGGAGCATGTGCTCTCATCGATGATTTGAAGATCCATGATCTGTGCGTTCCGCCCCCCCTCCCTGCCCCGGGGGTGTTGATTACCCATAAGTTCGGTTTTGGCTACTTCTACGGTTCGTCTGTTCATC
>CAZWDL010000017.1:0-48147 GCA_964632995.1 uncultured Saprospiraceae bacterium
AAAGACCCTCCCGCCGGTGGCGCGCCGGGGGGCACTTTCCCAGCGCGCCCTGGCTTATGATCTCGAAAGATGTCAGTTTACTATCTATCCTGTCTTCCATTCGACCAAACCTCGACCTGCTCAGAGATTAAATTTCCCTACTTTTATTCCTGTCCAATAATCTTTTAAATTACTTACCCATGCACCCAATCACCCGGCGCAAAGCCATTCAAAACATCGGTATTCTTGGAACTGCCTTCTCCCTACTCCCGTTGGAAGCCGCCTGCGCTGCCCCCGACGACAAACTCGGCGTGGCCCTCGTAGGCCTCGGCAATTACGCCACCCGGCAACTCGGCCCGGCCCTGCAGCATACGCAATACTGCGAACTGCGAGGTATCGTCACCGGCGCCCCCGAAAAAGAAGGGCGCTGGCAGCAGGAGTAAGGCGTATTGCCCGAGCACACGTACAACTACGAGACCTTCGACCGGCTGGCCGATGATCCGGCCATCGATATCGTCTACATCGTCCTGCCCAATTTCATGCACGCCGAATACACCATTCGGGCACTCCAAGCCGGCAAGCACGTCATCTGTGAAAAACCGATGGCGATGAACGTTGCGGAATGCAAAGCCATGATCGAGGCAGCCAAAACGGCCGGCCGCAAACTGCAGATCGGCTACCGTCTTTTCTACGAGCCGCATCACCTGGAACTCATGCGCCGCTCCCTCGAACCCTTCGACCGCGGTATCAAGCTCATCGAAGCCAGCCTCGGCTTTGATATGGCCCGCCCCGGCATGTGGCGCATCGATAAGGATAAAGGCGGCGGCGGCGCGCTGATGGACCTGGGGCCCTACGCGATCCAGGCGGCGCGCCGGGCAGCCGGCAGCATGCCCGTCCGGGTGCAGGCGCAGGCCTTTAAGGACGATCCGGAACTCTTCAAGGATATCTATGGCAGCTACACCTGGCAACTGGAGTTCAAAGACAACACCATTTGCAATTCCACGGTGAGCTTCTCCGCCTACGTCGACCGCCTGCACGTGGCGCGCGGCAACCAATACCTAGAGCTTTCCCCGGCTTTCAACGCCAGTGCGGAGCTGACCCTGCGCTCCCGCGATGAGGAGGAGCAGTTCACCGTTCCCGAGTACCAGCAGATTGCACAGATGGACGCTTTCGCTAAAAATATCCTGGAGGATACGCCGGTGGCGGCTTCGGGAGAAGAGGGACTGATCGATATGCAGGTCATTGAGGCGATCAAGGCGTCGATCGATAGCGGCCGTTCAGTGAATATCGAAATATGACTTGAGGCATTAGCCCGGATTATTTATGGAAAGTCCGTAAATAATCCGGGCTAATAAGAAACAGAATTCGTTATTTGCAGGTCAGTTCACCAATAAACGCCCATGATCCCCTGGCTCATCTCCGCCCTGACGGTGATAACCGTTTACCTGCTGGACAAGTGGGAGAACCGCTACCTGCAGGCCTTCTTCAATTGGGTGCCCGCCATCCTGCTGGCCTATCTGATCCCCGCCGCTATTTCCGCCCTGACCGGGCAGGATTATTCCGGCGCCGACATTCATCAAGCCAGTCGCTCGTTTTTCATCCCCCTGGCCATTGTGGCCGTGATGAGCAGCCTGTCGATCCGGCAGCTGAGGGCTATCGGCTGGAAACCGATCGTCGTATTCGTTTCGGGATCCTGCTGGATCGCGCTCTTTCCGGCGCTGGTGGCCTTCTTTCTTCCAGACAGCCGCCTCATCACCGGGGTGTGGGTAGAGCAGGAGTACTGGAAAGGAATACCGCCCATCGTGGGCAGCTGGATCGGCGGCAGCACCAGCCAGCTCGTCCTGAAGGAACTAGCGGCCTGCCCCGAGCACATCTTTCTGACCATTCTGGTGCTGGACAGTATCCTGGTGAATATCTGGACTATCCTGATGTTTCAGGGGATCAAGGAAAGTAACTGGCTGAACATCCGCCTGAACATCACCAACTTGACTATGCCGCCGGACCCACCCGAGCGAAAGGGGAAGGTGTTGCCCCCTTTCCTGTGCCTGGGTATCCTGCTGGGCGCGGTATTGCTCACCCATTGGGTGCCGATGCCTTTTGCGGGGCAGATCATCGTCCTGTCAGTCATCGGCCTGTTGTTGAGCAACCTGATTAAGACCTGGAACTTTGAGTTCGTACTGAAGCTGGGCGGCATACTGATCCTCACCGTTATGGCGATCCTGGGGCTGAAGCTGAAGTTCAGCCTGGTGCAGTTCGAAGGCGCTCTGCTCCTCTTTCTGATCGTTTGGCTGATCAGCCATTTCATTCTCATGCTGCTGGCAGCAAAGCTGCTGAATATCAACACCGCCTGGGTGCCGATCGCGAGCATGGCCAACGTAGGCGGCATCGCGACGGCTCCGGCCGTGACGGCCGCCTACGAGAAGAAGTGGATGCCGCACGCCATCCTGCTGGCCATCCTGAGCATGGCGACGGGTACTTTCTGGGGGATGGCGACGATCTTTTTGCTGAAGTCTTTGCTGGGGCAGTAAAGGGGGTTTGGGAACTTTTCCGGATTTTCCGCCTGCGCCGGAAGAAATTTTTACCACAGAGCACGCAGTGAACACAGAGCTTGGTCAGTGGGTTTTCGCTTTCGCGAAAACAGTCGTTGGTGCATCACACAGAGGTGATAGGGCATTACACGAAACCCCGTCGCCACCTTCGATCCTTGAGTTTTGAAAGGCAGGAGGGCCTGGGAAAGGCCCTCCTGCCGCTGCCGCGCCAGGGTGTGCTTTCCTTTGGCCGCCATAGCCGCTTTACCGGCAAAGGCAGCCCGGCACGCTTTGGTTTTGCTCTTCAATCAGCTTGGCTGTCCAGTAAACTTTGCGTACCTCTGCGGCTCTGCGTGCCATTTGCTGTCAGCCTTGCGCGTCATGCTTACAGGAGAGGGCCTACGCAGAGGCGCAGAGTTCGCGGAGCAAACAGGTCGTTGTAAGAAGAAAGTCCAGCGTTGCCGGCCCTTCACTTTGTGCCCTTTGCGTTTCTGCGTGCCGCCCCACTATCAGCGCAGCCAGCCTGGTTACTTGGTGAACTTTCGCGATTCCTGCGTGCTTCCAGCCAGTCACCCCACTCACTCATCGCCCTCCCTTTGCGTCCTCCGTACTGGGGAAGGCCTTCAGCACCTCCCTGGTCAGGTCCCAGCGATTAAACCCTTGCCGGCCGTAATCGAGCCCGCGGCGGACAATGACGAGATCGTGCGTGGGCACCACGATGACGTACTGGCCCCGGTTGCCGGCGGTGGAGTAAGCGTTTTTCGGCACATCATCGCGATCATCCGGCACCAGCCACCACTGGCCGCCGTAGAAATGGCCCCGTTCGGCAGTAGAGGGCGCGGGGGTGCGGACAAAGTCGATCCACTCTTCTGACAAGAGCCGCTCGCCGTCCCATACGCCGTTGTTCAGGTACAGCAGCCCGAAGCGCGCCAGATCGCGTGCGTTGGTATACACCTGGCTGCTGAGGATGAAGTCGCCGAAGCGGTCGGTACTCAGCAGCGTGTTGCGCATGCCGATGCGGTCGAGCAGGGCTTTGCGGGGAAACTCGTGGTAGGTCTTTTCATCGCCCAGCGCCTTTTTCATAGCCAGCACGCCGAGGATGGTGTCGTAGTTTTCATAATCCCATACCGAGCCAGGCTTGCGTACGAGCCCACGGTTCAGGGCGCCGTTCACCGAGCTGGCGCCGGCCCAGTAGGCGAGGCCCGAGCCGGTGGCGTACTCCATACCGTAGCTGTCGACGGGATATAGGCCGCTGGACATATTGAGTACGTGGCGCAGGGTGATCCGCAAACGAGGATCCGTTTCCGGCGACGGGTGCCTGGGCAGCCATTCGAGGCCCAGCGGTTCGTCGAGCGCCAGCTTGCCCTCGTCCACAAGCATGCCGATCAGGGTGACCGCGATACTCTTGGCGGTCGACCAGGTGCGGGTGCGGGTGTCCATATTAACGCCCGGCGCGTAGCGCTCGTGGATGAGCTTGCCTTTGTGTACGATCAGCAGGCTCAGCGTGGCCTGCTCGGGCGATTCCCGTTCGAAGGCCCATTGGGAGACGGCGACCAGGGCCTCCTGATCCACCTCATCCGGGATGGAAGTATCTTCAATCAGATCGCCGTTGGGCCAGAGGATCTCGGCGGGGTCACCGGGCGGAGGCGGCATATCGATTTTGGGCAGGCTGTCGATATCTTCGAAGGTCTGGTCGGGCGCCATAATCACGCAGCCGATGCCCTCGCGAAAGGCAGCGCGCATCACCGGGGTGCCGCCGGCCGCGCCGATGGCCACCGCTTTGCGCGCCCAGTCGATTTTGTAATCGCCGCCCCGGGCGGTGCCTACGGGCTGCGGCAGGTAGGCCAGTTCCTGCGCGAAGACCTGCTCGATGGTTCGGTTGGAGGTGAACAAGCCGTTGCACATCAGGACGGCCTGCACGCCGTGGCGTATCATGTCGCGCTGGTAGTGGTTGTAGTCGTAGGTTTCCCGTTGCTGGGCGGTGAGGGTAGAGGTAGCGATTATAGAACTGAGAAGGAAAAATAATAACTGTTTCAAGGTAGCCAGATTTATGCGTTAAAGATTCACTTGCCAAGGACTTGGAGGACTATATTTTGCCTCTCTATCTGGTCTTTCGAGGGCATACAATTTAAGAAAAAATCTCTTGCTCTACAGTAGGTTATTCGCGGGAAAAGGAGTCAGTATAGCAGGAGAAATATTTTTCTGTGTAAAAAAATGAATATTTTCTCTTTTTCAGCTGACAGGAAAGGCTTAGCCTGGTGACAAATTAGTAACTATCAAACTTAAGCAAAACATGCCAAAAAAAGACCTGGTACAAATCACGAAAGACTATTACAACAGCGAAGAGGCCGATGAATTCTACTACCGTATCTGGGGAGGTGAGGATATTCACATAGGCATCTATCAGGAGCCCGGCCAGCCTATTAAAGCCGCCAGCCGGAATACGGTACGGGAAATGGCAAACAGCCTGCCGGTTCTGGATGGAAATACGGAGGTACTGGATATCGGCGCGGGTTACGGCGGCTCGGCGCGATTACTGGCCAGGGAATACGGCTGCCGGGTGCATTGCCTCAACCTCAGTGAAAAGGAGAACGAGCGCAATGAGCAAAAGACCCGTGCGGCCGGTCTGGAACATTTGGTCAGCGTAACCACCGGCAACTTCGAACAGATCCCCTTCGACGATAATGCTTTCGACCTCGCCTGGTCACAGGATGCCCTGTTGCACAGCAACAAAAAAGAACTGGTGTTCCGGGAGGTAGTGAGGGTGCTGAAACCCGGTGGCCGGTTCATCTTTACCGACCCCATGCAGAGTGACGATTGCCCGGCGAGGGTGCTGCAGCCCGTTCTGGATCGCATCCATCTGGAGGAGATGGGATCGGTGCGCCGGTACCGGGAACTGGCCGGAGAGCTGGGGCTGGAGGAAGTGATGGTGCGCGAAATTCCGGAGCAATTGGAAAAACATTATTCCCGGGTTTTGACTACCCTGAAGGAGCAGTATGAGGTGCTGGTGGAAAAGTCGAATGCGGCTTATCTGGAAAGGATGATGACGGGCTTGAAACATTGGGTGGAGGCCGGGGAAAAAGGGTATCTGAACTGGGGGATTATGCAGTTTCAAAAGCGGTAAAGATGAACATTGGGCAACAGCCGGAGGCGGCCGTGTTCAAGCTGTTCCCGGAGTTTGGCCTCGATTTTCTCTTCCGCATTGTCGACCTTCCCGGGATACAATGCGTATATTTAGATGATCAGCCTTCCGGGCGACACCGAACAAGCTCCGGGCTGCCCAGGTTAGAAGAAGCTGAAAGTCATTTGTTACAAATCCAGAAAACACCTAGCATGAAACGATACGTCACCGGTCTTCTTATCTTTTCCATCCTCATCATCATCTTCGGTCTGATCACCGGGAAGATCACTGTGGAAAGCTTCCAGGTCATCTCCCTGCCGGGGCTGTTATTTGCCGTTCTCAAATCGCTGGTCGTCGTGCTGGTGTTGCTGTTGGGGCTGGCGGCGGCCCTGCCGGGTATTCTTATCGACGTCGTAATGCTATTCGTCGCCTCTTCTCAGTTTCCAATTACGGGCAACCTCTGGTCGGTTTGTTGGAAAGAGGTTACACTCGATTGGTTCTGGACAGAGACGAGCGGCTCGTCGCTCTTCTTCGGAGCGGTGATCCTGGCGATCATCAGCGGGCTGTTGTTGGGAAAGCGGAAAGTCTAGTTGGCCATGAGCAGCAAGAATATACTTCTTACCCAGTCGCTGCCAGTGCTTTTTTTGATACTGCTGTACGCCTGCCAATCGTGCATCCATTCGCAAAGCAGGTCCGAGACAGAACAGCCCAAAAAAGAAATAGTATACATCGGCACCTTCTCCGTCCGCGGCAGCGAGGGCATCTACGCCTATAGCTTCGATCGCGAACACCGGAGGTTCACGCCGCTGGACACAGCTGCGACCCCGGAAAGCCCTTCCTTTCTGGCGTTGAGTCCGGACGGCCGCTACCTGTACTCGGTCAACCGGGCGGGCGGCAAAGCGGGTACCGGCCACGGTTCGGTAAGCGCTTTCTCCGTCGATCCGGAGCAGGGCAGGCTGCGTCCTGTTAATACTTCATCATCTTACGGGATGGGCCCCTGCCACGTCAGTCTCAGCCCCGATGGTCAACGCCTGTACGTTTCGCATTACAGTGGGGGCTCTACGGCTGTTTTCGACATTGGAGAAAACGGCGGGGTAGGACCGTTGCTCGACACCCTGCGCCATCAGGGCAGCGGTATCGACCCCCAACGCCAGGAAGCGCCGCACGTTCATTCGGTTCAGCACCTGTCCGAATCTCCTTATTTCCTGTCGGCTGACTTAGGCGTAGACCGGATATTCATTTACCAAATGGAAAACGGAAAGATCGCCCCCGCCCCACTGCCTTTTATCGCCACCGAAGCGGGCGCCGGGCCCCGGCACTTTGCGCTGCTGCCGGAAAATAACTTGGTATACATAGCCGAGGAGCTTAGCTCCACCGTTAGTGTTCATCGCTTCGATATAGAAGGCGGAACCTCGCAGCAACTGCAGCGCCTGTCCACGCTGCCAGAAGACTTTACCGGGCCCAACAAAGTCGCCGACATCCACCTCAGCCCGGACGGCCGCTTCCTCTACGTTTCCAACCGGGGTTACGACGGTCTGGCGATCCTTGCTATCGATGCCGCTACCGGGTTGTTGACCAAAGTTGGTCATCAGCAAACCGGCGGCCAAATACCCCGCAATTTCCTGGTCGATCCCAAAGGAGAGTTCCTGTTAGTCGCCCACCAGGATACCGATGATATCCGGCTGTTCGAGCGGGATGTGAAAACGGGCCTGCTGGAACCGACGGAAGTGCGGATCGCCGTCCCCAGCCCGGTCTGCCTGAAATGGCGGTAACACAGCCTTCGTGGTTGTAACACAGCCTTCAGGCTGTTTTTACCCAAGTTTAACCAACTTCAGTTGGCAGTAAAAAAACAAGGAATAACTTCAGAACGCGGAGACAAGCCCGGCCTTTCCATTGGAAAGCGAAGAGTGCGGCGACTAAACGAGTTTAGAAGTTTAGCACGCCGGCCTGCGGCCGCGCTGTTTAGAAGTTTAGAGCTTGGCCCGGGACTCCCTGGGAAAATCCCGGCTAAATCTGGATTTCCATGGACTTCGTACGGTAGCCCCGGCAAGCCCCTTCTTCTAAACTCCTAAACCAGACGCCCCAGCGGGGCGGCGACTAAACCTCTAAACTCTTCCTCCTATGATCGGAAAACGAACAGCGATACTTTTAATGCTCAGCTTCTTTTCGCAGTTGGCAGCCTACTCCCAGCCCACCCTCCGAAACACCCGTATCGACGGCTACCGCGGCATCTGGTTCGAGCTCAACCAGAAATACGAGTACGGCGATAAATATTCGGGCGGGCTGGGCACTTACACCGCCAAACACGTTCCGTTGGCCATCTATGCGCCGGAAGTCAACAAAACCTTCTTTGTCTACGGCGGCACGACGCGGGAAGACGAGCGCCACCTGCTGGCTATGGCCGGCGTATATGATCATGAGCGCCACCTGTTATCCCAACCCGTCGTCGTTTTCGACAAAGAAGGCGTCGACGATCCGCACGACAATCCCTCCCTGATGATCGACAACGAGGGGTATCTTTGGGTCTTCGTCAGCGGCCGGGGAAGGCACCGTCCCGGGTGTAAGTTAAAAAGCACCCAACCCTACAGCATCGACTCATTCGAACAGGTGAGCGAGGAGGAATTTACCTACCCCCAGATCTGGAATACCCGGAAGGGGTACCTGCATCTGTTTACCAAGTACACCGGCGTCCGGCAGCTCTACTTCGAAACAAGTAAGGACGGCGTCCACTGGACGGAAGATCAAATGCTGGCCGCCATCCCCACCAATGAAGACGAAAAATCGGGCCATTATCAGATCAGCTACACCCACAAGGACAAACTCGTCGGCACTTTCTTTAATCGCCACATTGAGGGCCATCCCGACCAACGCACCGATCTGTACTACGTCCAAACGAAGAACATGGGTAAAACCTGGACCGATGCCAGTGGAAGGAAACTGTCGCTTCCGCTTAACCGGCGCGTCGTCCCCGCCCGTATAATCGACTACCAGTCGCAGGGAAAGAATATTTACATGAAAGACATGGGCTACGACCGAAAGGGCAACCCGGTTTGCCTCTACATCCGCAGCAACGGCCACCGCCCGGGGCCGGTCAGCGCGCCCTACGAGTGGTGCCTCACCCGCTGGGAAGGTAAGCAGTGGACCACAACGGTGGTATGTACTTCGGATCACAACTATGACATGGGCAGCCTGTATATCGACGACGATACCTGGCGGATCGTCGCTCCCACCGGGAATCCGCCGCAGCCGCACGGCGTCGGCGGCGAGCTCGTCCTCTGGCAGTCAAATGATGACGGCCGGACCTGGAATCAGGAAAAAATGCTGACGCAAAACAGCGCGCGCAATCACGCCTACGTGCGCCGGCCGCTGAATCATAAAGCTCCTTTTTGTTTTTTCTGGGCGGATGGCGATCCGCATCAGTTCAGCCGCTCGCAACTGTACTTCGGGGATTTTGAGGGGAAGGTGTACCGGCTGCCGTACCGGATGGAGGAAGAGTGGGCGGCGCCGGAGAAAATCAGAGAATGATAGTGAAGAAAGTGGGAAAAGCTATTTAGCCGCGTTCAAAAAATAAATCCTTCAACTCAAGGGTGAAATCTACTGAAGCACAGGTAGCTTTTGCCGTGGAACGAAGCGTTTCCTGTGTTGCATAAGTGGATCCTTCCGGTTGGCGATAGATTTCAACCTGTTTTTCGGGAATATTTACGATCCAGTATTCGGGAATGCCTGCTTCGGCATAGAGTGCTTCTTTAGTGCTTCTGTCATACCCCAAGGTGCTGTCGGCCACTTCAACAACCAGTAGGATATCCGCCGGAGTGGGGTGTGCGGAACGATATCGATCTTCCCGGTAGTTAGCGACAACGATATCCGGTTCCGGTTCTGAATAGGGGCTTAAGCGGACCGGATTTTGTCCAATGACAGTATATTGTTGATGCAAAGTGACGATGAGGTATTCCAGCAGAAAATTTACATAGCCGGCGTGCGTGCTTTTGATGGGAGTCATTTTGATGATTTCGCCTTTGATCAACTCATAGCGATCGTCCGGGGCCAGAATACCGACATCCGCCATCTTGTGATACTCCTCTGCTGTAAATAATTTTCGCTGGGTGGGAAACGCCATGATCGCTTTTTAGAGTGTGGACTTTGTTTTTCGCTGAACCGTGAAAGAAATAACTTCTGAAGTTTTTTTAAAAATACGGATATTCTTAATGCTGGTCAATCGATCCCCATTATGCCACCGCAAAATCCGTATCCGGCCGCATGACCGGCGGGTGGAAACCCAGGATGATGTCTTTTTTGGGAATGCCGCGCTCCAACAGCTTGTCGACAATAATAAGGTCGGTATTATCCTGGTGAACCCACACCCGGCCGTTGTCCATCACTTCAATATGGATGAGAATGCCGTAAAAGCGACTTTCTCCTTGCCAGCCGTTCATCAGCAGTAGGTAGTTGCCGGTGGCTTCATCTATGATGATCTGATAGCGAATATCCTCATCGGAATCGGCGCTCATTTTATTTACATCATGAATGATATCCTTGGCGATTTTTCTATATTTCTTTACTCTATCCATTGAATGATCTTTTCTTTTTGAACACTGAATATAATCAGTTTCAGGCCACTTCGGCCGGCCAGTTTTTTTGTTATCGGGTCTTGGAATAGAAACTCATAAGCATATTCCGGAATAGCCAAAAATAGTTTCCTCTCCGGTTCTTGTTCTTCAATCGCATTATAGTAAAATACGAATTGCCCCAAAGCTTTGTAAAAATCATGAAGTGTTGAATGCCCTAAAAAGCTTTTTATTTCTACCGCAATTTTGGTAGGTCCCTTCTCGGCGGCAATAATTTTTTCCGCACCAAGATCGACTTCGAGTTTGCTGATCAAGGTTTTGACTAGCAGCGGATCATGCGTGATTTTCCAACCATCTTCCTCTAAAATTCTTCGAATCAGTTCATGATATTTATCCCTTGCCATTCGTTACAAATCGGTGTATGATAAACACTTTACAAGTTAAAAAATAATTAGGATCAAGTCAAAGTTGCTTGCGGAATTAAAGGATATACTCCCAACAAGGTAAGCCAAGATAAACCTCTTTCAAGCCAAAATTCGTATCCGGCCGCATGACCGGCGGGTGGAAGCTGAGAAGGATATCTTTTTTATATTTGAGTAAATTCCTAAACCCTGCAGAACTTTTTCATGAAAAACCAGCTTCCCGAAACCTATCGCCATCCGCTTCCCAACGGCCTGTACCACGACATGGTGCTCGTCCGGGCAGGGACCTTTATTATGGGCAGTGAAGAGGAAGAAGCCTGGGATGATGAACAGCCGGAACATCTCGTGCGCCTGACGCAGGATTACTATATCGGCGTTTATCCGGTGACACAGGCAGTTTGGAAGGCAGTGATGGCCGGGCATAATCCTTCGTATTTCAGAGGGGATAAGCGTCCTGTAGAGGGCATATCCTGGATCGATATCGTTGAGGGTGGGCAGGATGAGGGCGTCCCGGAATCTTTTCTCACAAGGATCAATAAAGACTTTCCCGTCAAAGAACCGGGGCCGGCCGGTTTCCAATTCCGGCTTCCAACCGAAGCGGAGTGGGAGTACGCGGCAAAGGGCGGGCAGGAGACAGCTGTAAAAAACCTTGACGATAAACCGAAAGCAAAAAACCTTTACACCTTGTATGCAGGCAGCGACAAGCTGAAAGAAGTGGGGTGGTATGATTTAAACAGCCACGGGAGGACCAAAAATGTGGGTATGAAAATCCCGAACGAACTCGGGCTGTATGATATGTGCGGCAATGTGTGGGAGTGGTGCCAGGATTGGTTCGGCGGGGATTTTTACCAAGCTTGCGACAAAAAGGGAATGGTAGGTGATCCTACTGGTCCACAGGAGGGCCCCCACCGGGTTGCCCGTGGCGGCTCGTGGCTCAGCGCCGCCCGGTATTACCGCGTTTCCTGCCGCTTCAGCTGGCCTCCGTCGTCCCGCGCCCGCGACGTCGGTTTTCGTTTGGTGTTGTCCCCCAAGCTTCAGTGGAATACGTAGTCATTCCAGAAAAAAGTGCCCGCGGAATAATTAAAAATTCCATTGGCTAAACCGGCTCGGAGTATAGCGAGCGGAATGGAGCAGGCGGGGGCCAGGCGCCCTAAAGGCGCGAGGCACACGCCGGCGGAGTGGAGCGCGCGCATGCCTGGAGCGCGAAGCTCTGCTTCGCGACGAAAGAGCGGCTGTCATGCCTGGAGCGCGAAGCTCGGCGGCATAAAAATTTAGTTCCGGGGTGAATTTATACTGACGTCGAAATGGTTCGAGAAATCAAACCCTATTCGAGTATAAAACCAGGAGGCCCTTTCCCAGGGCCTCCTGGTGAAACACGGCATTCCAAAAACTGACATCGTCGTCGGCTTTGAGCCCGCGGAAGTCCGGCCGTTGACAGGATTTGGTACAGTAGTATCCCCCGAAAATCACCCCATATTTTTCTCCATTTCCCACTCACTCTCCGTACATTAGACCTCATCACTAACCAAATACCACACCAATGAGAGGTCTTCTAATACTCAGCTGTATTCTTTTTTTAACCAGTTCAATTTTCAGCCAGGGCGCCCAGCTCCTCCGCGAGCCGACCCTGTCCGGCGAGCACATCGTCTTTGTCTACGCCAATGATTTGTGGAAGGCGAGCCGGGACGGCGGCGACGCCGTGCGACTGACCAGCAACGAGGGCCAGGAATCTACGCCTCACTTTTCGCCCGATGAGCAGTGGATCGCCTTCACCGGCCAGTACGGCGGCAACACCGATGTATATGTCATGCCCGCCGAAGGCGGCTCGCCACAACGGCTGACCTGGCATCCCGGCGGCGACTACGTGCAGGGCTGGACGCCCGACGGGCAGGTGCTCTTCCGCTCGGGTAGGGAAGGACATCCCACGCAGACCAATAAGTTCTACAGCGTACCGCTGGATGGCGGCCTGCCTAAAGCTATCGACATCCCGCGCGCCGCCTACGGCGAAATCGACGCCGACGGCTCGCACATCGCCTACGTGCCCATCACCTCCTGGGACCCCGAATGGCGCAACTACCGCGGCGGTCAGGCCATGCCTATCTGGATCGTGGATATGGACAGCAAGGAGCTGATCCGCACCCCGCAGCCGGACCAGGAGCGGCACCTCGATCCCGTCTGGTTCAAAAACAAGGTGTATTACCTCTCGGAAAGAGATTACGCCAGCAATATCTGGATGTTCGATCCGGCGACTAAGGAAGAGAAGCAGCTGACCACCCACCAGCAATTCGACGTCAAGAGCCTCGACGCAGGTCCGGAGGCTATCGTCTACGAGCAGGGCGGCTACCTGCACCTGCTCGATCCGTTCACCGGCGAGTCGGAGCAGTTGGAGATCCATGTAAAGGGCGATATGAACTTCGCCCGCTCCCGCTGGGAGGACGTCAGCGCTGGCAACCTGAACAACCCCAATATTTCGCCTTCCGGCAAAAGAGCCATCTTCGAATACCGGGGCGAGATTTTCACCATCCCTAAAGAGGAAGGCAGCTGGCGCAACCTGACCAACTCGCCCGGCGTGGCCGACCGCTATCCCATTTGGTCGCCCAAAGGCGA
The DNA here is from genome assembly GCA_964632995.1 of uncultured Saprospiraceae bacterium. Taxonomy (GTDB): domain Bacteria; phylum Bacteroidota; class Bacteroidia; order Chitinophagales; family Saprospiraceae; genus CAZWDL01. Next base: position 13,223 of record CAZWDL010000017.1, read on the forward strand.
TCAGATTGCCTGGTTCTCAGACGAGAGCGGTGAGTACCAGCTGCAGATCGCCGATCAAATGGGACAGAATAAGCGCAGCATCGCTCTGCCCAATGCCACTTTCTACTTCGAGCCCGACTGGTCGCCCGACGGTAAGTACCTCGCCCTGACGGATACCGACTATAACATCTGGGTGGTGAATGTGGAGAGCGGCGAAGCCGAAGAAGTGGACACCGACCGCTACGCCCACCCCAACCGCGCCATGAACCCCGTGTGGTCGCCGGACAGCAAATGGATCGCCTACGCGCGCCAGCTGGAAAGCCACTTCAAGGCGGCCTTCGCTTACAATGTCGAGACGGAGGAACGCATCCAGCTGACCGACGGCTTGGCCGACGTCATTACGCCCGTCTGGGACCAAAGCGGCAAGTACCTCTACTTCCTGGCCAGCACCGACTACGGGCTCAACTCCGGCTGGCTCGATATGAGCTCCTACGACCCGGATGTCAACCGCAGCCTGTACTGCATGCTGCTGACGGAAGACCTGGAGTCACCGGCTAAGGTGAAAAGCGATGAAGAGGAAGTGGAAGAGGAGGAAGAAGACGAAGGCGAGGAAGAAGAGGAGAAAGAGGATGGAATCGTCGTTCGTCTTGACAAAAAAGGCTTGATGCAGCGTATCGTGACGCTGGACCTGCCGGTGCGCAACTACACCGGTCTGCTGGCCGGACCGGCCAACACCGTTTTCGTGGCCGAATCCGTTCCCAATCAAAACGGTCCGACGCTGCACAAATACGACGTCGAAAAGCAGAAAGCCGAAGAATTTGTCAAAAGCATCCGCGAGGGCGTGACCGCTTTTGACGGCAGTCACCTCCTCTACCGCAACGGCGGCGGATGGTTTTTGGTGGAAACCAAGAGCCCGCCCAAAAACGGCGCCGGTAAGCTGGCGATGGATGTCAAGATCGAAATCGATCCGCAGGCGGAGTACGAGCAGATCTTCCGCGAAGGCTGGCGCTACATGCGCGACTTCCTGTACGTCGACAATGTGCACGGCGCGCCCTGGGATAAGATCTACGAATGGTACAGCCCCTGGATCGAGCACGTTCGGCACCGCAGCGACCTGAACTACGTGGTGGATATTATGAGCGGCGAGGTGGCCATCGGGCACTCCTACGTCAGCGGCGGTGACATGCCGGATATCGATCGAGTGCCTGTCGGCCTGCTAGGTTGTGACCTGGAGGAAGACAACGGTTTTTATAAAGTCGCCAAAATCTATACCGGCGAGAATTGGAATCCGGATGTGCAAGCGCCGCTGGCCGTTCCCGGCCTAGGGGTAGAAGAGGGTGACTACCTGCTGGCCGTCAACGGCCGAGCACTCAGCGCTCCGACCAATCCCTACCAACTCTTTGAACAAACCAGCGGCCGGGCGATCTATATCTCCGTCAACAGTGAGCCTTCTATGGAGGGGGCGAAGGAAGTACTGGTCAAGCCCGTCTCCAACGAGTACCAGCTCCGCAACTGGGACTGGATCGAGGCTAACCGCCAAAAGGTGGAGGAGCTGTCGGACGGGAAGCTGGCCTACGTCTACGTGCCCAACACGGGCGGCCGCGGCTTTGAGTACTTCAACCGCTACTACTTCGCCCAGCAGGACAAGAAGGGCGTGGTTATCGATGAGCGCAACAACGGCGGCGGCTCGGCGGCCGACTACATGATCGACATTATGTCGCGCAGCGTCCTCGGCTACTTCAACAGCAAGGCCAATGACCGGCGTCCCTGGACGACGCCCATGGCCGGCATCTGGGGCCCCAAGGTGATGATCATCAACGAGCGCGCCGGCTCGGGCGGCGACCTGCTGCCCTACATGTTCCGCGCCAAGGAGATCGGCCCGCTGGTGGGCACGCGTACCTGGGGCGGCCTGGTCGGCACCTGGGATACGCCGCCCTTCATCGACGGCGGCCGCATGGTAGCGCCCCGCGGCGGCTTCTTCGATGTGGAAGGCCAGTGGGCGGTGGAAGGCGAGGGGGTCGCCCCCGATATCGAGGTCATCCAGGAACCGAAAGCCGTGCTCGAAGGCCGCGACCCGCAGCTGGAACGCGCCGTGGAAGAGGCGCTGCGCCTGCTGGAACAATCGGAGTTCGAACTGCCCGCGGAGCCGGCGCCGCCGGTACGGTGGAAAAGGCCTGAGGGATTCGATGTGGAAAAGAAGAAATAGGAAAGAAGAAACACAAAGGTTCATAGAGTACATAGAAAGCCGGGTTTTTATCGTTGAAAACTGTCCTTCAGCGCCGGGAAAGGCTTGACCAGGCTGTCGGTAGCGATCAGTGCACCGAAACCCAGGTTGAAGCTCAACTCTGAATCGTTATCGATGTTTTCCCTTCGGCGCCATCCGGAGTTCCACTGAGGGATCTTCTTCGGAGGTCAAATCCGGGCAGGAGGGATCGCAAAATAGTGGTTCTATGCCGCAGAGATCAGTGTTTTAGAACTGATACTCAAAAATAAGAGGGATAGCGGGGGGAGGCAAGTACAATTATTTTAAAAATCCATTATTTTTTTACTGTAATTTAAACCATATAGGATGAACGCAACCCCCCTACATGCTGATTATCTTTTGTTTATGAGTTTTCAATTTATTATAAATTTAACATGATTTAATCAAATTTTCAGGTTAATCCCTTTTATTTATCCTGAAAACCATATTAACCCGGATGATTCATGGACTTACCATGAATAATGACGACAAACGATCAAAAATCATTGATTTTCAAACACTTGTGTCGGGGTTAACCCCGGCAATTGCAAAATTTTGCAATTTGTCAGCCCTTCGGGCGTAAAATTCTTCGTGAATTTTCCGGGTATAACCTCACCAACTATTCAGTATCGCCGCTACGGGGCGATATTTCTTGCTTTGGCCACGGATCACACGGGCTTTCACAGATTATCATTTTGGGAAATCCGTGTAATCTGTAGCTTTTTTTGAAAACTTTCCTGGCGAAGCCAGGATGGTGAATAGTATCAAACCTTATCAGAAATGGTGTTTTCTTAAGCAGGAACAGGAATTATCGGGGTAATTCCTTATTTGCGTTAAAAAAGCTTTCTTGGGTCAATGAAGGGGATGTTCCAAAGGCTTCCCCTGCAAACTCAAGTCTAAAATGACTGGGAGACCTGGAAATAATAAGTATAAGATGAAACTGAAGCACACCTACGGCCTCTGGGCCTGCGTGGCCGGCGCCGGGGAGGGACTCGGCGCGGCTTTCGCCAAAGGACTGGCCCGTCGGGGCTTTTATTTACTGCTGATCGATAAGGACCGGGAGAAGCTGGCGGCGCTTGAAGAAGAATTGGGAGCAAGTGGGGAGCTGGAGGTCATTTCCTTGTGTTTGGACCTGGAGGACCAGACGGCTGTTGCCCGCATTATGGAAAAGATTGAGGAAGCAAACTGCCGCTATCTGATTTACAATGCTGCTTACGGTCCGGTCCGTACCTTTCTGTCTAATACGCCGGAAGAACTTGACCGCCATATACAGGTCAACATGGCGACGCCGCTGCAGCTGGTGCATCGCTTCGCGGGTTTACACAGGGGACGACGCGCCGGTATTTTGCTGCTCTCCAGTCTGGCCGGCTGGCGGGGCAGTCGACTGGTCGCGCCCTACGCGGCGACGAAGGCCTTCACCTGGAACCTGGCGGAGGGATTGTACTACGAGTTCAGGGGCGCGGACCTCGATGTCAACGTGTGCTGTCCCGGCCCGGTGGATACACCAAATTACCGGGGAACCCGGCCTCGGCAAAGCTGGATCAGCCCAAAGGCGGCAGCGCCGGAAGCGGTGGCGGAATACGCCCTGCGTCACTTCGGGCGCCGGCTGTTTCTCTTTCCGGGCTGGTCGAACCGCTTAACGCATTTCCTGCTGAACCGGATGCTGCCCCGGCGCTGGGCTTCCGGCATGCACAATGCGATAATGAAGCATTTATATGATAGAGCAACTCCTGCCTGACATGCAAGGACGGAGAGGTAAACGACTGAGGGTGGAAGAATACCGCTACCACCTGCATGTTGCCATTAAAAAGTTGGCTTTTAAGCAATTTTTTTTAGTAAAATGCTGTTAAAAGCATATACCCTGCAATAATTTTTTCCCAGCAGCTATCTACCCCAGAAAAACCGATCCTACTATGAGTTTACAAAACACCTATGCCCACTGGTGGGTAATGCTTATTGAAAAGTGGCTTGGCCAGGCGCCGGAACAACAACCCTCAGCGTGTTTACAGGCCGGCCGGCGCGCCTACGAAGCCGGTGATTATCAGGCTTGTGTCGATCTCATCGACCGGGCGTTCGAACTCGAAACACCCCCTTTCACGGACAACAGGTTTAACAAGCTGACGGCTTTTCAGTACCGGAGCTACGCCTATCAGGCACTGGGAAATCATCAACGTGCTGCGGCCGATATGGAACGCGTGGTGGGCCTCAAACCCTCCATTGCCCGCTTTTATCTGGAGCTGTCTCGTTTACATTTGAATTTTCAGGCTTTTGACAAGGCGCTGTTCGTCCTCAATGAGGGTTTGATGCGGCTGGATGCCAAACGAGCAGCCGAGCTTTATTTACTCCGCGGAAAAGTGGCCGAAAAGGAGGGAGCCCTTCAGGATGCTATGGATGACTATAACCTCGCCGTCTATCATAAGCCACGGTATTCGGAGGCGCTATGCCATCGCGGACGACTCCTTGCGCGTACGAATAATTTCAACCGCGCCTTTGCGGATTATCGGGAGGCTATCCGGGCCGCTCCGGACGATGCCGCTGTCTATATTCATTACGGGCGGATACTCTTCTCCACCGGCCGTTTTGCGGAAGCTTCCAGGCAACTTGCCGAGGCGGTCATACGCGCCCCCGACAAACACGAAGCAGCCGGTCTGCTGGGGCGTTGCCTGGTCCGGCTGGGCAACTTTACCGAAGCGCTGCCCATTCTGAGAAAAGCCAAAGCATTGGGCGCCGATGATGATGAAACTCATAATGCCTTTATTCTTGCACAGCAAGCACTGGGCATAGAAGAAGACCCCGGACCGGCGGTAGGTACTGCAAATACTGCTTCCGCTCCCGGATATAACCAGGAAAACCTAGATTCCATCAACTATAACAAAATATACGACCGGGTAGAGGAAGCGCCCTTCTTCCCTTATTTCGATGAGGAAGAAGAGGACGAATATGAACGCCGCTGGGCAGCCGAACAAGCCCTGCGTGTGTTCGTCTATCAACACCTGGAATATCCGGAAGAGGCACTTCAAACCGGCGTCTCAGGAGTGGTACATCTGGAATTCATTATTGAGCGCGATGGTCGAATCACCGGACTGCGCGCCAAAAACAGAATAGGTTACGGTTGTGAGCAAGCCGCTCTTAATGTGATCCGGAAAATGATCATCAACGACCTGCACTGGGAGCCCGGTAAAATAAACGGTATTGAGGTACGCACCCGTTATCGCCTGCCGGTCAGGTTCAGTATTTCCAAAGCTATTCTGGACAAGCTTGGTTGAACCTTCGCACTTTTCTCTGACTCATCACCTAAAACAGATAGCGCTACTATTAGGGAAGTACTTAACCTGAAACTACTGAGGTTTTCTGCTATCCTTTAACTCTGCGTTGAATCTCTTCCATTTCCTCCCGGCTTTGCCTGCAGAATTCCACCAGCAATTGTTTCACTTCTTCACGCATTACCGGTTTTGCTTTCAGCATCTCTTCCAAAGCTTCCAGCTTTTGCTTCAGGCCGTTCAGCTCCAACATTTCGAAGCTCGGTTTGAGCCGGTGGGCGGTTTGATACAACTGTTCCCAGTCTTCCTCCGCTTCGGCCTGTTTCATTTCCTCTAAGCTTCTCGGTGTCTCTACCAGAAAGGCTTCCACCATTTCGCGGACGAATTCCTCGTCGCCCTGACTGAAGTCATACAAGTAATGGAATGACGCCAGGGGAACTACGGTGTCTTTGCGGCGATGTCCGTTTACTCTTGCTTCCGTTTTATTAGCGGTATCGGCAGTCCATTTCAAAATGAGTTCGTACAAGGCTCCCGGAGAAAAAGGCTTGGTCAGTAAATCGTTCATTCCTGCCTCCAGCACCTGCTTTTGCTCCTCCGACAGGGTGGAAGCAGTTAAGGCGATGATGGGTGTTTGCTGGTTGAGGCCGCCTTCGGTGGAGCGCAACTTAGCTGCCAGCTCGTATCCGCTGTATCCAGGCATATACAAGTCCAGTAAAATGAGGTGAAAAGAGGTAGCCTCCAGTTGCTCCATAGCTTCCTGTTTATTGGCTACCACACGGTAGCGGCACTTCCAGCGGTCCAGAAACCGCCGGATCAGTAATTGGCTAGGCGGGTCATCCTCCACAACCAGAAGGGTAAGATGGTCCGGTGGAGCCTCCTTCAGCTGCTCTTTTTTCACTACTTCTTCCTGCTGCAGGCTGTCGATAGCCCTTCCTTTGCCGAAAGGCAGATAGAACCGAAAGACTGACCCTCCACCTAGCCGGCTTTCCACTTCAATTCGTCCTCCTTGTTTCTCTACTAACTGCTTGACGATTGACAAGCCCAGCCCGGTGCCTCCGTACCGGCGCGCCGTATCCTTTCCCAACTGCTTGAAGTTTTCAAAAATATGGGGAATTTGCTCAACGGGTATACCGATACCGGTATCGCTGACCCCAAACTCCAGCAGGTAAGCTTCCGGCAATTCCTCGTGTATTCGTGCTGTCAGTTTTATTGATCCCTCTTCCGTAAACTTGCCGGCATTACTCATCAGGTTGTTCAGAATCTGGCTGAGCCGGGTATAGTCACCGATGAGCAGGCAATCTATAGCCGGGTCAACAGAAAGGTTTACCTGCAGGGGTTTATCCCTCAACTCCAGTTGATAATTTTTTTGTATGGCCTCCAGCAGCTTTCCCAAATGGAAGGGATGTGCTTCGAAATCAATTTCGCCGGCTTCGATTTTTGACAGATCCAGTATGTTATTAATGATATTCAGCAGGCTATCGGCAGAAAAGCGCAATGCTTCCAGGTATTCACGTTGAGACTCCTGCAGCGGCGTATCATCCAGCAGGTATATCATCCCGATAACCGTGTTCATCGGGGTGCGTATCTCATGGCTCATGTTGGTCAAAAAACGGCGCTCAGCTTGTTTGGCGACCTCGGCGGTTTGCTTGGCCTCCAGTAATTCCTGCTCCTTGATCTTTTGCTCGGTGATATTGCGGTATTGCCACATATGCCCCAGGTACTCCTGCTCCACGTAGATCGGAATATAATCCCGTTCAAAAATACGCCCGTCCCGGCAATTTAGTATTTCGCCTGTTCTGAGCTTCCGCTCAGCCAGCAATTCATCGATTCCTCTGACGAATTTATGTGGATCCGTAAATTGTTCTTTAAATCGCTCGGCGGCCAGGGAGCAATCCTGACCGAGCAGGGCATGAGGCGGAATATCGCTATTAAATATATTGCAAAAATATTGATTGACAAATATAATACGGCGGTCTTCATTTTCCACCAGAATTCCCGTTTGTAAGTTGGAAATCAGCGCCTGCAGGCGGGTTTGCGCTTTGAGCAATTCGGCTTCCGACGCCTTCCGATCCGAAATATCACGAATAAACAAGCAGAAGTGGGCTTCCCCTTCCAGGTTCAGATAAGAAAAGGTCATCTCCGCAGCGAACTCCCGGCCGGCTCGATCAATAGCAATAATTTCCGTAGGCGTGAATTGCTCGACGGGAAACTCTCCGAAACGCAGGAAACGCTCCAGGTGGTGGTCCTGTGTCTCCCAGTTCCGATAAGGCACTACTAGTTTGTACCAGCGATGGCCAATGGCCTCCTCCGGGCGGAGCTGAAAAAGCCGTTCGGCACGGGGCCCCCACTCCTGTACACAGGCGTTGCCGTCAACCAGGATGACGGCATCCGGAGAGGTTTCGATAATTTGACGCTGCTTGCGTTCGGTGGAAAGCAAGCGCTGCTCCGTTCTCTTCAGTCGTTCGTAGGACAGCCAGCCTTCCAGTGAGATGGCCATCTTTTTAATGACCCGTTTGAGCACCTTTAATTCTGAATCGCCAAGAGGCGACAATGCTTTTTCCCAGTCGATCACCAGAATGCCGCGATCTCCCAGTGGGAAAAAATCGCGGAAGTTTCCCTTGGAGTTTTCACCAGTGCAGTGCACTCCAGTTTTCAATACGGAAAGCCATTTTTTTTCGGCGAAAGCGAAATATTGATCTCCAGGCAGGACGCAAACCGTAATCAACTCTCCGTTTTCTCCTTTAAGCCAAATACCGGCCTTCTGAACGCCGTCTACCTGAATAAGAGCCTTCAGAAAATGGCGGCAATTGTCGTCGATGTCCATTGATTGTCCCACAGCAAGCGACAACTCGAAAAAAATGTCTCGCTTTGCATTTTCCCGAATCATAAGCAATTCTCTTTTCGAACCATGATTAACACCCCGGGTAGTTGGCTATAAAGATACGTTATTTCCGCTTACCCTCCGTAATGAGAATGTTGATAAAGGCCCAAAAACCCGGCTTCCTGCTTACTTACTCCGCTTTCGCACTAACATGCAGTTTTCTTTTAAGCAATTGGGCATTAAAGGCAACGATAACCGTACTCAAACTCATCAGCGCCGCCCCCACCGCCGGTGAAATCATAATGCCCTGCTGAAAGAGTACCCCGGCCGCCAGCGGAATGGCCACCACATTATAGGCAGTAGCCCAAAACAGGTTTTGCACCATCTTTTTGTAGGTAGCTTTACCGAAGAGGATCAGGTTCGCGATGTCTTTCGGATTGCTTTCCACCAGAATGATATCCGCCGTTTCGGCCGCCACATCCGTACCGGAACCTACAGCGATGCCGATATCGGCCTGAGCAAGGGCAGGAGCGTCGTTGACACCGTCACCGGTCATGGCGACAAATTCACCTTCGCCCTGCAGATCTTCAACTTTGTTCAGCTTCTGATCGGGCAGCACTTCGGCGAAATAGGTATCGATGTTGAGCTGTTTGGCCACGGTCTTGGCCACCGACTCATTGTCGCCGGTCAGCATGGCCGTCTTGATGTCATTATCATGCAGCAGCTGGATCGCCTCCGAGCTCTCCTCCCGAATCTGGTCGGCGAGGGCGATAAATCCCAGCAATTCCTCTTCCCGGATAACGAATACTACGGTTTCTCCCTCGCGACCGCGGGCGCTGTCGGGAATGGAGATATCGCTTTCTTCCAGGTAGCCGGGGCTGACCACTTTAACCGATTGTTCTTCTACCTTAGCTTCTACGCCTTTCCCGGTGATGGCGTTGAAATCCTCGACGTCGGGATAATCCAGCTCCAACTCTGCCGCCTTATTGAGTATACCCTGACCGATAGGGTGTTCCGAATTTTGCTCCAGGGCGGCTGCCAGCCGGAGAACGCTTTCGTCATCGACGTCGTCCCGGACACTTTCAAAATGATTGACGCCGAACTCGCCGGTGGTCAGGGTTCCGGTTTTATCAAAAACCACTATGGTCAGCTTGCGGGCGTTTTCGAATGCCGTCCGGTTGCGGATGAGCAGCCCGTTTTGCGCGGAAGCGCTGGTGGAAATCGCCGCTACCAGTGGAATGGCCAGTCCCAGCGCGTGCGGACAGGTAATGACCATCACGGTCACCATGCGCTCCAGGGCGAAATCGAAAGGGCGACCGACGAAGAGCCATACAGCCAGGGTGCCGAAACCTACCGTGATCGCCACAACGGTCAGCCAGAAAGCCGCCCGGTCGGCCAGGCGCTGGGTTTTCGATTTGCGTGACTGTGCCTCCTGCACCATATCCACCACCTTGGAAAGGTAGCTGTCTTCTCCGGTATGCTCGACGCGCACCTTCAAAGAGCCGGAACCGTTTACGGAACCGCCGATCACTTCGTCGCCTTTTTCCTTGCCCACCGGTGTACTCTCTCCCGTAAGCATACTTTCATTGACATTGCTTTCGCCTTCTTCTATCTTACCGTCGGCCGGGATCTTTTCACCCGGTTTGATCTGAATCAGATCTCCCGCTTCCAGTTCGCTCACTTTCACCGTCCGTGTTTCTCCATCTTCGATAAGGTGCGCCTCATCGGGCATCAGCTCCATGAGCTTTTCCAGCGCTTTCGAAGCACCCAGCACCGAGCGCATCTCGATCCAGTGCCCAAGCAGCATCACATCGATCAAAGTGGCCAGCTCCCAGAAAAAAGTCTTGCCCTCCAGGCCGAACACTACCGCCGAGCTGTAGCCGAAAGCGACGGTGATGGCCAACGCGATCAACGTCATCATCCCCGGCGAACGCTCCTTCAGCTCATCGATAAAGCCCGTGAGAAAAGGCCAGCCGCCGTAAACGAAAATCAGGGCGGAAAAACCGAACAACACATAAGAGCGGCCGGGAAAAGTCCACTCCAGCCCCAACCAACTCTGTATCGTGCTCGACAACAGCAGCACGGGGATGGTCAGCACCATAGACACCCAAAAGCGCCGGCGAAAGTCTTTGATCATCTGCCGGTGATGTTCCTGGTGGCTGTGTCCGCCGTGATTGTGTTCATGCTCCCCATTCTGGGAATCTTGATTTGAATGGTCTTCCTTTTCCGGAATGTCGGTTTGCTGATCGGATTCTTGCATTTCGCTCGTTGTTGTTCATTCTTTGATAATCCAATCCCCGGGCCAAATGTTTGATGAGGGAGAGTTCTGGGTTCAGCACCCATCTAGTATCCACCATCCATCTTCCCCACCTTCACCGTTGTACTTCCGTTCTCGTCCACCTGCGTCCAGGCCAGCAGTATTTGCTTACCGGCTTTCGCCAAAATAGGGAAGCCGCTGCGTCGAGATTCGCTGGTCTTTACCAACATCAGAGGTTCACCCTGTACGCCGGTGGGACTGACTTTTACCGCCCGTATTTCAGCGCCCTTTTCGCGGTTTTCCAGCCAGCTCACCAGGGCGAGTTCCGGTTCCAGCAGGACGATATCAACGCGGCCGGCGGGATCCCCATCGTCGACGCGCACCGGTGTTTCAAAGCTGGCGCCGGCATCCCGGGAGAAGGCCACCTTCACCTGCGGGCCCGCCTCTGCGGCGTTGCTGAACCAGGCAACGGCTACATTATTCCCCCGTGCATCGACCGCCGGGCCGTTAACCGGGCAACCGGCGATCTGCCAGTTATCGGCAAATACGGGCTTGGGATCCGTCCATTGGCCTTCAACGCGTCGGGTGTAGAAGATATCACGAATTTCCTCCTGGCTGCGATCGCGGTAGACGACAAGCGGTCCCGCATTAGTCAGTGCAGCGTCGGTCTGGCAGCAGTCGCAGATGCGGTGGTCCAGTTCCGCTTCGTCATAGAGCCGGTTCTGCGGGTCGAAGGTAGCGCTGCGCAGGGTCATGGCGCCCCGTTCCCCATCGATGGTGTCCTTGGTGTAGCGGCCGTCGAGCCATACGGCCATCATGCGTTGCGATGATAATGGAAGCAGGGTGACGAAACCGTGTTCCGCCGGTTTCCCATCGGTATGCGGAATGAAAGGATCCGACCAGGAATCGCCGCCATCCATCGATTGAGCGATATGGACGTCGTAATCGTAGGTGCCGGAAGTGCTTTTCGCCAGCCAGTGGGCCACCAGCCGGTCCTCACCGCCCGGATAGGCAGACAGCGAGGGGAAATCGGCCCAGTTGACAAACCAGTCGCTGCCGGCAGCCACTTGCCGCGGTTCGGACCAGCCCTCCTCCAGCCTGGAGAATAGCAGCGCGTCGGTACTGCCGTTGAGGTAACTGATCCAGGTGAGATAGGCTGTCCCTTCACTATCTACGAACAGGTTGGGTTCTCCGCTTTCGCCCTCGGCAGGACTTTCCATGGTTGTCAGATGACGGGCTGTCTGGCTCTCTTTACTTTGAGTTGAATTGTTCTCTGCCTGGCAGCCCCAGAGGAGAAACAGGATCAGAATTGGGAAAAAGTTTTTATTCATAATCTTTTTGCTCTGTGTATCAATATTTGATGGAAGGGCTCAATTTACAAAAAGTAAAAACTGCACCGCACCCCCTCCAATATCAGCGCCCCTGACAGCCTCCCGTTGAAACATATTCCATAGAATCTATTTCGTTCCGGTCCTGCCAGGGGCGCTAAGGATCTTCCGAACAAGGCGTTCAGGGATCAATAACCTGTATTCTGAACCAAATTCGGATTTCGTTCAATTTCTGTTATTGGTATGGGATAGCGAACGTGAAAATCCTGTGCCGGCTTTCCTCTTTCTCTGGCCATTTCTATGAATTTGCCATGTCTTATCAGGTCCTGTCTTCTTATGGCTTCGGTATGGAATTCCCGGCCCCTTTCATCCAGCAGAAAATCTTTATACTCCTGAGGACTATTAAAGTCGCCTAAAGAGACTGAAGGCACCTTCGCAGCATCTCGAACCATATTCAGCAAATCGATGGATTCCTGGTTCAGGCCGTTCAATTCATTCAAGGCTTCCGCCCGGCTGAGAAGCACATCGGCGTATCTCAAAAAAGGAAAATCATCGGAGGACCGGCTTGCTCCCTGGGTAGGATATTCCGGAAACTTAAGGCTCCTGACATCGTCCTCTCCCAATATAATGGTCTCACCATCGGCATTGACAAACTCGAATAAGAATGCATCAAGCCGCTCATCCTCCGGTTCGAAAAGTTCGAGAAACGCGGAGCGTATTTTATATTCAGCGGCAAATATCTGCCTGGGGGGATATTTCCACTGGTACCCTCTCGGCACAACATGGCTCAACCATCCGTCTCCAGTAGTATTATTGGGGGTGTCGGACATCACAGAGACAAAAATAAACTCATTATCACGCTGATTATCAGGGCTAAACAGCTCTGTTCTGTTCCCTTCAACGAAAAGGTCAAAAATGTCGAGGTCCATAACCTCCTGAGCGGTGGAAGCTGCGTTATCCCAATCCTTGATCATCATGTACAGCTTCATCAGAGCGGTTAGGGCAGCGCCTTTGGTAGGACGGCCGTACTGCTCCCTCGGCGGAGTCAGGGGCAGCACATCGGCGGCATCTCTGAATTCCCTTACCATAAAATCAATCATTTCCTGTTCGCTGGCCCTTGCCGGCCGGTCCGTCACATTTGTCGTACTGGATGTCACCAAAGGAACCGGGCCGAATTTATCGTACAATAGATAATAATTGAATGCCCTCAGGAAAACAGCTTCCGCTCTTATTTCCTCTTTCCTTTTTTCGTCCCCTGATATAGGAGCAAGGTTATCCAGTACTACATTGGCTTTAAAAATTCCGCGGTATCGCCGTTCCCAGTCATTCCGCAGCCATTGGTGCGAACTGGTCCAGACGAACTCTTCAATGGGTTCGTTGAAGGTAAAAATACCGCCGCTCCTTTCGATGTGAATATCTGTACACACCTCTTGCAGAGTAACTCCGTCACGAGTAATATCACTGTATCTCAACTCGCCGTAAACAGAATTGAGCGTAATCTCTGCATCCTCCAGGTTTTTGAAAAAGTCCGAAGGTTGTAGAACGGTAAACGTTTTTTCTTCCAGCAATTCATCACAGGAGGTAATGGCACATAGTGCGATAACAATGAATGGAAGTATGATAGATTTTTTCATCATATTAGGTTTTATAATTTGACGTTAACACCGAATGAATAAGTCCTTGCCAGAGGATACGCAGTATAATCGATCACTGTATTGGAGGATCCTAACACATTGATATCAGGGTTATACCCTCGATAATCGGTGATCGTGAACAGGTTCTGGCCGGCCAGGTAAATCGTCAAACCTGAAACGCGTTTATTTTGTAATCCCGGAAAAGAATAAGCTAACCTGAAGTTTCTCAAGCGCAAAAACGAAGCATCTTCAATCACCCTGCTGTTGAAATCGAACGGTCGGGAGGGACTGATAAAGGATGGTGTGTCGCTCGTGTTATTAGTCGGAGTCCACCTATCCAATACATAGCGTTGCCGGTTCCTCAAGTCGTCAATTGGATTCTCTGAGTCAATATTTGTGACGTTGGCCAACTCATAACCGAACCGGCCTTCAAAGAAAAGTTCAAGTTGAAAGCCTTTGAAACTGAAGATATTGTTAAAGCCAAGTGTAAAATCGGGAAATGGATTTCCCAGTACCGTACGATCCTCGGGAGTGATGGCGCCATCTTCGTTAATATCTCTGAATTTTCTTCCCCCGACATAGGCGTTGGCCTGCGTGGGAGAATTCTCTATATCACTCTGAGACTGGAATACGCCTGCATACTCATATCCATAATAGGAGTTCATGGGCACGCCGGGTTCCAGCAAAGCAAAATCATTCAGGAACCTGACACTTCCCTGAAGGATTCTGGGTAGTTCCCCGAGATTGATTACTTCGTTATTTAAAGTGGCAAAGTTTAGACTGGTCGTCCACGAAAAGGCACCGGTCAGGTTTCTCGAGGTGACATTAAATTCAAAACCGCTATTCTCCGTATCCCCCACATTTTGCAGGGAACTTCCAAAACCGGTAGTTGTCGGCACCGGCAAGGCGAGTAGCAAGTCGCGGGTTTTATTTTGGAAATATTCGATAGATCCGCTTATCCGGCCGCTCAGGAATGTCATATCCATTCCTATATTCAGAGACTGGGTCGTTTCCCATTTAAGGTCGGGATTGGGCAATTGAACCGGAGCGATCGACTCAAATTCAACGCCATTCAAGACCGCAACCGGGCCTCTCCCCAAAAGTATTTGCGATCTTCCGTTGCCGATTTCCTGATTCCCACTTATTCCAAAGCTCGCCCTCAGTTTGAGGTCCTCGACGAAGTCGTTTTCAGGAAAAAATGATTCATTGGAGACCCGCCAGGCTATAGCACCAGAGGGGAAATAAGCCACCTTGTTATTTTCGCCGAAGCGGGAGGAGCCGTCTGCCCGGAAGGTGCCGGTCAGTAAATATCTGTCTAGTATGTTATAGTTCAATCTTGCAAACCCCGAAACGATGGTATTCTCCTGTCTGTTGGAGCCTACGAGATTCTGAGCCACCTCGCCTGCGCTCAAATTGTTAGAGCTGAAAGCTGTACTGGAGAAATTCCGGGAGGAAGCGAAAAAGCTGCTGTTGATGAATCGCTGATATCCAAAACCACCCAACAAGGTGAAACTATGATTGTCGCCTAAATCTGGGTTATATTGAGTAGTAAACTCGATCAGATAATCGGTATCGTCGTCGAAGCTTCTGGTAGCCTGTCCTTCTTCGAGTTGTCCTAAAAGGGTTTGCGTGTCAAAAAATACATCCCCTTCTAAATTCCTTCGATTGAAACCTAAATTGATCCTGGCACTCAAATCTCTCAATATATCGTAATCAATATAGGCGTTGCCGAACATCCGGGTGATTTTGTTAGAAATATCTATGGTTTCTGCTTGTCCCACGGGATTAGTTAAATCCTGCAGGCTGAAGGCATAATCGCCCATTTCATCGAATACCGGATCGGTAGGAGGTAACTGTAATGCCGCTCCGATCACACCGGCCCCGACGTTTACGCCGAGCCCCGTACGAGCGATTTGTTTATTTTCAATACTGTTGTTGAAATTGATGCCGACATCTAACTTTTCACCAATAGAGTGAACCAGGTTTATCCGGCCTGAAAATCTTTCGAAACCACTGTTAATGACTATCCCATCCTGATCAAAATAGCTGAGTGACAAATAGTACTGCGTTTCTCTGGATCCTCCGGAAAACGAAAGACGGTGATCCTGAACCCCGGCGGAACGCAATACTTCATCCTGCCAATCTGTCCCATCGCCGATAGCGTTAATCATTTCCGGGCTGAATGGCGCAGGCCTGCCCCGGTCTGCAAAAACATCATTATAGAAAGACATGTACTCCTGGGCATTCATCATGTCGAGCGTTCTGGTAGGCTCCTGCAAACCAACGGAGACATTGTAATTAACCTCCAGCGGAGATTCCTTTTTACCTTGTTTGGTGGTAATGATAACAACGCCATTAGAACCCCTTGCCCCGTATATGGCGGTGGCGGATGCATCTTTAAGCACTTCCACCGATTCAATATCCGAAGGGTTTAGGGAGTTTAGAGGATTAGCTCCCGGCAGGCCGTCAATAACATACAAGGGTTCATTCCCGGCGGTAATGGAATTGGTGCCTCGTATTCTGACCGAAAAGCCACCGCCGGGTTCCGCATTCGTTTGTGTAATTCGGACACCCGCAACTCTTCCTTGCATGATCTGATCTACCGAAGTTTGGGCAACAGAATTTAGCTCTTCGCCGCTAACGGACCCAACAGATCCTGTCAAATCACTTTTCTTCACCGTTCCGTATCCGACAACCACAACTTCCTCCAACTGCGCGGTGCTAACAGGGAGCGCCACATCGATCACACTTTGGTTGCCGACCTGAATTTCCTTCTGCTCATAGCCGATAAAGGAAAAGACGAGCACGCTGTTTGAGGAGGGCGCTTCGATAGAATAGTTACCGTCGACATCGGTAACGGTACCAGTGCCGGCGCCCTGCACCAGAACAGTGACGCCTGCTAGGGGACTGTTATCTTCGGCATCTGTTACCTGACCAGTAACGGTTATCTGGGCCGTCGTGTGTTGCTGTAGTCCTGTCACGAGGATAAGCAATAACAGGCCTCTGAAAATTGGTTTAAATGAATCCATCATAGTGAGGTGCGTTTGAAATGAAGCGATGTAAATCAATCAAGAGCGTAAGATCAACCACTCAATTCGACACGCCCAAAGTAGAAAAATATTTTGCATTTATCTCATATGGGGAACATATTTTTGGAATAAAGCACAGTAATAGCCCATAAATTCTTTCTAAAAGGTTAAAAGCCAACTATTGGTCAATGTCGTCAACCTGAGAAAAATGACTTGGGGACTGCGGGACGGGGCAGGGCTAACGCATCTTTATAATTACCTGGCAACCAAAATTTTGAATTCGTCAGCCCTTCGGGCGGAAAATTCTTTGTAAATTTTCCGGGTTAAGTTAATAGCATTAAACTATTGCCCCCTTCAATTTCAGCCGTTTTTCATTCATCTTCCTCGAGAATGGCTTTTCGTTCTTCGTATTCTTCTTTGGAAATTTTGCCCTCGGCATACTGCTTCTTCAAAACATCCAGCGGGCTTTCCGGATACTTTTCCCAGGCCAGGTCCCCCCTGGTTGTCCCGCATGAGAAACCAGACGATGATGACTGCGGTGATAAGCAAAAATATGATAAGTAGTGCCATAGTCTGATCATTGATTTCCGACGCAAACTGGTTTGAGGTTCCTCACGGACCCGTTCGACGTCAATATGTTTATGGAGCTTGAAATTTTGGGCGCCTCCTTTCTTTAGTAAAGAAAATTCCAGGTCATGAAAAACACCTCGACAAATAGCGCCCAAAACCTCAAGCGACCAACTATTTAGTAGCCAGCGTCTCCTGTACCTTGCCGCACTTCAGCATCTTGTCGCCGAAGTAGGGGTTGCGGATAGCTTCCTCGCTGCTGATCCAGCTGGCGCCCTCGTCGTTGAAAGCCATCGGGCAATGCTGCACGTAGAGTTCGGCGCGGGCGGTGCCGAAGGCTTCCACGGTTTTGATGAGCAGGTCCGACAGGAAGCCGAACTGCTTGCGCTGTTCTTCCACATCCTGACTTTCAGCGATACTTTTAGCATGTTGCTGCATAGCGCGCATCTGGTCCATCCAGTACATGTGGGGCTGGCCTTCGAGCAGCGTCATATCCACCTCATCGAGGTATTCCACAAAGCGCGCCGCGGCTTTCGCCGCGGCTTCCGGGTCGCTCTCCACCAGGGCATTCTTCAGGTTGATATACTGCTGCAGCAGTTCCTGCAGCTGCACCTTAAATTCCTGTGGGGTGCCGGCCTGATAATCCGGTGCATCGGGGCCTTCCATGCCCTTGATATTAACCCGGCGGTTCATCATGCTCTGCTGATTGTTGAGCTGGGCGGCGGCGTCGATGGCGAAGGCGCCGTTGGTCACCACGGCTTCCCCGGGGTCCAGCCCCGATTCCACGATGTAGGCATCGCCCACCGATTCGCCGAGCACCACTTCGCGGTATTCGTAGGACGGAACCGTCGTATTGGGCATTTCCACGTAGACTACCGAGCGCTTGCCGGTCCACAGTACCGCCGTTTTGGGCGCCAGCAGGCCTTCTTTGGCCCGGGCGGTGGAAAGCACCGTTCCGCGGACGAACATTTCGGGTTTCAGCTGCCCGCCCCGGTTATACACCTCGGCCCGCAGCTGCGCCGTCCGCGTTTCCGGATCGATCATCGGATCGATGAAGGTAACGCGCGAACTGAATGTTTGCTCCGGCAGCGCCGGCGTGGTAAATTCTACCCGGTCCCCAACCTTGACGACCGACAGATCATCTTCGTAGGCATCGAAGAGCACCCAGAGCCGGCTGAGATCGACCAGCTCGAACAGCACCTCTCCTTCCTTGACATAATCGCCTACCGATACGCGCCGCTCCTGCACGATGCCGCCGGTTTCGGCATAGACGGTCACGGTCTCCTGAATCTCCCCCTTATCAATGATCTCCTGAATGGTTTGCTCCGGAATACGCCAGTAGCGCAGTTTTTTCCGGGCGGCCTCGGCCAGCTGGGGGTTGGTATCCTGTATCTTGAGCGCCTCCAACATTTCGCGCTGTGCGGTAATGAGTTCCGGTGAATAGATCCGGGCCAGTTGCTGGCCTTTTTGTACGGGCTCGCCGGTAAAGGTGACAAAAAGTTCTTCAATGCGCCCCGGCACGTGAGCCACCTGCGAAGCCACGCGGCGTTCGTCGGCTTTGATCTTGCCGGTCAGCCGCAGTGTCGCTTCGGCTTTACCCCGCTGCCCGACCACCGTCGTCTGCAGATTGGCCAGTTTGACCGCCGATTTGGTCATTTCCAATACCAGCGGATTCTCCGACTGCATGTCATCAAGGGGGATGAGGTCCATCTCACAGATGGGACAAAGCCCCGGTTCTTCCTGCCGGATCTGCGGGTGCATGGAACAGGTCCAGATGGTTTCGCCCCCGGCCGCTTTTTCGTCGGGCTCCGCGTGTACGTGTTCCTGTGGTTCGGCCTCCGCTCCGCCAAAGATCAAATAACCGGCGCCTAACCCAACCAGTACGGCGGCGATGGCAATGATGATTATTTTCTTATCCATAATATTTGATTTTTCTTCATTCATTTTAAACAGTCTTAGCCGTGTTGCTTTCAGATTACAGCCTTACTTTTCAAGGTTTATCGGCGAATAAATTCGCCGGCACAAGGCCATTACCACCCAAACTCCGTCAACCGTTCCACTTCAGCTTTCGCCAAATGACTCTGCACGATGGCATCGAGGCGCCTGAGATCGTAGTTGATCTGATCGACCTGCAGCCTGAGTAACTCGTCAAAGCCGCGGCCTTCGCTGCTGTAGCGTGTAGTCAGAATATTGATGGCCGACTGCAGGGTGGCCTGCTGCCGGTCGACTAATTCCAGTTTCAGCTGGGCATCGCGGTAATCCGTATAGGCCCTTTCTACGGCGGCCAGATACTTTTGCCGCAGGTCGAGCTTCTGGTTTTCCAGCGCATCGATGCGGAGTCGTTCCTCCTGCTCCTTGGCGCTGTATTTATTGGTGAACAGCGGTATCTGGATAGATCCACGCACACCGAGTACATCGCGACCGTTATTGACCGGTTCGGAATCGCTGCGCCTCCCGGTGAAGATGTAATCGATCCCGAATCCGAAAGTCGGTTTGCGATCGATATCGTTCAATTCAATCTCCTGCCGGGCGGCTTCCTGTTCGTAGGTCAGCATTTGCAGCATCGGATGATTACTGCGAATGATACTATCGACCAGATTACGGTCCAGAAGCAAGTCAGCTACCGGCAACGTATCACTGACGGAAACCGGCGTATCCAGTGGTCGGTTAAGCACCTGATTGAGTGTTGAAAGCGGATTATTTTCCCGGTTCTGCAAGATCTCCAGCTGCTGTTCCAGTTCCTGGGTCTGTAGCTGCACACGCAGTACATCGGCGCCTGTTGCCCGGCCGCTTTCCACTTTAGCCAGCGCCAGCTGTTCCAGTCCACGGAAAAAGCGCAAGTTCCTCCGGAGGATATCCCGGCGCTGTCGCAAATCGTACAACTGGTAATAGGCACGGCTCGTCTGGTAGGCTAACT
This sequence comes from uncultured Saprospiraceae bacterium, assembly GCA_964632995.1. Classification (GTDB taxonomy): domain Bacteria; phylum Bacteroidota; class Bacteroidia; order Chitinophagales; family Saprospiraceae; genus CAZWDL01. The sequence continues at coordinate 33,257 of CAZWDL010000017.1, forward strand.
CTTGCTTCAGGGCCTCTGCCTGCTCGTACTGGGCGCGCGCCATCGTCAACACAATATCTTCTTTGGCCTGCAGGGTGCCGGTCCAGGGGAACATCTGGGTGATGCCTGTACGCACCCATTGCGGCCCCAGCCGTGTCTCCACCGGCAGGATAGATACGCCGACGCTCACTTCCGGGTCGGGCAGCTCGCTCACCTGCGGTGCGCGCTCCAGCTGCGCCCGGTATTCCAGGAACAGCGCCTTTAACTCCGGATTGTTGGCCATCGCCGTAGCGATGAGCGTATCCAGCGGCTGGGCGGCAGCCGCGCTGCTGAGCAGAGAGAGTACTAGGATGATTGCGTTTTTCATATCGATTGCTCTACTATTTTTCGATGGTATCTATTTCGATCGCTATATGTTTTTTCGTTCCTGTTGGGGTTGCCGGCTCTGCGGGCGGCTGCCCGTGGGGCCCTGAAGCAGCTGCTTCAGGGTTGTGGGGGCTCGGCTATCGCCTCGCTGAGGGGAGGATTTGCGAAGAGAAATCCTGGCTAGCCATCCCCACTGTAAGTGAGCGAAGCGAACGAGCCCCCACAGTGAGGCCGTCCAGGCCGAACCTCTTCAGACGGCCGCCCACAGGGCCGGCAACCCCCACACTTCCGTCTTACTCCTTCACTTCATCATTACTTCCTACTCTTTGATTCAGTTTTCTCCATCGCAGTCCGCCCTCTTTCCACATGGCAAAGAGCACCGGTACGGTGAACATCGTGATCACCTGAATGAGCATCCCTCCAAAGGAAGGAATCGCCATCGGGATCATGATATCGGCGCCGCGGCCGGTGGACGTCAGTATCGGCAGAAGAGCCAGCAGGGTGGTCGCCGTGGTCATCATTGCCGGGCGGACGCGGCGCTTGCCGCCTTCCACTACGGCGTCGCGTATCTCCTCTTTCGTCTTCGGCTCGTTGCTGCGGAAGCTGTCCCGCAGGAAGGTAGCCACCAGTACGCCATCGTCCGTAGCGATGCCAAAGAGGGCCAGAAAGCCTACCCAGACGGCTACCGAGAGGTTGATGGTATGGACCTGGAACAAGTCCCGCATGTTCCTGCCCAGGAGGTCGAAGTCGAGGAACCAGCCGATGTCGTACAGCCCGATGAGCAGGAAGCCGCCCGCGAAGGCGATGAAGACACCCGTAAATACCATTGTCGAGATGGCCACCGAGCGGAACTGGAAATAGAGGATGAGAAATATGATGCCGAACGCAACAGGCAATACCAGGCTCAGGCGCTTTTCGGCGCGCACCTGCTGTTCGTAGTTGCCGGCGAAGCGATAACTGACGCCGGCGGGCACAACGAGCGTGCCTTCGTCGATCTGCTGCTGCAGATACTGCTGGACGTTGTTCACCACCTCCACCTCCGAGAAGCCGTCCTCCCGATCGAAGAGCACGTAGCCGATCAGAAAGCCGTCCTCACTTTTGATAGCCTGCGGGCCCTGGGTGTAATTGATCGTCACCAGGTCGCCGAGCGGGATCTGACCGCCGGTGCTGGAAGGCAACAGGATCTCCCTGATCACATCCGGATCGCTGCGCAACTCGCGCGGGTAGCGGACGCGCACGGGATAGCGCTCGCGGCCCTCAACCGTCGTCGTCATCGTCATACCGCCGACGGCAGCCTGTATGTAGCTTTGCACCTCCTGGATGGTCAGCCCGTGACGGGCAATCGCCTCCCGGTCGATATCGAGTTCGAGATAGGGTTTGCCGACGATGCGCTCGGCGAAAACCGCGGCCTCTTTCACGCCCGCTATTTCCTTAAGGTGCTGCTCCAGCTCCAGCCCGAAGCCCTCGATGGTTTTCAGATCGGGGCCGCGCACCTTGATACCCATGGGCGCACGCATGCCCGTCTGTAGCATCACCAGGCGCGTTTCGATAGGTTGCAGCTTTGGGGCGGAGGTTACCCCCGGTACTTTCGTAACCGCCACAATTTCGTTCCAGATATCATCAGGGCTTTGGATGTGCTCACGCCACTGCCGGAAGTACAGCCCCTGTGGGTCTTCGATCAGGTTGTCTTCATCATCGCGAACATAATTACCTTCGTCATCTACTTTGTACCGGATGCGTCGGCCGTCTTCGTCAGTCTTATACTCCGATTTGTAGAGGATGACGTTTTCGTACATCGAGATAGGCGCCGGATCCAGCGGGCTGTCGGCGCGCCCCAGCTTGCCCACCACCATTTCCACTTCCGGAATAGCCGTCACGGCCATGTCGAGCACGCGCAGGTTTTTCATATTCTCCTCCATTCCCGAATGCGGCATGGAGGTAGGCATGAGGAGGAAGGAGCCCTCGTCGAGCGAAGGCATAAATTCTTCTCCGGTATCCTGCCACACCTGCCAGCCACCGTACAGGATCAACCCTACCAACAAAAGGAATATCCATTTGAAGCGCAGGCAGGCCCGCAGGATAGGCTCGTAGTAATAAATGACGAGGTAGAAAAAGCTGATCAGCAAGGCAGCAATCCCCCCGACAAACAGAAAGTTGGTCCATACGCTCTGGTTGACCCCCAGCGGCATCCAGACGCGGGTGAGCAGGAAGGCGACCAGGCCGGCGTAAAGGATATTTTTCCCCAGCTCAAAATAACGGCTTCCTTCGCCCGGCAGAAGTGTCATCACCAGGGTCGACAGCAAGCCCATCAGCGCCACGAAGGCGACGACCAGCCCCAGCCAGAAGTTGACCAGCCCCGCCAGTGCGATGCCGCCTGAGAGCAGCAAGCCGTTGGCGATATAGCGCCAGGTTTTCCGTTCTAGCCTGACGGAGAAAAGGCTGTGCGCCAGCGGCGGAATAACCGTTATGGCCAGAATGATGGTCGCGATCAGCGCAAAGGTCTTGGTGAAAGCCAATGGCCGGAACAGCTTACCTTCCGCGGCTTCCATCGTGAAGACGGGCAGGAAGCTGATAATCGTGGTGGCGACCGCGGTGACGACGGCCGAGGCCACCTCGGTGCTGGCGTAGTAGACGGTCTGAAGCAGCGTTTCGCCTTCGGCAGCCTCTTCATCGACTTTACGGCCGGTGACTGGTTTAACATCGGTTCCCGACTCAGCATTGCTTTCCAGCCGGTTGTTGATACTCTCTACCAGCACGATACTCATATCCACCATGGTGCCGATGGCGATGGCGATACCCGACAGGGCGACGATATTGGCGTCGACGCCGAAATAACGCATTGCGATGAAGCACATCAGCACGGCAACCGGCAAAACCCCCGACACCAGAAAGGAAGACTTGAGGTTGAACAGCATCAGGATCACCACGATGACGGTGATGAGCACCTCCAGGGTCAGCGCTTCTTCCAGGGTGCCGATGGTTTCGTGGATCAGTTCGGTGCGGTCGTAAAAGGGAATGATTTTCACCTGAGAGACCGTTCCGTCGTCCAGCGTCTTGCTGGGAAGGCCGGGTTCGATCTCGGCGATTTTCGCCTTCACATTGTCGATCACTTGCATGGGATTGGCGCCGTAGCGGGCGACCACCACGCCGCCGACGACTTCGGCGCCCGACTTGTCGAGCGCCCCGCGGCGGGTCGCCGGCCCGATGTTGACGCGGGCTACATCGCTTACGCGGATGGGGACGTTGTCGCGGGTAGCTACCACGCTGGTTTCAATATCTTCTATGGACTCGATATAGCCCAGCCCGCGCACGAAGTACTCGGCGAGGTTGATTTCAATGGTTTGCGCGCCCACGTCGACATTGCTGTTGCTGAGCGCCTGCATCAGCTGCTGAAGGGTGATGCCGGCGGCTTTCATAGCATCGGGGTCGGCATCGACCTGATATTCCATGACATAGCCGCCGACGGAAGCGACCTCGGACACCCCTTCGGCGGACGCCAGCCCGTAGCGCACGTAGTAGTCCTGGATGGAGCGCAGTTCGTGCAGGTCCCAGCCGCCCGTCGGATTGCCTTCCTTGTCGCGGCCTTCCAGGGTATACCAGTAGATCTGTCCCAGCGCCGTGGCGTCGGGGCCGAGGGTAGGTTGTACGCCTTCCGGCAAAAGGTTGGCGGGCAGTGAATTGAGCTTTTCCAGGATGCGCGAGCGGCTCCAGTAAAAATCCACCTCGTCATTGAAAATGACGTAGATGCTGGAGAAGCCGAACATGGAGTTCGAACGGATGCTCTTCACGCCCGGAATGCCCAACAGAGAGGAAGTTAAGGGATAGGTAATCTGGTCTTCCACGTCTTGTGGTGAGCGCCCCTGCCAGCGGGTAAAGACGATCTGCTGGTTCTCCCCGATATCGGGGATGGCGTCAACAGCCACGGGGTCGCGCGGCAGCCAGTCAAGCTCCCAGTTGAAAGGTGCGGTCGCCAGGCCCCATCCGGCGAAGAGCAGGAGGAGCAGCCAGGCGACGAGCTTATTCTCCAGAAAGAATTTGATGATGCTGTTAATCATAAGTCGGTCACTGATCTTTACCGGCTTCAGAAAAGTTTAGGAGTTTAACGCCGCGGCCTTCCGGGCGCGGCTGTTTAGGAGTTTAGCAGATCTGAAAATGAGATTTCCGGTTCCAGACCTGCTAAACTTCTAAACCTGCTCCGACACGCAGTGTCGCGGGCGACTAAACTTCTAAACTCCCTGGCTGGTAATTTTCAAAATCCCCACGATGCTTTCCCGTAGGATAAAACAGGGCAACCCGTACAGCCGGACAGCTGACGGGTAATATCCGCGCAAAGCGGATCGATCAGTGGTATTTAGCAGAGAAAAGTCTGCAACGAAACGGGGCGGTCGCAGACGAGGAGTGGCGGTTTGTAGTTGAGGTATTCGACCGTACGGCGGTCGGTACCGGGTAAATCGAGGGGAGAAATGCTGAGCAAGGCAGCCGTCAGCTGCGGGCTCCATTCGAGCACCGAGAATTCAAACTGCTGTTCGTGATCGTTTTTGAAGTATTCCGTGGAATTATCACAGCAGTCTTTTTCATCTTCCGGCGTAGGCGCCTCGCAGTGCTTATTCTGCTGATGCATCGGGCAGTCAGCCGGCATGGCTGCTTCCTGCATATCGTGGCAACGCTCCGCCGGCAGGTAAGCCGACAGGTGCTTCAGTTCTCCCTTACAGAAGTGGGCATTGAGCAGCACCCCCAGCGAGCTGAAGTAGACCAGAGCGGCCAGACTGATATGTGCGATGCTTTTGATCAAGCGTTAGCGTTTATACTGCAAATATAAGTGAATCAACTTAAAGATAGTTCAAATAAGGATATTTAGAAAGAAAGATGAAGCAGCCTTAACGTAGTTTTAACAGAGCTTTCCGACTTCTCGGAGCGAAGCGAAGAACCGTATGGCCGACTTCCTTTCACCCCGCCTGCACCAGATACACCATCGCCATAAAGTGCGCGGCGCTACCTCCGAGTACGAAGAGGTGCCAGATAGCATGATGGTAAGGCAGCTTTTCCCAAAGAAAAAAGATGACGCCGAGGGTGTACAAGGCGCCGCCGGCGATGATCCAGAAGAGAACGGTATCGCCCATCATTTGCAGGATGGAAGGGATGGTGAAGATGGCGACCCAGCCCATGGCTAGATAGTAGAATACAGACAGGAGTTTGAAGCGGCCGAAGAAGAACATCTTGTACAGCACACCAAGAGCCACCATGCCCCAGAGCAGATAGAGATAAAAGGTGCCGCCCCCGCCGCCGTCGGCGAGAAATAACAAAAAAGGCGTGTGGGTGCCGGCGATGAGGAAATAAATACTGATGTGATCGATGCGGTGCCAGAGTTGTTTGAGCCGTTCGGAACTGACCGCGTGGTAGATGGTGGATGAGAGATAGACCAGGGTCATCGAAAACCCAAAAACGGCCAGGCCGGCCACCTTTTCCCAGCCGCCGATGCCGGAACTTTCGATCAGCAAGTAGGGAACACCGATGAGGCAAAACAGAATGCCTAAGGCGTGTGTCAGCGCGTTGGCCCGTTCTTCGCGCGGAATTGATAGTGTCGAGGTGATAATGCGTTCCATAGTTGGTAGATTATGAAGTGGTCAATTGGGTTTTGGCAATAAAGTTTCTACTGAGGGCAGGTCAGCTAGTGAGATGTTCTCCGGATGGCGTGGTTTGACAGATTACTGCTGGTCGCCGCAGAGCGGCGCTTCAGTGAGAACTGGGGGATTGAAAACAAGAGCGATTGAAAAGTGCTTGATGACTGTTTGCCGAGTTAGAAATACAACAGTAAAAAGGGCCCAAATAGTTTAAAAAAGCAAAAGTATTTTCGGAAAAATTTGGCTGAGTGTAATATGGGTGGCATTTGTTCAATCCAGCTGACTGGATGAAGCTCAGGAGGGGGGAAGCCTCGGTGATGAATCTCCCCCGGTGATATCGAACGAGTTTCGTCCCCGGACTATTCCGAACAAAACATGAGTACCTACCTCAATCCGGCTTCTCAGGCCATCTGCAGCAGCAAAAAAGTCAGGGCCACCAGTGCCAACAGTGCGCCCAGGCATCCGCCCGATCCGTCTCCGCTACCGGATTCACCGGAAAATTCCTCGGGCAACTGCTCGATGAACTCCAGCAGGTCGTTGCGGATACCGATGCGCTGCGCTTCTGCTTCCTCGCTGCCTTCTTCCAGTTCCTGCAGCTCCTGGTAGCGCTCGGCGATAGACTGCAGCTGCTCCTGCAGATCGCCTTCTCCCAAAAAATGCGATACATCGGAGAGCTGATTGAGGGCCTGGCCTACTTGCTCGCTCTCTACGAGTTCTCTGAATCTTTCCTTGTCGACGGGCATCATGGTGGTTTCTTGTTTGTTTGACGGAAAGATAGGGAGAATTTTCATGGTTTCATGGTTTTACGGATAGAGCAAAGCAGCTCGCCGATCCTCCATAAAAGCAACTCTTCCCTGCCGCTCAATAGCTTCCAGCTCTTCGAAAGCGCCACGGCGGTCGACCCAGAGGCGTAGTTGGTCGGTGCCGTTGAGGATGTCGATGGGCAGTTTCTGCGATTCGTATTCGAATGGCGGCTCCCGCCAGATGAAGTGATCGCCCATCAGGTGGAAGAGTTCGCGCAGGAGCACCTGAGCGGTATGCCAGGGGCGGAAGCTGACCGGATCGGTGACGTGCAGCTGATAGCCGCGGACGGTGGAAGCGGCGTATTTGTCGAAGGTGGGTTTGAAAGACAGCGGGCGCAGGGCGACACCTTTTAGTCCGCTTTCGCTAAATGCGGCTTGCAGCGCCTCCAGGAATTCGTAAGGTTTCATGTGCGGATGGCCGAACAGCTCAAAAGGGCGCACCGTGCCGCGACCCTCCGATAAGTTAGTTCCCTCCAGCAGGACGGTTCCCGGATAGACCAGCGCGGTGTCGAGGCTGGGAAAGTTGGGCGAAGGCAGGACCCAGGGCAGGCCGGTATCTGCGAAAGTCATCTTCCGCCGCCAGCCTTCCATCTCAATCACTTCCAGTTCGCAGTCGATTCCCCATTTGGCGACAGCCAGCCGCGCCAGCTCGCCGATGCTCATCCCATGCTGCATGGGCAACGGGTGCAGCCCGATGAAGGACTTGAAGGCCGGATCGAGCATATTGCCGGCTACCTCCATCCCACCCAGTGGATTGGGCCGGTCCAGTACGATAACATTCACCCCGTGCCGGCCGCAGGCCTCTATAGCCAGAAAAGCGGTTTGTATATAGGTGTATACCCGCACGCCCACGTCCTGCAGGTCGATGATCAAATGGTCGATGTCTTCCAGCATAGCCGCCGTCGGCTGCCGCACATCGGAGTAGAGGCTATAGACCGGCAATTCGTAATGCTCGTGGTAAAAATGGGGCGACTCGATCATGTTGTCCTGGGCCTGCGTCAGCAAGCCGTGCTGGGGGGCGAAAACGGTGGTCAGGCGTTTGCCGAAGTGTTCTTTTAGTATCCCGATTCCGTGCCGGAACTGTCGATCAATGGAAGTGCTGTTACAGAGGTAGCCGAAGTTGCCGGAGTAGTTTTTCAACAAAGTGGGTTGCGCAGCGAGGCGGTCGAGACCGGTGTGGGTGTTAGGCATGGGCAGGAGGTTTGGTGAATCTTCCTCAGGTTGGAAATCCTGAAGCTGCGCTTCTATAGCTCATGAAAAGAGGCATTTGTTCAATCTGCTGCGCCGCCTCACATGTCGGGCGGCGCCTTCCAGCCCCCTCCGACTGCGGAACGCGGAAGCCACTTCCGGAGGCTTATGTCATCATCCGTTGGTTGTTAAAAACTTTGATTCCCTTTTTTGGCGGCGAATAAATTCACCGGTACGAGGCACGGGCAGACAACGCTGGCATTCGGAATTTTTTCTAATTTTGGGTTTGCTCGCCCCAAAATTTCTTTTCCATCACTTGAAAGCAAATGACGAAAGACTGTAACGGCCTTGAATACGAATCATCATTTATTTACAGGTAAAGCCTGTGTTACATACTGGCTGAATTATTTATTTACAGGCTAAAGCCTGTGTTACATACAGGCTAAAGCCTGTGTTACATACAGGCTAAAGCCTGTGCTACAACAACAAACACTCCTAACTTATGAAGCTCAAATTCTTATTCACCTTATCCGGGCTGCTGGCGTTATTGTGCACGCTGCCGGCCCAGACGGTCAACCTCGATCACTTCGAGGGGATCAAACCGCGCAGCATCGGCCCGGCGGGCATGAGCGGGCGCGTGACGTCCATCGATGCGGTGGTCAGCAACCCCGATATTATTTACATCGGCTCCGCTTCCGGCGGCGTGTGGAAGAGCGTCAGCGGCGGCATCGACTGGGAGCCCATCTTCGATGATCAGCCCGTGCAGTCGATCGGCGCGGTGGCGATTAACCAGCGTATCCCCGACATCGTGTGGGTGGGCACCGGCGAGGGCAACCCCCGCAACTCACAGAACTCGGGTATCGGCATCTTCCGCAGCCTCGACGGGGGCGATACCTGGGAGCACATGGGACTGGAAGAGACGAAAGTCATCCACCGCATCCTCCTCCACCCCGATGATCCCAATACGCTCTACGTGGGCGCGCTGGGCTCACCCTGGGGGCCCAACGAAGAGCGCGGCGTGTTCAAAACCACCGACGGGGGCAAAACCTGGAACAAAATCCTCTACGTCAATGACGAAACGGGGGCAGCCGACCTGGTCATGGACCCCACCAATCCCAACAAACTCATCGCCGCCATGTGGGAACACGGCCGCAAACCCTGGACCTTCAACTCCGGCGGCTCCGGCTCCGGCCTTTACGTCACCCACGACGGCGGGGAAAACTGGAAGGAGCTCACCCCTAAGGATGGTTTGCCGGAAGGCGAACTCGGCCGTATCGGGCTGGCCATCGCACCCTCCAAGCCGAATATCATCTACGCGCTGGTAGAGGCGAAGGAGAATGCGCTGTACAAATCGTTCGACGGCGGCAAGACCTTCCAAAAATGGTCGACCGACGACGATATCGGCAACCGGCCCTTCTACTACTCCGACATCTTTGTCGATCCGCAGAACGAAAACCGGGTATACAGCCTCTATTCGCTGGTGTCGAAGAGCGAGGACGGCGGCAAGGACTGGGACGTCTTCCTGCGCTACTACGAGGGCGTACACCCCGACCACCACGCGCTGTGGATTCACCCCGAGAATTCCGACCTCATCATGAACGGCAACGACGGCGGCTTCTACCTGACGCGTGACCGCGGGCAGAGCTGGCAATTTGCCGAAAACCTGCCCCTCGGCCAATTCTACCATGTCGACTACGACATGGACATCCCCTATAACATCGGCGGCGGCATGCAGGACAACGGCTCCTGGGTCGGGCAGGCCTACGTGTGGGAGGCAGGCGGCATCCGCAACGCCAACTGGCAGGAAATCTTCTTCGGCGACGGCTTCGACGTCTCCTTCCAGCCCGACAATAACCGCTACGCCTACGCCATGTCGCAGGGCGGCAACCTGGGGCGGGTCGACCGGCAGACCGGGAAGACCAAATACCTGCGGCCCGTCCATCCGGAAGGCGGTGAGCTTCGTTTCAACTGGAACGCTGCTTTTGCGCAAAGCCCCGACGAGGCCTGCACCATCTACTACGGCAGCCAGTACGTGCACAAGAGCACCGACTGCGGCGACAGCTGGATGATCATCTCGCCCGATCTGACGACCGATGACACCCTCAAGCAGCAACAGGCCCGCAGCGGCGGTCTGACGATCGACGATACCGAAGCCGAAAATCACACCACCATCCTGGCCATCGCCCCCAGCCCGGTGGACGAGAACATCATCTGGGTAGGCACCGACGACGGCAACCTGCAGATCACCCGCGACGGCGGCGAGAACTGGACGAATGTGGCGGACCGCATTCCCGGCTTCAGCGCCGGCTCCTGGATTCCCTTCGTCGAGGTGTCAAAACGCAACCGCGGCGAGGCCTTCGTCATCGTCAACGACTACCGCCGTAACGACTGGCAGCCGATGGCCTACCATACGACCGATTTCGGCCAGAGCTGGACCCGCATCGTCGACGAAACCGACGCCGGCGGCCCCGCCCTGGCCATCGTGCAGGACCCCGTAGAGCCCAACCTGCTCTTCCTGGGTACCGACCACGGCCTGTACTTCTCCATCGACGGCGCCGATAGCTGGACCAAGTGGGACAAAGGCTACCCCTCCGTCCCGACGATAGACCTGAAAATACATCCGCGCGAACACGACCTGATCATCGGCACCTTCGGCCGCTCCTTCTGGATTCTGGACGACATCCGGCCGCTGCGCGAACTGGCCGCCACGCAGGGCAAAGTGCTCGACGGACCCTTCGCCGCCTTCGACGCACCCGACGCCTACCTGGCGGAGTACAAATCGTACCAGGGCACGCGCTTCGCCGCCGATGCGATCTACAGCGGGGAGAACCGGCCCTACGGCGCCTTACTCACCCTGTGGGTGAATCCGACGTGGGAAACGGGTGAAGAAGAGGCGGAAGCCGCAAACGGAGATGAAAAGCCGAAAGCGAAGAAGCGTCCTGAAAAGGTCAAAGTACAGGTCGTGGACATGGAAGGCGACACCATCCGTACCTTTACCGAAAAGGTGGACACCGGCATGGTGCGCATTAGCTGGAATCTGCGCCGCGACGGCATCAGCTATCCCACGTGGCGCCCCGAGCGCCCGGATGCCGATCCACCAAGCGGCCCCGAAGTGCTGCCCGGCACCTATAAGCTGGTGCTGAGCTACGGCGACCATAAGGACTCCACGGAGGTGACCGTAAATACCGATCCGCGCCTGGAGATCAGCAAAGCCGACCTGATGGCGAAGATGGAGGTATACGACGAGTTTGCCGGTCTGGTGGAAAAAGGCGACAAAGCCTGGAAGCAACTGCAGAACGTCCGCAAAACCATCAAGCTGGTAGACGAGGCGCTGGTCAATGCGCCCGACTCGGTGAAGCAGGCTATCGCCAAACAGGGTAAGGAACTGATCAAACAGATCGACGAGCTGGAGAAACTGTACATGATGCCGGAAGGGCTGAAAGGCATACAGCGCTCCAGCGATAACCTGGTCGGCGCCTATTACCTGGCCTCCCGCTACCTCAGCGCTTCCGACGGCGCCCCCAACCAGGCGGCGCAGATCATGCTGAACAAAGCCAAGGAGGAAACGGCGGAGGTGGTCGGACAGGTGAATGCTTTCTTTGAAGAAGATTTTGCCAAATACCGCGAAGCGGTGGAAGCGGTGCAGATGTCGCTGTTTAAGGCTTACGAGCCGGTGACGGTTGGTGAGTAGTTGGTAGAAAGTAGAGGGTAGAGGGACGATTGAAGTGCATCCGTCCCTCTACTCTTTTTTTCACTCTGATACGTTTACGAAACCTCCAAAGGTTTCGTAAACGGAAGTCACCGCGCCTGCTCCAACACCTGTCGCAGGGCTCCTCTGTCCCGCAGATCATATAGAAACCCGTTCACGACCACGTAGTGGTACTCGCCGTTTTTTTGCAGTAGCAGGGAAGGATTTCCGCCCAGTTGCACCTGCCGTTCCGCGGCCTTGAAGTCTTTGAGCAGGCGGATGGGCAGGGTGTGGAAGCGGTTGTCCTGCGGCCAGTTTTCGATGAAGAAATCGGTATAGCCCTGGTTGAGCAGGGAGAGGATATCCAGCCGGCGGAGGTCGTCGACGTCTTCCAGCACATCGTGATAGATTTTGCCGGGCACGGCGCGGTAGCCTTCAGCGTCCAGTTCGTTGAAGGCCCAGGAGGTGGACAGGTCGCCGATGTCGGTGATGTTGCCTTCCCAGTAAAAGAAGCGGTGGCGGTCGTATTCCATTTCCAGGCGTTTGAAGGCGATATCCACTTTGTACCACTTCCCTTCCTCTTCAATTTCCACGCCTTGGATCATGAGATCGTCGAAGGCGCCGTAGTTGTTGAAGGGGATATCGTTGTAGCCGGCGATGTCCGTACCCTGATATTTCCGGTTGGCGATCATATCGAAGGAAGAAAGCAAGGCGACGAAGTTGAGACGGCGTAGCAATTGCTTTTCGGGATCACCGACATAGCCGCCCGTTTCGATGAGGATGGTGCTGGTTCCCCACTTTTGAATATTGTCGCCGAAGGCGCGCGGTTCGAAGGCATCGGAGTATTTGCCTACCTGGCCGGGGATATAAGCCTGGATCACCTCGTTCATTCCGGCGATGAGCTTCATGGCGTTGCCGCGCACGGTGTTGACTTCCTTTTTATAATTATAGGCCGGCGCCAAAAAAGAAATCGAGGCCTGCTTTTTATCCCTTCCCACGGCGTAGTAGCGGCTCTGATCGTGCAGGTTGAAGCCCCAATCGGCGTCCGTCTCGTCACGGATGCGCTTGAGGAGCTGCGCTTCCGGGCTGGTGAGGCGCAGGGCGTCGCGATTGAGGTCGATCCCCAGGACGTTGCGGCGCTGGAAGCGCTCGGCGCCGTCGGGGTTGAGCATGGGAACGAAGTAGAGGGTCAACTTGCTGAGGATGTCGCGCCGATAATCGTCGAAGCCGTCGCCGGAAGCCTGGAAAAAGCGGAAGATATCCATCAGCGCCATGGTGGCGGTGGGCTCGTCGCCGTGCATCTGCGACCACATGAGCACGGTGGTCGGTCCGTTGCCGAGCTTCACCTGATAAATTTCGCGTCCCTCGACTGAGTGGCCGGCTTCCCGGACCTCGAAAGGCGCCGGTAAGGCGCGTATGACAGGGGCGATGTCGGCGTGTTTGAAGCGCCGGTCTTTAATGACAGGTTCTCTGTAATTATCGTGGGCGGTATAAAAGCGCTGATGCAGCTGGGCATTCGTCGGAATAGTCGCCAGCAGGATAAGCACCAGCAGGGAAATCAATCTTTCTTTGATCATGGCACACCGGTTTTTGCATGTGAGGGGAAAGATACTACAAATGTGGGAAAGGGGGTAGAGGTGCTGGGTGCTGGCCCACCAGTATCCAGCATCCAGTATCACTTCAACTCAAACACCACCACCGAAAAGGGCGGCACCGTTGCCTCCAGCGTATTCCCGGCTGCTTTGAACTGTTCGAATACAGCGGGTTTTACGCGTTCGGGCTCTTCAAAAGTGTTGTGGTCCTGGACGCCGGCCGAGGTCAGGATTTGGGCTTCCGCTGAGGAAAAGGACATACCCCGCAAATCAATTGAAATGGTTTTCGACGCTTTGGCATCGATATTAACGACAGAAACATGCACCGCTCCCGCATTGTCTTTCGAAGCGGAGACGGAGAATGCTGGTAAGCTTTCATCCCCCAGCTCATAGGTTTCGGTTTCTACTTGCACCGGCAACATCAGCGCGTCCTGGTGGACATTATACATTTTCATGACGTGGTAGGTAGGCGTCAGCAACATCTTTTCCTCATCGGTGAGAATGACGGCCTGCAGGACGTTGACAGTCTGAGCCAGGTTGGCCATTTTGACGCGGTCGCAGTGATTGTTGAAAATGTTGAGCGTGACCCCGGCAATCATGGCGTCGCGCATGGTATTTTGCTGGTAGAGGAAGCCGGGATTCGTGCCCGATTCCACATCGTACCAGCCGCCCCATTCGTCGACGATCAGGGCGATGCGCTTCCGTGGGTCGTATTTGTCCATGATGGTAGTGTGGCGATGCACCAGCTCTTCCATGTGCAGGGCCCGCTTCAGAATGGTGAAGTACTGCTGTTCCGAAAAGCCAGTAGCCGGTCCTTTGTTGTTCCAGTCGATCACCGAGTAGTGGTGCAGCGCTACGCCGTCGAGCATGTTGTGGGGGATATCGCGCATCATCACTTCCGTCCAGTGGTAGTCGCCCGAGCTGGCGCCGGAGGCGATGCGGTAGAAGCTGCCGCTGTTGGTCCAGTCGCTCATGAAGGTGGCGTACTGGCGGTAAATGTTAGCGTAATATTCCGCGGTCATATTGCCGCCGCAACCCCACATTTCGTTGCCGACGCCCCAGTATTTCACGCTCCAGGGTTCCTCCCGGCCGTTTTTTCTTCTCAGGTCGGCCATCGGGCTGGTTCCGCCGTGATTGACGTACTGAATCCAGTCGGCGAGCTCCTGCACCGTGCCGCTGCCGACGTTGGCCGACAGGTAGGGCTCGGCTTCCAGCCACTCGCACATATTCAGGAATTCGTGGGTTCCGAAGCTGTTGTCTTCCGTCACCCCACCCCACCAGGTATTGACGATGGTGGGCCGCTCGGATTTGGGGCCGATGCCGTCCTTCCAATGATAGGTATCCGCGAAGCAGCCGCCGGGCCAGCGCAGGTTGGGAATTTTCATTTCTTTCAGGGCTTCGATGACATCGGTGCGCACGCCGGCGCGGTTGGGAATGAGTGTATTATCTTCCCCTACGTAAAAACCGCCGTAGATGCAGCGGCCGAGGTGCTCGGAAAAGTGGCCATAGATGTGCCGGCTGATGCTGTCTTTTCCGAGGTCGGCGTTGATAACGGCGGTGTTCTGGGTGTGAAGTTGAAGGAAAGATAAAAGAAACAGAATGAGCAGGAGGAGCTGGTTTTTCATCAGTTTAAAAGCTTCCCGGATACACAAAA
>CAZWDL010000017.1:48157-77865 GCA_964632995.1 uncultured Saprospiraceae bacterium
ACCATCGACCGCGCCACCGCTTTCAGGCAGTAAAAGGCGCCGGTCAGGTTCGTACGGACGACCTGCTCCCAGTGGTCCAGTGGTAAATCTTCCAAAGGTACGCCCGGCGCGGTGATCCCGGCATTATTGAACAGCAGATCCAACCTCCCGAACGCTTCCCTGGTTTTGGCGAATAAAGCCTTTACAGATTCCGGTCTGGTTACGTCCGTCGGTACCGCCAGCGCATGGGAGCGATTCTTCTTCGCGGCTTCGGCGGTTGCCTCCAGCGCTTCCCGCCGGCGCCCCGTCAGGACCACTGCGTAGCCTTTTTCCAGCAGTCCCAGAGCTGCAGCCCTGCCGATGCCCGAACCGGCGCCCGTAACGATCGCGATCTGCCTGTCTGAATTCATGATTTCAAGTTTTAGTAACGGTTTTCACGCCAATTCTTCATCGATAAATGCTGTAATAACCTCCTCAATAGATTCATCCTTCTGGAACCCCATCGCGAGCGCCCGTTGGGGAACAAAATGCACCGGCCAGGTCATAACGATGCTTTGAATGAACGGGTCCGGCTGCCAGTCGATCAATTCAACCGTTTCTCTGCCGGCTATGGCTTCCAGCGTCATGACCATCTCCTCTACTGAAGTGCTAAGCCCCGGTAAAGTGACGATCCGGCTGGAACCGAAAGCTTCGGCGGGTAACTGAGCAGCGTGGATAAAGTTTCGGATCACCTTTCGAGGGGAGAGTATCCAGATTTTGGTATCCCGGCTTACCGGGCAACTGGCTCTTCGTTTTTGTAAGGGCTCCCGGATGATGGAACTGGCAAAAGAAGAAGTAGCCGCATTGGGTTTTCCGGGCCGCACTACAACGGTCGGAAGCCGCAATACGCGACCGTTCACGAAACCTCTCCGGCTGTAGTCGTTGATCAGTAGTTCTGCTATTGCTTTTTGGGTGCCGTATGAACTCTGCGGCACCGGCGCCGTGTAGTCGTAAACCGTTTCGATCCATTCCCCTCCGAAAACGGCGCCGCCGCTGGCGAATACCAGCACCGGTTTCGCCTTCAACTCCCGGCATATTTCGAGCAGCTGGAGCGTAGTGTGCAGGTTGACCTCCATGCCCAGGTCAAAATTCTTTTCCGCCTCCCCACTGACAACGGCCGCCAGGTGGAAAATGACGTCCGGTGCGGGTTGGAGTAAGGATCGCATGAACTTCCCGTCGCGAATATCCTCTTTCACTATTTTCAGTCGTTCATCATCAGGCAAATCGGCCTGAGTTTTATCGAAAACGACCAGCCTGGTAACCTCCTGGGGCGACTGCCCGTCGAGGGCAAGCACTCCTTCCTTCAATAATTTTAATGCCAGCTTTTTGCCTAAAAAACCCGCACCGCCGGTGATAAGAATGCGCATAGGTACGATTAAAATTTATGGCAATTCGCGAATTTGCCCGGTAGAGAGTAGATGGATTTGGGTAGAGAGATCGTTCAGTCCGGTGGCTGTCATCTCTATACCCTCTACCCTTATCTCTCTACTAATTAATATGGCAACCTAAAGCAAAATTTAGTCATTATAAATTCTAAAATGGAGTTCTGCATCCCGTTTTTTCCGCCTTCCCATTTCTCATTTCCCACTTCATTTTGCCGTCCATCCCCCATCCACCGTCAGGGTCGCTCCCACCACATAGCTGGCGGCCTCGCCGGCCAGGAAGATCGCCGCGCCCTGGATTTCGCGCAGCTCACCCCAGCGGCCCAGCGCGGTGGCGCCGACGATGAATTTTTTAGCTTCCTCCGTGTCGGCGATCGGGATATTCATCTCCGTCAGAAAAGGGCCGGGGCAGATGGCATTGACATTGATGTTGAAGGGCGCCAGCTCGAGGGCGAGGGCGCGCGTCATCTGCACCACCGCTCCTTTGCTGGAGGTGTAAGGCGTGCGATTGGCCAGTCCGACCAGCCCCAGTGTACTGGCCAGGTTGATGATGCGCCCGCCGCCGGCTGCTTTCATACACGGAACCACCGCCCGGGAGGCCAGCCAGACGCCATTGGTATTCACTTCCATGACTTGCTTGAATTCGTCATAAGACAACTCATCGATGGCCCCGCGAATGTTGATGCCGGCGTTGTTGATGAGGATGTCGAGGCGACCGAAGGATTCCATTGCGGCTTCGGCCATGGCTTCCATCTGTGCCGGCCGGGTGACATCAGCCTCGAAAGCAAGGGCTTCCGAATCATATGAGGCCGATAATTCCTTAGCTGCCTTTTCCCCTTCTTCCAAGTGACGGCTAACCAGCATGACATCCGCTCCGGCAGAAGCGAGGCCGGCGGCCATCGCGAGGCCCAGGCCTTTGGATCCTCCGGTGACGACGGCGGCTTTTCCGGAAAGGTCGAATTGCTGGATGCCTGGTAAGAGTTGATTTGTCATATTTGAAATAATTTTTAAAGGTCTTTGACAAAAGTAAATTGTCAGCCAGGCAAGAGAGCCCGAAAACCTTAACTCGGATTTTTCAGTCGCCCCCTCAGGGTTCCCCCCAGCCGCCTACCTTCGAGTATCCAGCACCCAGCACCCAGCCCCTAGCCCAGCTTATGTCCGCAGTTCGGGCAAAAGATGCCCGCGGCTTCCAGCTTAAAGCCGCAGGCGGGGCAGAAGTTGAGCTGTTCCGTTCCGGAAGGGCTGACCTGTTTCATTTCCGTTTTTCGTTCCAGCACGCGCTGGTAGTCGCCCGCGTCGGTCCATTTAAACAATTCGCTGGCGCGGGCCACCGCCCAAAGATTATTTTTAAAGAGGAACTTGAGCACCTTGTCGAAAGCCTTCTCACTGAAACCTTCGAATTCGCGGGCCTGGGTGACGAAATCGTCGAGATTGAAGGTATCCCAGTAGTTTTTCGGTAGTCCGGCCAGTTTGGCCAGTACACCGGTGGCGACAGTGATGTCTTGACAGGCCAGCAGGCCGGTGCGGTCGGCGGTATATTCGGCCATCTGCATCCAGTAGAAAAGCGTATAACGCAAACCGATAGAAACGAGCCCGCCGATACCCATCGTGATGCCTGAGAAAGCCTCCGCCATTTCCGGCAGTATGGAACCGATTTCCTGGTAGAGAATATGGCGGCTTTTGATATGTCCGATTTCCCGGCCAATGATAAAAAGCAGTTCCTCATCCGACAGGTCTTCCACTGCTTCCGAGGCGAGCATGATCATGGGCCGTTCGACGCCCAGGGTGATGGCTTCCAGGCCCTCGGCGCGATATACGTAGAGATCGGGGATGTCGGGCAGGTTGGTGATGCGGCAGGCTTCATGCAACAGACCGAAGAGTTCCGGCATGCTGCTGGGGGTCAACTTCAGGCTATTGCCCGTGAATTGCAGCTTCAGGATCCGTTCGATCCCCATTTCATAGAACTTCTTGACCACCATATCGAGGCCCTTGGTGCGTTCCAGCGTATCCAGGGCGCGGGTATCGAAAGGGTGCTCGTATTCCCTGGGGTGCAGGTTGATCAGTGTTTTCAGCTCCATAGTGGCTTTTTACCTTCGGCCACCTGGTAGGCGTCGATCATGGACCAGATCCAGATGGGGAGGACCAAAAAGGGGACGATAAAGACCAACAGCACGGCGCCGCCTAGCATGAGCGCCCCCTTTTTGGTATCGCCGTTGTAAAACTGTCCTACTCCGGTGAGTAGAAAGGACAGCCCCGTGGCCAGCAGCGGCGTTTTGTCCCGGGCGTAATTACCCGCTTGAACCGGTCCGCTCTGGCTGGAGCTGGGCGAACGGTAGGCGCTTTGGCGGCCGCTGTCGGGCTCCGGATCTGTCATTGTGCGTTGGGTGGTGACCGTTAGTGCATTGCCACACTGAACACAGAACTTGGATCCTGTTTTGTTTTGATTTCCACAATTTGTACAGAACATGGTATTTGGGTTTTAGTCTCTAAATATGGGTTTTTTCAATCTACAAAGACAATCCCGAGATTCGCGGCGGCGCATCACTCGCCGGGAAGAAAATGCGCACGTAGCCCGGCATGCCGCCGTCGGGACGAAGCCTGCCCAGCGTATATTTAATTTCCTCACCTTCTTCTTTATTGGATAAGAAGCCGAGGCTGCGGCGACCGGTGTCTTTCTTTTCTTCCACCTGGAAGGGTTGCTTATAGAGATGCAGGCGTTGACAGGCGACCTCGACGCTGTGTTTGCGAAAGCCTTCTTCCAAGTGTCCGTTTTGCAGCAGCGTAGGATGAATCAACTCTGCCGTCGCGGAACTATCCGCTTGCGTACCGTAGCAGGCCAGGTAATCCAGCAGGCCCTGCAGCAGGATTTCTGCTTCCTGTTCCTTGTCGCTTTCGGTGCGCTCCTCAACAGCTTCAGGCCGTTTTTCATCCCCGGCCGGCGCAGCTTCTTTTACGGAAGCCTTAGCCTTCCGAATTTGCTGGCGGCCGTAATCGATTAAGTCATTCGCCACCTGATTGACCTTTCGCTCCAGGCGCTCCTTAGCGGAGAGAAATTCCTGGGCGATGCCCTGCAGTTCCACTGCGATATTTTTAAAAGCTTTATCCTCGTTTTCCCAGTGGCTGCTGCGGATGGGATGGCCGCCGGCAGGCAGCGGCTTGAGGCTGGCCAGCAGGTCGAGCTGCCAGAGGCAATCCCGCAGGATAACCGGAATGATTTTCACCTCGTCCCGCTTTTGCCGTTCGAAGGCTTCGCGGAGTTCCTCTTCGTATTTGTTATAGCAATCGGGCGCCAGAAAGTTGGCGCTGATGAGCAACAAAATCACGTGGGCTTTGTGCAAATATTCGCGTTGCACTTCCGGCACGCTGGCTCCGGGATCGATCTTACCGTCGTGCCAGACATCAATGTAGCCCTGACGCTGCAGCGAACTCAGATGGCGCTCCAGCTCGTTCTTGAGCGATTCGTCCTCTTCGGCGTAGAGGAGGTACAAATTGATATTGCCGGGGCGGTCCTGCATGGGTGTACGGTGTGCAAAAAGTTATCGTTGCAGTTCATTCGGGCTCATAAGGTAGGAAAATGAACGGTTTAACGCAATATTAAAGCGGTATTTAATCCGGTAATAAACCCAGCATGAGGTATTTGGAGTATTTGTGCACCCTTTATTTTTTTACAGGTGGTCGGATTCCGTAAAACCGGCAGTTGGCAGGTAGATGAAATATTACCTTCTCCGGAGGATTCTTCCGGACTGGAGGGCTCTCCTCATAAGAGTTTTGACAGCTAAACAAAAGCAGCGAAAAGAACGAGAATCGGACGAGGATTCCTCTGGAAATCCATGCTTTCTTCGTTGAAAACCAATTGAGGTTTTACATTTTAAACAAAAATCTTACAAACTTTACGACTCTATTACCTCCAATATCTCCTTAAGCTCCTCCAACTCGTCGATGACGTAATCCGGCCCGGCCTTACGCAGCTGTTCCGCCGTATGCGCACCGGTAGTAACGCCGACAGTACAGCTACACCCCGCATTTTTTCCTTCTTCCACGTCAATGGCCGCATCGCCGATCTTGGCGACCTGGCGGCTGTCCGGCACGCCCAGCTTTTTCTGAGCCAGGTGGATCATGTCCGGCTCCGGCCGGCTGTTTTCGACCTGATCGGCGGTGATCAATTCGTCGAAGTGAACGCCTTTTTTCCAGTGCAGCTTGTCGATAAGGGATTCAGCGGTTTTGAGATCGTAGCCCGTATTCAAAACGACAAAGACGTCGTGATCTTTAAGATAGCGAAATATTTCTTCCGCCCCTTCCTGCGGGCTCACCTCCAGTTTGTCATACGCTTTTTCGAGAATAGAAAGAAAGCTTTTGTGAATGGAGTCGACTTCACGGTCGCTATGCGTTTTCCCATCCAGGTCAAGGACATCCCGGATGGCCTGGCGTTTTTCCTTGCCGGCGCCCACCGCCAGCACCTGGCTGAGGGTCCGGTTATATTCTGCCTCCCGGATAGCCGCGTGCAGCGATTTATATACAACGTTGTGTTCGTTGACCGTAGTGCCGGCCATGTCAAAGACCACCATTTTAATCATAACCGAAAATGTTGTTGATGTTGTGAAGCGCCAATCCAGGGCCGGCGGTCATGCCTTTGCCGCCGATTCCCGTAACGAGGTGGATGTTATTACCAATCGTCTTCTGATAAAGATCTTTGGATTTGGGCTGGGTATAGATGCCAATCCATTGCGTATCGACCTCCCAGTTATCCAGCTCGAAAATTTTTGCTGCTTCCGTTAAAAAAAACTGATTGATATCGTTTCTTATGTCAAAATTCGAGGTTGTTCCGGCGCCAAGATCCCAATATTCGTGGGAATCTCCCAAAATAATGCTTCCGTCGGCTTCTTGTTTAAAGAGCAGGTGGATACCCCAATCCTTCCAGAACGAGTCCCCGCCTTCACCGGCTTTTACCGAAGCATAGGAGGGGCATTCACGAAAGCTCTCGTAGCGGCGGATGGTCAGTCCGGTGAGCACATTGCCGGGGATACGCACCTCCTGCTGTAGCTTCAGGCGCATCATCTGCAGTTTGACGGCTTGCAATTCGCTTTCCCGAACCAGCTCCGGATACAGCAAGCCTAAATCGTTGCCGGAACAAACAATGACCTTGGCGGCAGTATATTTTTCACCGCGGTTGTCGAGAACGGCACATCGAGTCCCCTCCCTGTCAACGTTCCGGACAAGCGTGTTTGGGAAATGCGTAAAAAGCGGATTCTGCTCCAAGTATTCCTGTACCCGCCCGATCATAGTGCGGGGGTTCACCGACAATTCTTCCGGAAAAAATAAGCCGCCCCGGCAGTAATCCGCCCGCAGCGCCGGATACCGGGCCAGGCACGCTTCCGGATCGAGCAATTCGGAGGGGTAATCATTTTGCCGGTTGATCTGATGCAATTCCCGGATCAACTGATGTTCTTCCTCATCAGAGGCAATGTAAATGCTGCCTTCCTGCCGGACCCCGATGTCGAATTTCGCCTGGAGCGCTTTGTAAATCCGGAGACTCTTCCGACCGTAGGCCTGCCATTTGGAGTTCATGCCCGAAGGAACGATCTGCCCGAAATTGCGGACGGTCGCGCCGGCAGGTTTTGGATTTCTCTCAAATAAGGCAACGGTCAGTCCTTTGTCCAGCGCGTGATAGGCGTGAAACGTTCCCAAAACGCCGCCGCCTATGACGATTAGGTCAAAATGCGATTTGGATATCATGAAACAAAGTTTAACAGGAATTCAGGATAGTCGGGATGCTCCCGGATGCCGAGTGCCAGCATCAAGCATCAAGCATCAAGCATCCAGTAACCGGCATCAAGTCCCCAACACCACTTTTCCCACAATTTCCGTATAATCCTCAATTTCCGGTACGTCTTTACCGAGCTCTTTGGCCTGATCGTCCCAGGCTCTGAGCTGGATGGCTTGGCGGTAGTGGGGATTACTTTCAAAGGCGTTTTTTTCGGCCTCGCTCATTTTGCCGCCCTGCAGGTGAAAACTTTTCTTCGATGCCTCGGAGAGGCCATCGTAGTAATCGGGCTCCACGGTGCAAAGATAGCGTTTGGCAGGAACGTGCAGGCGAATGGGCTCCGTAACGGACGCAGGGAAAATATCTTTCAGGTAATCGGCGGCCAGCTCTTCGTGCAAATCGTTTTTAACGGTAGGGTTATTCGCCTCGGCAGGATCGTCCGCCAGCATATGTCCGATATCGTGAAACAGCGCCGCCGTGATCAGTGCTTCGCTTTTGCGGGCTGTCTTCGCCAGGTAGGCGGCCTGCAGTGCATGTTCCATCTGGGTGACCTCCTCTTCGTAGTGCTCCTGACCGTGGGCTCTCATATAGTCAAAAAGGATTTGTACTTTTTCCGCTGCGACAGCCTGAAGCAGGCGTTCCTTTAAGTTCTCCGTTTTCATGATATAAGTTTAATTACAAAAGTGATAAAAACGCGCTAACTCATCCGTATTGACAAAACCGACGTCGCTCTCCAGCAACACTTTCCAGACCGCTTCCTTTTCCGGGGTGGCCCACAGGCGAAGGCGCTTGCCTTCTTTCCGAACCCTTTTACACAGCGATTTCAGACGCATTTTTTCTTCATCGGGCATGGCTCCCTCTCCATTCCAGCTGAAATGATTCTGGTAATGATCGCTAATCACCGGCATAAAGTTGGGAGAATAGCCTTTGCCCAGGTCTGACGGGCGGCCGTCCAAAGCGACCAGGCGCTCTTCTTCGCCTTTCACTGTTTCTATGGGACGGTTGCCCGAAAGGAAAACCGTAACCGCTCCCTGGTTTTTTTGATCGCCGGAGTAGGTGGTCAGTACGGAACGATAAGCCTCCAACTGCCGGCGCAAAACTTCGTAGGTCGGTTCGGCGGCAGTTTTGATGTCAATCATCAGGAAAAAAGGGCCGTCGTAACCGGAGTACACCTGCCCGTCATTTTTTTCAACACGCCGCTGTAGGGAATCCAAATACAGCTTCCGCAAAGTTCGGCGGCGACGTTTCCGCTGCGGCGGGTCGTGGGAAACGTACAGTTCTCCATCTACGAGATGGATATCCACTTCAATACTCGTGAAGCCGTATTTCAGCGCATCGCGCAAAGGCCGTTTGTGCTCGTAATCGTTGTGCGCGTGGGCCTGCGGCAGCTGCGCCCAGACCGGCAAATAAAGAAAGATGAGAAACAGCGCAATAATCAAGCGCATAAATCAAAGATTTTCATTTCTTTACAAATAAGCGATTCCTTCCCAAAACTTCTTCCTTCCCATCCTGGCCGGCAAATTTCACGGTCAGCGTCTGGCCCTCGTAATCCTCAAAGTACTCGATGCGGATGGGGTGAAGCCCTTTTTTTAAAGCCACCTGCCCTTTGCGCAGACGGGCACTGTGCGAACCATCGTTGTCTACCACCAACTGATCGTGCAGATACAGCCGGGAACCATCATCGGAATAGGTTGAGAAGGTATAGACTCCGTTGGTCGGCACTTCGAGCAAGCCTTCGTAAATGACGGCAAAATGATCTTCTCGCTCCGCGATATTCATCGGATCCAGATTGATAGCGATGCCCTCCTTGTCGGGAACATCCTTTTTGACTTCAGATAGCTGCATAAAATTACCTTCATAATACCGGTAATGTAATCCGGGCGATCGCTTTTCCACCTTCACGGGAGACAGCGGTTCCCTTTTGGCATAGGTTCGTTCAAAAACCCGGCTGCGCATAGCCCCTTCTTCATCGAAGAACGCGGCTTTTACGGTCGTGGTTTCTGTGATGGAAAAGGGACCGGCATACAGTGGAGCAGTGGGATCCGGCGTGCTGCCGTCGAGCGTATATCGTAGCGACAGGTTGGCGTAATCGTGATCCAACTGGATGGTATGCTGATTGACGAAAGCGTTCAATTCGGTAAAGTTTAGCCGTAGCTGCAATTCACTGAGATTGACGCGGTAAATCAGCTCCAGCTGATCGGTCATGGCATCGTAGATGCGGAAAAGCAAGTGCGGGACTTCGCGTTTGGTGGCTTCCAATTGTAAATCCAACAGGGCGTAGCTATGTTTCGACCGAATGACCGGCGCCACCCGCAAGGGATTCCACTCCGGCGCTTCGATTTGATTGATGCCTGCAAACTGCAATTCGACCGCATCGTAATCCAGTGCCTGCGGAAAGCGGCACACCTCTCCGTAATGTTGATCGCCGGTCAGAAAGAGTGCGCCCTCGGCGCGGGTCTTCCGAATGAGTTGAAACAGCCGCTGCCGCGCCTCGGGAAATTTGGCCCAGGTTTCGGAGCCGGCGCGCTCATCCAGCAATACCTGAAATCCGGAAACGATCAGGCGCAAATCTGCCGGTTTCAACAATTCCTGCTCCAGCCAGGACCACTGGGCTTCTCCCAGTACATCGCCGTTGGTTTCCGGGGCATCGCGATTGTACCGCACGTCGAGCAAAATAATCTGTACCATTTTAGATCCCACCTCAAGCTGCTTGGCGTAGTAGATGCCAGGTTGTTCGGCAGGTATTTCTGCTTCGAGCCCCCAAAAAGAACGAAACAGGTCCTTACTTGCTTCCTTCAACGCATATTCCTTTCCGGCATCGTTCAGGCCGAAGTCGTGATCGTCCCAGGTCGCTACCAGGGGGTATTTTTCCCGCAACATTCGGAAGGCAGGTTTGGCAGCCAGGGCTCGGTAACAGGAGTCGATATAGCCAATGTCGTCCTCGGTATCGGCGTATACATTATCCCCGATCCACAGGCAAAGGTCCGGCTCCGCTTCCAGATATTTGACCAGCGCGGGGGCGGGCTCAAACTGTTTGTGACAGCCGAGGATGGCGATGCGGTAGTTGGACTGCGCACTTAGGGCGAGGCCTAGGGTAAAGGAGAAAAAAACGATAAGTACAGCTCTCATGTTATTGGCTTTAGGGTTCGATGATATAAGTTCCACTTCCTGGCTGGGGCTTGAGCCAGTAGGCTTTCGTTCCTTTGTATTGATCTTCCATCTCGTCGTGATCGTAGACGATCCATTGCAGCTGAAAGCGCTCGAAGGGGCCATCGTTGAGGTCTTCCAGGACGACCCGGGGCAGGATGATTTCAGCAGTAGAGCCCTTTTCATTACGCCGGGAGGCGATGCGGGCTTCCTCCGGCCAGTTGGTTTTGACATCTACCAAGGTGCTATCGCCGGGGCTGAAACCGATACGAAGTTGCTTTCCGTTAGGATATCCTAACTCCGCCGGCGTCACCCATTCCGGCTGTCCCCATTCGTCCCAGCGGCCGTCGATGACTACTTTCGCAGGAGCAGCGGAACAAGCCCGCAACGGAACAATACCGATTTCGTAATTCCCGGATTGAGTCCGCTGACGTCCTTCGGCCTGCTCGCTGATCGTCCAATGTAATTCCAGGGGCGGCTGCTCGCTGCCGCGCAAGTTCTTGGAAGCGGTCAGATACAATGGCATCGCCCATTCGCTTCCCGCCGCCAGGACGGTATCGATATCCGCTCGGGAAGAGCTGAACGTCGCGTGTTGAAAAAAGCGCGCCCGCAGTTGATTCACCCATCCGTCAAACTGCTTCCACCATCGCAAAATCTGAGCCGTATCCATCGTATATCCCTCGATCAGATCGCCGACGCTGAGGATAAAATCGGGAGCGATTGCATTGGCTTTTTGTACCGCTTCCGGCAAGACGCCGTCGCGATAACCGCCAGTCAGGTCAGCCATAATGGCAAACTGAAAGCTGCTGTCACGGTGTGGAAAGGCGTGCTGCGTCCACGGATTTTCTGCGGCGAGGGTATCCGGCTGGAAAAGGGCGGGCTGCGCCCAGGTCAGCATGGCCGTCCATAAGAAAAGCGTAATTACAATGAGCCGAACCAAATGCGTCATTAATTTTTATACCATAATTCCGTAAAGAGTACGCGGCGACGGCCGCCGTTTCCTGTTTCGTAACCAATCTCCAGTTGCTGGCCCAGGAAATCTTCGAAATACGCGATGCGAATGGGGTGCAGCCCTGCTTCCAGCGCCACATTGCCGTACCGGGTCCGGGCGCTGTGCGAGCCGTCGTTATCCACTATCAGTTCGTCGTGGATATACAAGCGGCTGCCGTCGTCAGAACGGGTATAAAGGGTGTAGATCCCCTCCTCCGGTACTTCGAGATATCCCTCGAACTGCAAAGCATAGTGGTCCTTACGCATCGACAGCTCTTCCATATTAAAATGGTCGGTTATTCCTGTTTTCATCACCGTCAGGGTATCAAAGTCGGGGATTTGGGTGGAAAATTCTCCTTCGTAGTAGCGGTATCTCAATCCGTTTTCCAATTGCGTCTTCTGTACTTTTGCCGGAGCATAAGGCTGTACCTTCCGGTAGACTTTCTCCATCCCTTCGCTTTGGCCCTGATCGGCGGCGTCAAAAAAGCGGGCTTTGACGATGGTGGTTTGAGTCATAGGAATGGGAGAGGTATACAGTGCCGACTGCGCCGTTGGCTCGGAACCGTCTGTGGTATAGCGCAGGCGGAGGTTTTGATAGGGATGTTCCAGTGTCACCTCATGATGGTCGAGGAAAATATCCATCGGTGTGAATGACAGCCCCTCCGGTGCGAAGTCGGGCTCGACATCCAAAACGCCGGTAAGTTGGAAGGGCGGTTCCAGTTCCGGAGAATCGAAAGAAATGGACCAGTCCAGTTCCAGGGGGTCCATATCTTCCGACTTCACCCCTTCCGCCATCTCCAGATCGATAGCGATTTGCTCGGCAGATCCGGGCGGTATTTCCAGACGAATAACCGATTCGGAAGGATCGATGTGGTGATTGTGAAAAAATCGTCCTTCGAATATCAGGGGCCGGCCGGCCGCACCCGACGCTTCCTTCTCCTGTCCATGGCGAAAAAGACCACTCGATTCGTTCATTGAATCGGGCTTATCCATAGTATTCTCGATGCGCAAATAGGCCGTGGCGTGGTGTTCGTCTTTTTGCAGGATCAGTTTTTCCATTCTGGAGGCATTGAATAAAGCCATAGCCAGAGGCGCCGTTGCATCACTCAGCACGTCGTCATTCAGAATGCCCTGCAGTTGCAGGTGCACCAACTCAGGTCCTTCTTCGGTCATCGTCACCCAGGTGACGTGATCGAACTGCCCCAGCCGGGGGCCTTTTAAATCGCTGCCGCCGCCCGTCGTAGCCAGAATGTAATAATTGCGGTTCTGGCGAACGGTTTTAAAGTAGCGATGGGTATGTCCGGCCACCACGGTATAGGGGCGGTCTTCGAGCACCTCCTCGATTTCGGCAAAACCGTTGAATTCGCGGTAGTTCCAGATGGGATGGTGCATGAAAATCATGGTCCAGCGAACGTCCTCGTTTTCGCGGATCACCCCTTTGAAATAATCCAGCTGCTCACGGCTGAAGAGCACTCCTTCGCCGTCGTTGGAATCGAAGGCCAGAAACAACACATCCTTATATCGGTAGTGGTAATAGGAGCTACCGTAGCGTTCCAGCCAGGTACTGCGCATGATGTCGTTTGAAATATCGTGATTGCCGGGTAAGGCGAAAAAACGCATCTCCAGCGAAGAGAGAATGCTGTCGAACTCCATCCACTGCGCCGCGATCTCAGCGGTATCAGTGGTATACCCCTCAATCAGGTCACCGACGCTCATCACAAATTCGGGATTCAAGAGGTTCAGCTTTTCCAGGGCTTTGCCGAATACGCCGGGACGGTGGCCGCCCGTACGGTCACTGACAATCGCGAACTGGAAGTTGTCGGGATTATTGTAAAATTCGGCGTCCGTCCAGGGCTTGGCCCTTGTCTCTACCGAATGGCGAAAAGGTTGCTGAGCCGCCAGGGAAAAAGCTAAGAGGATGAAGAACAGAGGGAAAAATATTTCGCGGGTCATAGTGAAGGATTGGTTTGGTTTGCTGCCCACAAAAATTGAAATTTTTCATAAGCGTTCCAGCCGAACCGGTATTTTTCATGCTTTCTTAAACTTCTCTTTACAAACACTTTACGACAGCCCAGCGAAAAAACACTTAAAATACTCATTATCAGAATATTACTAAAAAATCGCCCTTTATTCTGCTTCTTAACATTCACTTTTTATTCAACCTTTACCTTTGATCCCGGCACCAATCCCCACATTTTCAATATGGCCAGCATCAATTTTTTTGTAAAAACCACCGTCCTTGCCCTCCTTTTGTTCTTCTTTTTTCAGCGTTGTACGACGCCCGACTCACAAGCAGTCGTCCCGACGCTTTTCAAATTGCATTCTCCGGAGCACACCGGCATCCATTTTTCCAATCAGCTTTACGAAGATGAAAACCTCAACATTCTCACCTTTGAATACTTCTACAACGGAGCCGGCGTCGGAACCGGCGATTTGAATAACGACGGGCTACCGGATGTCTTTTTCTCCGGGAATATGGAAAAAAGCCGGCTGTATATTAACAAAGGAGATTTCCGGTTTGAAGACATTACCGGGGCAGCGGGTATAAATACAGAAGGCCGGTGGGTCACCGGCGTTTCGATGGTGGACATCAATGCCGACGGCTGGTTGGATATATACCTCTCCTGCGCAGGTCCCTACAGCCCGGCCCGGCGCGCCAACCTCTTTTACCTCAACAATCAGGACGGCACCTTTTCCGAGAAAGCTGCTGCCCTCGGCCTCGCCGACACCGGCCACACGACCCAGGCCGCCTTTTTTGACTACGACCGCGACGGCGACCTGGACGTTTACCTGCTGACCAATATCACCGAGGACGTCGGGCCCAACGTCATCCGGAAAAAGAAACTCAATGGTGAATCGCCGAATACCGACCGTCTCTACCGCAATGACGAAGGACGCTTTGTCGATGTATCCCGTCCCGCAGGTATTTCAAAAGAAGGATATGGTCTGGGGGTTTCCATTGCCGACGTCAACCTGGACGGCTGGCCGGATATTTATGTATCCAACGATTACCTGTCCAACGACCTGCTTTATATCAATCAGCGGGACGGCTCCTTCGCCGACCGGGCCGCCGATTATTTTCGCCATACCAGCTACTCGGCCATGGGAAACGATGTCGCTGATTTTAACAATGACGGATGGCCCGATATCGTTACCGTCGACATGCTGCCTCCTGATAATCTGCGCCGGAAACTTATGACCGGCTCCATCAACTACGACCGCTTCCATTCGGAAATGATCATGGGCTATGCGCCCCAATACATGCGCAATACCCTGCAACTTCACCGGGGATTCGCTCCCGACAGCAGCCTCGTGTTTAGCGAAATCGGACAATTGGCCGGCATCCACAGCACCGACTGGAGCTGGAGCCCCCTCTTTTCCGATATCGATAACGACAGCTGGAAAGACCTCCTCATCACCAACGGGTACCCTCGGGATATTACCAACCGGGATTTTGCTTCCTATAAAATGAATACCCTCATGCAGGGCCGGTATGACCAGGAGATGAAAACCTCCTTCCTGGAAGCCCTCCAACACCTGGATGGCGCCCACCTCCCCAACTTTGCTTTCCGGAACCGGGGAGATCTCACCTTTGAAGATGCCTCCCTAAAATGGGGATTCACCCAGGCCGGCTATTCCCACGGTGCAACCCTGGCAGACCTGGACGGCGACGGCGACCTGGATTACATCGTTAACAACACCAATCACAAGGCTTTTATCTACGAAAATCAAAGCACCGGCAAGCACTACCTCCGCATCCAACTCCGGGGACAGGGAAAAAATCTGGCTGGTCTGGGCACTAAAGTAGCCCTCCGCGCCGACGGGCAGTGGCAATACCGGGAATTTTCTCCGTATCGGGGTTTTCAATCTTCGGTAGAACCCATTCTTCACTTTGGACTGGGCAGGGCTTCCCAGGCGGATACCCTGCAGGTGACCTGGCCGGATGGACGGGTACAAATCCTATCCGGGGTGTCGGCCGATCAAACCATCATCATTGATCAGCGGCAGGCCATTCCTCCGAAGGAACAGGCCCTGAAAGTGACGCCCGCCCCCCTCTTCCGGGAGGTGACCGCCGAGCTCGGATTATCTTACCACCACGTCGAAGAGCATTACGCCGACTTTAAAGTACAGCCGCTATTGCCGCATAAGCATTCACAGCAAGGTCCGGCCATCGCCGTCGGCGATATGAATGGCGACGGCCGGGAGGATTTTTTCATAGGAGGAGGGTTTAAGCATTCGGGACAGTTATTTTTTCAGGGTCCTGAGGGTAATTTCCATCAACGCCCCCTATCAGAGGGCGACAACTACGAGGAGGATCTTGGCTGCCTGCTGTTTGACGCGGAAGGAGACGGAGATTTGGATCTATACATCACCAGCGGCGGCAGCGAATTCCCAGCCGGCTCTCCCTACTATCAGGATCGCCTGTATAAAAATGACGGCCGGGGTAACTTCCAACTCGACTCCGAAGCCCTGCCGGTCATGCGCACCTCTAGCGCCAGTGTGGCCGCCGGGGATTACGACGGCGACGGCGACCCGGACCTCTTCGTCGGCGGTCGTATTGCTCCCAACAACTACACCGAAATACCGGAGAGCTATCTGCTGGAAAACCAGAACGGCCGGTTTGTAAAAGCTACCTCCCGGTGGTGTCCGGAACTGTCCCGTATTGGTCGCGTCAGCGCCGCTTTATGGACGGATGTCGATGGCGACCGGCTCCCTGATCTGGTGGTCGCAGGTGAATGGATGCCCCTGATCTGGTTCAGAAACAGAGGCAGGTCATTTGAAAAGATGGTCATTTCCCAATCTACCGGCTGGTGGAACAGCCTGGCCGCCGCCGATCTGGATCAGGACGGAGATACCGATCTCGTCGCAGGAAACCTCGGCCGGAATAATCCTTATCAGGGGAGCAGCGATGCCCCCCTTCGGCTGCATCTCAATGACTTCGACCAGAACGGACGCCAGGATGCGCTGATGACCTTCTATCTGCAAGGCGAGGAAGTACCCGTTCATTTTCGGGATGACCTGCTCGGCTGGCTATACCCACTGAAGAAGACCTACCGGAGCTACCAAAGCTATGCCGAGGCTTCATGGAGCGATCTCTTCCCCTCCTCCCTTCGCGAAAAAAGCAAAGTGCTGCAGACAATGCAACTGTCCAGCGTCTGGGTGGAGAACGACAACGGTCGATTCATTATTCATTCCCTGCCGCTGGAGGCTCAATTCGCTCCGGTTAACGGCATTCTCGTCGATGACTTCAATCGGGACGGCTATTCCGATTTGCTGCTCGCCGGCAATTCTTTTGCTACCGAAACCAACACGGGATACTACGACGCGCTGAACGGGCTGCTGTTGTGCGGAAATCCGCAAAAGACGTTTACACCAAGAGGTATCGACAGCGGTTTTTACCTGCCGGGAGACGCAAAGGGGCTGGCCCGCATCCAATTGACAGACGGCCGTTCCTTACTGCTGGGGCCCCGGAACAATGATACGATGAAAGCTTTTTTGGTCCTTTCCCCGGTACAATAGCAGTTCATTAATTGATAATCTTTCGTAAACACTGACTTAACATATAACCGGTTACTTTGTATCAAATTTCAAAACACGCCTATATCATCAACATTCCCTGAATATTTCAAACCCTAACCAATACCACAGAGGAACCAGCAAATGCTGTGTCCTCTGGTCTTTCTAAAAATCACACCTTAAATCTTTACACTTATGAGCTTTACACCCGCTAAAGCAAGGGCATTCTTTGTCCTATTGCTATCATTTGCCGCTTTCTCCTTGTTGGGGCAGGACATCTCCATCAGCGGAACTGTCACCGGTGAGGATGAAGGCCCCCTGATCGGCGCCACGGTCAACTTGCAAGGAACCACCAAAGGCGTCATCACCGACCTGGATGGCCGATACAGCATTGAGGTGCCGTCGGAATCCGCCGTGCTGGTCTTTTCCTACGTAGGATATTCCGACCGGGAAATCGAAGTAGGAGGGCGCCGCAGCATCGATATCGAGCTTACAACCAACACCAATCAGCTGGAGGAAGTCGTCGTCACCGGCTACGGCACACAGCAAAAACAGGACGTTACCGGCTCTATTTCCTCCGTCAAGGGTGAAGCGATCGGCAACCTGCCCGTAGCGGGCGCCTCTCAGGCGTTGCAGGGGCGCGCCGCCGGCGTGCAGGTCGTCCGTAACGGTGGAGCGCCGGGGTCGGGCGGCAGCATCCGCATCCGGGGCACCGGCACGGTGAACAACGCCGATCCGCTGATCGTCATCGACGGGGTGCCGCTGGCTTTCGGGAGCATCAACGACATCAACCCCAACGACATCGAATCCATCGAAGTACTAAAAGACGCTTCCTCCTCCGCCATCTACGGACAGCGCGCCGCCAACGGCGTCGTATTGATCACCACGAAGAAAGGCGGTTTTGGCGAGGACATATCGATTACCCTGAACGGTTACGGCGGGGTATCCAACGCCATCAACACCATCGAGGTGCTGGACGCCCCCACCCTGGCGGAGCTGAAACGGGAACGCTACACCAACGACGGCCTGGATGCAAATCCCATCTGGAACGAATCCGCTTTTCAGGTGCAGCGTACCGACTGGCAGGAAGAATTGCTGGGGACCGGCGTCGTTCAGAACTACGACCTCACCGTCCGGGGCGGCGGCCAGAAGTCGAGCTTCGCCATTACAGGCGGCTACTTCAAGGACGACGGCATGATCAAGCAGTCGTTTTACGAACGCATCTACGCCCGCGTCAATTCCGAGCACCGGATTAACAACTGGCTGACCTTAGGTGAAAACCTGCAGCTGACCCGCCAGAGCGATAATTTTATTAATACCAACTCCGCCCAGACCGGCATCCTGTGGAGCGCCATCCGCTTCCACCCCGGCCTGCCGGTTATCGTGGAGGAACCCCTGCCCGGCCACGAAATCGGCCAGTACGGCTCCTCGCAGGTCAGCGGCGAGTTCGGCGACATCAACAACCCGATCTTCACCGTCGACCAGGACCAGGAGGGGGAACGCGTCAGCAACCGCCTGCTCGGCAATGTCTTCGCCGACATTCAAATTTTTGACGGACTGAACTTCCGCGCCAATTTCGCGCTGGACGGCGGCATCACCAACAGCCGGCGTTTCTTTCCGATCATCGATCAACAGATCCGGGCGCGCGCGCGCAATGAGCTGGACCAGTCGACCACCGAATTCTCTTCCCTGCTGGGAGAATATTTCCTCACCTTCGACAAAGTACTCGGCGAGCGCCACGCCGTCAAGGCCGTCGCCGGCTACACCGCTCAGAAGTTTGTCAGCGAAGGGTTTTCCGCCGAACGCCTCGACTTTCCCAACGAAGATCCGGATCAGCGCTTCCTGAGCACCGGCAACACCATCTCCGGCGCCAGCGGCGGCAAGTCCGAGAACTCCCTGGTCTCAGCTTTCGGACGCCTCAATTACAGCTTCGATCAAAAGTACCTGCTGACGGCCACCTTCCGTGCCGACGGCTCCTCTCGCTTCGCTCCGGGCAATAAGTGGGGCTACTTCCCGGCCGTCTCCGCCGGCTGGCGCATCTCCCGCGAAGGATTCTTCGGCGAGGGAGGCCTCATCAGCTTCCTGCAGGTCAACGCCGGCTGGGGTCAGCTCGGCAATCAGAATGTCGCCGACCTGCAGTACCTGGCCCTCGTCAGCAGCGGCCGCCGCTATTCTTTCGGCGGAGAGCAGGTCGTCGGTGCCAGCCTCAGCCGCATCCCCAACGAGAACATCTCCTGGGAAACCGCCGAAATGTTGAACTTCGGCGTGGATTTCGGACTGATCGACAACCGACTCCTCGGCAATATCAGCTACTTCATCAAAGACACCAAAGACATGCTGCTGGCGCCGCCCACCGTCGGCTCCATCGGCCGGGCGAGCGTCCCCGATCAGAACGTCGGCGAAATGCGCAACCAAGGCCTGGAAATCGAACTGGGCTATCAAAACAGAGCCGGCCGCGACTTTACCTACAATATCAGCGGCAACGCCTCCTTTATCACCAATGAAGTCACCAAACTGTTCGATGGCAACTTCCTGGCTTCCCGCCGCTACGGCCGCCCCAATCAGGAAATCGCCCGCACCTTCGAAGGTGAGCCCATCGGCACTTTCTTCGGTTGGCGAACCGACGGCCTCTACCAGACCCAGGACGAGATCAACGCCGATGCGAATATCGCCGACGATCCGCGCAAGGAAAACGGCCAGATCCAACCCGGCGATGTCCGCTTCCTGGACCTCAACGGCGACGGCCTCATCGACGACAATGACCGGACCATCATCGGCAATCCGCATCCCGATGTCTCCTACGGCCTCAACGCCGGTATCAGCTATAAAGGCTTCGACGTCAACCTGTTCTTCCTGGGCGTGGCCGGCGTCGACATCTACAATGCCGATCGAATGCAGGGCATCGATCCCACCTATCCGTTCAATCTATACGCCGAAACAGAGAACCGGTGGACGGGCCCCGGCACCAGCAACAGCATTCCCCGGATGACAACCCGCCGCGATAACCTCAATTACCGCACTTCCGACCTTTTCGTGGAGAACGGCAGCTTCTTCCGCCTGAAAAACCTGACGCTGGGTTACACGCTGCCCCCAACGCTCACCGAACGCATCGGCGTGCGCAACCTCCGCTTTTACATTACGGGGCAAAACGTATTTACCGTCACCGACTACTCGGGCATGGACCCCGAACCCGGCTATGTCGACGGCAACCTCCAGTTGAACGTCGACTACGCCCAATATCCACAGGCCCGTACCTGGACTTTCGGACTAACCGCCGGTTTCTAAGCAACATTACTTTTGATCAAAAAAAAAACGATCGATATCACCATGAAAAAATTAATATTCCTCCTTCCAATCCTTTTTCTGGCCGCCGGCTGCAGTGAGGAGTTCCTGGAGTCGACGCCCTATGGTCAATCGACCTCGGCGAGCTTCTGGAGAAACGCCGACGACGCCCGCGCCGCCGTCAACGCCATGTACGAGCCGCTGCGCGCTGAAGAATTCTACGGCCATTCCGAACAGACCTTTGAGATCTGTTCCGACGACTTCTGGCGCGCCGGCGATCACGGTGAAGACCAGGCCATCGAAGAATTCACCTTCGACGCCGACAACGCCCAGGTGCGTTTCAGCTACCCCTACAAATACGAGGTCATCAACCGCGCCAATGCCGTACTGATCAACGTACCGAACATCGATATGGACCCAAAGCTAAAAGACGAACTGCTGGGAGAAGCCTACTTCATGCGCGGCTTCGCCAATTGGCGCCTGCACGTCATCCACGGCGAATTTCCGCTGATTACCGAAGAGGATGTCCGCACCAATAACTTCAACAAACCCAAGGCCACCCTCGAGGAAGTGCGGGCCGCCATCGAAGCCGACTGGCTGGAGGCTGCCGCCCGCCTGCCGGAGACTTATCCGCCGGCTGATCTGGGCCGCCCCACCAGCGGCACCGCCAACGGTTTCCTCGCCAAGCTGTACCTGTATACGGAAGACCTTCCAAAGGTCATCGAATACGGCGAAAAAGTCATCAACGGACCCTATCCGCTTGCCAGCGACTACGGTGATAACTTCCGCATCGAAACGGAGAACAACCCGGAAATGCTATTCGCCGTACAATGCCTCGACGGATGGGCCGGCTCCTCTTATCGCATTTACACCACTCCGCGCCCCTGGGGCGGCTGGGACTTTCACGAGCCGATCCAGGACCTGGTCGATGAATTCGAAGCCGACGACCCCCGCCTTGACTACACTGTCTTCAAACCGGGCGATGTCGTCGACCTGGGCGGCGACCGCGGCCCCACGGAATACACGGCCGACCTGTCACAAACCGGCTACCACTTTCGTAAATTCGCTTCCTGGCGCTCCTCCGGCGGCCTCGACGACGGGCAGAACATTCCCATCCTGCGCACCGCTGATGTCTACCTGATGGTCGCCGAAGCCAAAATCCGCCAGTCGGGCGGCGGCGCCGGCGACACCGAGTTGAATGCCGTGCGCACGCGCGCCGGCCTCGCTCCCATCAACGGTGCAACTATAGAAGATCTCATCCACGAGCGGCGCGTGGAACTGGCCGGCGAAAACCAACGCCACCAGGACCTGATGCGCTGGGATAAGGCCGGAATCATCAATATCGTCGATCACTACCAGATCGACCGAGGGCCCTTCAAACCGTCCCGCAACTTCCAGAAACCCAAGCACTATTATTTCCCCATTCCGCAGCGGGAAATAGACCTGAGCAACGGCGTGCTGGAACAGAATCCGGAGTATCAGTAGGCAGTTGGCAGTTGGCAGACCTCTAGTGAACATCGTTCCCGCAAAAAAGCGGACTACCTTTAGTCCAGGTGACATCTCCGACCGGAGGGAGGAGGTATCACCTGGACGGGGGAAGCTGAAAATCAGTTCCTTACGAAAAGGTAGTTAAAAGTGAGCAGTGGGGCAGATCCTACTGCCTACTGCCTACTAATTCCCTCATCATGAATTACACCTCTCTCATAATTCTAGCGATCATCACTCTCCACAGTTGCGGCTCCGCTCCGGAGACGACGATCCGGGGCGTCTGGAAGGTTGACTCCGTCTATTTGTATTACAACGGTTTTGAGCAGCGGCAGTACCAACCGGGTAGTGACTGGGCGACTTATCACTACAATCCGGAAGGGACGGTTCGTGAAATAAAATTCGACACCTACCGGTCGTACTCCTACGACTTTATCGGCGACACTTTGCTTTGGCGAAGCGCCGCTGGACAATTGCAGGGCAAATATGAGATCCTACTGCTAAGCCCTGAGCGAATGGTTCTTAAAAAAGAAAAAGCCCCTATTTTTCCCGGCAAAAACCAGGAGCGCTTCGAGGTGCGATACTTCTCCCGGACCGAGCTGCCGACTCATCCCACCACGCCTTACCGGCCTCCGCAAGAAAGGGCTGACTGATGGAAAGATTCCTGCCATTGCTATTCTTCTTTTATTGCTCTTTGCTAAACGGACAAAATCTCGTCCCCAATTCCGGGTTTGAATCTTATTTCAACTGTCCGCCCTACCCGGGGCAGATCCACGAAGCTATCGCCTGGGATTCACCAAACAATCAGACGACTGACTTTTTTCACCGTTGCGCCGATCCGGCGGGCGGAGCGAGTGTCCCCGCTAATCTTCTCGGCACACAGGAACCGTATCGCGGCGACGGCTACGCCGGCATTCGCACCTGGATCCCTGTCATCGAAGGCAATCCGCTTTACCGGGAGTATTTGTCGGTTCGACTCACGGCGCCTCTCCTTGCCGGCGAGCGCTACGCCGTGCGGTTCTGGGTCAGCATCGCCGAAGCGTCGAGTCATGTTTCGGACGACATTGGGCTTTACTTTTCCGCCGAGCCGGTTTCCCAGCAGCCCCTTTACGCCGTCGAGCCCCACATCCGCCAGCCGGAGGGCCGGCTGCTGGAGGACACCGGCAACTGGATACCCATCAGCGGAGAATACACCGCCTCCGGAGGAGAGCAATACTTGCTTATCGGGAACTTTCTGGATGATGAAACGATGACCCGCCGTATGGTTGCTGACCGGGAACCGGTCGTTTACTACTACATCGACGAGGTGGAAGTGCGATCCTGCAGCCGATTGGAAAACCAGGAAGTAAGCATCGACACGACCCTCTGTCCGGGCCGTACTCTTCTCCTGCGAGGTACGCCCGGCGCAGAAGCCTATCGCTGGAACGACGGAACATTCCTCCCTGAAAAATGGATTGATGCCCCGGGCGCCTTTACGGTAGAAAGCAGGTTTCTTTGTTTTATTCAAAAAACGACCTTCCAGGTAAGCACAGGGGATTGCGATTGTGATTTGGATTGGCCCAATCCTCTGTTTTTCCAACCCGGAACCGTTTTGTCCCTTCCCTTACCTTCCCGGATCCTCCGGATAGAATTCCACCTATTCGACGCCTGGGGCCGCCGGGTAAGCCGCCAAACGGCGACGGGTACGCTGGTGCTCCCTTCCCTGGCCGCCGGCGCTTACTTTTGGCGAGCGGAAATTCAGTGTAGCAATGATTCCGGAAAGCCGTTGGAGATCCAACAAAGAGGAAAGCTGATTGTAGTAACGGAATAGCTGAGTGCTGATGACTGCTAACTGAAGACTGCTCCTTCACGTTCTCACCCACGACGGCGTCATCAGCATCGGTTTTCGTTCTTTTTGGCGGAAGTAAACCGTCGCCAGAATGCCGAAAAGGATGGTGACAGCGCCCATGGCATAAGCACAAATGGTGAAGAAGGCAAGCCAGCTGACGTTGGCGGCGCCGAAGTTCTTAAAGAAGAGGATAGCCACGCTGCCCAGGTAGCCGAAAGCGTCGGCAACGTACATCAGGTAGCCGATGTTGCTTTTGTATTTAAACAGGGCAATCCATCGTTCAAACAGCATGGTATGGTAGGAAATATAGGCGAGGTACATGCCGAAGCCGATAATGATCATCCAGGCGGCGGGCGGCAACAGGTTTTGGCTGAAGAGCCAGGTGGCGCCGATGACCAGCACGCCGCCCACCAGGATGATTCCCTGGTTGGCGTAGAAAGCCAGGCGGTTATTGCTGATAACCATCATGGCTCCGACGATGAGAAGCACGCTGACGGCAATTGGAATCTCGGCGGTCACTAAAATCTCGGGAGCATCGCCATAGCCGAGAGCCGCCCACAGCTCCACGGCGAAGTTATCGCGGACATCCCGGAAGATGGTCAGGGCAATATAGATGCCCACCATCAGAATAATGCCGGGTGCAAAGGTGAGAAAAAAGCGACGGCGCTGGCGGCGGTCCATCGGCACCCGCTGCGTGCGCATTTCTTCATCCTCTGCGGAAGGCGGTGGTATCTTGCTGAGCATCCACACGCCCACCAGCAACAGGGGCACGAACAGCAAGCCTGTCGCAAAGGGCATCCAGAATTCCGTAAAACCGTAATCGTCGATGAGCCACTTGCCGCTTGCTTTGACGAAACCGGAGGAAACGATGAAGCTGGTCGCCATCCCTGCTCCCAGCAGCTCGGTATAGCGGCGACCTTCCAAAAAGGCAAACACGATACCCCAGATCATCCCCAGCGGCAGTCCGTTGAAAAACAAAGCGATAAAATTGTAAGGATAAGGCATTATTCCGAACAAGAAGAGCGCCATCCAGGCCAGGCCGATAAGTACCAGAATGCTCCGGATCCGGCCGGCCGGCGTCATTTCTGAAACCACCTTAATGCCGATAAACTTAGAGAGCATGTAGCCCATTACCTGCGTAGTGATGAGTATAATTTTATAATCGACGCCCCACAGCGTCAGACCGTCGTACATGGCGGCGGTGAAAGGCTTGCGAAAAGCGTACATGCTGCAATACGTGAGAAAGGCGGCAGCCATACAGAAAAGCGAAAAATAGACGCCGTTGGTCTGCGAAAGCCAGCGGGTGATGCGGGATGAAGGTGGCATAGGATGTTGGCGAATAAGTTTTTGGAAAAAACTGCAATCTCAGTACCGAATGAGATCAAATTCCACCATCGTCTAAAACTAGCTATTTCCTCTCTTCCCCGTTACCGGAAGAGGATTAAGTTTTTGTAAAATTATGAAAAGCCAGTTCCAAATCCAGTAACCTAAATTACACCTTAACCCCCACCCGAAACGGATTTTCCCGAAGAGCATAGGCAAAGGCCTCGTTCACCTGATCCAACGTGTAGGGATCGTAGATGAGCTGAACGAAAGGAAAGCGCCGGTGATGCGTTTCCATAAATTCAGCGGCCCGGACCAGGTCCTGCTCATTGTAGTTGTGCAATCCTCTGATGGTGTGAATATGCCGCACTACCCGTTCAGCATCAATCCGCAAAGGCCGCTGCGGGAAAACCGCGCCGACCCAGATGGCCATTCCTCCTATAC
Organism: uncultured Saprospiraceae bacterium; assembly: GCA_964632995.1. Taxonomy (GTDB): domain Bacteria; phylum Bacteroidota; class Bacteroidia; order Chitinophagales; family Saprospiraceae; genus CAZWDL01. The sequence goes on from CAZWDL010000017.1 coordinate 73,335, forward strand.
CGACTACTTCCAGCGTGTTTTCCATAGCTTCGGGAACGCCGCTCGTTTCAATGACGACATCCACAGAGGGTTCATCCGGCAGTTGCTTTCGTAGCACATTCTGTCGATCAGGAATAGCTTTTGTTGCGAAATCGGCGCCGAACTTTTTGGAAAGCGCCAGGCGATGCTCATCCACATCTACAGCAATCACCTGCTGCGCCCCATCGGTTTTGCTCATCGCACAGGCCACCATGCCCAGCATGCCCGTTCCGGAAACCAGCACTCTTTTCCCCGTGAGGTTTCCCGCCAGCCGGACCGCGCCGGCAATCGTCGCCACGGCACAATTGAGGATCGCGGCGACCGGCAGGGGCACCGCCTCGTCGATCTTCACCACCGGCGTGTGCGGACGCAGAAGCGTGTGCTGCCCAAGTCCGCCGTGGAGAGTGTTTTCTTCGGTGAATTGCTCATGGCCGTACTTGAACAGCCCTTTCTCTTTTTGCGGAATACCTGCTTTGGCCATCTCCCCATCCGGGCGGCCAGCGAAGATGGCCCAGGTTATGCGGTCGCCTGCTTCCAGCCGCCGGCCTCGCTGGTCGGTCCGTGGTGTTTCTGCTCCAAAAGCGATAATGCGGCCGACGGTTTCATGACCGAGAATGGTAGGTGTTTTTTCCTTTCTTTCACCCGAAAAGGTCTTCAAATCGCTGCGGCAAAGAGTGGTGTACTCGTTGCGGATGAGGAGTTCGCCGGATTTCAGAGGGGGAATGCCCACCCTGATAAGTTCCAGGGGACGGTCAGGGGCATGGAAAACTACTACTTTGCTCTCTTTCATGGATTCATTTTTAGTAGTCCTAATCAATCAAAAGTCCCATGGAATACGTCTCATAAAACTGTCCGTCAATACGAGTATCTCTCCGGGTACATCCCTCCTTCTCAAAGCCAAAACGCTCGTACAGGCGAATGGCATTGGTATTATTGACAAGCACTTTCAGGTTGAGTTTTCGAATTACCCCGGAGTCCTTCGCCCAGTCGATCATGGCCTCCATCAGATGGGCGCCAATCCCTTTGCCCCAGTAAGTTTTCCGGACGGTAATGCCGAATTCGCCGTTATGCCGGAGCCGCTTTTTCGGGCTACCTTCCACGTGGAGCAGGCCGGCGATCTCGCCGTCCATTTCCGCGATAAGGGCCACCTGGTTAGGCGCCTGCCGGCTGTTTTCGATGAAGGTTTCTTCATCTTCTACACTCAGGTTGAACTCCCCGGGGCCAAAGGTGAGAAAGTCGGTTTCTCCGGCGACGGTCTGGACGTAGTTGAGCAGGGCGGGCGCATCCTGCTTTTCTGCTTCCCGGATGAGCAGCGGTTTGCCGGTTTTGGTGCTCAGATGCCGGGGGAATAAGTCAGCCATGGTTATAGGATTAGTCAGGCAGCAAACGCACCATGATATCCTTAAAGTACACCGTACTGCCCGGATCGTGCCCCTGCAGGGCAATGGTTCCGTTGGAAAGCAGGCGTCCTTTCATGCCGTCGGGGCGCTCCGGATTATCGGGTTCGGTATAATCCACCACCTTTTTGCCATCGATCATCACCCTGACGTTTTTTCCATTGACGATGATGTATTGGGTAAACCATTTATTGTCCTGTGCGGGCGCCTCGCGCACATCGTCGACAGCGTAAAGACCGCCGGTGCGTCGCCAGTCGGTATGCGAGTTATTCACCTGTACTTCGTAGCCTTTGGACGGCCAGCCCTCGTCCTGGTATTCGGTGTGGAAGTATATACCTGCGTTTGAGCCGGGCAAGGTCATCACCTGGGCTTTAAATTCAAAATTCTTAAAATCATGGTTACCCACCGCGCCGTCGTAGAAGAGGTGGGCGCGGGGGCCGTTGGCAACGATGGCGCCGTCTTCCACTTTGAAGGTTTCGGGATTTTCGCTGACCCGCCAGCCGTTGAGGGTCTTGCCGTCGAATAAGGAAATCCATTCATCACTGCCTTGTTTTTTGGAAGTGGCGCAGCCGGCGAGAAGGCCAGCTGCGAAAAAGAGCATCAGCAGGTTTTTCATAGATGACAGATGGTTTGGGCGATGAATATACAAAATCCATCCAAATTTTGACTTCCGGCTTCACTCGAAACAAAGGCAGAACAGCCTTTCCGAAACATACAGGTTATTGATTTATAATACTTTGACTTCTTTTCTGTGCTTCCCGAAGGAAACAAATGTTCCAAAAAACGAGGTTCCATTTAGCCACAGGTATTCCAATTCTTGAAAAAGACAGGCTATCCTCCTGCCCGCTCTTGACGGTATCTTATTCCGAAATAACACCTGTATAACCAAAACCCTTATGAAATGAAACGATCTGCAATTGCACTGATTACTTTGATCAGCCTCCTGATTTTCACCACCTGCAATAAGGAGGAATCCCCTTCACCTGAACCGGAGCCGGAACCGGAACCGGTAGAAGCCATGGAACTGGAAGCCATTATCGAGAACACCCCGGTCGATCCGGATGCCATCGCGCTCGAGATCCTGGAAGAAACGAACTGGGAACAAACAGATTTCGAGCGGGAAGGAGAGGGCTGGAATCCTCCCGGCAATTTATTGAGTTTCGACAAGACCTTCCTGGCTGACGGCATCGCGCATTATACCTTTATCCTGAAGCTTGGCGACGGCGAACATGACAAAATCGGACTACACCGGATCGTTCGGGAATCCGGCGACGGGCAGCCGGAAACGTCCGGCACGGCATTGCTCCACCTGCACGGAGATGGCAACCAGTTCGCCACGGTCATGTTACCTGGGGTAGATGCTCCCGGCACGCCCGACGACGCCGGTCTGTCCGTCTATCTGGCCCGGAACGGGGTGGATGTCTGGGGTATCGATCAGGCCTGGGCGCTGGTGCCGGCGGCAGTGACTGACCACAGCTTTATGGAGGACTGGGGGCTGGACCGTCAAATCCGGGATTCCCGGATCGCCGCGGCCATAGCCCGGATTCTCCGCTTCCGGACCGGCAGCGGTTTAGGCAAACTGTTTTTGTCGGGACATAGCAGCGGCGCCACGACCGGATACGCGCTTCTAAACCAGGAGGCCCTCCTTACGCCCAATCTCCGGCATGTAAAGGGTTTTGTTCCCATGGATTTTCCCGCCGGGTCGAATGACGAAACTTTTATAGCCGGTATGTTGCAACGCTATGAAGACGTAACGGCCTTGATCGAAAGCGGCACGTATGCGGCCGCTTTTCCCTTCCAGTTGATCGGCAACCTGGCGACTTCTGATTCGAATGGAGATTCTCCTGTGATCCCCGGCTTTACAAACCGGCAGGCGGCGATCTTTATCTTTGCCGGCAGAGCAAACCCCCTCTCCCATTTTCTGGCCGGAACCTGGGACGGTCCGGTTCCCACCGGTTTTCAATATGTCGATACGGATCAGGGACTAGCCATATACTTCAAGACCGTACCCTATCAGGCTGCCCGCTACCAGCAGGACAACGCGCTATGGCTCAGCGAGATCGAGGATGCGCCATGGGATGATCACTTCGGAGATATTGAGGTTCCCATACTTAGTGTGGATCCCGCCGGCGGATATGGCAGCCTGAGCGAGTACGGCACCAGCTTACTGGGCAGTTCGGATATCACGCACCTCGACATTCAATTACAAGCGGACGGTGAGGAAGCCCTGGATTACGGGCATATCGATATTTTCCTGGCCAATAACGCCGAAGAACTGGTCTGGCGACCGATACTGGATTGGATGGAAACCCGTTAACAAATGCAGGCGGAGAGATTCATTTTAGAGCTTTTAGTTTAAATCCGGTTGATCGTCCAATTTGACTTTTTCCGAGAACGACTAGGGGACATGGGGACGAGGAGACATGGGGACTTGGAGACAGGGAGACTGGGAGAACGACCATTCCTGGTGAACTCCTATGGTCAGTGGGTTTTCCTTCCCCCGCTCTCCCAGTCTTTTCAGGGCCAACGAGAATTTGGGATGCTACTGAAGACTTAAGTTAAAATAATTCTGTCCGGGTAAGTGCCTGGACAAATTAAATCACATATTATCTTGAGCGGCTTTTTGGCTTATACTTCGTTGAAAATACTCGTCGTAGCTAAGGCTATGCCTGCGTTTTTCGCCTCGTCTAAGCCAAAAATCCATCTCAATCTAATGGTGACCCAATTTTGTCCAGGCACTTACTTAATCTGAACCTGTCTGGCATTGCCGGCCCCTTAGCTCCCCCCCTCCAGAATCTCCTTCACCCGCTGCGCCACGATGCGTTCCTCGCCGGGATTCATCATCCAGGTAGTAATATCGAGTGATTCGCTGCCGCCCACCGTTTCAATGGAGGGATGGCCGTTGCGAAGTGCTTCGCGGACTTCGTTGGGCGTTATACCGACCTTGCTTTCATCCCAGCGGATGCGCAGGGAGGGCACGTGGTTAGCGATATCCGGCACATGAATTTCCGGCTCGACGCCGGCGACGCTACCGGCGGCATCCGCGATGAGTTGTATCTGGGCCTCCCACAGTTTCCAGTCGGCCTCGTGATCGTGATTGATATAGCGTTCCAGGG
>CAZWDL010000018.1:0-76740 GCA_964632995.1 uncultured Saprospiraceae bacterium
CAAAGGTCGGGCTTGCAGCATGGCTGGACAATATGGGGTTGCTCGGACGCTTACGCACCAACTGCATAACTGAATTTTCCGGAGAGGTATTCTTGAGCGATTTTCCGCTTTAGAGCCTTCGGATATTTTTGCCGGCTTTTAGTTCTTTTCACAATTAAGTGGGTTTTAACCCTTAGATATGTAAACCTATTTCAGGACAAGACACATTATCTGAATGGAGATGTTGCTCACACTCGTAAGGGATATGGAACCGTTCTGGTAAAGAGTGGACACATAGAACAGAAACGAAAAGAATATAGGGAGACAGTTGCAAAGAGACGAGAATTTGTCAAGAAAACTGGGGAAGTAAATATCTCTTGTCAGGGGCTTTTGAAAAGATGACTACGGCAGACTGACACCTAGCGGCTCGTCGTTCCATTATGAGTACGTTTTGAAGGATCACATCTGCCCGCCGAAGCTTGATCAAGACTATAGAATCCTCATAAATTTGTTTGGAACGGTATATTCAAGCGTACTTGCGGGTAGGGCGGGAGGGGCCCTCAGTCGGCAACGAGGAACTCTTGAACGAGAGCGCGGTAAATAAATAGTCCTGTAGCCGGAAACGATTGTTCCTCAAAAACCGTTATTTTTATGTTTAGTACATCAAAATCAATGCTTATGAGCGCTGCTGAGATCAGAGCCGAACTTCACCGACTTATCGACCAGCTGGATGAACGCTTTCTCAAAGCTGTTTTTATGATGGTGAGTGTTTATCAGAAACCCGAGAAGGACCCTCTTGAGGACCTTATGGTTCCGGGGCTTCCCGGTACTGAAGAGGAGATCGAAACTAGTATAGAAAAAGCGGAAGAACAAATAGCTAGCGAGGAATATTACACCATCGATGAAGTAAGAGAAAAGGCGACGCAATGGTTCAATACAAAGTAATAACCGTTGCCCAGGCGCTGAATCAATTGCAGCGAATCATTGAATACATTGAAGAGAATGACTCAGAAAGCCGTGCGAAAATAGTCTACGATGGAATCATCGAAGCTATAGAGTCATTCCAAACGATGCCCTACCGCAATCCCGTTTACCGTACCGTAAGAAAGAAAAAACACGAGTATCGCTACCAACCACAATGGTCATTTAACATTATTTACAGGATAGAAAATGATCCACCGGTGGTATATGTAGTGACTATTACTAACGCCGCACGAGGCTCTTCATCGATAGAATCCCTACTGGAATGATAGGGGTAAGCATCCCGCCCGCTCACCGGGCCTATATTTACATAATACACAGTTATGGTCATCCCTTCAGGCGCCGATAACTGCATTATGTAAAATAGCCCGGCGCCTGCCCGCTCGTTTAGCAACCCTCATCCCAAGCTAACTCGCCGCTTCCACCCTCCTCGATCCCGCTAAGGCGGAATCGATCCTCGTCGCCGACCGATAACGCTTACCCGCATTCCCTCGCTGTTATCGGCCGTCGACAAGGTGACTGAGCGATTTTTGCGATAGCAAAATGAATGTCCGGGGGACATTCAAGCGAAGGAACCGCGAAGCGGGTGGGCGGGTCCCACTTATTGATTTTTTTCTTTTAACTGAGGCATGTTTTTAACTGAAAACGTCGTTAGAAGGACGGTGTAAAGCGGCGAGTTCTTTGAAGTGAAAGGGGTGTAGAGGGGAACAATTACCGGTATAATGGCAAGGAGATCAATGAAGATTTTGAGCTGGGGTGGTATGATTATGGGGCAAGGTGGCTGGATCCAGCTATCGGGCGGTGGAATGCTGTTGACCCCTTGGCAGCGGATTTTGCAGGGTGGTCGCCATTCTCATACACGTTTAATAATCCGATACGATTTATTGCCCCTGACGGTCGAGCACCTGCACAACCAGATGACTGGGTAAAAACCTCCAGTGGCGCTATAGTGTATGATTCTAAAGTAACGGACAAGGCGAGTGCTCAGGAACGCTACGGGGCCAGTGCGCAGTACATTGGTGAATCTGCCGTATTCCAAGATGGCAGTGGCAATCAGGTTTCTTTGAATGGAAATGGCCGAATCACCCAGGCTTCCTTCCTCAATACAATAGAAGTTTCAGCAAGCAGAACAGAAAGTGGATTAGGTGTGGCTAGTGATGTAGCAAGCAAACTCGATCTTGCAACAGGGGCAAATACTGCTCTGGTTCAAGGGGCTATTGCTTTGTCCGGGGGAAATACCGCCCAATATGCAGATGGACTTACTACACTTGGAAAGGGAATAAAATTATTAGGACGAGCAACGGGTATCACTAGTATAGCTGATTCAGTTTCTGACGTTTACAATAACCCTACAGCAGGTAATACCCTGAAGCTCGCTTTTGATGTTGGAGTAACCATAGCTAAAATAAATCCTGTAACTGGTATAGTAATTGGTGCTTTAGAGGTCACTGGAGCTAAAGACAATGCTGCTATCACTATAGATAGAGCTGTTGAAAATATCCAGTACAGCAACTGGTTGAATGCTCAAACAATAAAAATAAAGTAGGATGAATTTAATCAGTAAAGTACTAGCTGGAATTTACCATTTTTATGCAGATGGGGACTTAAAAACGCTATCAGGATTAAATCTATTTATTGCCAAGCTAGCTCTAACAGCACCTTTAGTTATATTAGGAGTGTTCATTGTTGGTACAATAAGCGATTTTATGAATGTGGAGTCTCGCCAATTTCTGCCAAATGGTAAGCTTTCCTCCTTTTTGTTTTTCATGCTATTTTATCCAACCATACACTTCCTTTCGGCAAGTAAGGAGGAGTTGTTGAAGTTCATTGAGCAAACGGAGGAAAAGGAGCTGAAAAAGTATTATCAGTACTTTGTTTACATCTTAGTAGCGTCAGGAGCCCTATTCGTGGTAGCAGTACTCATTGTCAAATAAATGTTATTTTTTACTTTTCAGTTGACGGCTCGGGCTTACTTTTTGGCATATTGAGGTTTCCAACTTTAATGCATGAGGGAAGTTGTTTTCAGTTTCGGCCCTAATGCCAACCTACCTACTTTCATTGCATTATGGCAGGCAAATGCGCAGGTGCGCCAGCATCACCTTTAGTACCACAGGTAAAGAATTCATATTTTATTGAGCATCAAAACTCAGGGAGTAAATTCGGGTATCGCGAAGCAGCGCTCAAGGATTTACCCGCCCAGGCTTGGCCGGGCCGCGGGATAAGGGGGCTAGGGTAAAGACACTCGACCAACAGGCTCCACCCCATCTTTTCCAGCCAAAACAAAAGCAGGAAAACAGACGAGAGAGAACTTTCCAGCTACGGACCACTCTTTTCTTCCCGCTCCTCCATTGCGGAATGGAATTCCGCGTTCCGGCCGCGCTGACAGCCGTGCCGGCCTGCTGCTCTTACCGTGAGGAGGGAAAGATATGCCGGTTCCACGCCAGGTTCCTCTTGTCATACCACCATCCTCAAATTATCTCTGAATTCCGATATACTAACATTGGCCAGCGCCGCCGCCTTGGCGATGCTGATCAATTCCTCCGCAACACCCTTGTAGAGCAACTGCTCAAAACGCCCGGAGTGTTCCTTTCCCTCATAGACACCCCATCCTTTTTCCAGCTTCCGGTCAGGCTCCGCGTTGACAAATTCAAAAAAGCGACGAAAAGTGGATTTACTGATCACCCCCAACTCGAAGGCCCTGTAAACGATGGCCTGTACCGAAATGCCAGAGTATTCCTTTATCTCAATCAGCTCATTGATTGAAAGGCGCCCCCTTTTCTCTCCCAGCTCATGCAGCAGCACAGACCTGGGCATCATCATACTTCCGGCAAAGCGATGACAAAGGCGCTCTTTTTGCTTTTCAGTAAGCCCCGGAGCAAAAGACAACACCAGGCGCCCAAGCTCGTGCAGGGCAGTGAAGCGTTTGCGTACATTATCAAAATGCCGGTTGACTACAATCACCGGTACATTCCCCTGTACGGTGGTTGATAATCCATCAAAATCCGGATCCGCCTCTACTTCGATCAACTTAATGCCTTTACCTTCCAGCATTTCAAATATATTCGGAAGGGGATTAAAGCCCAATTCCCAGTAATCCAGCAATTCGATCGCTGCTTCTTCTACCTCTTCCCCGCTGCTGATCAGCTTTCCTGCAATCGGGTTTTCAAAACCAGTCTGGATATTCATCAACTCCTCGAGCTCCAAATAGCGTTCCAAACGATCGGCGACATCCGCCTTCAGCGCCGCTAATTTTTTTCCCCGCAAGGAAGAGCGTTTGCGAAATTCCACTTGCTCAAGGGATACGGTTAGCGGCCGGAAGAAGTAATCGGGCTTCAAATTGAATATTTCACTCAACCGGATCAGTATCGGACTATCCGGTAGCATTTGACCGTTTTCGTACTTACTGACTGCCTGCTTGGTTATGCCCAACTGCTCCGCCAGCGCCTGCTGACTGAGCCCGGCCTTGGCGCGGGCGGCTTTCAGCCGTTGTGCAAAAATTTCTTTCATAATGATTGGTTGACTTAATTGCAATATAAAAACAAAAAGTCAACCAGTCAGGTTGCTTGGGCTTTAAATAAAAAGGGAGACAGGCCGAGATGGTGGGGGACGGTAAATTTTGAATGAAGGCCGGGCTTGGCTGCTTCGTGAGGCATATCGCTTTCGCTGCAGCGGGCCTCCTGGTTTCTTTTTTCCCGGTTTTGAACTACGGTTCTAGCGGGGTCCTAAAAAAGACGGGATCAGCTCCCCGGCAGTTAAGGCCGGAGCACGGCTATTAAGGGTTCTTCTGACTCCTCACCCCCCGGCCCCCTCTCCTCAGCGAGTACGTCTGAGGTAAGGCTGAAAATTTTTGTTTTGAGGAGAGGGGGAGCTGAGAAAACCCGTTCCTTTCGTTTTCAGATGTAAATTTGTGAGTGCTGGAGTCAAAAGCGGATTAAAGCTATTAAGCTTTTTTCCTTACTACCCTTTGAGCAAAACAAAGCTCCCCGCACCCCATGAGCAAAGTCCTCATCCCGTCTTTTTTATTTCGGCGGCCAGACGGACCTTCCGGGTTTTCTCCAGCCGCCGGAACAAAAAAAGACGGGATCTGCCCCCGGAAGTTAAGGGCAAAACTCCCAAAGTCAAGAGCTACTCCCCCCGATATTCTCCTCCCGCATTTTTTCCCGCGTTTTTTCGTACTCCTCCTCATCCACGATCTTGCCGTGCGCCTCACCGATGACGAAGATGGGGCGCGTCGGCAGCGGCACATCGCCGATGGTCGGATTTTCTTCCAGGCGGACCGGATCTCCCAAATCTTCCCCTTTCCAGCTGGCTTCGGAGGATTTGATGATAAAGAGCTGCTCCGTTATAAAGACTGCTTCCTGCCCCCGTGGGGTTGTGAAGGCAAAGCGGATGTCTCCCATGTCGAGGGTCTGTTTGGCTAGCCACTCTCTCAGCCTGACCAGTGGTTTTAAACGCCAGGTCCACAAAGGCATGGCGGCATTCGCGGCGTTAACCCAGCGGAGCAGGGAGGTGTCCGTCATTTTCATCCTCCATTTCAGTTGAGGCTCTTTCATTTCGACTTTCAGGTCGTTCGGGCCGGTCCACATCAGGTCGATTTTGGTGAGTTCGTTATGCTCCAGGGCCGGCCCCCACCAGCGCGGGCAGGTGGTGTTGAGAGAGGGGCCGTCGTTGTAGATCGACCAGTTTCCGTCGGGATCGCAGTGCCATACGGAATGGTAGGGGGCGAAGTCGTTCTCGGGGAAAACGCGCAGCCCCAGCAGGTGACCCGAGGAAAACGGCAGCATCATGACGCCGTAGCCGCGAAAGTGCTCGTAGCCTTTCCAGGGAGAGGGGCGGACATTGCGCTGCAGGTCTTTCAATTCAGTGGCGAGATTCATAATCGGGTTTTGAGTAACGGAATGATACGCGGGCCTCCATAAGGTACTCCTTTTAACGGTGTCTATCAAGTGTCCCGGGGAACTCACGGCTTCTGGTCATGGGGAGGCGGTAAGTTTTGAATAAAGGCCGGATTCGGGCCTGCCTGTTTCGAGTATAAAGGCTTTCATTGTAGCTTGCCGGCGGACTTTATCCAAAGTTCAGAAGGGCATCCGGCCGCTGCAACAAAAAACGGGATCTGTCCCCCACGATAAGAGCAGATCACAACAGCCAAGGGTTATTCAACCTCAGAAGCATTCTACCTGAAGGAAAAAGAAAACTCCATCGAATTCATCGAACTATTTCCTCGCCATGGTTGTATTTATTCCCTTGAAATCAAGATATTTGCGCCGGTAAAAGACGGTAACCGAGAACCTTTCAACTTTAATTAATCTATGTCCGATAATAAAGTCATTTTCTCCATGGAGGGCGTTTCCAAGACCTTCCCTCCGAATAAACAAGTCCTGAACAACATCTGGCTGTCCTTTTTCTACGGCGCCAAAATCGGCGTGCTGGGCCTGAACGGGGCCGGCAAGTCTACTCTGTTGCGCATCATTGCGGGCGAGGAGCAGAACTACGACGGCAAGGTGCACTTCGACGGCAGCTACAAGATCGGCTACCTTAAGCAGGAGCCCGAGCTCGACGAGTCGAAGACCGTCCGCGAGGTGGTGGAGGAAGGCGTACAGCACATCGTCGACCTGCAAAAGGAATACGACGCCATCAACCAGAAGTTGGCCGAGGTCACCGACAACGACGAGATGATGCAGCTCATCGAGCGGCAGGGGGAGCTGATGGAAAAGCTCGATCACCACAACGCCTGGGAGCTTGATAACCGGCTCAACACGGCCATGGAAGCGCTGCGCTGCCCGCCGGAGGATCAGCAGGTCAATGTGCTCTCCGGGGGCGAACGCCGCCGCGTCGCGCTGGCCCGTCTGCTGCTGAGCAACCCGGATATCCTGCTGCTGGACGAGCCCACCAACCACCTCGACGCCGAGTCGGTGCTGTGGCTGGAGCAGTACCTGCAGAACTTCCCCGGTACGGTCATCGCCGTGACGCACGACCGCTACTTCCTCGACAATGTTGCGGGCTGGATCCTGGAACTCGATCGCGGCGAAGGCATCCCCTGGAAAGGCAACTACTCTTCCTGGCTGGAGCAAAAGGCCAGGCGACTGGAGCAGGAAGAGAAAACCGAGAGCAAGCGCCGCAAAACGCTGGAGCGCGAGCTGGAGTGGATCCGCATGGCGCCCAAGGCGCGGCAGGCCAAGGGTAAGGCCCGTCTGAACGCCTACGAAAAGCTGGCCGGCGAAGAGGTGAAGGAAAAGCAGTCGAAGCTGGAAATCTTCATCCCCAACGGACCGCGCCTCGGCGACGTGGTCATCGATACAGGGCATCTCACCAAAGGCTATGACGGCCGCCTGCTGATCGACGACCTGAGCCTGTCTATCCCGAAAGCCGCCATCGTCGGCATCATCGGCCCCAACGGCGTGGGGAAAAGTACGCTTCTCCGGATGATCATGGGAGAAGAGGAGCCCGATAACGGTCACGTCGAAATCGGAGATACAGTGAAGTTATCTTACGTCGACCAAAGCCATAAGGAACTGCAGGATGCGGAGAAGACCGTTTACGAAGTGATTTCCGGCGGAGAAGATATGATTACGGTCGGCAGCGCCAGCATCAACGCCCGCGCCTACCTGAGCCGCTTCAACTTCTCGGGCGCCGACCAGCAGAAAAAGCTCGGCATGCTGTCGGGCGGAGAGCGTAACCGCCTGCATTTGGCTATGACGCTGCGCGAAGGCGGCAACGTGCTGCTGCTCGATGAGCCGACGAACGACATCGACGTCAACACGCTCCGTGCGCTGGAAGATGCCCTGGAAGACTTCGCCGGCTGCGTCCTGGTCATCTCACACGACCGCTGGTTCATCGACCGCCTGGCCACCCACATCCTCGCCTTCGAGGGCGACTCGAAAGTGACCTTCTTCGAAGGCAACTTCTCGGATTACGAGCGCAAGCGGAAAGCGGAACTGGGAGATGTGACGCCGAAGCGGCCGCGGTTTAAGAATGTGATCAACAGATAAGGGTTAACTTGACGGGGTGACTCAAAGTCACCCCGTCAATCATCGCAGTCACCCCGCCGGTTAACCCAACCCAATCTTACCTTTTACGGAGCTGGGTTCACTCCAAAATAAAGTCCTCGAAATTAGATTGATCAATAAAAGAGACTTCGCCTTCAGGATAGGCTTTTGTAAAAGTCTTTGGGACTTTATGCCGTCCCGGTTTCTTCCACTTGATCTCGAACCCTCTAATTTTACCGCCGGATTCTTCCAGGTAATCGATTTCCTGCTGATCATGGGTGCGCCAAAAGTAACGGTTGGGGCGAATTTGTTTGGCCTGAAGGAACTTCAGGCGTTCTACGATGAGGAAATTTTCCCAGACGGCGCCCTTGTCCGTCCGCAGTTCCATCGGCTGGTATTGCTGGACGATACTGTTGCGAATGCCGATGTCGTAGAAGTAAACCTTGTGGCGTTTGCTGATTTCTTTTCTAAGGTTCCGGCTAAATGGCGGTAATCGAAAGATGACAAAAGCTTTTTCCAGTAAATCGATGTATCTTTCTACAGTTCTTGAATCAATTCGGAGTGCATTGGCCAGTTCGTGGTAGGAAACCTCCCCTCCGATTTGGAGCGCCAGCAATTGTAACAGCTTGTGTAGTAAATTCGAGTGTTTTAGGTTTTCAAAGGCGAGGATGTCTTTGTAAAGATATTTGCTGGACAAGTCATCCAGAAGCATTCTGGCATCCTCTTCTGACGCATTCGCAATCTCCGGATAGAGTCCATAGCGAAGATGGAAATCCAATTGTCCTCTTCTTTCGAGAGGAGAGTAGATGCCCTCCAGTTCCTTATATGAAAGCGGGTAAAGAGTAAAGTTAATAGATCGTCCGGTAAGCGGCTCACTCGTTCGGTTTGCCAATTCAAAACTGGAGGAACCTGTCGCAATAATCTGCAGGTCCGGGTAAGTGTCGATCAGAATTTTTAAAACCCTTCCGATATGGCGGATATATTGGGCTTCATCAAATACGACCAGCTGCTTATCTCCGATGTATCTTTTCAAGGTAAGCGGCTCCTGCTCCTCCAAAGCATTTTTTACAGACTGGATTTCACAATTGAAATAAGCTGACTTTTCCGGGTGTTTGGCTAATATGGAGTTAACCAAGGTTGTCTTACCAACTTGCCTTGCTCCGTAGATCACGATGACTTTTTTCCTAAACAGCCAGTTTTCAATTTGTACTTGGAGACTCCTTTTTATCATTTCTTGCAATTGAATGCAAAAAATTACATAAAATTTTGCAATTGAATGCAAAAAGTTACATTTTCCATCTCGATTTTTTTAGTGAAAGGGCAAGGACTATTTATCTTACTCCCAGTCTCCCAACTACCGACTCAAAACCATCCGACTTAACTCAAGACGTTATTTCCACTTAATATTACACCCCGCACTCGGATACTGCGGGTCCGGCGCTGGTCGCTCTTCCAGGATGGCGTCGAGGGCTTCGCGGAGGTCTTCGCCATTGAGCGGCTCATTGTTTTTGGGGCGCGACTTGTCGAGGCGTCCGCGGTAGAAGAGTTCCAGGTTTTCATCGAAGACGTAGAAATCGGGGGTGCAGGCGGCGGCGTAGGCTTCGGCGACTTCCTGGGTTTCGTCGTAGAGGTAGGGGAAGGGGTAGTCTTCTGCTTCCGCCACTTCCTTCATCTTTTCAGGCCTGTCCTGTGGGTACTTACCCACATCGTTGGAACTGATGGCAAAGAACTTCACGCCTTTGGGCTGGTAGTCTTTGGCCAGGCGGACGAGTTCCGGGTTCACGTGCCTGACGTAGGGGCAATGGTTGCAGAGAAACATAATCACCGTAGCTACCTTGGAGGCTTCTTCTTTGAGGTGTACGGTTTCTCCCGAAACGGCATCGGGTAGTTTGAAATCGGGCGCTTCGGTGCCCAGGGATACCATGGTGGATTCGGTAAAAGCCATTGGTGTTCTTTTGTTGGTTCTTTTTATTAACGCATTAAAAATTTCATGGTTTACGATTCCTCCCGAAAGTAGTTCTGTCGGCTGGCGCTTCTCTGACGATCTCAATACGGTGCATACACCGGAAAAATCAGGAATCGGCCCGCCGCGAAGAAGTACGATCTGATCAACTGTTTTCTGAGTACGGCCGGTCCAATGACCTGATCGACTTCCCATGACGCTCCCTGATTTCCCTCCTGACTATTCCACCACCAATCGTTTCGTCACCGGCTCGCACCCCTTAGAATGAAGAATAACCCAGTAAACACCGGGAGGCAGGTTTTTCAGATCTAGCTCCGTATGGTAATGGCCTATAGGGTACTCCGTTCGGAAGAGCGTACGCAGCAGGCGGCCGTCGGCGGCGTGCAGGGCGCCCTCGAGTGATACCGGTTTCTTCAGGTTAAGCTCGAGGGTGCATTGGTCCTGTGCGGGATTAGGGCTCAAAGTGACCTGGAGTTCAGGTATCGGCAGTTGAGAACGGGCCGTTAGGATGGCCTCCTCCACCAGTCCCTGCCGCGAGTTATTCCCCTTGTAGGTATTCCAGGCGATACGGGTGGTATTGGCCGGAAGCCCCAGTTCGTAGACGTTCAGGTAAATGGAATCAGCGCCGTGGGTGGGGCCGGTGGTGTAGGAGAGCGCGACGAGTTCCAACTGCCCATCGCCGTTGACGTCGCCGAGGGAGGCGCCGTTCATGAAGGTGAAGCCGCGGGGGCGCAAGGGAAAGCCCGGCACCTCGCCGCTGCCGTCGAGTTCGTAGGCATGGAGGAAGCCGCGACCGGTGAGGGTGTCGATGAGGGTGGAGCCGAAGAGAAGTTCCAGTTCCGTATCGTCGTCGACATCTGCGGCGCTGATGATGCCTTCCAGCCCGCCGGGTTTGACGATGGGGAAGCCGGGCAGCATTTGTCCGTCCTGGTCGAAGCCGAAGAGCATAGCGTCGGCGCCGGTCTCCGCGCCGAGGGGGCGGCCGTAAAATATGCCGACCTTCTCCTCTGACAGTGGAAGGACCGTCGGCGTATTGAAAGTCCAGCTACGCTCGGGAATCGGGATGGGCCATCCGGGGCGCGGGGCGCCGTCGGGCTGATCGATGTAGAATAGCGGTTCCCGCCGGGAAAGTTGGGGGTCGCCGTGCGTGGCGCCGATGATGGACAGTCCGGCGCCGTCGAGCGGCGCCAGGACGGGCGACTGGAAGCTGTAGCGCTGCCGGGGACCGGTGGTGATGGGCCAGCCGGCTTTGGACAGGCCGTCGAGCCCGAATACCCATCGCGATTGCGTCGAGTGCACGACGATATCAAGTTCACCGTCGCCGTCTACATCACCGACGGAAGGCGTGACGGCAGGGCGGGCGTCGAGCGGGACGGGCCAGTTGTTGCTGAATTCCGTTCCGTCGAGGCGCAGGATATGGACAAACCCCGCCAGGCTGACGAGTTCGTTGACAATGACTTCGGGGCTGCCGTCCCGGTCGACATCCGCGAGGGTGGGGGCGGCGGCCATCCAGTGATCGTTGAAGTTGCGGGGCCAGCCGGGCAGGTCCTGACCATCGCGGTCGAAGAGGTAGACACGGCCGTTTAGCCCGGTCGCCTGGGCAAAAAGATTGCCTGATTCACCCATTGCCGATGGAGGGTAGATGGCGACGCCCGTTAGCGGTTTCTCCCAGATCAGGGTGTCGGCATTGTGTGCCAGCAGGCGCTCGTTGGCGCCCCAGAGGATGTCGATACCGGGCTGATCATCGAGGTAGGAGAGGGTGACGTTGCGAAAGTTTTTCAATCCTGGATGGGCGGCGGCGCTTTTAGGGAAACCGGATAGTTGAGAGAAGCCTTCTTTCCGCCAGGAGAGCGGAATTTCGGCAGGAGAAGAAATGCTTTTTGCTCCAACGCTCCCGTCGGGCTGCACAAAAGCCCTGTGCCACTGTGCAGAAAGAGAGGGTCCGGTGAAAAGCAGGCCCAGGAGAAAAATCAGGATTGATTTCATACGTTCAGGTTTTCTTCAAAACGGCGGAAGTTTACGCCGAACCGGAGGATGCGAAAGCCCTCTGTCAGGGTAAGCAGAAGCAGTGCGACCGGAACCAGCAGTTCCGCTTTTTCCCACCAGCGGTAATCACCGGTAATGATAGTATAGGCGCCCAGTACAAAAAAGGGAATGATGATCACCCAGCTGAGCCAGTTGTGGGAGCTGAGGAGCAGGTCGAGCCGCTCGTTCAGCACCTGCAAGCGCGGATCATAAACTTCAACCGGTACATCGCGATGCGCCTGCAGGAAGCGGCAATGATCGAAGATCAGCCACTTTTTAGCAGACTCCGCCGCGTTGATGATAAAAATGAAGCACAACAGCGTCAAAACCAATACGTCGTTCCAGCGTCCGGGATTGCGCCCAATGTCCAGGTAAGCGGCCGCCCCGATATAGAGAATGATGCCGAGAAAGATCAGCGCCACCACCATGAAAATGATGGCCACGGCTTTGACCCGCCGGACTTTTTTGTCCATATCGATGTCTTCTTCCCAAAGCTGAAACGCCGGGCTGTATTTTTCCTTGATCAGGTGCAGTCTTTCGGCGGCGGGGCCCTCGCTGGGAGTCGTCATGGTCGTGCGTTTTTGATTGCCTGGTCGGTTGGGGGAACAGGGATCTGCTCATCATGTTTCGAAAGAGATCACTTCCGGCACTCCGGGTTAATTCCAAGCACATATTTCCGTACCACATCAATCGGTTCTGCCGCCTCGGCGCCGGCGAAGCCTTCGATCATATCGTTTTTCAGTCGTTTTTCGGCGAGCCGGGTTAAGGGGCGTGCGACGGGCAGGTAGGACCAGTGCCAGCTTTCTTCATTATAGCCGTAGGGGCGTTTGGGCCCTTTCTCGGTATAAGGCTGGCAAAAGCCGTAGTCAGCGGCATTTTGCGTAAGCCAATCATAAATTTTCTTGCCCTCGCCCTCTTCAAAAAAGGCGTTATTGAGGCTGTTGAGGTCAATGTCGGTGCCCCAGTGATGGCGGGAGGTGCCGGGCATGGAGCTGTATTCCAGAATTTTCAGGGCGCGTTCCCCGGCCTCGGGCATAGCTTCGGAGAGGTCCATGCCGTCCACCTGCCGGGCGCCGGTCCACTTGGCCTCCCAGATGCTCTTCTGGCTGTTGAAGTTGCGGGTAGCCGACAGGATTTTCAGGTTGACGCCGTCGGCTTTAGCGGCCTGGTGCATGTTCTGAAAAGCTTCGTAGGTATCCTTGCGCAGGAACATGCCTTCACGGCCGGCGTATTTCGCTTCGATTATTGTAAAATGGGGATGTTGCGCCGGCTCGAACTTGCCCATGAGGTAATCGGTGGTAAATTCGGTGTCGATGTAGGGGAGTTTGGGATCGGAAACCCGGATGGGCGCAGGTATTTCGACTCCGGGATCATTCGCTTCCCCCGGTTCGTCATCGGGCTTTTGGTCATTGGTACAGGAAAAAAAAATTAATATGGTCAAAAAGGGAAATAATGGTCTAATGCTCATGCGAGTGATTTTGAGGGAAAGGAATTTTGATTAAAAAGTCGCTAAATGTCCTTTAAAAGGATCCCGGTAAAATGCTTGAAATCATCCAGGTGGTTTTCGATGATGCTTTCAACGATCGCCATTTCCAGCTTGGTGTAATTGTGAATAGCGATATTCCTGAATCCTACCATAGATTTTAGAATGTCGCCGAGTTCCTTAGGGATGATTTTCGCTTTTTGCAGCAATTCAAAACTATCCCGGCTGGTCTCGGGTGTCCCCAAGCCCTTCAGCCGGACGACGTAATTCGCCAGATCAATAGATTGTTCGCAGGCGCGCAGTAAGTTCAGCAGTGCGGCGTCTTGCCGGGTGTAATCAGTTGAAAAGTCATCGCCGGCTGCGGCGTATTCCTCCTGCACGCGCTGCACACATCGTTCAATACTAGCTGATTTGCTGAGAATAACATTATCCATTATGATAGACCTGTCCCGTCTCTTTTATTTGGGAAAGAATATCTTTTCTTTCTTCCTGTAATCGTTGATAAAAAGAGTAAGTAAGCATTTCAAAAACGCCACAGCTTTCTTCATTCTTGCAATATATACGACACCCGGTAGACAGCACCTGGAATTGCATGACGGTGGAGACGCTGCGCAGGTCCACGAGATCCACGTCCCGGTTGAGTTTCGCCGCCAGCTTTTCCTGGAGCTTCCAGCGCTCCAGCACGGAAAGCTTTTGATCGTATCGCGTCAGAAAGGCCACGTCCCAATCGCTTTGAGCGGTTTCCCGGCCCTGCGCGCGGGAACCGAAGAGGTAGATACCGAGCAGACCTGAAATGTTTTCCTTCAGGAAAGTCCGAATGTATTCCAGGATGTCCTCGTGTTCTTCCATTCAGTTGACAATTAGTCCTAAAATTAGCAGGAAATTTACCATTTTGGGCTTAAGTGACAAATAGAAGTTGTCAAAAGTCTTATTCAATCCTCCAATCCTTTCTCAATATTCAAACTCCATCCGCTCACAGGGATATCCGAAGAGGAATTTCTCTTTTACCATCCGGGCCACTTTGGGCGGCACCATCGCTTCCCATCCCGGTTCTCCCTGGCGCAGCATGTTCAGTACCCGTTTGGAGAAGATGTGCAGGATGCCCTCGTCGAATTTCTCTACATCGACGATCTGGCGATTGTCGAGCAGGTGGCGGAACAAAAATTTAACACCTTCCGGTATCGGCATGTTTCCGGTGGTGATCAGTTCGGCGCTGCCTTCCTGCAGGGCGGGGTAGACGTAGATCTTGACGTTGCGGGTAAACAGCTCGCCGAAGGCGGCCAGCAGGCGGCCGTCCATGTTCTGATAGTACTTTTCATTGATGATCTCCGAAAGCACCTGAACGCCCAGTACGAGACCGAGTTGCTGCACTTTGAAATCAGAAAGGTAATCGATGAGCCGCTGATGTTCTTCACAGTTGGAGATCATGACGGTCTGACCCATGGCGTTGAGCAGTTCGGCGCGGTCGAGGAAATCCTTATGGTCCAGTTCGCCCTGCGCCCGAAGGTTGTCCATGGTGATTTCGGTGAGCAGGTAGGCGCGGCTGGAATCGACTCCGGGTTCATTGCGAAACTGCTGGTAGCTCGTCTGGATCATATCCAAGTTGACCAGGGTAGGAGGGCGGAAGCTGCCGCGTACGACCATGAGGTGCTTTTTGTACAGAAATTCGGAGCCGTGCACGCTGCGCCCGTCGGGGCCGAACATGGCGACATCCGTCAACTCGTGCTTGACGAGCATCAGGCAGAGCAGCCGGTTGTCGACCGCTTCAAAATCGGGTCCGGTCAGGCGGATCATATCGATTTTGACCCTTCCGTGCAGGCTGTCGAGTAAGGACTCGATCATGACCTCTGGGTCCTCGTTGTAGCGGTAGCAGGCATAAATGAGGTTGACGCCGAGCGTTCCGATAGCCTGTTGCTGCAGCTGGTTGTCGTTATCCAGCATACGCACGTGCAGTACGATCTCGTTGGGCTCCCCCTCCGGATGCAGCTGGAAGCGCAGGCCCAGCCAGCCGTCGCCTTTGATGGTGCGCTGATAGTTGATGGCGGCGACGGTATCGGCGAAGACGAAGAATTTGGTTTCGGGCCGTTCGTTTTGCAAGCGGCTCCCCATCAGGTCGTACTCGTGGTCGAGCATCTTATACAGGCGCGATTCGCACACATAGCGTCCGCTGGGCTCCACCCCGTAAATTTTATCCGAGTATACCTTATCGTAAGCCGACATGGTTTTGGCGATGGTGCCGGCTGCGGCTCCTGCCTGGAAGAAGTAGCGGGCTACCTCCTGGCCCGCTCCGATTTCGGCGAAGGTGCCGTAAATGGAGGGGTCGAGGTTGATTTCCAGTGCCTTCTGGTCGGTCTCTAGCTGTTGGCGCATGGCTGTATTTTCTAGGATGGAACGCAAATTGTTCGGGAAAATATTTTTGCAAAATTAGTGAATCGGAGGCGGAGAAGGGGAGAGCGGTGAGGAAAAAGCAGAATTAATTCCCGAATTTTGTGATTATCGTTCCCCAAACACCGGATACCAACTTCAAGCCGACGAAATGAATGACTGGAATCAATCCAAGCCCTTGTTGGTCCTGGCTGTACTAGCCGGGCTAGCCGTCCTGGTTTTCTTAGGACAACAAATATTTGCAGAGAAAGAGCAGCAGGCTTTTCTGAATCAAGCGCCTTTCGGCAAAAAGCAAAGTACGGCGCCGGCGGTGGAATTTTCTGCCTGTGCGGTTTGTGGATACCGGTCTATCCGCCCGGATACCCTGCTATGTCCCATCTGCTACGTAGAACTCACCGAATCGGAGCGCATCCTCTGGGAATACGAGTCCATGGAAGAAATGATCGCGGAGGAGCAGGCCAATTTTTTTGCCGCGGAAGGCTTTCGCGACAGCGGACTGTTCTTTATGCCCGGGATCTGGAAAATCGATGCGGCCGGCTACCCCAAGGATACGACCTGGCAACCGGTAGTCGATAGCCAGACCGTAGTGATGCTGCGCGATACGCTGCTCGACAGGGGGATTGTGGAGTGATGCTGGGTGCTGGGTTCTGGGTGCTGGATGCTGTTCAGCCAGGCTTTGCGGACCAGCGGGCATGGGTATGCCTATACGGGCCCTTTCCGGGCGGGCGCGCCCCGAAAGGCCGGGCTTTATCCGGCGGAAGCCTTGCAAGCAGCCAACAGCGAACAGCCAACAGTAGCCCAGTTTTAGGTGGTCAGGACGACGCGGAAACGCGCTTCGTTATTGATCATGCGGGCGTAAGCTTCGTTGGCTTTTTCGAGCGGGAAGGTTTCAATTTGGGGGGTAATACCGGCCAGGGCGCTGAATTGCAGGGTATCCTCGCTGTCGCGGGCGGTGCCGCTGGGCCAGCCCTGGATGGAGGCGCGATTGCCGATCAGAGAGAAGGGGTTGACTGATACGCCTTCGGGAGTAGCGGCTACGATGAGGAGCTGTCCGTTGCGTCCCAGGCCTCCGATGACGGATTCGATGGCTTTGGCGCTGGGAGCGGTGGCCAGGATGATGCGGGCGCCGCCGTATTTTTGAAGCACTTTGGCGGGGTCTTCCGCTTTGGCGTCGATAAAGGTGTCGGCGCCCAGGTCCATAGCCAGCTGTTGCTTATCCGTTCCCCGGCTGATGGCTACGGTTTTGAAGCCCATGCGCTTCGCGTACTGCAGGCCGAGATGGCCCAGTCCGCCGATACCCTGTACGGCCACCAGGCCGCCCGGCTTGGCGCCGCTGTTGCGCAGGGCGTTATAGGTGGTGATGCCGGCGCAGAGTAGGGGCGCCGCGTCGACGTCTTTCAGGTCATCGGGAATACTGGCGACTGCTTCCTGCGGTGCGACGAGGTACTCGGCGTAGCCGCCGTCGTAGCTGATGCCGCAGACCTGGGCGTTTTACACTGGATGAAGTCGCCGTCACGGCAGGCATCACAGTTGAAGCAGTGACCGCCGTGCCAGCCTACGCCTACGCGCTGTCCTTTTTTCCAGTTTTTGACATCCGTACCCAGGGCGTCTACCGTTCCTACGATTTCGTGGCCCGGAATGCGGGGGTAGCTGATCCCTGGATAAGTGCCTTCCTTTACAAAAGCATCGCTGTGGCAAATGCCACAGGCATTTACTTTGATGCGGACCTGATTGGGGGCAGGCTGTGGAATTTCGCGTTCGACGAGTTGAAAATCGCCGCCGGCTTCGTTAATTATCATTGCTCTCATGGCAGGAAAAATATTTTAAGTGAAGGAAATACGCTTATGGAAGGAAAGGAGGGCTCCAAATGTTTGAAGAGGAAGCTTATTCGCAGGAATTTCGGGAGCGGGTCTAGTGCCTCCGGCACTAGATCAAGCCTTCCCGGATGAGATCGTGGAGGTGAACGATGCCGAGGTAGCGCTGCTCTTCGGCTACCAGCAGCTGAGTGATGCTGTGGCGGCGTATCAGTTCGAGTGCTTTGACGGCCAGAGCCTCTTTGGAGATAGTTTTGGGTGAAGGGGTCATAATATCTTTTGCCTGCAGGCCGTCGATTTCCCGTCTTTTTTCCAGCATGCGGCGCAGGTCTCCATCGGTGATAACGCCGCATAGCCGGTTTTCCTGGTCGAGGACGGCGGTGGCGCCCAGTCGCTTGGTCGTCATTTCGAGGATGCTCTGCTGGATGCTGTCATTCAGGTACACTTTTGGTTTTTCATTGTGCGGATAGATATCTGCAACGCGCAGGTAGAGCTGCTTGCCGAGCGAGCCGCCGGGATGGAACTGGGCAAAGTCGGTAGGAGTAAAGCCGCGTAAGGCGAGCAGGGCGGTGGCCAGGGCATCTCCCATAGCGACCTGGGCGGTGGTGCTGGCGGTGGGCGCCAGGTTGTTCGGATCGGCTTCCTGGGGGCAGGGCGTGTGCAGCAGGTAATCGGCATGGCGGCCCAGATGAGAACCGGGGTTGGCCACCATCCCGATCAAGGGGGCGCCCATGGATTTGACCAGGGGCAGCAATACTTTGATCTCGGGCGTTTCACCGCTTTTCGACAGGCAGAGCACCGCGTCGCCATTCTGAACCATGCCCAGGTCACCGTGGATGGCGTCGGCGGCATGCATGAATAAGGCAGGGGTACCGGTGGAGTTGAGGGTGGCCGCCACCTTCTGTCCGATCAGCGCACTCTTGCCGATACCCGTTACCACGAGGCGGCCGGGAGCTTCAAATATGACCTGGACAGCGGCGACGAAATGACGGTCGATACAGTTGAGTAACCCATCCAGGGTATCTTTCTCAATTTCAAGCGTTCGCCTGGCGGTTTTAATAATCAGCGATTCCGTATTCACAATTTTATTTTGTACTTTTGACGGCTTTTGGGTCAGGAAGGGTAAAATCCTTCACAACTACTTGATAAAAAAAGTGTTAAGGATTTGTTAAGCCTTAATTTTTTGGCTAAATTTAGTTATCTGGAGCGTAAAAATAAGTCAAAAAAACTGTTACAAAGAATTTGACAAGACATGACAGTGATGTACAAAACTTTGCAGGAAGCATTGCAATCGTATTTCGGTTTCGATACCTTCAAAGGAAATCAGGAAGAAATTATTACAAGTGTTCTAAACGGACAGGATACTTTCGTCATTATGCCGACGGGAGGAGGGAAATCGCTCTGCTATCAACTGCCGGCGCTGATGATGAACGGAACGGCGATTATCATATCGCCGCTGATCGCACTGATGAAGAACCAGGTAGATTCGATCAGAGGATACGGCCGGAATGACGAAGTAGCTCATTTTTTAAATTCCTCGCTGACCAAAGCGCAAATGAAGCAGGTTAAGCAGGATATAACCGACGGCAAGACAAAATTGCTGTTCATTGCACCGGAAACCCTTACCAAGGACGAAAATATCGAGTTTTTTCAACAGGTTAATGTTTCTTTTGTCGCCGTTGACGAGGCGCATTGCATCTCGGAGTGGGGGCATGATTTTCGTCCGGAATACCGGCGTATTCGCGCCATGCTCGACGCTATAGGCAAAAACATTCCGGTCATCGGGCTGACGGCTACCGCGACGCCCAAAGTGCAGTCGGATATCGTGAAGAATCTCGATATGAAGGAAGAAAACACTTTCCTTTCTTCCTTTAACCGTTCGAACCTGTACTACGAAGTGCGCCCGAAAGGCAAGAAAAGCCAGACGGTCAAACAGATCATCCAGATAATCAAGGGTATCCCGAATCAGTCGGGCATCATATACGTACAGAGCCGGAAATCGGCCGAAGATATTGCTAAAGCCCTCGTGGTTAACGATATCAAAGCGGCGCCTTATCACGCAGGGCTCGACGCCAAAACGCGAAGTAAAACACAAGATGACTTTCTCATGGAGGAGGTCGATGTCATCGTAGCGACTATCGCTTTCGGTATGGGCATCGACAAACCCGATGTGCGCTTCGTCATCCATTTCGATATTCCGAAGAGCATCGAAAATTACTACCAGGAAACAGGCCGCGCCGGCCGCGACGGACTGGAAGGCAGGTGCATCGCCTTTTACGCCTACAAAGACATTCTCAAGCTGGAGAAGTTCTTGCGTGATAAGCCGGTCGCCGAACGCGAAATGAGCGCGCAGCTCATGCAGGAAGTGATGGCTTACGCCGAAACGCCTACCTGCCGCCGCCGCTTTCTGCTTCATTATTTTGGGGAGAACTACAAAAACGACAACTGCGGGCGCTGTGATAACTGCCTGCATCCCAAAGAGAAGGTTGAAGTGAAGAAGGAAATGAGCCAGGCGCTCCAAATCGTTCTGGAACTGGATGAAAACTACAACATCAAAACCCTCGTCAATTTCACCCTCGGCAAGGAAACCAAAGAGCTGCTGGACTTCGGTTTTGACCAGAAACCGCTCTTCGGCGTAGGTAGCGAAAAGGACGAAAACTTCTGGAGCTCCGTTTTCCGTCAGGCATTGCTGCACAATATGCTTTACAAGGATATCGAGTCCTACGGCAAACTGAAAATGACGGATAAAGGACGCGCTTTTATCAAGCAACCCCACTCTTTACAGATTCCGCTCAATCACGACTACGACGAAGAGCCTCAGGATTACTACGTGGAAGGCGCCAACGGCAATGGGGCTGTTCTCGACGAGACCCTTATGCGCATGCTCAAAGACTTGCGCCGCCAGGAAGCCCGGCGCAAAGACGTGCCACCATTCGTCATCTTCCAGGACCCTTCCCTGGAAGATATGGCGACACAGTACCCCATCAGCATGGAGGATATGGCGCAGATCACCGGCGTGAGTAAGGGTAAAGCTATGCGCTACGGCCGTCCTTTCATCAACCTGATCAAAGAATACGTTGAAGAAAACAACATCGAACGGCCTACCGATTTCGTCGTCAAACAAGTGGCGAATAAATCAAAGGTTAAAGTGAGTATTATACAGGCGATCGACCGGAAAATACCGCTGGAAGATGTCGCTTCCACCACTAACCTGTCGATGGAGGAATTACTCGTAGAGCTCAACGCCATCGTCAGCTCCGGCACTAAAGTGAATATCGACTACTACATCGAGGAAACGGTCGATGAATACGCCCGGGAAGAAATCTACGATTACTTCATGGAAGCCGAAACCGACTCGACGGAAATCGCTTACCGCGAGCTGCAGGAGGAAGACATCACCATGGAGGAAATACAGCTTATGCGGATCAAGTTCCTCTCCGAAATGGCGAATTGAGTTCATGGTTCTACCTCCTCAACTTTGAACCGCTCAACTTTTGATTAGAATGCGTCTATTACTGCTCAACGGACCAAACCTCAACCTGCTCGGCAGGCGAGAGCCCGACGTGTACGGCGGGCAAAGCTTTGAAGCGTACCTGGAAACGCTGCGCCGGGATTTTTCCGGAGTGCAGCTGGATTATTTTCAGAGTAATTCAGAGGGAGTGATCATCGATAAACTGCAGGAGGCGGGCTTTGAGTATGACGGCATCGTGCTTAATGCCGGAGCCTATACCCACACATCCGTTGCTATTGCCGATGCGGTTAAAGCTATTATTACCCCTGTCATCGAAGTGCATATTTCCAATATTCACGCCCGGGAGCCTTTCCGCCATCATTCTTACCTGGCCCCGTATTGCCGGGGCAGCATTGTCGGCCTGGGACTGCGGGGCTACGAGTTGGCTCTTGCCTTTTTTGTGAAAGGCTAGTGGCTTCGGAACTAGCGCCTCAGGCATTAGGTCTCTATAAAAACCGAAAGGGATTCTTGTGCACAAGAATCCCTTTCGGTTTTCAGACAATTTGAATATGTCTGGGTGTTTATTGCTTTTTTGGGTTTAGGTCATCAGGGGCTGTACTTCTTCCGGCATCATATTCAGAACATCCTTCATCTCTCCTTCGCTCACATGGCGTCTGAGTACGACAAATACTTTTTGAATGGCCTCTTCGGTCTGTTCAGGCGTATGCAGATCGCGTTGGTTGTTATTGGTGTTTTTCTTCTGAACATGTTCGATAAAAGCATCGCGATGGCGAATATTTTTGTCGCTGATCTTCCAGTTATCTACATATATGGCTTTAATCATCATAGGTAGTTGAGCAATAAAATGAAGGTTTTCTTCCGGGGTTATATTATCCCGAACCGTATGGATAACAGCGCGAAATACCCGGTAGGCCTGATCAGTATCTTCGGAGTACCCAAGTTCTTTGGCTACCTCCTGCATAAACTCATCTCCTTTCTGGACGTATCTTTCAAATGTAAATGCCATAATATTTGTTTTTTGATTAAGAAAGACAATATTGAAATTGATCTTTTCGCTTTGCTTCCATTATTTATCACAATTTAAGCACCTGTTGTTCAGTATAATATTGAGTTAATCGCGGCAGGGTAGGCGCTGGTTGAAAAGATATAGAGCGGAGCGCTAATTTTTCTCGCTGGTCGCTTGAAGTCAATAAATACCTTTAATTTTACAGTGCACCGGGTTAGACGATGACAGAACAGCAGACGGTTGGTGTTCATTCTGTCCAAAACGAAATGCATACTAGAGAAAAAAACTACATGGCCTTTTTACAATGGGCGCTGCCGCAGCTGGGCATGCGCTGGCGGGGGTATCAAAACGTCCACCGTCAGGTAGGAAAGCGATTGCGGCGCAGAGTGCAGGTGCTGGAGTTGGATGGGCTTGCCGGTTACCGGGCTTATCTTGAAAATTACCCGGAAGAATGGAAGGAACTGGATGCGATGTGCCGCATCACGATTAGTCGTTTTTACCGGGACTGGGCGCTTTTCGATGCGCTGCGCGATGTGTGGATGCCGAAGCTTGCCCAGCGGGCCCGCCGTCAGAGGCGCCCTTTCGCGATATGGTCGGCGGGTTGTGCCTCCGGGGAAGAACCCTACACCTTGAGTTTGATCGGTAAATTTGTATTGGAAACCACCTTTCCGGACCTTTCCTGGTCGGTCATTGCTACGGATGCGGATCCGCATATGCTGGACCGCGCCCACCGCGCCTGTTATACTGGAAGCAGCTTTAAGGAATTGCCGCCCGAATGGATCGCCCGGGCATTCGCCCGTTGTGGGGAGGAGTATTGTCTGGATGAGGTGTACCGCCGTCCAGTCACTTTTCTGAACCGGGATATTCGCGAATCACCACCCAGCGGTCCTTTTGATCTGATTCTTTGCCGTTATCTGGTTGGAACTTACTACGAGCGATCTTTGCAAACCACTGTTTTTAGCCGGATGGCGGAAAAACTGCTTCCCGGCGGTCTGCTCGTTCTGGGAAACCAGGAGATCCTGCCGGAGGAACTCGGGGCGCTTCGCCCCCTGAATGAGGAACTAAAGATCTATCAAAAGGCCGACGAGGTGAACAGCTGAGCGATGGGGCTTCCCTCTTTCCCTTTCACTTGTATCCGGTATGGTAAACATCCCACCAGTTCTTCCGGCTGACAAAACCGATGAAGTAATAGTCTTTCAGGTCGGGCATGCGCAGTCCGAAGGGCCAGTAATCCCCGACGCGATGGGTGAAAGGAGGATATTTGAAATCGATTTCACGGCGGCGAATGCGGTCCAGGTAGTCGGTGGGGAAAAAATAAAGGGTGCCCTGGTCGATGATTTCGCGGATCCTGGTGGTGGTATGTTTGTCGTTGTCAATGTCGAGCCCGAGTTCCGTACTGGCAATGTCCCGTAAGGAGGCGGAACTCTCCATACCGTTAATGAATTCGTCAAGCATTTCACGTAGGGCAACCGGAAAGGAAGTGATGCCGTCGTATACCCGGGTGTGATAGTCTACGTAATCATCCTGGATTTCCCATTTGATTTTTTCAAGCTGAAAAACTTCGCGGAAAATGCTGGACACGGAACGCTGAATGGGGGTCTGTGTTTTGAGCCGGTCCCAGAGCCAGCGGTGTGCCTTGTCGGTCAGTGGAAAGTGATCGAGTATATAACGAAGGGTGCGCACCTCGGTGGTCGTGATCATCCCGTTGTCCTTGGTTTCGGTAAAAAGCTGCCTGGCATCTTGTTGGGAAATCCTGCCGTCGCCCTGTCCCTGGATGAGCTCCTGTGCTTTTTCCAGGAGACTGCGGTCATACCGTTTGCCGTTGATGGTTTTGTAGTACGTCATAATTGCTAAGGTTCGGCGGTTATAACTAAAGTCGTTTCATCTTCCGCGATGAGGCGAAGGGGATCAAATGGTGTAGTTAAGCTAGCTATATTTTTTTTCAATGCGGATGATTTTTGTCAACTATTCTACTGTGAAAAATCACTAATGCGGCATTTGATTTTGAATACAGAAAGCCTTGCCGCATTTTTGTACAGCACCTGTGTTTGAGAAGCAGAAAGAAGGATATATGGGAAAAGATGAGTGTATTACTTTTTTAAAATGGGCCCTGCCCCGTCTGCAGATGCAGTGGGACGGCTTCAGGAAGGTGCACAATCAGGTTTGTAAACGCATCTACCGGCGGATGGATGACCTGGGGCTGGAAAGCTATGAAGCTTACCGCGAATATCTGGAAGCCCGCGAAGAAGAGTGGGAAGAACTGGACAAACGCTGTATCATCACGATCAGCCGGTTTTACCGCGACTGGGCCGTCTTTGATGAGTTGAAAGACCATCTGCTGCCAGAACTTGCCGGGCAGGACCGCTCCGGCAACAGGCCCCTGCGTTGCTGGTCGGCGGGTTGTGCCTCGGGAGAGGAACCCTATACCCTGTCCTTGATCTTTAACTTCGCGCTGCAAGCATCTTTCCCGGATCTGGAATGGGAAATTACAGCCACCGACCTCGACGAGCACATGCTTCACCGGGCCAGGCGGGCTTGCTATACAGAAAGTTCCTTCAAAAACCTTCCCGAAGAGTGGGTGGAAGAGGCCTTCGAACAGGAAAATGCAACGTACTGTTTGCGCAAGCGATTCAAGCAGGGGGTTGAGTTTGTTCAGCAGGACATTCGCGAAGAGCAGCCGGAAGGCCCCTTCGATCTCATCCTATGCCGGTAACTGGTCGGCACCTATTACCAGCGGACCTTGCAAACCGAGCTCTACCGTAAACTGGCCGGGCTTTTGGTCCCGGACGGCCTGCTCGTACTAGGCAGCCACGAAGCAGTGCCGGAAGAAGTGGAAAGATTACAGCTTATCGATAAAGGGAAGCAGATCTACCGGAAGGGGTGATGCTCGATGCTTACCTGGACAGGCTACGCCCTCTTCCCACTTCCGATTTCCGACTTCCGACTGCGATGCCGGTCAAAAGCCCTGCCGAGCCGGCAGCAGCCGACAGCGAAGAGCCGACAGCCGCTTTGACCGGCAAGGCTTTGGCAACCGGCGGGATGGTTTTGCATAGCCAGGCTAATCCGGGTTGGATCAATCCTATTCCAACTTGCTCAGCATTTTCCGGGCGTTCTCATTTTTGGAATTGAGTCGCAGGGACTGCCGGTAGTGCTGTGCGGCCAGCATGTTGTTGCCCGCCTTGTGGTAGGCCTCTCCCAGCGAGTCGTGGGCGTTGAAGGAATTGGGGTGTGCCTGAGCGTTGTATTGGAGTATATCAATGGCATACTCGGTATGTCCCTTTTGCAGGAATAGGTAACCAAGCTGATTGACCTCCCATTCTCCGAAGTAGACATCGGTGCTGCGCTGGGAGCGCAGATCCTGGAATTTTTCGTAAGCGGCATCGGCCCCGTCCGCCTTAAAGACTTCCGCGATAACCCGCGCCACATCCTGCTTGGGTGGAAGAATCTGTAATAATTCTACTTCCCAGGTGACCTCCTTTCCCGGCAGATCCATAGAGGCGCCGCCTTTAGAAGCCATTTTGAAATCTTCTATCGGGATGTGGAACCGGTATTTGCCGCCGGCCTGCATGACCGAGCAGGCCCGCTGGAAAGGCTTGGTCAGCTGGGGAACCAGCTGGTAATCCGGTACACCGATTGCGTAGGTGGAAACGAGCACCTTTCCATCCTCGGTGACCAGTTGGTTATGGGTAAGCGCACCATGGCGCTCTGTCAATTGCTGACCTTTTCCGGCCCGTAAGACTTCGTAGCGCCATCCACCGGGAGCGGTGGCCTGTTCGGTCTGAGAAAATACCGGTAATGCGATCAACATGAGTAGGCACAGGGGGGGTAGCCATTTCATATTACAATGAGTTTTGATTAAGGAATTCGTCATTATATACCGCTGTCACAGGCAGCGGATACCTTCGGGTTAGAACCAATTTGTAGGGATTATAAAGACGAGGATGCCGGAAAGCGGCGGCGCCGCTTAAAGCATCTTCTTTAGAAACCGGGGCTGAGCTTTCCTCCGGAAAGTGTTCCGGAAGGATTTCAAGTAAAGAAAACGAAAGATTTGCGAAAATTCTTATATAAGGTAATAAAATGTTTTGTTAATTTTAATAGGATCAAGGGTAGAATGTCTTCCTTTTGCTCTAAGCTTCAGATAGCCACTTGATTACCTGGTAAGCCTTCATTTTTTTTCGTAATTTGCTTAAGGAACGGAAAAAGCTGCTGATTAGTATCGGAAAGAATTATTGGTAAAGAACATTTTAAACCTGGAATATGTCCAAAATTTACACTGCGCTCTTTGTTTTTTTTAGTTTGTTTGGCCCCTTACACGCTTTTCCTTCGCCCTATTCGATGTCAGAAACCGAATGTGTTTTACCGATGAAAGTCATCGATAAGCTGGTTGTTGTAGAAGCTACGGTAAACGGCCTTGACGGTTATTTCTTGTTTGATACCGGTATAGGCGGATTGGCTTTAAATGAGCGCTACTTTGGTAACGAAGACAATCTGGAGAAGTTTTGCAAAGTGACGGACATCAATGGGAACCGTGAAAAAGTGGCGGGGTGTCTGGTGAGCGCTTTCCAGTGGGGAGGCGTACAGCGCGACAGCTTTAATGTCCCTCTGATGGACCTTAGTCAGCTGGAAAAAATTATGGAATGTGAACTCCTCGGGCTGCTGGGATGGGAAGTATATCAGGATCTGGAAATCATCTTTGACTACGATGCCGAACGCATGACGCTGCGCAAATTGGATGCTGCGGGTACGCCGCTGAACAATAAATTGTTGCGTAGCCCCCGGCATGTGATCCCATTTGAAATGGAGCAGCATATTCCGGTATTGAAAGCCCGCATCGGCGAGCTGGTCATGCGTCTGGGCTGGGATACCGGGGCCTCCATCAATATTTTTAATAAAAAACTGCGTCGGCAATTACCCAAGGATGCCCGCAAACTGATGCGCATCCCCTACGGCGGGGTATTGTCGGACCGCAAGGCTCCTTTTATCGTGGTAGATGCGATCCACCTTGATGATCAGTTTGCCGTAATGGGTTGGCGCATGGCGGCCACGAAGATAAAGCACTTTCAAAAAAGAGAAATAAATATCGACGGCCTGATCGGCGCCGATCTATTTCGCTTCGGCAAGGTGGCTATAAACTACCGCCGGCAGGAAATTTCGGTCTGGATCAATGATAACGTATTCAGTCAGCGCTATCAGACGACGGAGAGAACCGGCCCGACCGGAAAACCGGCCGCCGTCAGTTCGGAGAAGTAAGAACCAGTTGGATTGATTGTGGGCCGATTCTTGACTAGTACACTGTGTATTAAGTTAGTTAGCATTTTGAAGAGGGGATTTTTTCCTCAATCGAGGCGCTGCGGAGCCTCGTAGCCTAAGCTACGAAGGCGAGCACGGAACGAAGAGTGAGGGAAAAAGAGCCCTTCAAAATGTTGAAAAATTTAGTACACAGTGTACTAGTGCGCCGGAAACTAAATTCTTCACAGTTAATTCTGCTTCTTTTGGCGGTATCCTTCGTTGCTCGTCGGTCAGGTAACTCCGGCTATCTTTTGATTCAAGAGTAGGGCCCCTGCACCCCACTCTTGAATGGGCGCCTCGTCTACCACCAAAATAACCTCGCCTAAACTATGACGAACTTAGTTCCCGGCGCACTAGTGCGCCGGAAACTAAGCTCATCACAGTTAATTCTGCTTCTCCGGTTCTTCCTTTCACGGGTTTTCAGGTTTTTTAAAGGTGAGATCAAGCATGCGCAGACGGCGGCGTTTGCCGAAGCGTACAGTTTTTTTGGCCAGGAAGCGTTGAACGACCAACCCCAGTCCGATAGCCACGCCACTGACGATGGCGTCGGAGCTTCGGTAATTGGTGTCAGGGTCGCCGTCGGTGATCGTACCGATGAGTGCGAAGCCCGACCAGGCCGCTCCAAAGGTGTAGAGGGAAATGCCGACGGGCCCCGACCAGGAGCGATTATAGCGAAAGGCTTCAATGTCGTTCATGTTGATATAGCGATCCTCCAGGGCGATGATCTCCCGGTCGACGATCAGGTCGTCGATGTAGCCCTGATACCAGATATCATCTCCCTCCAGCTTGTACTTTATTTTCTGGCCTATGAATAGCTTTTTGGTTTTCGAGCTACCGTATTTCTCGATTTGCAGTATCTTCTGGGTCAGGCCGGGACTCAGCATGCCGATAGAGCAGAGTAGGAAAAAGATAATGCGCATGATGGTTGATTTCTTCTTAATACGTTTGGTCCCCCCCGGCAGTTCTGAATACGGGTATTTTATTGATATCAGCGTCGTTTTCGGTATTGTTTGGCGAATCGCCGGATCAGCTTGTACATGGCCCCTTCGATTTGAGCAAAAGGCAGTTCTTCCGCGGCGATATACAATACCATGAAGGCAATCTGTTGCTCCTCGTCCTGTAGGGCCCGGTATAAATGATGCTTATTCAACCGGTAGGCTTCGCGAAGCATTCGCCGGATCCGGTTTCGGTCGACAGCCCGTTTGAATTTGCGCTTTGGAACGCTCAGCGCAAACTGAGCAGGATAAGAGCTTTGGCGGTTCTCCACGGGCAACCAAACCAGCCGCAGGGGATACTGGGCAAAACTGTTTCCCTGCTTGAACAGCGCCTGAATGATCTTTCGGCTTTTTAAGCGCTCGGCCTTTTCAAAACTAAAATCCGGCATCTGATTCAAAACTAATTAAACTCGATAATCTTTTAGTAAGATCGAGTAAAATACTGAAGTTTAAACCAGATCATAGTCAAACTCCGGGAATTTCGGAGTTGGCAAAAAAAATAAATTTTTCTCATAAAATTTTATGGAATTTTAAAAAATCCTGCGTCTTTATAATAAACAACTTTTTTACCCAACCTTTTCACCCACCCAACATCACGAGGCTTTTTCCTGCAATGGAATCTGATTTTTTCATTCTTCAATCGCAATTAGATGGAAAAGCCCAAGGTTTATTCAGAACGCATGCGCGGTCACGGCCGCCACCATTTCTTTGATGTACGCACTGCCGAGAACGGCGACAGCTACCTCACGCTCACCGCCAGCCAGAAGGACAAGGAGAAGGAAGGCGAATACAGGCAGGATCGCCTGATCGTTTTCGCCGAAGATGTCGATGCCTTTTCCGCTGCGCTCGACCGCAGCGTCAAGCAGCTTCACGAACACCGTCTGAACGGAGCGATCAGCACCCCGCAATCCGGTTGAGTATACCGGATATTTAAGAGAAGCCCGGCCTGGTAAGAGAAGCCCTCGTGTAGCGCGCGTGATTGCGAAGCTGCCGTCAGAGGGAGGGAGGCTCGTGGGTTGTTGACGTTATTTTCCGTTTCGTCCGAATACCTGCCCGCTGCCTTTTTTTGCTCAGCGACGGGAGCCTATCTTTCCCCTGATGAGCAAACCTTCCCAGGTTCCAGGCCGGTTCTTCTCACCCCGCTTTTTCGCGAGTAGTATTCCCTCAAGCTCCGGTTTGCAGGGGCGGCCTTCTTTTTCAACTATCTACAATGACCAGTGATCCATGAAACCAGTAAATACCTATCAATACAACCTATCCATCAAAGCCTGGGCCGAAGAAGACCGGCCGCGGGAGAAATTGCGCAGCAAGGGCAAACAAAGCCTTTCCGATGCCGAGTTGATCGCCATTCTGCTGGGATCGGGATCACGCTCGGAGAGCGCAGTAGGGCTGGCCAAACGCATCCTCAGCGGTGTGGACAATAACCTCAGCGAGCTGGGGAAATGCTCGCTGGCCGAGTTCATGAAGTACAAGGGGATCGGAGAAGCCAAAGCCATCACCATAGCCGCCGCGCTGGAACTGGGACGCCGGCGGCAACTTTCCCAGGTGCGCGACCGGCCACAGGTACGCAGCAGCCGGGATGCTTTTCGCGCTATTGCTCCTCTGCTGGTCGATTTGCCGCACGAGGAGTTCTGGATTCTGCTGCTCAACCGGGCCAACCGCGTGGTCGGGCGGGACCAGATCAGCCTGGGCGGGGTAACGGGAACCGTAGTGGATGCCAAGGTGCTGTTCCGCAAAGCTATCGAAGGTATGGCCTGCTCGATCATCCTTTGCCACAACCATCCCTCCGGCAACCTGCAACCGAGTCAGGCCGATATAGACCTGACCAAAAAACTTGCCCAGGCGGGCGTCACCCTCGATGTCCTGGTCCTCGATCACCTCATCATCACGGAAAAAGGATATTACAGCTTTGCCGATGAGGGGCTTCTTTAAACGCCTAAAAATTCAGTCGCCGTGAAAATTGAACAATACATCCAACGCATTCAACAAATTGATAATATGATCCGCTGCCGACGCACCGGCAGCCCCGGCGAACTCGCCAGGCGAATGGGGATCTCGGAAAGCACTTTATACAAATACATCAGCTTTATGCGCGACTCGGGAGCACCCATCGCCTATTCCAAAAAAAGTCAGACCTATTACTATGAGCACCGGGTAGAGTTCAGCTACGGATTTTCTATAAAAGAAAAACCGATGAGTAATTGATTTAACAGGGTTTTGCACTCCAGCAGTGGTAGCACACCGGTATAGTCCGGTGCTTTTTCCCTGTTCCTGGGAGGGCGTGGCAAGGGCATTATAAATTTTTTGGGGTTGTCGTTGCCGCCGCGCCTTTCCCAGTTTTTTCAAGAACCGGAGGACTTGCTCCTTTGTGCGGCCTCTTGTCAGCGCAGCTAAAAGTTTGGACAATTCTGAAATCTACGCAAGTGCGCAAAGTTTCAAGTGCGCCTTTTTGGTCCAGCGCGCTATTTGCGCTGCGCCCTCTGCGCCTCAGCGCGGGGCCTCCTGTGAGCGTAGCGCGCAAAGGGCGTCTATGCTGTTGGGAAGCGGCACGCAGAGGCGCGAAGCACACAGCAACGTTTTATAAATTTTCTGCCGGCGGTACTATTGAAGCCGGAGCGAGGCGAAAGGGGGATCAGAGAAAGCAGGACAGGCAAGGAAAAAAATACATAGGCTCAACCATCTTTAGGCTGTCTTGTTGTTCAAAGATGTATTCTGTGAAGCCGGGCGGTTTCAGAGAATAGAAAATATGGATACCTTTGTCCATTTCTTGAACCTCCTTCAAATCATTCAATATTGGCTTCACTCGAGCGGAACAAGATTGATTTTTACCTGTTGGGACGGGTGCTTCGTCAGGCGCGGCCTTACCGCAGCATTTTCATTGCGGCGGGCATGCTGGCTGTCATGCTGGCCCCGTTAGCCACTATGCGTCCCTATCTGATCCAACGGATGGTCGACGATTATGTCTTCAATTTTGATATTCCGGGGCTGACCACAATCAGCATGCTTCTGGTTGGTCTGTTGTTTCTGGAAGCTATCCTGCAGTATTTTTTTATCTACTCTTCCAACCTGCTCGGCCAGTCGGTAATCCGCGATCTGCGGGTGCGTGTTTTCCAGCACCTGACCGGTTTGCGCCTCTCGTACTTCGACCGCACGCCTATCGGTACATCCACTACCCGAACCATTAATGATATCGAGACGATTAACCAGGTCTTCTCCCAGGGTGTAATCACTATTATTGCCGATTTGCTGACGCTTTTCGCTGTTTTGGGCATCATGCTGATCACCAGCTGGCGGCTTACTCTGATCACCCTGACGACGATGCCCTTTCTGATCATCGCCAGCTATGTCTTTAAGGAAAAGGTGAAAAAGGCTTTTCAAAAGGTGCGTAGCCAGATCTCTCGGATGAATGCCTTTTTGCAGGAGCGTATCTCAGGCATGCGCATCGTTCAGATATTCAATGCCGAGGAAGATGAAATGGAGAAGTATAAAAAGATCAACCGCGAATACACGCAGGCCAACCTGGACTCCATTCTCTACTACGCGATTTTCTATCCGGTAGTGGAAATTATATCCGCCGCCTCTCTGGGGCTGATGGTCTGGTGGGGCGCCCGCGGCGTAATCAGCGGGGCGGAAGTGACCATCGGCGCGCTGGTCGCCTTCCCGATCTATCTGTCCATGCTGTTCCGGCCAATCCGTACGGTCGCCGACAAATTCAATACCCTGCAAATGGGACTCGTGGCCGCCGAGCGGGTGTTCAACGTCATTGATAAGGAAGACCGGATTGAAAACAGCGGAGATAAGCGGCCTGAAAAGCTGCAGGGAGCAATTGATTTTGAAAATGTTTTTTTCGCCTACAATGCCCGCGAATACGTGCTGCGTGATATCAGCTTCCGGATCAAAGCCGGCGAAACACTGGCCATCGTGGGGAGCACCGGTTCGGGGAAAACGACGATCATCAATCTGCTCAATCGCTTCTATGATATACAAAAAGGAACGATCCGCATCGATGATGAAAATATCCGGGATTACGAATTGCAGGCGCTGCGGCGCCGGATTGCAATGGTATTGCAGGATGTCTTCCTCTTTTCCGGCTCCGTAATGGAGAATATTACCCTGCGCGACAGCGACATTACCCGCGAAGAAGTGATCGAATCGGCAAAAATGATCGGTGCGCATGAGTTCATCGAGAAGCTGCCGGGCGGCTACGACTATCAGGTGATGGAAAGAGGCGCCTCGCTTTCAATGGGACAGCGGCAGCTGATCTCCTTCGTGCGCGCGCTGGTATTTAAACCCGATATTCTCATCCTGGATGAAGCGACCTCCTCTATCGACCCCGAAACCGAGTCGGTCATCCAGTTTGCCATCGAAACCCTAATCGAGAAACGCACCTCCATCATCATCGCCCACCGGCTCTCGACGATCCGCCATGCCGATAACATCCTCGTTCTCGGTAAAGGCCAGATCAAAGAATTCGGCCCGCACGAAGAACTACTCAAAATTGAGGACGGCCACTACCGCCAACTGTACGAAATGCAGTTCCTGGAAATGGTGGAAAAAGAGTAGAGAAACCGCAGAACAGAAGAACAGAAGAAGTGGACTTGGCCGGGATAAGCAGGGCAATGCCTGGCAGAACCTGGGAGGAACAAAAGAACATTTACCCCGTGGAATAGTCGCTTTGTGAATTCCATGGGGTTTATCCGTCCTGAGGAAAGAGGGCGTACTAGGCAGAATCAATATAGAGAACGGACCGGAACTATTACCAGGATAAACGATAAAACAAGACCATTATCACAGATCTCCGAATTATCAAAACAACACAGGAAATTCCTCACCCTTTCCTGTGTTTCTTTTCCCAGGCCCAGGCCGTCCGCATGATATCATCGATGTCCCGTTGGGGCTCCCAGCCCAGCCGTTTTTTAGCCCGTTCGTAGTTGGCGTAGATCGCTACCACATCGCCGGCGCGGCGCTCGCCAATGGTGTAGTCCAGTGACTGGCCCGTGACCCGTTCGAAAGCGTGGATAGCTTCGAGAACGCTTACGCCTTCCCCGATGCCGAGATTGAATGTCTCGCAGCTTTCATAATTTTTTCCTTCCAGCAGATACTGTATAGCTTTGGTGTGCGCATCGGCCAGGTCCATGACGTGAATATAATCGCGGATGGCGCTGCCGTCGCGGGTGTCGTAATCGTCGCCGAAGACGATCACCTCTTCCCGTTCGCCGATAGCGGTCTCGGTAATCACCGGGACGAGGTTGCTGGCCTTGTTGATGGGCGATTCGCCGATCTGGGCGCTTTCGTGCGCACCGGCCGGATTGAAGTAGCGCAGCAAAATGCTGTGCAATTCCGGAAAGGCGCGGGTGACGTCGCGAATGATGTTTTCTCCCATCTGCTTGCTGCGCCCATAGGGTGATTCCGCTTCCTGCCAAGGGGTATCCTCGGTAACGGGCAACTCATCGGCATTGCCGTACACGGAGCAGGAGGAAGAAAAGATGAGATGGGCTACACCGTAGTCCTTCATGCACTGAAGCACATTGAGCAGACTGTTGATGTTGTTATCAAAATAGCGGATGGGTTGAAAAACGGATTCTCCGACGTGCTTAAGCGCGGCGAAGTGGATAATGCCCTGGATGTCCTCCTCCTGATCGAAGAGGTTCCGCGTGGCTTTCAGGTCGCGCAGGTCGGTTTGGTAATTGCGTACGCGCTGCCCCGTGATGGCCTGTATGCCGTCGAGCACGGTTTCGCTGGAGTTGGACAGGTTGTCGGCCGAAACAACCTCAAAGCCTTTATCAATAAGATCCACGATGGTATGGCTGCCGATGTAGCCGCAACCGCCGGTAACGAGTATTTTACTCATGTATTTTGTTTTTTTGTTTCCACTTGTCTTGACGAATAAAGTTTAAATCACTGTTTTAAGTTACTGGCATAAATACGAAAAATATGCATCAATGTTCCATTTTCCGGGTTTCAAGAATGAGCCTGGATGTTGCTTTTGCACCTCAAAAGGTGATTTTTGTAAAGACTCTTAATACCTTTACGCAGCAATGTAAATAAAGTAAATACCGATGAATTTAATACCGATTGCTGAAAAGGTGGGCGCTATCGCCCGCCGGGCGGGTGAAGCCGTTCTGGAAATTTACAACCAGGAGGAGGATTTTGAAGTAGAAAAAAAAGAAGACGATTCGCCGCTGACCAGGGCCGACCGAAAAGCCAACCAGGTCATTTGCGAAGGGTTGGAAGAACTGGACCTGGACTTCCCTGTGATTTCGGAAGAAAATAAAGAGATACCCTACGAACAACGCAAGGACTACGAGTATTTCTGGCTGGTTGATCCACTCGACGGCACCAAGGAATTTATCAAGCGTAACGGCGAGTTCACGATCAACATTGCGCTGATAAAGGGAGATCGTCCCGTATTGGGAGTAGTTTACGTTCCGGTGCCCGATGAGTTGTACTGGGCGGTCGATCGCGCCGGCGCCTTTATGGTGCAAAGAGGGGAAGTGCTTGAGCTACAGGCAGCGTCCTTCTGTATGTCGGATGAGGGCCTCAAAGTTGTCACCTCCCGTTCCCATCTCAATGATGCGACCAAGGACTTTGTGGATGAACTCGTGCAACCCGATACGGTCGCCAAGGGGAGCTCCCTCAAATTTATCGTGCTGGCCAAAGGCGGCGCGCACGTCTATCCTCGGCTCGGCCCCACGATGGAGTGGGATACCGGGGCTGCTCAGATTATCCTCGAAGAAGCAGGGGGGAAAATACAGGTAGAGTCCTCGGGAGAGCCTTTGCGCTACAATAAAGAGAACTTGAAAAATCCTCACTTCATTGCCTATGGTGACGTAGTGGGGGATGCAGCATAAACAGATGAGAAAACTCCTCGGCGGCATAAATCATCAGTGGTTGGGGCTATTGTGCGTCGCAGGCGTGCTGGTGGGGATGCTTTTTTCACGCGTCCTGATGAGCATCGGCATGATCGGCTTACTGGTCAACGCCCTGATCAATGCCGACCTGAAGAGTAATTTCAGGCGCTTTATCGAAAATAAGGCTCTACTCGGGCTGACGGGCATTTTTCTTCTCTATCTGTTCAGTGGGCTGAACTCAGAGAATTTTGAATTCTGGGTAGAGCGACTGCGCATCAAGCTGCCTTTTCTGATTCTTCCTTTTGCTATCCTGGCCATCCCCCGCTTTCCGGCATCGGTATATTACCGGTTGCTTTATGCCTTCTTCTGGCTGATCGGAGGGCTTTGCCTGTTTTCGCTGGCTCAGTTTCTGCTGGATTACGAGGCCATTACCTACGGGTACCGGGCCGGCAAGGTAATGCCCACCGCGGTTATGCATATCCGCTTTAGTTTGATGACCGCTTATTGCGTGGCCATCGGTTGGCACCTGTTCCAAAAAGGCTTTTACCTGTGGTCGCCACAAGAGCGCTACTGGACCCTGGGCGCCTCGGTATTTATGGCGGCCTACCTGCACGTGCTTGCTGTGCGCAGCGGCTTGCTGGCGCTGTACGGCGTACTGGCCTTTTTTCTGGTCAGGGAAGTCGTCCGCCGGCGAAAATACGCCCTTGGCCTGGGCATTGCGCTGCTGCTCGCCGGCACGGCCTATCTTTCTTACCGCTTTATCCCTACGCTAAAAAACAAAGTGAATTACACCTTATACAATTTACATCTTTTTGAGCGCAAGCAGGATTTATACCAGCTCTCCGATTCCTACCGCCTCGGGTCGATAGAGGCCGGCGTCGAGGTCGGGAACCGCCATTTCTGGACCGGGGTAGGAGTGGGGGATGTGCGAACGGAAGTCGATCAGTATTTCATTGCCCGCTACCCCAGTCTGGTAGGTCTGGACCTGATGCCGCACAACCAGTATGTCTTCGTCTATATGGCCACAGGTATACTGGGCTTGCTCTATTTTTTATGGGCTACCAGCTTCCCGTTGTATTTCCGGAAGGCCTACCGGGATCCGCTATTTGTGGCTTTCCATATCATTTTATTCCTGTCTTTTCTGGTGGAACACACGATTGAGACCCAATTGGGAACTGCCTTGTACCTCCTGTTTCTTCTGCTCGGAATACGCTACGGGGAAGAAGAATACCGGCGAACACAAAAAAGGAACAGATGATCCGTATTTCGGCCGTCATTATAACGCTCAACGAGGAGAAAAATATCGTCGACTGCCTGGAAAGCATCGGGGCGGTAGCCGATGAGCTGCTGGTGGTCGATTCTTTTTCGACAGACGATACGGTGGCTCTGGCACGGCAGGCAGGCGCCAGGGTATTGCAGCATCCTTTCGAGGGGCACATGGAGCAACGCGCCTACAGCATTGCACAGGCAAAATACGAACGGGTGTTGGTCCTCGATGCCGATGAGCGCCTGTCCGGTGAGCTGCGTCGTTCTATCGCTGCAGTCCGGCAAAACTGGACACAAGACTGCTACTGGTGCAAGCGGCTCAGCTATTTCGGCGGCCGCTGGATACGTCACGGCGCCTGGTATCCGGACCGCAAGATGCGCCTGTTCGATCGCCGCAAATACAAGATCGGGGGCATCAACCCGCACGATCGATTAGAGCCGGCGGAGGGCGCTACGGAGGGAACCCTGGAAGGGGATATCCTGCACTATACCAATGAAAGTCTGGAAGACCGCGCCCGTACCGTCAACGCTTTCAGCTCTATCGCCGCGCGCGCCTACCACGAGCGAGGTAAAAGAGGAAGCATCTGGCGGCTATTGTTTAAACCCTTTTTTCGCTTTTTTGCGGAGTACTTCATCAAACGCGGTTTTCTCGACGGTTTCTACGGGTTTATCATCGCCCGCACCTCTTCTTATTACGTCTTTTTGCGGGAAGTTAAATTGCTGGCCATTGAACGCGGCGATGAAAAACCGCTTAAACAAAAGTAAGGCAGCATCAGGAGCGCCTTCGAAAAGTAAGAGACTCGTTTTTGTTAAACAAAAAATAAATGCTATGATCAGGCTGGAACATATTGGCATCGCCGTCAGCGACCTGAAGGAAAGCAATCAGCTGTTTGAAAAACTGCTCGGCGCCGATAAATACAAAGAGGAAGAGGTTGCTTCGGAAAACGTGAAAACCTCCTTTTTTCGCGTAGGCGAATCAAAGGTGGAATTGCTGGAGGCTACCGCTCCGGATAGCGCTATCGCTAAGTATATCGACAAACGGGGCGAAGGCATCCATCACGTGGCATTCGAAGTTGAAGATATCTACGCCGAGATGGAGCGCCTGCGCCGTCAGGGCTTCCGCTTACTGAACGCGGAACCCAAGCGGGGCGCCGACAATAAGCTGGTCTGTTTCCTGCATCCCAAATCCGCTAACGGGGTGCTGGTAGAGTTGTGTCAGACGATCCGGGAAGCATAAGCTTGAAGGTTTGCCCGGCTCTACCGGAGGACGGGATGAAAAGTTGAACGAAAATACATGGATTGGGAACTATACGTGATTGCCGTGATCGGCAGCACGCTGGCCGGTGCTATTAACACGCTGGCCGGCAACGGCTCGGCGATCACCCTTACCATTTTAACGGAACTGATGGGCCTGCCCGGCAACCTGGCCAACGGCACCAACCGGGTAGGCATCTTCACGCAAAGCGCCGCCGGGGTATACGCTTTTCACCGCAATGAAAAACTCGATGTCAACCGCAGCAGGATCTACATTGTGCTGACGAGTATCGGCGCAGTAGCCGGTATCCTTTTTGCTACCCAGGTGAGTAACGAGCAGTTTATGAGCGTCTTCAAGGTGCTCATGGTGCTCATGCTGGTCGTCATCCTGGTGAAACCCAGCCGCTGGCTGCGGGAAACCGATACCAGCCTGAGCCCCAACCTGTGGGTGGCGGTTCCCGTTTTCCTGGCCATCGGATTCTACGGCGGGTTCATACAGATGGGTATGGGCGTCTTCTTTCTGGCGGCCATGGTGCTGGGCGCCCGCTACGGACTCATCGAAGCCAACGCCGTAAAAATCGTCGTCGTCGGCCTGTATACCTTATTGGCTGTTCTTATTTTTGCCTATAAGGGATTGATTGACTGGAAAATCGGACTTCTCTTTGCCGTCGGGCAAACCGCCGGCGGCTATTTTACCGCGCACTACGCCTCGCGCTATCCGCAGGCCAACGTATGGGCCTACCGCGTGCTCGTGATCGTGGTCATACTGGCTATTCTCCGCCTTTTCGATATTTCGGCGATATTTCGTTACTTTTTTGGGTAACCTGTATTTTGATCCGGATTAATGATCTTGAAGGCATAGGTTTTAGACGCGATCTTAAACACCTGGGCTCATCAGGCTTTAGTTAAAAAGTGACTTCAATCAAATAACTGCACACTGTGGACCCTCTTTTCAAAGAAATCAACGCCTACTGCGAAGCGCATACCTCACCTTCCTCCGAATTGCTGCGGGAGCTGGAACGCGAAACCCATCTCAAAACGCTGGCCCCCCAGATGCTCTCCGGTCCTCTTCAGGGCCGGCTGCTTCGCTTGTTCAGCCTGCTACTTCGCCCCCGGGCTATTCTGGAGATCGGCACTTTTACCGGCTATTCCGCCCTTTGCCTGGCCGACGGACTGACCAAAGGGGGGCACCTGCATACCGTGGAGGCCAACCCCGAGTTGGAATACCTGGTGCGCAAGTACATCGAGCGGGCGGGAATGACCGACCGCATTAGCCTGCATATCGGCCGGGCTGAAAAAGTAGTTCCCGATCTGGAAGGCCCTTTCGACCTCGTTTTCATCGATGCCGGCAAGCAGGAGTACGCCTTGTTTTACGACCTGGTCATCGACCGGGTGCCCCCCGGCGGCCTCCTCATCGCCGATAATGTATTGTGGAGCGGCAAAGTGCTGGATCCGGAACAGGATCTCGATACGCACACCCTGCATCTGTTTAATGAAAAAGTACAGGCTGATGCACGGGTGGATAACCTGCTGCTTCCCGTGCGGGACGGCTTGATGGTGATGAGAAAGCTGGAGTGAAAAGATCCCGTCTGTTTTTTACTGGCTATGTCCCACGGGTTGTCAGAACCGGCTCAAATAACCGAAATGCACCTTGGGACTGGCAAAGTCGATGGCCT
This sequence comes from uncultured Saprospiraceae bacterium, assembly GCA_964632995.1. Taxonomy (GTDB): domain Bacteria; phylum Bacteroidota; class Bacteroidia; order Chitinophagales; family Saprospiraceae; genus CAZWDL01. Next base: position 39,426 of record CAZWDL010000018.1, read on the forward strand.
GCTGATTCTCGGGAATGGCGCCGAAGGCCAGGCTGACGCCAAACATTCCCGCCTTGGTCTCAAAGGTGATACCGGAACCGAAGCCGTAGGGGTGGAGGGTCTGCCGTTGTTCACTGGTTTCATTCAGCAACCAGCCGTAATCTCCGAAGAGGTAGAGAAAGGAGTTCTGACCAATGAGCAGGCGGTATTCGAGGGTGCCTACCGCGTATTGGGTGGCGAAGAAAAACTCCTCATCGAAACCGCGCAGCAACTTATTGCCTCCGATCCGGAACTGCTCGTTTTGATAAACCGGCTGTGGGGAAAAGAGAAAGCCGCCGCTGCTGCTTAGCTTGAGTGTGCTGCGCGAAAAAAGCGGCAGATAGCTGGCGAGGCTGGCCTGCAGCCTGTATTGGAAAGAGCGGAGCTCCAGGCTGTCGTAGAGATATCCCAGCTCCAGTGCTTCGATCTGATTGTTGCGCAGGGTGCGTTTGAGTCCCGCTCCGCCGCGTAAAAAGGCGCTCCATCCCCGCCGTGGATTATTGCGGTAATCGAGTTGCTGATACAGCAGCTCCAGGCCGAAAGAACTGTTGCGTACATCCAGGTTGGGAGGTAGCCGCTGAGATTGCTGGAGTCGGTCTTTGTCGATGCTCAGCAGGATAGAGGAGCGTTGCTCCCAGTAGGCCTTGAGATAATTGCCGCCTTCCAAAAGGTAAGAGACTCCGGCGTCAAAAATGAGGTTGAGAAAAGTGGTATCGCGTTTGTACAGGGAAAAGTCGATGTCGGCGCCCAAGGGCAGCCCCAGCACGTAGGGGTATCCGAAAGCCAGTTCCAGTTCCTGGGTCTGCGGCCGCAGCTGTTCAAACTGGGCGTAGATGCGTTCTCCCAAGCCGAAGGAGTTGATGAGCTCCGCCTCAAAATCCCCGGTGATCAGCATGCCGCCGGTCTGGTCGCTTCGGGGCAGAACGCCGATGATGAAATCGAAGCGGCTGGCGCGCTTTTTTTCCAGCGGAAAAGTGACGGCCGCTTTGTTGTCCTGGAACACAACGCCGGGATCGGCGGTGGCGCGCAGGAAAGGCAGCTCCCGCAGCCGGTCACGGCTGCGTAGCAAACGGCTGCGATCATAGGGCGCGCCGGGCTGCAGCCCCAGGTAATGCTGCAGGTAACGGGACGCAATGCGGGCGTCGCCTTCTATGCGAAGAGAGTCGAACAAAATGAGTTGGCCGCGCTCGAGTCGCAGCCTGGCACTTACCTCAGCCCCGCTCAGCCGTATGCTGTCGAGCCAGGTACGGGCAAAAGGATAACCGTGGTTTTCGGCAAAGCCGAGCAGGTCTTCCTGTAATTGCTGCAATTCTAAATAAGAAAAGCGCCCATCCCGAAAAAGCGGCTGCCGAAAACCGGTTCCCTGAAGGAACTCATCGGGAATTAAATCGGTTTCCAGCCTGGCCCACTCGTACTGTGGCCCGATATGAAGAATGGCCAGACAAACGGAATCGCGACAGTCGACTGTGTCGACAGAAGCTTCCAGGTAGGCTTCACTACGGAACTTTTGCAGGAGCAGGCCCAGCGCATCGCTCACTGCACTGCTATCGGAATAAAGGGGGGCAGCCTCAAAATGACTGCTCAGCCATTCGGAAGAGCGGTCCATCGGCAACAGGCGAAGCGCATAATCCGACTGTGCCTTTACCCCGCCGGATAACAGGACAAGAACGGCGCAGGCCAAAAAAAATGCCCAGCAAGTTGCTCCAGAATACCGGATAATTGCCGCTTTTTCCATAATTTTGGTAACCCATTTTCGATTAAACGATTGCGAGGGAAAAATAGTACGGTTGATTTATGGCAAGTATCGGCAGTATTTGGTAAAGGAGCGGCAAAACAAAGCTTCAACTTACCACACCTCCTCTGCGAACATCACCGGAATTGCCTTGTGGTAAAACCATCCGGAACGGTAATCTTCTACAAACAGATAGTAATATTTCAATCTCTAAAAGCCGGCGCGGCGCCAGTTTTAACTGGAAAATTAAAAGCGTTGCCGGTGTAATAAGCGACTTAATTACGGTGTCAGGAATCTATATCCATATTCCCTTTTGTAAGCAGGCGTGTCACTACTGCAACTTTCACTTTTCCACTTCATTGCAACGCAAAGAGGAAATGCTGGAATCGCTGTTGCGGGAACTGGAAATGCGCCGGAACTATTTGCCGGATCCGGTGATCCACAGCATCTACCTCGGCGGGGGGACGCCTTCCCTGCTCAACCGGAACGAATTGCTCCGTCTCTTTGAAAAAATTTACGCCTTATTCGATGTTGATGAAGCGGCGGAAATAACGCTGGAAGCCAATCCCGATGACCTTACCCAGGAAAAGCTCCGCGAATTGTGCAAAACACCCGTCAACCGGCTGAGTATCGGCATACAGTCCTTCTCTGAAGAGGATCTTCGCTTTATGAACCGGGCGCACAACGCCATCGAAGCCAGAACCTGTATTGAGTACGCTCAGGACCTGGGGTTCGACAACCTCACGATCGACCTGATTTACGGATCGCCCACTACCAGCGACCGGCAGTGGGAACACAATCTACAGATCACCTTCGACTACGAAGTTCCCCACGTGTCGGCCTACGCACTCACCGTAGAAGAGCGAACGGCCCTGCATCACTTCGTCAAAAAAGGAAAGATGGCCGCCCCCGATGAGGAACAGACCGCCCGGCAGTTCGAGATGCTGATGCGCGCCATGCTGTCCGAAGGCTACGAGCACTACGAAATCAGCAACTTCGCTCTTCAAGGTTGGCACGCCCGCCACAACTCCAGCTACTGGACCGGGGAACCCTATCTCGGTATCGGCCCCTCGGCGCACAGCTACGACGGCAGCAGCCGGCAGTGGAATGTGGCCAACAACGCCCGCTATATTAAATTTATGGCCGGAGCGGAACACTACGACGCCGTTGCGAAACAAGGCCTTCCTGCATCTGCCGTTGACCAGGAACTTTTTGAACGCGAAATACTCACCTCTGCTCAACGCTATAACGAATATGTCATGACCGCCCTGCGGACCAAATGGGGGGTGCAGCTCAAAAAAATAGAGCAATCCTTCCGCACCCACTTCCTGGAACAAATCCAACCATGGGTGCAGGAAGGTGTGGTCACCCGCCGGGGAGAAGTATATACCCTCACTTCAAAAGGCAAATTAATTGCCGATCGCGTTGCTATGGAATTGTTTCTCGAAAAAGAATGAGCTTCGTCCTGCCAATCTGTTCCTGAATACCTACATAAAGTTTCTTCGTCACCAAAGTACTCTTCAGCGAAAGTATCCGCTCCGCCCATCCTGCCGGATGATGCCGGCTCTTTGACGCCTTGTCACTATTTTGATGATCGCTTTTCATTTAAAACAATTTTGCTTGATTCATCAAATACCGGACAGGTAGCGACGTAGGTGAATCCCGTGTCAGACGTGGTATATTCAGGTTGCTTTACCGTGAAGCTGGCCGAAGCCGGTAAGTGTTTTGAAGCCTCACAGGAGGTAACCTATCATTCAAACGGGTTGATTCATTATTCCGGGGGGGAGATGTATTTTTGGTTATTTTTTTAAAAAATTGTTTTAAAACTTGACTTTTTAAAACATAGTATGCATTTTTGTTACAAATAAATGCAACTGATCCGATGGAAATGCAGGTTTTAGTAAGCAAAAAAGGAACAAAGGTAGTGACGGCGACCAACCTACACCAGGTGCTCGATCTACCGAATCACCACTTCGCCACTAATGTCCGCAAATGGCTGAATGACATCTACGAATTTCGGGATGGCATTCGCAGTCCTATCAGGATGCGGGATTATGCAGTCCGCAAAAACAAAGAGAATCCCATTCTGGATGATTACTACCTCTCCGTAGAGTTTGCCAAGCTGATTGCGCTGAATTCGCGGAGCAAAGTGAAGCAGAAGTGCGCCAAGTGGCTCTATGCGATGGAGGATCCGGCGGAGAATGCCGAAGTGCTTACCAAAGACCAGGTGCTGGCCGTGATGGAAATAACCAAAGCCATGGGGCTGGTCTCCTGTCAGGAAGCATCGGAGCGTCGTCACATGGAAGTGTACAGTGAACGAAACGGTGGCAACGCAGGCAACTGGTGGAAACACCGCGCCGAAGTGCTGGGCTATTCCCTCGATCACCTTCGTCGCAAAGTGAAGCGGCTGGGGAAGCAGCTGAAAGGGCAGTCACAACGACAACTCCTCATGCAGGTGGATAAATATGAAATGGTCCGCGCCGGCGTCATCGACCTCTTCATGGCTATGGGTAAAAACGAGCGCTACGCCCGTAAAATGGGTGACCTGGCTAAAATTTTTGCTAGGGAACTGAAAGTGGATATCCACGACGACCGGGAAAGCGGCTCCGCCTTTACGCCGCAAGTCAACCAGCAGTTGGTCAACGAAGTCAAAACTGTTCAGCGGGGCGGCATCCTGGGACTCTGGTAATCCACTTTCAGGAAAAATTGATTCAATCTTATCTGAACATAATAAAAAATATCACCATGCTCGGAATTGCACTTGTCGCCGTACTCTACCTGATGGATGTCACTATGGATAAAGAGGAAGAAACAACCGTATCGGTAGGTAATCCGGTAAAGGAATAGATGATCGAAACGTAGAAAGCAGGCCGGCCTCGTCTCAGCCGCTGATGGCGAAATTATCAAAGGAGATCACAAGGTAGTTCATTGCCGAGAAGATGAAGCCGCTGAAGATGAGGCCCCTGTTTTGAAAAATTAGCATTCAGTAAGTAGTTAAACTGCCATACCAGGCCGGAGCGTACCACCTCCGGCTTTTTTGTTTCAGGCGGGCCGCGCAAATAAGTCAAACTATCTTGCCCGGGCTGATTACAGAGCGGTGATCTTACTTTCCGCGGCCAGTGGAGCGGAGACTACAGGGAGGCTTCGGATTTCCTCAAAGGCGGAAGCCCAAAGCATGACCAGCTTTTTTCAGTCCTCTACCTTTTCCCGTTCAATCAGCACCTCTAATATCTGCTGAGCCGCTTTAGCGATCTTGGTGCCCGGGCCAAAAACACCTACCACGCCTTTGTCGAAGAGATAGGCATAGTCCTGCTGCGGGATGACGCCGCCTACGACGACCATGATGTCTTTACGCCCGATCTTTTTGAGTTCCTGCAAAGTCTCTGGAACCAGGGTCTTGTGCCCGGCAGCCAGTGAGGAAATGCCGAGGATGTGCACATCGTTTTCGGCAGCCTGCCGGGCCGCTTCGGCCGGGGTTTGAAAAAGAGGGCCAATATCCACATCAAAACCTAGGTCGGCAAAACTAGTGGCGATGACCTTGGCGCCCCGGTCATGACCGTCCTGCCCCAGCTTGGCTACCATGATGCGGGGCCGGCGGCCTTCGATTTCGGCAAATTGGTCGGCCAGGGCCAGGGCGCGTTTAAAATCTTCGTTGCTTTTGACTTCGCCGGCGTAGACACCGCTGACCGATTTGGTCTGGGCAGTAAAGCGGCCGAAAGCCCTTTCCATAGCGGAGGAAATCTCCCCAAGGGTGGCCCGTCGCCGGGCTGCATCGACGGCTTTATCCAGCAGGTTGCCTTTTCCGGACCGGGCACAGCGGTAGAGGGCTTCCAGGGCCTCCTGCACGGCAGCTTCGTTCCGCGCAGCTTTAACTTCCCGGATGCGCCTGACCTGGGATTCCCGGACTTTGGTATTGTCAACTTCCAGGATATCGATCTCTGATGCTTCCTCCGGCGCGAAGATGTTGACGCCGATGATCTTATCCTTACCCGTATCGATGCGGGCCTGCTTTCGGGCAGCGGCCTCTTCTATGCGTAGTTTTGGTAAGCCGTCTTCAATAGCTTTGGCCATGCCTCCCAGGTCTTCCACCTCCTGTATATGCATCCAGGCGCGCCTCGCCAACTGATCGGTCAGTTGCTCAACGTAGTAGGAGCCGGCCCAGGGGTCGACCGATTTCGTGATGTCCGTTTCCTCCTGCAGGTAGATCTGGGTATCCCGGGCGATCTTGGCTGAGAAATCAGTAGGTAGCGCAATGGCCTCATCCAGCGAATTGGTATGCAGGGATTGCGTACCGCCCAACACCGCCGCCAGCGCCTCCACAGTGGTCCGGGTGATGTTGTTGAAAGGGTCTTGTTCGGTAAGGCTCCAGCCGGAGGTCTGACAGTGGGTGCGCAGCGCCATCGACTTGGGGTTCTGCGGATCGAAACGCTTTACAATTTTGGCCCAAAGCATCCGTCCGGCGCGCAACTTGGCGATTTCCATAAAGTGGTTCATCCCAATAGCCCAGAAAAAGGAGATGCGCGGCGCAAAATCATCGATCTGCAACCCCGCCTCCAAACCGGCGCGAAGATATTCCAGGCCGTCGGCCAGTGTGTAAGCCAGTTCGATATCGGCCGGGGCGCCGGCTTCGTGCATGTGGTAGCCGCTGATGCTGATTGAATTGAATCGCGGCATATGCCTTGCGGTATATTCGAAGATGTCAGAGATAATACGCATCGAAGGAATGGGCGGATAAATATAGGTATTGCGAACCATGAATTCCTTGAGAATATCATTCTGTATAGTGCCGCTCAGCTTCTCAGGCGGCACCCCCTGTTCCTCGGCGGCAATGATGTAGAAGGCCATCACAGGAATGACGGCGCCGTTCATCGTCATGGATACCGACATTTTATCCAGTGGGATCTGGTCGAACAGTCGCTTCATATCTTCCACCGAGTCAATAGCTACACCGGCTTTACCGACATCGCCCGCCACGCGTTCGTGATCGGAATCATAACCGCGGTGCGTGGCCAGGTCGAAAGCGACGGAAAGCCCTTTTTGCCCCTGCGCCAGGTTACGGCGATAAAAGGCATTACTCTCTTCAGCCGTGGAAAAACCGGAATACTGCCGGATCGTCCAGGGGCGTACCGTATACATCGTGCTGTAAGGGCCTCGTAAATAAGGCGGAATACCAGCCACAAAGCGCAGGTGCTGCACTTGATCACGAAGCTCCGAACCGTATATCGCCTGCACGGGGATGTGCTCCGCTGTCGGCCATTCATGCTCAGGTGGCGGCCCTTCCGCAGATTGGCGCAGTTGCTTGTCGAGTGAAACTTTGCTGAAGTCAGGTCGTGCCATAATAAAGCAGGTTCTCCTTGGTAGTATGATTTCCAATCACAACAACTCTAATATACTAACAAATGATCAGAGAACAACTGAGAATTCACTAACAAAATATTTTTGTCTTTAAAGTAAAGGCGCCAGGCATAATGAGGAAAGGACCCTTCTGCTCATGCAGAAAAGAGCCCTTTCCCGTTGTCGAAAAACTACCTGTTTCTTGTCGGCCGACATCGCTTTCGCAAAGGCAGGCTGATCTTTTTCTTCTGTAGTAGCGAAGCCGGGCCGCCTTTCTCCCTCAGCGGGGAGCATGATTTTCATAGCTTTGAGCGGACAGTCAGAATTCTTACGACAATAATTTTTCATTTGGGTAGATGCAACTATATTTAGCAATGGTGTGTTGAAATGGCAACTTCTTAGGATTCTCGATAATTTACCCAATACTGTTAACCAAAGCCTGAAGGTTAGCGATGATTACATTTGAAAGATTTGTTCTAAAAAACGGTCTCCGCGTGTTGGTGCACGAAGATGACAGCACGCCTATGGTAGCCGTCAATGTATTGTATAATGTGGGAGCGCGTGACGAATCGCCGGAGAAAACAGGGTTTGCTCACCTGTTCGAACACCTGATGTTCGGAGGGTCGGCCAACGTTCCGGATTATGACGATCCCATCCAGCAAGCGGGTGGAGAGAATAACGCATTTACGAATAACGATATAACCAATTTCTATAATATCTTACCGGCTGAGAATATCGAAACGCCATTTTGGCTGGAATCCGACCGGATGCTCCATCTCAAATTTGACGAACAGGTACTGGAAATACAGCGTAAAGTCGTCGTGGAAGAATTCAAAGAAACCTGCCTGAATCAGCCTTACGGCGACGTCTGGCATCATCTTACGGATATGGCCTATAAAGTGCATCCCTATCGCTGGCCGACGATAGGGAAGGTGCCCAGGCATGTGGAAGAGGCAACCCTGGAAGAGGTCAAAACTTTCTATTATAAATTCTACCAGCCCAATAATGCTATTCTTACCGTTGCGGGTAATGTGACGGTGGATCGCGTGCGGGAGCTGGCGGAGAAGTGGTTCGGTGATATTCCTGCCGGCAAAGCCATCGCGCGCCTGCTTCCCAAAGAACCGCCGCAGCGCCGCGCCGAACAGCGGATCAACGAAGCCAACGTGCCAGTCGACGCCTTGTACCTGGCTTTTCATACACCGGCTCGCACCGATCCTGATTACTATCCCACCGATCTCATTACGGATATATTGAGCAGCGGTTCTTCTTCCCGGCTTTACCGGCGCCTGCTCATGAATAGAGAGCTCTTTTCCAGCATCGATGCCTACCTTACGGGAAGCATTGATCCGGGGTTGCTGGTCATAGAGGGGAAGCCGGCCGAAGGCGTCAGCCTGGAAAAAGCAGAGCAGACAATATGGGAAGAACTGGATCAGTTAAAGTCAGCGCCTTTCCCTCCGGCAGAATTACAAAAAATCAAGAATAAAATCGAGAGTACCCTGGCTTTTTCAGAACTGAATATTCTGAACAGAGCCATCAACCTGGCTTTCTTCGAAGTGTTGGAAGCCCCTGAATTGGTCAACCGGGAGGCAGGACTATATCAGAGCGTCACCGCGGAGGATATTCAGCGTGTAGCTCAGCAGGTGCTCTCTCCGGAGAACTGTTCCCAGCTTTACTATAAAGCCAGGCCGTCCTCCACTGCATCAGTTGAATAGCTCCTCCAGCTTGCGCTCCAGGGCGGCGCCCCGCAAATTGCGGGCGATGATGCGCCCTTCTTCATCCAGTAATAAGGTGTGCGGAATAGAAGTGATGCTGTAGGTTTGAGCCACCTGGTTTCTCCAGCCCTTAAGGTCACTGACGTGCTGCCATTCCAGGCCGTCTTTTTCAATGGCCTGTATCCAGCGATCCCGGTCATTGTCAAGGCTGACCCCGAGGATTTCAAACCCCTGATCTTTGTACTTATCATACATGCGTACCACATTCGGGTTTTCCCGGCGGCAGGGACCGCACCAGCTGGCCCAGAAGTCAACTAATACGACTTTACCCCGCAGGTCGCTGAGGCTGAGCGGTTGCCCCGCCGGAGTCTCCTGCGTGAAGTCGGGCGCCTGGCCACCGATGGCGAAGGCGCGGGCCGTTTGAATCTTTCGCTCCAGTTGCTGACGAGTGGCCTGGTCCATATCGGGAAATTCCTGCAGGAAGTTCTCGGTAAACTGTAGCTGGTTGGGATGGTTCTTCTGATCCAGCAAATTGATTACCCCAGCGTAGGCCATCATACGGGACCGGCTGCCGGCAGGCGTCTGCGCAATAGCGTTTTCCAGGTAAGTTTTGTGATCTTGGGCATCGAGGCCGACACTACTCAGTGTTTGCGCATAATTTTGGAACGCTTCGTATACCCAGGGCAGTTGATTATAAGCCGCTTCCTGCAGATCGGCATATTTGAAATATTCGCCGGCGAAATAGGCGATCTCGTTTTTGTAACGGCCATTATTGTTGTTGAAAAAGCTGAGGTAGGTGTTTAATGCGGCTACCCTGGCAAACAAAGGATTAGCTTCCTTCAGAGAATCGAGAAAGGCTACTTTCTCCTGGTCGAGCGTTTTCATCTCGGCCACGACAGCGTTGAGTTCTTCTTTGTTTTGAGCCTGCCGGTAGCTCCTCAGTTGCCGGCCGAAGCGTTCACGGAAATCATTGATGCGCTCTTTAAGTTGCTGGTATTCGGTATTGATCTGGGAACCGCTGATCTCTGTACGCCGGGGGTTCTCACAGCTGCCGGTGAGCTGCAGGCCGCTTTCCTGGCCCAGAATAATGGGGAGCATGTTATTACCGGTTTCACCTATGTGGTAAAAAGTGTGCGGCTGTTTAGGCAATGTCAGCCGGTAATGGTCTGCTTCACCCGTAGCTTCCGCGCTTTTTACCTCCTGAAAGGTAAAGCCGTTAAAGGCAAACAGCTTAGGGACATCTTTGCAGGCGACGAAGTTGAGTTCCAGTTCAACTTCTCCCTGTTGTGCCGGCAGGGCGGAGAGTAAAAGAAACCAACTGAACAGGGTGAGCGTGAAGAGCTTGATTCTATATTGCATGGTGTACTGTAATTTTTGCCAAAAATAACCTTATTATATCGGAAAAACAATTACCACCCTCTGAGTGGTTTTTATAGTGGAGCAGTTCGTTGTGCTAATCCGGGGGCAGGTTCAAATTGTCTAAAAAGGATGCGCTTTCCCTGGGAAATACCTTAAATTAGCAGTCCTCTTATTAACAGAGGGCTGGTATTAAAGTAGAGAAGAATTATGCGTTTTGAATATAGAAGTAAAAATAAGAGCCCGATAAGCGGCATTTTCGGTCTGATCATTCTGGCCCTTGTGCTGGTTGGTCTGTTCATGTTGGCCCGGTTCGTTTTCCGTATTCTGGCTTTCCTGGCCCCGGTCTTGATTATCGTGGCGCTCATACTCGATTACAAAACCGTGATCGGCTATGGGAAGTGGCTGGTTAACCTGGTTAAGCAAACCCCTCTGATGGGTATTCTGGCCATCGTTCTGACTGTGTTGGGCTTCCCGCTGGTGTCGGCTTTCCTGGCAGGTAAGGCCTACCTGAGCCGCAATGTCAAGCAGGCGGAGAAAGAACAAGAGCCGCAACGGGAAGGCGAGTATATCGATTTTGAAGAAGTTGACGAACAACCGCTCGAACTGCCCGAACTGTCGAAAATTAAAAAGGAGGAAGAACGGAAAAGACCTTCCGAACCCAAAACCAAACCCAAGGAAGATGATAAGTACGACAGCTTGTTTGATTAACTCCGGATGAATGTTCACATTGTATGTCTGGGGTATCCTGACTTTTGGGCTGGGCCTTGCCTACCTGCTGCTGATTCACTATTTCCTGTGGCACTGGCGTCAGTTGCCGCCGCCCGCTCCGCCCGATGCGAAAACGATCTTCCCCGCTTACATCAGCGTAATGGTCCCTGCTCGCAATGAAGCCGAAGCTATCGGGGATTGCCTGGACGCCCTTTTTCAACAAAACTATCCTAAAACCAATTACGAGGTAATTGTTATCGATGATTACTCTACCGACGCTACGCCGGAAATCGTTCAAAAATACCGGCAACCCGGACTGCGATTGATCAAACTGGCCGACCAAGGGCAGGAAGCAACCGCCGGGGCTAATAAAAAAAAGGCGCTGGAAGCCGGCATAGCTGAAGCCGAAGGAATACTCATTGTGACGACAGATGCCGATTGTATCGCTCCACCGGATTGGCTGGCGATGATTTCCGCCCACCACCGGAAGGAAGAACAGGCCTTTATCGCCGGACCGGTAGCCTTTCACCGGGAAAAAAATGCGCTTAGCCGGTTTCAGTCACTTGACTTTCTTGGGACCATGCTGCTGACAGGGGCCGGCATCCACGCCGGCTGGATGCACCTGGCCAACGGCGCCAACCTGGCCTTCCCCAAAAAGGTTTTTGAAGAAGTCGGCGGCTACGCCGGTATCGACCACCTTGCCTCCGGCGACGATATGCTGTTGATGCACAAAATAGCCAAACGCTATCCCCGGCGTATTGGATTTTTAAAATCTCCTATCGCGCTCGTCCGCACGGAAGCAAAAGCCTCCTGGCGCGCTTTCATTCAGCAACGCCTGCGCTGGGCGACCAAATCGAGCGCCTATCAGGAACGGCAGGTCACCGCCGTATTGGCGCTGGTATTTTTTCTCTGTTGGGCTATCTTGCTCAGCCCCCTGCTGCTGTTCTTCTACGGACCTGCGGCCATCATTATTCCCGGCATACTGCTGAGCTTTAAAGTATGGGCTGACTATCGACTGCTCCGGGAAGCCAGCCGTTTTTTTGCTCGCCCGGAGCTCATGCGGCATTTCTGGGTAAGCCAGGGACTGCATATTGTCTATATCGCACTCATCGGTTTATGGAGTAACCTGGTGAAGGAATACGAGTGGAAAGGACGGCGCGTACGCTAAGACAGCGGGAGCAACAGGTCCCTTAGGGGCCGGAGAAAAATAGCCGCATCAGATGGGGAAGTTATTCTTCTCCGGGCCCTTCATCCGGGTTAAGCCCTGACCGTGAATCCACGCCCTCTCCCCTCACTCATACACGCAGGTCGAATTATCCGCTTTGACATAGTAATCCTTGTAATTGGTGGCCTCAGGGTCCATACATCCCGCCAGGTTGAGCAGCTCCACCTTCCGGAATTCGATGGGGTGGCTTTCGCTTTGCAGCGAAATATAACCGCCTTCGATCAGCTTTCCGTCCAGCTTGACCCCCTCCCGGTAATTGCTGACCACGCCGCCTCCGTACTGCGGCTTCTGATACTCGATCACTACTTCATCCTCCACAATATGCTGAATGAGCGAGTCGCCCAGGGCGACGATTTCCACGGTGACCCACTGATCGCCATGATAAGTTTTCGAGGAGGAGTTCAGACAATGCTGGGTGATCAGCTCGCCGTCCATCACCACATTGGTGCCGGGCGTACAGAGGTTGGCAGTGGAGCGTTCGCCCTCGCCGGAGCCGCCCAGGAACTGCACTTCAATGGAAATCGGAAAATCCTGGTCTAAGCCCATGCTCTCTGCCGACTGGCCGTGGATCATCGCCCCACTGTTGCGATAAGCCCAGCCTTCCCCTCCCGGCGCCTGTTCGCCTACGAAGTGGTACTCAACACGCAGGCGGTAATAGGAAAAAGGTTTCTCGTAAAAAATGTGGCCGAAGCGATTGTCAAAGGCCTCGTATTCATCGTAGGAGACGACGAGCTTGCCGTCTTCCACCTGGAAGGTGTTGCCGTAATTATCGTTGAGAGGGTAGCCGGCGATCTTGACGTTCCAGCCGCTGAGATCTTTGCCGTTGAAGAGGCTTACCCAGTTTTTGTCGGTGGAAGACGTCGGTTGCGCCTGCAGCTGTAACATACCCAGCAGCAGAAAGAAGAGGATTCGATAGATCATACTTGTGTTGTTTTGGAAGGAACAAGTTAATAACTTGTCTGCAAGGAGCAAATTCTGTTTCTTTAGCAGACGTAATTTTTACCATCAACCCTTTACCATGTCCTCTACCCGCCGCCTGGCAGCGATCATGTTTTCCGATATAGCAGGTTACACCGCCATGATGCAACGAGATGAAACGGACGGGCTCCGGCGTCTGCGCCGGTATCGGGAGGTATTGGAAAGCCGGGTGGATGCACACGGCGGTGAAATTATCCAGCACTATGGGGATGGGAGCCTGAGTATCTTTTCCAGTGCAGTGGAGGCCGTTTCCTGCGCCCGCGAAATTCAGGGCAGTTTGCGGGAGGAACCCCGCGTGCCCCTGCGTATCGGTCTGCACGTAGGAGATGTGGCGATGGAGGGCGAGCACCTGTATGGCGATGGCGTAAACCTGGCTTCACGTGTAGAAGCACTGGCTATCCCCGGTGGAATACTTTTGACTGAACGCGTCATGTTTGACATACGTAATCATCCGGAATTTCACCTGGTTTCGTTAGGGGAGTTTTTTTTCAAAAATGTAAAGGAACCCATGGAGGTCTTTGCGCTCAGCGACACCGGACTTCCGGTTCCCAGCCGGCGAGAAGTACGCCGCCGGCTGCAGGTGACGACGGCTGTTAATGAGCGTCCGGCCCTGCGGCGGCAGCGCTGGCTATGGCCGTTGCTGACCCTGTTGCTGCTCGTTGTAACGGCTGTCATTCTTTGGCCGGAAGGCGGAGCTTATTCAGAGCGAAAGGCTTCTGTGAGTAGCAGTAAGTCGATTGCCGTGCTTCCCTTCGACGACCTGAGCGCCAGCGGTGACCAGACCTACTTCGGTGACGGGGTGGCGGAAGAAATTCTCAATGCGCTGGCCCAGGTGGAGGAGCTGAAGGTCGTCGGCCGCACCTCTTCTTTCGCCTTCCGCGATCAATCGGTAGATCTGCGCGAGATTGGCCGACGGCTGGGGGTCAATACTGTCTTGGAGGGCAGTGTTCGCAGAGCTGGTGATCAGGTTGTCATCACCGCTCAGCTGATCGATGCAACGAATGGCTATCATCTGTGGTCGGAAGAATACGACCGACGCATGGATAGTATTTTTGTCATCCAGCGCGAAATTGCACAGTCGGTCGTTGGAAAATTAAAAGATATTTTACTCGTCGAAGGCCACTCCGCTATCGAGCTCAACCCCAGTACGGCCAGCCGGGAAGCCTATGATTTATACCTAAAGGGAAAATACCTGCTCAGTCAGCGCGCTGACGGCGCCCAGCAGGCGCGCGATTTTTTTCAACGGGCGGTTGGCCTCGATTCTTCTTTCGCCCAGGCCTATGCCGGCCTGGGCCACGCTTACCTTTGGCTCGCCTGGGGCAGTTACCTGCCTTCACACGAGGCCTTTCCGGAAGCCCGGCGACATGCCCTGCGGGCGCTGGAGCTGCAGCCGGAGCTCGCTTACGCGCATGCTATCATGGGATCAATAAGGATGTGGTACGACTGGGATTGGTCGGGGGCGCTGGAAGACCTGGAACGGGCGGTCTCTATCAGCCCTTCTGAAGCCGGCGCCTATCTCGATCTGGGCTGGTGGCATACCGTCGCCGGGCACTTCGATCGCGGCATCCGTTCTGCGGAAAAAGCGGTGGAACTCGATCCGCTCAACCTGGAATATCACATCGACCTGGCAGACTTTCATCGCCTGGCGCGTCGCTACGGGGCCGCTTTGGAAATGAGTCAGGCTGCCCAGCAACTGTATCCGGATAACAGCGAGACACACTGGATAGAAGGAATGATCCACTACAATCAGGAAAATTACCGGAAAGCAGAACGCGCCTTTCGCCGGGCCGGCGAGCTCTCCGAAGGGCAAACCTGGGCGCGGGTCCATCTGGCTATGGCCCTGGCCAAATCCGGGAAAGAAGCCGAAGCGAGGGCGCTGCTCTCCGAACTGCGCAGCCGGCCCCGGCAAACAGTGGCCGCCCCCGTCGAGTTCGCCATGGCTTATCTGGCTCTGGGAGAGAAAGCCACCGCTCTCAACCTGCTGGAGCAAGCTTACCGAATACGCGCCAACTGGCTGATCTCGATTAAAGTAGATCCCGTCTGGGAGCCGCTGCGCGAAGAGCCGCGCTTTCAGGCCCTGGTCAAACAGATGGGTTTCCCCGAGTGAGAAAAGCCTAAACCACTTCGAAATTGCCGATGCTTGAATATAGATAGCGAATTTTTACTAAATTTAGGATGATCAGTAGTTACACTTAAAATCCTAAAACCCGCCACCTATGCAACGCAACATTCTGATTGTCATCTTGCTGCCCTTATTGTTCACCTCCGCTTGTGCGCAGGACAATATTCCCGACAAAGAAGGACAGATCAACGCCGCCGTTCAGGCCGCACCCGAAGAAGAGCGCAACGGCGCCACCGTGCTCGGCTATACCAGCTCCGGCGAACTCGTCACCTTGCGCGAAGGAACCAACGTGCTCATCTGCCTGGCCGACGACCCGGACCGGCAGGGTTTTAGTGCTGCCTGTTACCATAAAGATCTTGAACCCTTCATGGCGCGTGGCCGCGAACTGCGTGCCGAAGGCAAAAGCTCCGGCGAAATATTCGATATCCGCGAAGCGGAAGCTAAGTCGGGAGAATTGAAAATGCCGGATCAACCCACTACCTTGCACCTTTTGGAAGGCGCCAAAGGGGAATACGATCCGGCTACCGGCCAGGTGACGGACGCCTATTACCGCTACGTCGTCTACATCCCCTGGGCCACCGCTAAATCTACCGGTTTGCCCACCAAACCCATCGTGCCCGGCGCTCCCTGGATTATGGACCCCGGCTCACACCGGGCTCATATTATGGTGACGCCGCCGCCGAAAGAGTGAGTGGAAGTGGGAAGTTTTATCCGACCAGGCCGCGAAGCGGAATGGGCGGGCGGAAAGCTTCTACTCCAAATGCAGAAATAATCTTGCAATTGTTCAATATGCCCCCACAGCTTCAATACCTCGCCGGCCTTGCGCTGTTGTCCCCTCTGCTGCCTGTACTCTTTTGGCAGGGTAAACGGGTGCGGCAGGAGGCGCCGGAATTGCCGGAAGCCGCCCGCAGCAGAACGGGACAATGGGGAGAAGGCCCGCCGGTACGCCGGGTGATTCTGCTGGGCGAGTCTACGGTAGCCGGTGTCGGCGTAACGGATCACCGGGAGGGGCTGGCCGGCCAATTGGCCGCCGGGCTTAGCAAGGGGTGGGGAACAGCTGTCCATTGGGAGGTGGTAGCCAGAAGTGGTTACACCGCGAAACGGGTAACAAGCGAACTCATCCCGCAGTTAGCCGGAAAAGCCGCTGACCTTTGCGTTGTCGGCCTGGGAGGCAATGATACTTTTCATATGACCAGCCCCCGTCGCTGGCGGCGGGATGTGAAGAACCTGATCAAAGCCATCGGGCTGCAGCTGCCGCACTGTCCTGTTTTGTTCGCCCAACTTCCACCCGTAGGGGAGTTTCCGGCGCTGACGCCCTTGTTGCAGCGGGTGCTCGGCAGGCAGGTTCTGCTCCTGCATGAAGTGCTGCGGGATTTAGCCGGTCAATATCCCGGCGTCTATTTCCCGGATCGGCCTATTCGCTTCGAAGAGTGGGCGGCGAAAGCGCCGGACGGACTGGAGGTGGAAGATTTTTTCAGTGACGGCGTGCATCCCTCGCGCCTTACTTACGCCATGTGGGCGGAGGCGCTGGCTGATTTTGCGCTGGAGCAATCGGCTCCAGGTAGGCATTGAGGTCCGGAGTAATATTTTCAGCTTCCTGAACCAGCTTAGCTTCCTTGTGTTAGACATAAACAATTAATCAACCATTCATGTCAATTCCTCAATACGATGTAGTTGTGATAGGATCGGGACCGGCCGGCGCTACTACGGCAAGAGTAGCTGCCGAGCGGGGCCTCCGGGTCTTGTTGATCGATAAGCGCCAGGAACTCGGAGCACCTATACAATGCTCAGGGGCGCTGAGCCGCCACGCGTTGGAAAAAGCCGGTGTCCCCCTGGATGCCGAGTTTATCCACGAAGCCATTTACGGCTTCGGCATCTACAACCAGTGCGGGGCGCTCAGCCGGATTGACTACCGCGAGATGAAACCCGACGAATACGGCCCGCAGGAAGGTAAGAAACCGCTGGGCTTCGTTGTAGACCGGCGTCGCTTTGATCGCTACCTGATGACCATGGCCGAACGGGCCGGCGTCGAAGTATGGCTCAAGACAGAAGGCCTGGGCTACGAAACCAATGGCGGGGATGACTGTGTGGTACATCTGCGCCGCTTTAATCAGGAACAGCGCATCCGCACCCGCGTACTGGTCGGCGCCGACGGCTTGCAGTCTCAGGTGGGACGCTGGGCGGGCATGCAAACGCATATAAAGATTACGGAGCTGGCCAGCTGCCTGCAGTTTATCGTCGACCGGGTGGAAACGGAAGGGCTACTCGAGATCATCACCGGCCACCAATGGGCGCCCGGCGGTTACGCCTGGGTATTTCCGAAAGGACACGGCTATGCCGAAATCGGGCTGGGCGTCATCTGTACCATGACGGATAGAAATGCACAGTGGTTCCTCGATCAGTTTATAAAGGACTCTTTTTTCAAAACCCGTTTTAAGGATTCCCGCATCCTGGAAATCCAGGGTGGCGGCGTTCCGCTGGCGGCGCCCTTGCGCAAGCAGTACGCCGACCACCTCATCCTGGTGGGCGATGCGGCCCGGCACGTCAATCCCATTACCGGCGGCGGTATTCATACCGCCCTGAGCGGCGGGCTCATCGCCGGCGAGTTCCTGGGTGACCTCGTAGAATCCGGCCGCCCGGCCTCGGAAAACAATTTGAAGGAATACCAGGATCGCTGGCTGGAGGAAATGGGCGGGAAGATGTGGAAACTGTACAAAGAAAAGACCTCTATTTTTCGCGAAAGCGATATCGAAGTGCGCGACCGGCGCTTGTACGAAACTATGTCGAGTTATTTTCACCCCGAGTCCGAATACAAGAAAATTTAGCAATAATGAGTAAAAAGACATCCGTCCTGTTCAGTATCGGTTGGAATGCCTGTATTAATTGTGGCGCCTGCGTAGCTATCTGCCCACAGGAAGCTGGCTTTGTCAGTCCTTTCGATACCATCGCCGTCGACCGCCCCTGCGATATCGCTTGTATGCTCTGTGAGGATATCTGCCCGGTGACGACGATCACCCATACTGACGTGAAGCATGCCGCAACATGAAATAAGAACCCAATTACTTTGAACATCAGATGCCGGATATCAGATGGTGCACAGTTGAGTTTTTACAGTCTGATATCTGATATCTGACGTCTAACCCTTGCCTATGCGATTTATCCAACACAAAAAAGAAGCCTACTGGTTTTACCGCTTTTTGTCCATGTTTTATGACAAATACGTCAACCCCCTATTCTGGACGGAACAGATGCGTGACGCATCGCTGGAACTGGCGGAGCTGGATGAGCCCGGACTATCGGTCATCGACGTAGGCTCCGGAACGGGCTTTACCACAGAGGGTATCGTGCAGCAGGTACCGGCAGAGCAGGTGACCTGCGTTGACCAAAGTCCGCATCAGATGGCGAAAGCCAAGAGCAAACCTGCGCTGCGGCATTGCACCTTTCAACTCGGCGACGCCGAAAATATCCCCTTTGAAACCGACCGCTTCGACCGCTACGTGTCGGCAGGCAGTATCGAGTACTGGCCGGCTCCGCAGCGGGGCATCACCGAGGCTTACCGCGTCGTCAAACCCGGCGGAGTGGCACTGCTCATCGGTCCGCTGGAACCACAGGAAGATCTGGCGCGATTCCTGGCCAATACCTGGATGTTATTCCCGAAAGAAAGGGAGTACCTGGAGTGGTTTGAACGCGCAGGCTTTACCGAAATCCGCATCCGCCACGTCAGCCCTCCCTGGGTAAGGGATAAAAAGGGCTACGGCATCGCCATTTCAGGGGTCAAACCGGAGCCCGGCAAGTCGCCCATTGATACCGGGACAAAGGAAGAAGAAACAAAGGGAGGCATACTCCGTTACCTGCTCCTCATCGGCCGTTTGCTTATCGGCGCCGTTGCAGGTTTCTTTTTTATCCCCATCGCCATGCTGGGCTACTTGCGCAGCGCTTTCGATGAGGATATTCCCCCGGAACAACGCCCTCGCCTGAATGCGGATCAAATCATTCTGATCATGGTGATCCTGGCGTTGATTATACTCCTGCTTTCTTATCTTCTTTAAGCAGGGTTCATTTTTTCATGGCTTTACGGTTTCGTTGCCAGCCAGCCGTGGAAAATCTTGTCTATCCGGAAGTTTGTACTTTAACGGGTGTTAACAGCACAGCCGTGAGCCCACGCAATACTGCAACACTGAGCCCAAAAGCATAAAAAGTGTAACCATGAAATCCCTCAACGATCGCATACAGGACTTCTACGACGCCTCGACCCAGCTCTGGCTCGATACCTGGGGGGAGCACATGCATCACGGGTATTACGGGGAAGAAGGGCGCGAAAAGAAAGACCACCGGCAGGCGCAGGTCGACCTGTTGATGGCGTTGCTGAAATGGGGGGGCGTGGAGCAAGCCAACCGGATTTTGGATGCCGGCTGTGGGGTAGGGGGAAGCGCCCGGCTGTTGGCAAGCCTTTATGATGCCAGGGTTTTGGGCGTGACCCTCAGCCCGGTACAGGCGGAGCGCGCCCGGCAGTACAACCGGGAGGCTGGCCTGGAAGAACAGGTCCGTATTGAAGCCAGGGATATGATGGCCCTGCGTTTTGAGGAGGGGCCTTTTGATCTCATCTGGTCCATGGAAAGCGCGGAACACATCGAAGATAAAAAAAGATTACTGGAACTGTTCTACGAACTGCTGGAACCAGGAGGGCGGTTTCTCATGGCTACCTGGTGTCACCGCGATACGCCGCCGCGGCTTAGTGAAGGAGAGGTACACCTGCTGGATAAACTGTACCGCCTGTATCACCTGCCCCCTATGATCTCTATCGCCCGGTTTGAAACGCTCGCCCGGCAGGCCGGGTTTGAGCAAGTAAAAGTGAACGACTGGAGTGATGCCGTCGCGCCTTTCTGGCAGGCGGTTATTCGCTCCGCATTTAGCTGGGCAGGGCTGAGCGGGTTGTTGAAGGCGGACTGGTCCACACTCAAAGGCGCCTGGGCAATGCGTTATATGACACAGGGATACCGGCAGGGAACCATTAAATTCGGGGTTATTCAAGGTCAAAAACCATGAACTTAATTAAAAACTTTATTCGCTTCTCTCGTTTGCATACCGTCATCGGCACTACGTTGAGCATTTCTGCTTTATACTTGCTGGCACTCTCTTTTTCCGACTACACGGAATGGTATTTCGGCACCTACCTGCTCTCACTGCTTAGTTGTCTGGGCGCCAATATCTACATTGTGGGGCTCAATCAGATCACCGATGTGGAGATCGACCGGATTAACAAGCCTTACCTTCCGCTGGCCTCCGGCGCTTATTCCATGCAAACGGGTTATATACTCATTTTTGCGGCAGTGGCTATCTCACTGATGATCGCTTTTTCCCTAGGGCGCTATTTGCTGTGGACGGTCCTGCTTAGCCTGGCGCTGGGCACCGCCTACTCCCTGCCGCCGCTACGGCTGAAACGCTTTCATTTCTGGGCGGCCTTCTGTATCATCGCCGTGCGAGGGCTGATTGTCAACTTGCTGTTGTTTTTACATTTTCACTCAACGATCAATGACGTATCCGGAATTCCAACGGTCATCTGGCTGCTCACTGCTACCATCTTTATCTACAGCATCGTGATCGCCTGGTTCAAGGATATCCCCGATGTAGAAGGGGACCGTCGCTATGAGATCAACACCCTGAGCATACGCATGGGGGCCGGGCGGGTATTCCTGGCCGGCAATCTGATTCTTTCCCTGACACTTCTGCTCCTGATCATTCTGCCGCTGCAGCTAGATATCGGTGTCAATGCCAAAGTGCTGACCATTGCCCACTTCCTCCTCCTGGGCCTGTTGTGGGCCGCCATCCGGCAGGTCGATCTGCGCCGCAAATCGTCCATTACTTTCTTTTACCAGTTCATTTGGGTATTATTTTTTTTGGAGTACATCAGTTTTGCCTTAGCCGGATTGTCGAGTTAAAGTGTTTGAGTGTTTGAGTTCCTGAGGGTCTGGGTTACCGAGCAATCGGTAGGTTGGAAACCCAAGAACACAAACACTCAACCCGGATTATTCATGGGATTGTAATAGCTTAAGTCATGAATAATACGGGTTAAGAAAAAAGAATGCAGCGAGTAGGCTGCGAAAAACGAGTATGCAAACGAAATGCCAATTCGATTGGGAAAAGGAAACAGGGAAGGTTGAAGAATAAGGCAGGTTCCCGCGGTAAGTCTTCTGAACATTTATGACGAATTCGCTTACATTATCAACCAACTGGCTGTTCTGAAAGCCATGCTGGGCGACTTAAAGCGAGTGAAAAGAATAGTGAAGGTCTTAGGTATGGTCAATTCAGATCCAAACTTCACCGATCAGCCAAAAGTAATTAATGGGTTTTCTGATTTGATGGTCGAGGTTTTTGGTGAAAGGGGTAAGCACGCACGCGCAGCTGTTGGGATGGCTTCATTACCCAGAGGGCAGGCCGTTGAAATCGAATTGGTTGTAGAAATTTATGAGTAGCGTAAGTATTCATAAGGTTATTGCTTGTGCATTCTCATATTGCATTAGATAAAATCAACAATAAGTGTTTCCGGTGCACAAGGAAAATCTCAAAAATATGCCTCTCATAAGTTTCCGAAACTGTCTTGGGAAGTTCAAAAACTGGAAGATTATCTGATCCTGAACTCAGCGTAGGTTCGTTCTAATATATCCAAGTTGTCCGGTTAAATGCGGGCTATTACACGCAATGATTTAAATGACTTCCTCTTTCACTCCGGATCGCTGGTCATAAAGAACCCCAGAAACACAATCAGCGAAATCACCGCGTACAGCGCCACGGCCCGGTCAAGGAGGTGAAAAGCCTCCTGCGTGCCGGTTTGCCAGTACCGGGTGCCGATGTAGAGGACAGCGATGAGTATGGTGACGGACCATATCCGGACTGGCCGGGGCAGTTCCCGGAAGAAGTCTTTCAGCTTTTGCATAGTTGGCGACTTTTGCATGTTGGCTCTTTGTATCAAGAGCACAAAATAGGTAAAAGTGTAACAATGGCAGGAAAGTTTGCAGGGAAGGTGTTCGGAATGGAGGGAAAGCCCTTTTTGGAGTGATGGTCCTTCCGCGATAAAAGGAGAAAGGAGCCATCCCGGACAGTACCGGAATGACTCCTTCGCTCTATTAATTTTGGATATATATTAGCCGAAGCCGCCGTTTAGAACGGCCTCTGATTGAAGCTTTCACTGATCCATGCCGAAAGCGTAGTACTGCATACCGGGTTCACCGGGATACCTTCCTTCGAGCAGGACGCCGCCTTGGCGGCCTTCGAGCGCTTCGTTAAATTCTTCCACATTGCGGACGAGCTGGTCGTTCACCTTGGTGATGATGAAACCTTCGCGCATCTGCGTGGTGCGGCGGAGCTTCCCTGGGTAGAGGCGTTCGACGACCACACCGCCGGGAATGTCCAGTTCGGTTGCCGTTTCTTCATCCAGCGTTCTGAACTCGGCGCCGAGCGTGCGCGACAGTTCGCGGTTGGCGTCAGCCATCAGTTCGGGCTGTCCTTCGCGGCTGTTGAGCTCCACATTGAAAACGCGCTCCTTGCCGTTGCGGTCGACGGTAACCTTCACCTCATCACCAGGACGGTGGCGGGCAATCAGCTCCTGCAGTTCGGAAGAGTTGGTTACCTCCATGCCATCGACGGCGATAATGACGTCACCTGCTTTGATGCCGGCCTCAGCAGCAGCGCTGTTCGGCATCAGGCTGTCGACGTAGGCGCCGGTGGTAAGCTCCAGATTTTTCTCACTGGCCAGATTGCCGTCTACCGGGCGGATCATTACGCCGAGCACGCCGCGCTGAACGGCGCCGTATTCCATGAGATCTTCCACTACCTTCTGAACGATGTTGGCCGGAACGGCGAAGCCATAACCGGAATAAGAGCCGGTGGGGCTGGCAATAGCTGTATTGATGCCCACTATGCCGCCTTCCAGGTTAACCAGGGCGCCGCCGCTGTTGCCGGGGTTGATGGCCGCGTCGGTCTGGATAAAGCTCTCTACCGCATACTGCTCACGCAGGATATTGATGCTGCGGGCCTTGGCGCTGACGATCCCGGCGGTTACCGTGCTGTTCAGGCTGAAGGGGGTACCCACTGCCAGTACCCACTGCCCGATGCGCACCTCGTCGGAATTAACAAAAGGCAGGGAAGGCAAGTCGTTTTCCTTAATGCGAATCAAAGCCAGGTCGGTACTCGGATCCGTGCCGATGACATCTGCTTTGTAGGTGCGGTTGTCGGAAAGGGTGACCTCTACGTCGTCGGCATCGGCGATCACGTGGTTGTTCGTAACAATGTAACCATCGGCGTTGATAATCACACCGGAACCGGTGCCCACGCGAGGCTGTGGCGTACCTTGCCGCTGCGGCAACTGATCACCGAAGAAATCGCGAAACAGGTCGGGGATACGGGCTTGTGGTCCCTGATTCCGGGTCGGATTGGTTTGGGTCGACTTGATGTGTACGACAGCCGGAACCACGCGCTCTGCAGTTTCGGTGAAGCTGGGCAGACCAGCAACATTTGGCATGTTTTCCGTATAGTTGGTCTGCTTAGCCGGCGTTGCAGAGACGTGTTCTACCTGTATCTTACCGGTGTTGATGGCCCCTGTCCACTGTAAGGATAGCACCGTGAGCACGCTACTCATCACGGCGACAATCGCAGCTAAAAGAATAATTTTCCTTGACATATTGAATGACTTTTTATTAGTGATGCTTTTACACGATCAAAAGACAACGGCAACCCTCTCCAGGTTTGTTGCCGTCTTGTTAAAGATCCTTTAATGTTTTCTTTCGAAAATCTTTTTCGCCGTAATGCATCGTTAGGTTGATCGACGAAAATTTAGAATTTGATGTATGCTCTACGCAAATAGGTTTTAATTCTCAAACCATTACGACGTCAGTATAAAATCATGTAGTATTTTCAAAAAAATGGCAAGAACTATTCCAAGGGATTTAATCTTGTCGGATCAAAAAGACGTCAGAAACCAGATAGCAGACGCCAGACCTTCCCAAAGAGGAGTATCCGGTCGTCAAAACTTCGTTCCTTGCAAAAGCTTTGAAATAATGTCAATCTGTTACCTGCATTTTAAGACAGGCTTAACCTATTTTAAAATTTGTTAAAGGGAGCACAGACCTGCCAGATTTTTTTGTCGATCTTCTCCGCATCCTTAATACGTACGATTTCTGAAATCTGGCAAGTCTGGGTTTCTGGTGCTGGGATACTGATGAAAAATGACTAAATTCCCAGCGTTTACCTATGATCACAAAAGACATCCATGATCAGTGTTGCGGAAGCCACGGAAATCATTTTGGATAATACGAAGGACTACGGCGTCGAGTCACTACCTCTGCGACAGACCAACGGCCGGGTTTTGCGGGAGCCGCTGCTGGCTGATCGCGATTTTCCGCCCTTTAACCGGGTCGCTATGGACGGCATCGCCATTCGCTACGAGGCCTACGCCGCGGGTCAGCGGAGTTTTCCCGTGGAAGGAATTCTGGGAGCAGGAGCGGAGCCCCGCTCGCTTAAGAATCCGGAGGGTTGCATAGAAGTGATGACCGGGGCCGTTTTGCCGGAAGGCGCCGATACGGTGGTGCGTTACGAAGAAGTAGAGCTCCATGATGGGATTGCTACGATTCAAAGCAGGAGGGTTAAAAAGGAACAGAATGTCCAGAAACAGGGACTCGAGCGCCGTAAGGGCGAGCTGATTGTCCGGCAGGGGCGCCGTTTGTCACCGGCAGAGGCCGGGGTGGCGGCAACGGTGGGAAAAGCTACGGTGAAAGTCGCCCGGCTGCCGCGAACTGTGATTATTTACACAGGAAGTGAACTGGTGGAAGTTGAAGAGGCGCCCAGACCGCATCAGATCCGTGCCTCAAACGTATACACAATTGCCTCCGTACTGGAAGAATGGAGTATAAAAGCCGACTTGCTTCATCTGCCGGACGATGAACTTTATATTCGCCGGGAAGTACAGGATTGTCTGAAAAATTACGACCTCATTCTGCTCACGGGAGGGATTTCCAAAGGCAAGTACGACTACGTACCCGCCGTTTTGCTGGAATCAGGGGTCAGCCAGTTGTTCTACAAAGTAGCCCAGCGACCGGGTAAGCCCTTTTGGTTTGGGAACGTCCCGGGAGGCCCTTTCGTTTTCGCTTTACCCGGCAACCCGGTCTCGGCCTTTATGTGCACCCTGAGGTATGCCGTTCCCTGGCTGCGGGCAAGCCTGGGCATGGCCCCCTTCGAGGGGCATTACACCCAGCTGTCTGAGGACCTGGTTTTTAAGAAGGCTCAAACGTATTTCATCCAGGTCAAAACCCGCTTTACGCTCGACGGCCGGATGATCGCCGACGCTGTTTCCGCCCGTGGTTCCGGTGATCTGGCCAGCCTGGCCGATGCCGACGGTTTCATTGAACTGCCGCCCGAACGAAAGGCGTTTAAGGCGGGAGTGGCTTATCGGTACTATGCTTACCGGTGAAGTAAGGGAGAGCTAGGTGGATGCCTGACCAATAATTTTTGATGGTATCAAAATATTCATTTCATGGCAAAAAAATTTTCTCATCTCGATAGCGCCGGCAACCCCAGTATGGTGGATGTCGGTCAGAAAAAAGTGACGCAGCGACTGGCCCGCGCCCGCAGTATTGTCGTATTGGGCGAAGAAATTATGGAGCAGTTGGAAAACCAGGAGATTCATACGAAAAAAGGCCCCGTTTTTCAGACGGCGATCATCGCCGGGGTGATGGCTGCCAAAAAAACCGGCGATTTAATTCCCCTGTGCCACCCCCTGGGTATGGACAACTGTCAGATCGATATTCAGGTGAACGATCAACGGGAGGTGGTTATCGACTGTACCGCCAGCGTCAATGCAAAAACCGGCATCGAGATGGAAGCATTGACCGGCGCCACCATCGCCGCCCTGACGATTTACGACATGTGCAAGGCCTTCTCTCATGATATTCTGATCAAGGAAACCAGGCTCATGGAGAAAAGAGGCGGAAAAAGGGACTTTAAACGCGACTGAAGGGTCAACCGGAATATAGCCGGAAGCGTTTTGGAAAACAATAGTGTAGAACTTTAGCCGGGCCGACGCTGTCGGCCATGGTTTAATAGTTTAGCAGAAAAGCCGGGATTTACAAAGGTCTGCTTACCATTCTCTGAATGAACCTGGATTTTCGTCAGCTAAGCTCTGCCGGTCCCTAAACTAAACCAGCTGCCCCAGCGGGGCGGCGACTGAACTTCTAAACTCCATCCGATATACAACGACTATCTATGCAGAACACAAGCACCCACCAAAAGCACGCCAATATTACCCGCCCCGCATACGGGCAGTTTCACCGCCGGGAATGGGCGGTCATCGGAACGCCCTGCGGCAAGATCAAGCAATTGGCTTTCGACTTGATCGACCGCCTGGGTTCCGATTTTCGCTTCGGCTATGTAGACGCGGATCACCGCAGCGCGGATGCGGAAGAGAGCAAAGGCAAGGATGCCGGCAGCGCTATGGCCTACGGCGCCGGCATGGAGTACACCGATAAGATCACGCATCATCGCTTCGAATTCAAAGGGGAGATGGAGAAATTTCAATACCGCTGGTGGTTCAACGAACAGGACGCCGTACTGATCAACGGCAATCACTTCCGGGCAGAGCGGCAGATCGTCGTCATCGATCCGAAAAAGGAGGATTCCCTGAAGCGAAAACTGGATCGACTGACGAATGTGGAGCTGATCCTGCTGACCGAAAACGTCAAGGAGGTGTACCCCTTCCTGCAGGATCACCTGGAAGACGTCAGCAACATTCCGGTCATGAAACTATCGGACCGGGCGCGTATTGCCGAGTGGCTGACGGAACAAATGGCTCATGCGCGGCCGCCACTCTACGGACTGGTGCTCGCCGGAGGCAAAAGCCGGCGTATGGGACGCGACAAGGGGGCGATCGACTTCCACGGCAAACCCCAGCGCGAACACGCTGCCGATCTGCTGACGCATTTCTGTGAACAGACTTTCCTTTCCTGCCGCCCCGAACAACTGAAAGACATTGATTCCGGATATCCGGTCATCACCGATTCTTTCATAGAACTGGGGCCCTTCGGCGCTATCCTGTCGGCTTTCCGGGAATTTCCCGATGCGGCCTGGCTGGTCATCGCTACCGATCTGCCGTTGCTCGACCAGACGACGCTGGCCCAGCTTACCGCCAAGCGTAATGTCTCCAAAACAGCTACCGCTTTCAACAGCCCGGTTAACAAATTCCCGGAACCGCTGATCGCCATCTGGGAGCCGCGCAGCTACCCGGTGCTGCTGCAATTCCTGGCTCAGGGCTATTCCTGCCCCCGCAAGGCGCTCATCAATTCCGATGTGGAATTGCTGGATGCGGCTAACCCGGATGCGCTGATGAATGTAAATCACCCGGAGGAACTGCAGCGGGTCAGAAAACTGCTGTCATGATATTCTTCTCCGGCTGATTTTAAGGAACCCTGTGTCGAATTAACGTTAAAAGTAAGATATCATCATGAAACCCAAATCCGTTTTTCTCGCCGACATCACCAACCGGGAACTGGAACAATTCCTACAACAGCATTACACGGTCTACATCCCGGTAGGAGCCACTGAGCAGCACGGTCCGCATTCACCCGTAGGCACCGACGTGCTGATTCCACAGGAGATCGCCCGCCGGGTGGC
The DNA here is from genome assembly GCA_964632995.1 of uncultured Saprospiraceae bacterium. Lineage (GTDB taxonomy): Bacteria > Bacteroidota > Bacteroidia > Chitinophagales > Saprospiraceae > CAZWDL01. Next base: position 67,271 of record CAZWDL010000018.1, read on the forward strand.
CGAACAGCAGGGCGACGCGCTGGTAGCGCCGGCGCTGCCCTACACGCTCTCCTATCCGCACCGGGGCTTCGCCTGCGAATTCAGCCTGAGCATCGAAACCTTTATGGCGACGATCAAGGAGCTGGCGCTCTCTTTTGCCCGTTCTGGCTTCAAGCGGGTGGTTTTTCTAAACGGCCACTACGACAACACCTACGCCATCGCCTACGCCTGTGCACAGGCTGCCGAGCGGATGCCGGTAGGCGCCAAGGCTTTCCCCTTCAACTACTGGGACGGCATGGCCGCCGAACAGTGGGCGCAGATGACCGAATCGGGCAAGGGACTGCACGCCGGCAAAGGGGAGGTGTCGATGATACTCGCCATACGTCCGGACCTGATCGACCGGGAATTCCTCAATACCGAATTCCCCAACTTCCCGGAAACCCGGACCAACTCGCCCGCTCTGCACACTGCCTTCTTTTTCTCTTCCCCCGGCAGCGTCTACGAGATGACCCGCAGCGGTACCTGGGGCGATGCGACCAAAGCAAGCGCGGAAAACGGGGAGCAGCTGCTGGAGTGGGGGGTCGAGTCGGTCATCAATCTGATGGCGGACATAGAAAAGACCTTCCGGGAGTTGCCGGTGCGGAAACGTTGAAGTGTAGGTTGTAATTAAAACGGTATATCCTCGTCATCATTCATCTTCGAGGGGCGGGTGATCACATTGACGTTCGGATTGTCAAAGGCCCCGGCCAGATCGTCGAAGTCGGGCTCGTCCAGATCGCTGAAGCGGGCGAACTTGTCGATGAAGCGCAGCTTGACCGTATCCAGCGCGCCGTTGCGGTGCTTGGCGATGATGATCTCGGCCACGCCTTTGAGGGATTGCCCTTCTTCGTCTTCGAGGATTTGGTAGTATTCGGGGCGGTATATGAATGACACGATATCCGCATCCTGCTCGATAGCGCCGCTTTCACGAAGATCCGACAGCTGCGGCCTTTTCGTTCCGCCCCGTACTTCCACGGCCCGGCTGAGCTGCGACAGGGCGATGACGGGTACTTCCAGTTCTTTGGCCAGGCCTTTCAACGCGCGGGAGATGGCGCTGATCTCCTGTTCGCGGTTGCCCTTCTGGTTTTCGGAGCCGCCGCTCATCAGCTGCAGGTAGTCGATGATGATAATCTGGATGTCGTGCTGCATTTTCAGGCGCCGGGCTTTGGCGCGCACCTCGAAGATATTGATGCCGGGGGTGTCGTCGATAAAGATGGGCGCGTCGCTCATGCGCTCGATGGCGGAGTGCAGCTGTTCCCACTCGTACTCTTCCAGCTGGCCGTTCCGCATCTTGCTACCCGAAATTTCGGCTTCCATAGATACCATGCGCTGAACGAGTTGCAGGCTCGACATTTCCAGCGAGAAAATGGCGACCCCCTTGCCGAAGTCACAGGCGGCGTTTTTGGCCAGAGAGAGGGTGAAAGCCGTGTTGTGGGTGACGGTCATATCTTCCAGCAGAAAGCGACGATTGCCGTCGATTTCGAAACCGTAATATTCATCCACCTTTTCCGGCTCGATCTGGATACCGGTAACCTGCCAGTCGAGGAGGCTACGCCAAGGATTGGCTTTTTTTCTTTCAATCCGGACCGGTATGCGGTCGATATCGCCGTAAATACGCAGGCGATAGACTTCCGTTTCGTAGCCTATAGATTTGATTCTGGCGGTTTTGGTTTTCAGGGTGGTTCGAAAACTCAGGGTGTCGCAGAGGAATTTGATATCCCGGATCAGCCGTTCATCTTTCAGGGTAATGCTGTATCCATTGGATTGGGTGAGATAATGACCGTCACTGTCAATCAGTCCGGCCAGTAATTCCAGGCGTTTCTCGGTGCTGTTGATCAGGTAGTTTTGTGGAATATGTTTGTTTCCAAGTACGCCGATATCTCTCAATTCTACCTGCAGGGAGTATCCTTTGTTTCCGGTATAACCGCCACTGATAGTATATTGCGGACACTTTTCGGGCTTTTCCTGGTAGCATTTTAGTTGTAAGCCGAGTTCTTCAGCGTATTCCCCCAAATAGTCAATTACTTCTTCGTCGCGGGTTGTAATCTGACTCTTGGCTTTGGTGCCGTCACCCAGCCATAGTCCAAGAAAATAGGGCGCCAGAGGCACCTCCTTATCCGGAAAATCAACGGCCACTTTATACCCCTTGTAATTGGAGCGAAACTTTTCAGATTGCTGTAAGAGCTTCCTAACGGAGATATCCAGAATATCATTCCGATCACCTTTGCCTTCCTGCCGGCTCTTTTTCAGGGAGAGGATATGACTTTCATTGACCCGGTAGTCGATGCCTTTATTCTGGCGAATCCAGTACATCATTTCCCGGCCGCGGGCCAGGGAAAGCACGCGGCGGGGAGTAGAGTCGTCCCCCATCAACATGTCGCCGACACGGACATCTTCTACTTTCTTCAAGCTGCCGTCGTACATGAGCACCTTTGTACCTTTACCCAGGCATTTTCCCATTCCCGGCCTGGCAGCTACGATGATCAGATCCGAAGACTGCCAGCCGGAGGTCAGCCGGTCGAGGTCGGTGAAGCCGGTGGGGACGCCGGTGAGGCCGTCCTCGCGGTTCTTGAGCTCTTCGAGCTGTTTCTGGAGTTTGCTGGCCAGCGAGCCCATACTCTCGTAGCTGCGGCTCATGTTTTGCTGAGCGATGGAGAAGAGACCCTGCTCGGCCTCGTCGAGCAGGTCGAACACGTCGGTGGTGTCCTCGTAGGCATCGCGGATGATGCTGGTGGATACGCGGATCAGCTCGCGCTGTATGTGTTTCTGCGCGATGAGGCGGGCGTGAAACTCAATGTTGGCCGAGGAGGCCACCCGGTCGGTCAGTTCCACCAGGTAATGCGGGCCGCCGGCGGATTGCAGCTCGCCTTTCTTTTTAAGTTCTTCGGTGACGGTGAGCAGGTCGACGGGCTGCGAGCGCTCAAACAGGCGCAGCATGGCCCGGTAGATCAGCTGGTGAGCGTCGAGGTAAAAGCTCTCCGGCTGCAGGATATCGAGCACGATCGTCAGCGCTTCTTTGTCGAGCATCAGGGCGCCGAGTACGGCTTCCTCCAGCGGAATGGCCTGCGGCTGCACCTTGCCGAAAACGTAGTTCGACAGGTCCTCGTTGCGCTTGGTTTTCCGGCTGCGGATGCTCTTCGTCTTGTCCCCCGGTTTTTTTGGATCCGACATTCGTATATGATAAGTTTATATACAGCTGTATCTTAATTTGATAAAGCACTTTACAAAGCTAAGCGTTCTGTTTTAGAAAAACCAGGAGGAACAATTTGTTGAGTTTTCCACAATTGTGGATAAAACCCTGTTGAAATGTGGATAACTTGTGGAAATGTTAACTAGAGGTTAAGAAAAATGACACGCTGTCATATTCGCAAATAAGGAACAGCGAATCAATTCCGGGATTTTCCTGCTGCCGTCCTCCCGGGTTTTCAGTTCAATAAAGGTACAAAAATTTAAGTTCCGCACATCACCTGAATAGTTAAATGACAATATTGCAGAATTAAAAAAAAGGATTTTATCGGGGAAGAGCTGTGGATAAAGGATTGCATTTTTTTTATTATAATTCGTTGGAGGAATGTTTTGTTTCAACTTCCCCGCTCATTTGTTTGGTGATGAATTCCGGATGGGATTTACCCGGATTCAAAGGTGCAAAAGTGATTGTACATTAGACTGGAAAAGGAGAATGCCTGGTTTTGCACCAGGCATTCAAATCAAGTAGCGCTTCCGGGTAATTAGAAAATGTGTAACCCAGTTAATTTCCGTGTTTGGGTTAAATGACACGATTTAGAGCCTCTTTTGCTCTGGAGTCAGGGAATTCTGGAATTGGACAAAGAAGCGCATTACAAAAACAAATATATTAATTTTATTTATTATAAGTGATGATTTTGAGGGAGTTTGGCAGCAAACTTATCCGGGCGGGCGCCCGGCCCAGGTATTCCCCGTCGGCCTCGACGAGGAGCGGCTGCGCACTGAGCGGTTCTGCCGATAAGTGGGTTACTTTTCGCAGATCGATTTTTGGGTGCCGGCCGATACTGCCGTCAAAAAAGCGCCAGATGTTGGCGAGAATATCCAGCTTGGAAGTGTGCCGGGCCAGGGTGACGGCCAGCTGCCCATCGGCCGGTCGGGCGTGAGGCAGCAGTTGCAGGCCTCCCCCCACGAAACGGCCGATGCCTGCTTCGAGGGTGATGAACCGCCCTTCCCATTCCTGCTGGTCGAAGCAGATCCGGCCGGGGGTCGACCGGTAGGTCATCAGATGCCGCAGGATTGCCAGCAGATAAGCTTGCCGGATCCACCGGGGAAGCGGCTGCTCCTGCAGGTGTTTGACTACGGAAGCGTCGAAGCCGATGCCTACTACATTGAGGAAATAACGGGAGCGGGGAATGCCGCCCGTATCGAAGTATTCCAGCCGGCCGGCATCCTGAATCAGGCAGTTGCCGTCGGCGAGCATTTGCAGCCACCGGTCTCGCCGGCGCGGAATACCGTAACTGCGTATCCAGTCATTACCTGTTCCGATGGGCAAAAGGGCCAGGGTGACGGAGCGGGACTCCACGGTTTGCTGTTCGAGTATAGCGTTGGCTACCTCATTGGCCGTGCCGTCGCCGCCGATCGCCAGCAGGTGCCGGTGCCCCGCTTTGATGGCCGAACGGGCCAGGCTGATAGCATGACCGCGGGCTTGCGTACAGGCGATTTCGGCATTAGGCAGATGGGTTTGCAGCCAGGATTGTAGAGCTGGCCACTGTTGTCCGACGCGCCCGCCGCCGGCTACCGGGTTGGCGATGACGAACCATCTCCGGGTTAAGGTTGTTCGGTCTTGCATAGTGTTGCGGCTATAGACTGATCGATGAGCGCGGATTCTTAATAGAAAAATTTTTCCCGCCTTCGCTCATCATTTACCTTTGCAATGCTTAACCCCATGAATAATCCGGGTTAAATCACTGGCAATTTAAAGCTATGTTAGTGAAAATAATCGGGTAATCCCGCAAGCCTAAATACTGATGAGCATACTTCAACTGGAAAATGTAGTTAAAACTTACGGTAAGAACGTCGCTGTCAACAAGGTGAGCTTTGAAGTGCCGAAAGGCATCATCTTCGGCTTACTAGGTCCCAATGGCGCTGGGAAAACATCCCTCATCCGGATCATCACGACCATTACGCGCGCCGATTCGGGCCGGGTCTTCCTCGATGGCGAACTGCTCAGCAGCCGCCATCCGGAACAGATCGGCTACCTGCCCGAAGAACGCGGCCTGTACCGCCAAATGCGGGTGGGTGAACACCTGCTCTACCTCGCCCGCCTGAAAGGCATGAGCAAAACCGAGGCAAAAGACGCCATTCAACACTGGTTTGGAAAATTCCGGATTGAAGACTGGTACGAGAAAAAGGTGGAGGAACTGTCGAAAGGGATGCAGCAAAAGATCCAATTCATCGCTACCGTCATGCACCAGCCCAAACTGCTCATCCTCGATGAGCCTTTCTCCGGACTGGACCCCATCAATACCAACCTGATCAAGGACGAAATCAACGAGCTGCACGAAAAAGGCGCCAGCATCATCTTTTCCACCCACCGCATGGAACAGGTGGAGGAAGTATGCGAATACATCGTGCTCATCAGTAAAGGCGAAAACGTGCTGGAAGGCCGGGTGGAAGATATTAAGGAACAGTTTAAACGCAACCGCTTTGAGGTGGTATACCGGGGGGAACTGCCCACCGCTTTCGACAGCGAGTTCCAGGTCGTCGAACACAATCACCAGCGCGTTACTGTCCAGCTGGGAAGCGAGGGTGAAGAGACCCGCCTGTTACGCTTTTTGCTCCAGCACGATATCTATATCCGCTCCTTCAATGAAATGCTGCCTTCTCTGAATGAAATCTTCATCCGGCAGGTGGGCGAGGATGAAGGACGGCGCTTGTTGATGGGAGAGGAAACAGTTTAATCGTGGATAGCCGATGGGTAGTTGAAAAAGACCGGCTTCACAATAGATTGGCGAACGGTCTGGAACTAAACCGAACGAACTCAAACCATCTCGAACAACTTTGACCGCATGGACAAACTCTGGCTCATTATAAAGCGGGAATATAGGACGCGCGTCCGTCGCCGCTCCTTCATCCTGGCAACCTTCCTGACGCCACTGGCTTTCGCCGTGTTTTTCGTCGTCGTGGGCTTCATCCTTTCGTATGAAAGCGACGATGTGCGCCGGATCGCGATCATTGACAAGGGCAATGTGCTGGAAGGAAGCATCAAGGATGCGGAGAACCTTTACTTCCAGTTTGTCGATACCGAACTGGAGGTGCTGCGCCGTGATTTCGATAAATTTGACTACGACGGCATCCTACTCATTCCGCCCATCAAGGAGGTGATGCGTTCGAGCCACACCGTATATTACTACTCCGACGATCAGCCCACGCTGGACGTAGAGTCGCTGATTAACAGCCGCGTCTCGGATGCCATTCGTGACTATAAGATAGAACAAATGAATATCGAGCGGCAGCAGCTCGAGGCGTTGAACACCCGCGTCGACCTGGAACCCGAGCCGATAGAGGAGTCAGGCGAGGACGCCAGCAAGCTCACCGGCGCCATCGCTGCGGCCATCGGCGGCATCATGGGCTTCATCATGTACATTACGGTCTTTATCTACGGTATGATGGTGATGCGATCGGTGATGGAAGAAAAGACAAGCCGCATCGTAGAAGTCATGATCTCTTCAGTGCGTCCCTTCCAGCTCATGCTGGGTAAGATCATCGGCGTGGGCGCCGTGGGACTCACGCAGGTCGCCATATGGGCGGTGATTATCCCGGTGTTGCTCATCGTGGTCAATCTTTTCTTCGGCTTCGACGCTGCCCAGATGAACGGAGCCAACAATCCGGCCGCCGCCCAGATGGAATTCAACCCCGACGATGCCGAAGCTATGGCCGCCCTGGCCATCCAGGAATTTCAAAGCCAGAACTGGCTGCTTATCCTGCCGCTCTTTGTCCTCTATTTCCTCGGCGGCTACTTCCTCTACGCCTCTCTCTTCGCCGCTGTCGGCTCCGCCATGGGCGACGATCTGGGCGAAGGACAGTCGCTGACCATCCCCATCACCATTCCCGTCCTGCTGGCCTTTTACATCATGTTTGTCGCCGTTCAGGCGCCCAACTCGAGCCTGGCGGTGTGGTCCTCTCTCTTTCCTTTGTTTTCGCCTATCGTCATGCCTGCCCGGCTGGCCTTCGGGCCGCCGGCCTGGGAGATTGTCGCCTCTGTAGCCCTCCTCATCGTCACCGCTGTCTTCTTCATCTGGCTGTCGGGGCGCATCTACCGCGTCGGCATCCTGATGTACGGGAAGAAGGTGACACTGAGGGAATTAGGGAAGTGGTTGTTTTATAAAGACTAAGTGCAAGAGATTTAATTTTGTCGGATCAAAAAGACGGCAGAAACCAGATATCAGACGCCAGACCTTCCAATAGTGGGTATCTGATCGTTAAAACTAAGTTCCTTGCACTTAGAGTCCCACTCCGGCCCTCCCCAAGGGGGAGCAGGGCAAACGCATCATGGAAAAAATTAATTCGGTTTCCCCAAATAACAATCTGGATTAACGGATTTTGAGTACTTCTACCCCGCCCTCGTTCCTCGGGTCGGGTAAACGTTCGAAATTCCTCTGTTTCCCGCTTTTTTTTTGAAAAAGCGGGAAACAGGAGAACAGAAAAACCGTAGAAGTAACCGGACATCGCTGGACCTGTCGACTACATATGGCGTATTTTCAGCCTATGTAACACTTAATGAATTATCATGATGCGTTAGCCCTGCCAAAGGGGGAGGGAGCACCAGGCTGGCGGCCGTGCTTACTCATTTTCTGAACCTGGATGGTCCGGATTAGGGGATGGCCGGGATGCGAGCGAGGCAGGAGCGCGAAGTTCTTAGTTCGGGATACGGCGTCGAGGTTTGGAAACCTTGAAGAGAGGCGGCGCCATAAAGGGCGCCTCCTCTGGTCGAGTGTCCGCCCATAAAAATGGTCGGACCACGGGATACGGCGTCGAGGTTTGGAAACCTCGACGAACATGCAAATGCAAAGTTGGTTTTAAGACGGAAGGACGGTGCTTTCTTCGATGTTAGACCGGGGAATGAAAATGAATGTTGAAATTTTCACAAAATTTTCGAAGGGACTGTTGGTCGAGCGTCCGCCCAGGTGTGGTCGGATAAATCTTTGACCTCGACCAAATATTCTGAGGCCCGCCCATAAAAATGGTCGGGTAAATCTGTGAGCGCCATTGCTGAAGAATCATTTTAAAACCTTTGTCCTATTGCTTTTTTCATGATTTGTCAATAAATTATTGCAGTGGCTTTGGCAACCCCGGCAAAACCACTTTTCATGAGCGGATATAGGATACTTGACCAAAATGGTCTCTACTACCTGACACTTACCACCGTCGGCTGGATCGACATTTTTACAAGACAATGCTATCGCGACATCATCCTGGACAGTCTGAAGTATTGCCAGGAAAACAAAGGCCTGATTTTAAACGCCTACGTGGTAATGAGCAATCACCTCCACCTGATTGCCCGCGCGGAAGAGGGCAAGCGCTTGTCAAACATCCTGCGCGATTTCAAGAGGTTCACTTCCAACCAAATCATTAAAACAATTCAAAAAGAAAGGGAAAGCCGGAAAGATTGGCTGCTGCACGTCATGGCATATCACGCCAAATACAACAAAAATAACAGTATGTACCAGCTGTGGCGTCGGGATAATCATCCGTTTTTCCTGTACACTCCGAGATTTATCGCGCAGAAACTCGATTATTTACACTGGAATCCGGTGCGCGCCGGCCTGGTGCGGGAGCCGGAGCATTATCTATATAGCAGTGCGTCGAACTATGTCCTCGGCGAAGGGTTGATCGAGGTGACAATTCTTGATTTGCCGGGGACGACGGTGGGATATGTCTATACGGGGGAATAAATGGAATTTTTCAAAAAAGTAAAGGCAGTTCGAGATTTATTGGACCATCTCACGGATGGGCCGGGTGATAAGACGTCGAGGTTTGGAAACCTCGACGAACAGAGATCGGATAAACCTGTGACGGTTAACACCAGCCTTTTCTGGTTAGGATAACTTTCGAGTTTACTGTTGGTCGAGCGTCTGTGACCTCGACCCAGTATCCAGCGGTCTGTGACCGGCTACTGTTGCGGTCCGAGATTTCCCCGACCACCTCATGGGCGGGGCCGGGTGATAAGGCGTGGAGGTTTGGAAACCTCGACGAACAGAGATCGGATAAACCTGTGACGGTTAACACCAGCCTTTTCTGGTTAGGATAACTTTCGAGTTTACTGTTGGTCGAGCGTCTGTGACCTCGACCCAGTATCCAGCGGTCTGTGACCGGCTACTGTTGCGGTCCGAGATTTCCCCGACCACCTCATGGGCGGGGCCGGGTGATAAGGCGTGGAGGTTTGGAAACCTCGACGAACAGAGATCGGATAAACCTGTGACGGTTAA
>CAZWDL010000019.1:0-75401 GCA_964632995.1 uncultured Saprospiraceae bacterium
TGAGGGAAAAAGAGCCCTTCAAAATGTTGAAAAATTTAGTACACAGTGTACTAGCCTGAGAACAAAATAGCTTATTCAAAACACCAAGAAACTTAGTACACAATGTACTAGAAGGGCTTTTACCCGGGGATGACCTTGAAAATGAATTGTTAAAAATTAAAAATACTGCATTTAGTTCCTTTTTTATAAAAAAATCAAGATATTGAGGACAAGTTCCTGCTATCTACTATTAAGAGCACAGAGGCTAAAATCCACCTGCCATCAAGTTTGTTTAAATACTTGAATTTATCTGTTGTATCCAGATATTTGCTAATGTTTTATTTGAATTTTCAATAAGATTCATTTAGTTTTGCTGTGCAAGATCCAGTAGCTTTTATTGTGAAACCCTAAAATAAAATGAAACAAAACATATGAATTTATCACAATTTGTTGCTTTGATATCCTCACCCTTTACCCTTCACGGATAAACAACAATTAGTCAATCTGAAAAGTCATTTTTTTGCATCGTTGACTATGAATCTGAAGTCGTTTCAGAGGGGAAAAGGAAATAGAACCTGGGCGTTAAAACTAATCTCGTACTCAGGTCTTTAATTTACCCTCACTATAAAGCTGGCGGCTGTTACCTCTCAGGGAAATAGTTTCAGGATGACCTTAATGCCTGAAAAATCAGGATGCCATCCAGGTTATTTCCACGTAAAAAATACGGGGAGAACAACAGAAGATTCAGATGCCCAGTAATTTGATCGACTGTCAGGATGGCGGTTTTGAGGTTAGTACTACCTGTAAATTGAAGTAAAAGGAATGTCGTTTTGTCGAATGGTATGAGACAAAGCCCTGGCTTTGTTTGTTCAATTCTTTCAAAAGCCTTCCGGATTCTTCAAAAATATCGATGAAAGCTTATTTGATCGGAAGTTAGAGGTATGCCCTGAATCAATGGAAAAACGAAATAAGATCATCCGGACACGGAAGATCTATGAATAGGGAATATAGCGTACAAGAACAAAACCCATGAACAAAGCCATAGATAAATCCCAGTACAGCGGAAAAACACGAGTGGAGGAATCCCGGTGGTTCGCTGTTTATACCAGATACAAGAGAGAGAAGCTCATCTACCGAAGGCTGAGAGAGAAGGGGATTGAAACCTACCTGCCCTTACAAGAGTTCACCCGCCATTACAAGCGCAAAAAACGCGTGGTGGAACTTCCGCTGATCAGCTGTTATCTATTTACCAAGATTACCAAAAAAGAACAGGTGCCGGTATTGGAAACGCCGGACGTCGTACAGTTTGTTAAGTTCGCCAACCAAATGATTCCCATTCCCAATGTGGAGATTCAGTTAATGCAACGGATCGTTGGAGAAAAAAGGGAACTGGAGGTGGAGCCCGCCGGCTTTCGGGAAGGTGAGGAGGTGGAAATTATAGGGGGAGACCTAACCGGAGTGAGAGGGATTTTATTAAAGCAGCATAGTAAGAAGAATTTTCTGGTAGAACTGACGCATACGGGATATGCATTGCGCATGGAAATTGATCCAGCGCTTCTGCGCCCCCTGAGACGTCAGTCCTACCGTAATGCTTGAACAGCCAATCTCGGTGATTGGCATTAATACATGTTCACATCATCGTTCCAAGTTGATTTCATTTTAGAGATTATGCCCCTGCGACATATCAGCGGCGAAGCCGTACAAGGAAATGAAAAAGAATTCATGCTTAGAGAAAAAGTAGCCTATTACACGCTTTGCAGAATTTTGTTTAAGCGTTTTCCCCCGGAGCAGTTACTGCTGCTGGCTGTTATCGGACTCCTAAACAGCTGCGTTTCCTACGATCAGTTGCTGAATTACCAGGGCGAGGTCCCCAATCCGGAGCACATCGAGATTAAAACCCCTCCCGATATCCGGATCCAGCCCAATGATATCATCAGTATAAAAGTGCACAGTTCTGATGTCGAAACAGCCGCCCCTTTTAACCTGTCCTCTCCGGAAGAAAGTTCGGGATTTCTGAATGTCGAGTCTATGCAGCTGAACGGATATATGCTCGACAGGGAGGGCGCTATTGATTTCCCCATCCTGGGCAGATTGGTTTTGCAAGGTTTGAGCATTACCGAGGCCAAAGAAATGATTAATGAAAAACTGAAGCAACACCTTAAAGATCCGGTGGTGAATATCCGCTTATTGAATTTCACTGTTTCGGTCACCGGTGAAGTACAGAATCCGGGAACTTTCACCATCATCAATGAACGCATTTCACTGCCCGACGCCCTGGCATTGGCCGGTGATCTGACCGGTCATGCCAACAGAAGTAATATACTGCTGGTGCGGGAGAGCAACGGAGAACGCGCCATGCACCGGGTTAACCTGCAATCGGCCGAGTTTTTTCAATCAGAACTTTATTACCTGAAGCAGAATGACCTCATCTACGTGGAACCCATCCGGGCCAAAGCCGGAGAGGTGGATGATCAGACCTCCAAGACGGTACCCATTATCGGGGTGGCTGTCAGTCTGATGGCCGTAATAATAGCCTTGGTCAATTAGTAAGTTTTTATTCAACAGAATGCTATGGAAAAGAGAAATAACTCCGATGTTTTAATGTTAAAGGGCTCCGTTATCGGAAAGGCGGATGAAGAGGTGAATTACCGGGAATTGCTCTACAAGTTTTTCCTGGGCAAGTGGTATCTGTATGCGATTTCCCTGGCCTTATGTCTGGGACTGACTTACATTTACATCAAAAAGCAGCAATCCGTTTATGGAATCAGCAGCAAATTACTAATCCGGGAAAGTAAATCTGATTACAGCCCCGAAGAAGATTGGTTAAAAAGAAGCCTTAGCTTTTCTGCTGTTTCCGAAAATGTGGCTAATGAAATCCAGGTGCTTACCTCTTTCTCGCTGATGCATACCGTGGTAGAAGAGCTGGGGCTGGAAACGCGTTATTACTGGAAACACAGGCTTTCGGAGTACGATGCCTATAAAAACTTTCCGATTGTAGTGGACTCCTTCTCTCTGAATCCCGTTGAGAAAACGCATTTTCAGGTTACGCCGATTGATAAGCAGACTTTCAAATTCTCCCAAGACGATCAGGAGATCGGCGCTTACCAATTCGGGCAGGTTTTTTCCAACGCCTTCGGCACCTTCCGCATTCAGAAGAACGGCAGCCTGCCTGCGGCTACCGACTCTACCATGAATGTTTCCTTTTCAGAGGCCGGCGCCCTGGCTACGAGTTATTTAGACAAACTGAAGGTGGAGCTATCCGACGAAAAGAACAAATCCTCGGTACTTTTACTGTCTCTAAAGGATGAAGTACCGCAGCGAGGGGTCGATATCATGAACAGGCTGGTGCAGCGGTACAATCAACTGAAATCGCAGGAGAACACGGAAATCACCTTCAACAGTCTGGAATTCATCGGAGAGCGTATCGCCGCTATTAGTTCCGAGTTGAAGGGGCTGGAAAACAGCGTCGAGGAGTTTAAAATGAGTAATGACATAGCTTCTGAGACTACCGCGGATTTAAATATCATCCTGAACCGGGTGGACGAGCTTGTCGAGGAACAAAGAAATATCGAATTGCAGATCGGTATTCTCGACTCCATGAAGATAGACCTGCAGGATACTTCCGGTGGGTTTGAGTTGATTCCGGTCAATTTATCACTGGTGAACAATCAGGTCCAGGAACTGGTCAAGCCTTACAACGAATTGGTCCTGCAAAGACAACAGTTGCTGCTGACGGGGCAGCCTTCCAACCCGGTTATCCAGTCGACTGATCAGAGGCTGAGCAGTATGCGCTCCTCTATTTATTCAGCGATTGACAATATGCGACAAGATCTGCGCACGAAGCTGGCCATGACTGAGAAGGAGTATAACCGCTCGCTCAGCAGGCTGCGCAGTGTACCCGCCAAAGAAAAAGGATTGTCGGATAAACTGCGTAAACAGTCTATCACTGAAAACCTCTACGTTTATCTTTTGCAGAAAAGAGAAGAAACGGCGCTGGCGCTGGTCAGTAATCACGCCAGTTCCGTGCTGGTGGATCCGCCGCACAGCACTCCGAAACCCATCGGACCCAATAAAATGCTTTACCTCTTCGGCGGTACTTTTGCCGGTATCGGTATTCCGCTTGGGCTGTTATTATTGCTCGGTCTCTTTAAAGACTCCGTCCGCTCGGAGAAAGAGCTGAAGAAAGTGGTTCCCAACCAGCCTATCGTCGGAGTCATCAATCATCACCGGGGCAAAAAAGATCAGATGCTGCTCGGCCAAAACCGGAATATGGTCGCCGAGCGTTTTCGAACCCTGCGGACAAACATTCAGTTCCATTACCGGGAGAAAACAAAGTGCATCATGGTCACTTCCAGTACCAGTGATGAAGGAAAAACGTTTGTGGCCTCCAACCTGGCGACCAGTTTCGCAATGTCCAAAAAGAAAACGATCATTATCGATTTCGATCTTCGCAAGCCGGACATGGGAACCTACTTTGCTGTCAATCCGGAGATTGGAATGAGCAGTTTTCTGATTGAAGATTTGGAAATCGATGAGGTGATTCAAGTTTCAAAAGAATTTGACAACCTGCACTATATCGGGGGCGGGCCGGTATTGGATAATCCGCCTGAATGGATTACTGAAGAGAAACTGAAGGAGCTCTTTTCCTTCCTCCGGGCTCATTATGATATTATCATCATTGATACTTCGCCGGTAGGTATTATTTCGGACGCCATACTCTTGAATAACTATGTGGACCATTCCCTGTACGTCGTCCGGTCCGGATACACCAAAAAAGTTATGATTGAAAAAGCGAGAGAGTTTTTTGATGATGAAAAGCTGACAAATCCGCACATCATTCTCAACGGAGTAAAAAAGGAAAACGATGTTTACGGATACAGCTATAAAAAATACGGTTATACGAAAACCTGAGCAATAATTTTTACGGATGAATCCCCCCCCGGTTTTTCGCTTCATTCGTACCTGTTGCCAACATATTCCCCCCTCTTCCGGCTTGGCAGTGATCACCGCTATTGATGCCCGGCGCATTAATCGCGCTGATTATTGGTAATGCCTTTTATTACCCCTCCCTTTGCAAAACTAAACCACATGAACACACACATCCACGTAGAAAAAATCGAGGTCAGAGAAAAAGAGATTCTGAGGAGTAAAGTTCCTGGCCATGAGCGAATCAAAAAAAATTACGAGCAGGATCTTCACCAGGTTATTGCCCTGGACCTGCTGATCCTGAACCTGTGTTTTGCGGGGTATATGACCCTGCAGATCCCCTTGTTTGAGTTGCTGGAAGACCATTTGAATAACCTGCTTCTGTTCTTCTTCCTCGTCAACACCCTTTGGCTTTCCATGGCGCCCTTCACCGGTATATATCAGGTTTTTGAAGGAATAAAGCTGCATTTGAAAGTCAAAGACCTTTTCTGGGGCTCGCTGATTTACTTTGGCATCATCAGTTTGATATACTACCAATTTCTGTTTTCCTCTTTTGAAATTCACTTCCTGATCCCCACCTTCTTCACTTTTATCGTACTCTCCAGTCTGATTCATTACACCATCCGGTATTACAGCCGGAGCCGGACAGGCCCCTTGTCCTACGCTGTCGTGGGAGGGGACCACCATCATCTCAGCTATCTGGAAGAGGTGTTTGAGTCGGCCTATGGTAAGTACGCATTCTGTGTCGGTCGGTTTGCTCACAAAGATCTGCCCGGAGTGATCAACCTTGGCGGATATCACGAAGTAGAGCAATACCTAAGGGCGAACGGGAATATTGATAAGCTGCTCTACTTTTTCAGTGACCTGTCAAAAAATGAAGTTCAGCAGATTATCCAGCTATGCCGAAGTCGCTTTATCGATTTCGAGGTGGTGCCGGCAGAAATGGATTTCTTCGAAAAAGGCGTTCAGGTGGAACAGTTATCGCAGCTTCCCATTTTCCGTCGTAAAAAAGAGCCGTTGTGCGAACTCAAAAATAAAATTCTGAAACGCACATTCGACGTCTTTTTCTCGCTCGTAGTAACGCTACTTGTTTTTCCCTGGTTGCTTCCTGTCATTGCTCTGCTGATCAAGTTGGAATCGCGGGGTCCTGTTTTTTTCGTTCAAAAGCGGTCGGGCTACTGGAATAAACCTTTCAACTGCATTAAATTCAGGACCATGCGGGTTAATGAGCGAAGTGATGAGCAGCAGGCCACCAAAGGAGACAGCCGTATCACCAAATTCGGCGCTTTTTTGCGGAAAACCAATCTGGATGAGCTGCCGCAGTTCCTGAACGTACTGATGGGTGATATGTCGATAGTAGGGCCCCGCCCGCATATGCTGCAACACACCGCCGAATATTCCAAGCTCATCGATCGCTTTATGATCCGCCATGAAGTTAAGCCGGGCATTACGGGCTGGGCGCAGGTGAGCGGCTGGCGAGGGCCAACCGAGGAGGTTTATAAAATGGCCAAACGGGTGGAGTACGATGTGTACTACATAGAAAACTGGAGTTTCTGGTTCGATTGCAAGTGCATTTTCCTGACCGTTTTCAATATGGTCAAAGGAGAGGAGAATGCATTTTAGACGCTTGCCGACCGATTTTCATGGTATTGCAAAACAGAAGGGGCTGAATCACCGGCTTTTTTCGG
Organism: uncultured Saprospiraceae bacterium; assembly: GCA_964632995.1. GTDB lineage: Bacteria > Bacteroidota > Bacteroidia > Chitinophagales > Saprospiraceae > CAZWDL01. Next base: position 6,594 of record CAZWDL010000019.1, read on the forward strand.
ACCGGTAATTTTATAATACAAGATTTTGGTTAAAAGCATTCTGCGAAGTAAGGTCTTTAAGAATTTTTCCTACTTAACCATAGGAAATGCGCTGTCGCAGCTAATAAGCCTTTTTACGATTTTGCGGATAACGCGGGTTTTGGCGCCCGACGACTACGGCGTTTTTACCTTCCTGGCCATGCAGGGGATGCTGTTGCTGACGATCGGAGACCTGGGCATCCGGAATATCATCATTCGATCCATCGCCCGGGATAAGGAGCGGACCAATGACCTGATGTACAACGGGGTTGTTCTGAAAACCCTCTCCATCCTTTTTCTTTCGCTACTGTACATCGGGTACAACTCCTGGTTCGGCAGCCTCTCCGCCTGGCAGCTTAGTCTGCTTTTCCTTTTTTCACTGATCAACTGCTTTTCCAATTTATTTGAAAATGCCTTTCTCGGTCATGAAAAAATGTTGCCGCCGGCGCTGGGCAGCCTGGTACACAGTGTTCTATGGTTCACGGCGGTTTATACTCTGCCGGTCGAGCTGATTTCGCCGAATTTTCTCTTTGTCGTTTTTGTCGTCCTACACGCCATGAAGGCGATGCTCTTTTACTGGTTTCTGCGGCACTACGATCTGCTGCAGGGGCAGGTGCAAAGTTTCTGGCGTTCGACAAGGACCTTGCTGCGGGAAAGCTGGCCCTATTTCGCGCTCGTTCTGGTCATGTTGCCTTTCACCAAGCTTTCGAATAATTTCCTGGATATCAATTCCAACTTGGAACAGGTAGGCTATTATAATTTAGCCGACAAGCTGGTCGGGCCGGTATCTCTGGTGCTGGATCTGGCGCTGGCGGCTATTTTTCCCAACCTCTCTTCGCTTTGGGTGAAGGACAAAGATCGCTTTAATCAGTTTATTTCCACGGGCTTCAGGTACTTTATGCTCCTGTCCATGCTGCTGTGTTTCGTATTTACACTCTACGTCGAAGAGGTCGTGATTTTCCTTTTCCCCGCCAGCTATCTGCCGGCCGTTCCGGTTTGTCAGATTCAGATCTGGTTGCTTTTCCTGTTGTCGGTGGATAGTTTTATCGGAACAATTCTGGGAGCTACGGACAAGGAAAAGCTCATCCTCAGACTGGGCATCGTTCATTCCCTCTTCGCCACGCCCATATTGTACTACGGAAGTAACTACGGTGCTTTGGGGCTTTCGTATGGACAAATTTTTTCTTTTACCGTCTTTCAGCTTTACCTCTGGTACGTATTTCGTAAGGCTTTGAAAATAAAAGTGCAACACAGAAATATGTTGTGGCTGATTGCCGCCTTCTTATTTGTGGTTTCTTATTTTTCGTATCTGGTTCCCACGGATTATGCGCTTACCTATAAAATAGTGCTTACTGTATCCGTATTAGGGATAGCTGGTATTTATGTTCTGCGAACACTTAAACTTGCGGAAGTCAAATGAAAAGAAAGCTTCAGGCAGCCTTTATTTTTCTGGTCGTCATTTTCTCCCTCCGTTTTTTTGATGCGCACTTCATCAGTGAGGAAATCATCAATTACGGGTCTTATTTGTTATTCCTGATGGTGCTGGGACTGTCCGTTCCTCATATGCTGTCGGAGCGGGGCGGTTTAATTTTACCGGTGCAATTGGTTTTTGCCGGCATCCTGCTGTCCATGCCCATGGCTTATCTGGCCTGGGGACAAGGGATAAAGGACACCATCATTATTACGCTTCCCTATCTCATGTGGGTGCTTTTTTTCTTTCTGCTCCGGGTGTCCTTCCCGTTGAAGTTGCTGGAAAAGATCGTGCTCGCCTACGGGGTAATCTACATTGTTCTTTATTTTTTCCAGCTGTCTCAAAGCCCGACTGTTCTTTTCGGTAGTTCGATGTGGGGGGATGAGTTTATTGAAAGCCGCGGCATCGTCCGGATTATTTTTCCGGGGGCCGGCATATTTATCCTTGCTGTTTTTATCGCTGTCAACAAGCTCACTACCCAGCGAAAAGACCGCATGTTTTGGGTATTCATGGTAGCTATGGGCGTGCTCATCCCGGTACTGCAGGTTACCCGGCAGTTTGTCATCGGTATCTCCATGATATTTCTCTACCATTTTCTGAAGGGACAGAATTTCTTTAAAAAATCGGGGACGGTAGTCGCTTTTATCATCGTGGTACTTTTTGTGTTCAATACGGACACGAAGGTGATTACCGGTTTAATCGAAGCGGCGCAAAGAGATATTGAACTGGGGTCGGATTATATCCGGGTAAAGGCCGCCGAATACTTCCTTACCGATTTTTCGCCCAACCTGCTGACCCGTCTTCTCGGAAACGGCGCCCCCATATGGGGCTTGTCGGCCTACGGAATCTACGTCGCCAGGCTGGCTGTATACGAGGGGTTGTACCAATCGGATGTCGGTATTATCGGTATGTATTCCATGTTCGGCATTTTACCGGTGATAGGCTATATCATCATCTGGGTCAAAAGTTTTACCGTTGAATTGCCCGAAGAATATCAATATGTGCGCTATTACTTCTGGTATCTCCTGCTAACCAGCTTCACCTGGTATACGGTTTACCATTACCATTACATTATGTCAACCGTCTTTGCCCTGTATATTTTTCACGTCATTTCGCAGCGGGTGGTGGAATTTGAACGGGAAGACGGAAGCCGGGTCAAATTATTCTTTTCGCAGGAAGCGGAAGTGGAATCCCGATAATACTAAAACACATATGCTGTGGAGCCAGGAACGACCAAAATCAAGGATCATTTGAAAGAAGCAACCGCCTCAGCAACCCTGAGTGTCGTCATGCCCGTATACAATGGCGAGCGCTACCTGAAGGAGGCCATCGACAGTGTGCTGAACCAAACGTTTACGGATTTTGAGCTCCTCATAATTAATGACGGTTCGACAGACCGGTCGATGGACATCGTGGCTTCTTATGCTGACGAGCGTATCCGCGTACTTGATAACGGTCAGAACCGGGGCATCCCTTATACTCGTAACCGGGGGCTCAAAGAAGCGCGGGGTGCTTACCTGGCCTGGTGCGATTGCGATGATTTGCTTCATCCCGCAAGATTCGAAAAGCAGATCGACTTTATGAAGCGCCATCCTGAATTCGGGGCCTGCGGCACCCTGCTCAAGGGCTTCGGCGAGGGTAGGAAAGGCGCCTTCAAAGCCTCGGATGATCCCGAGATCGTTAAAGCTACTCTATTGTTCAAACCCTCCATGCCCAATGCCACCGTCATGCTGCGCATGTCGAAAGTCAGAGAACTGGGGTTACTGTATAATCCGGAATTGCCGATTGCCGAGGACTACGAGTTCGTCCTGCGCTGCAGTATGCACTTTCCGGTAACAAATCTACAGGAAGTGTTGTACTGGTACCGGGCTTCGGAAACCAGTATTATGACGCAGTTCGAGTCCCGGAAACAAGAAAGTGACCGGATTCATCAGATCGTTCATTCCCAGGCTTTGAATTATTTAGGAATCAAGCCCTCCGAATCTGAACTGCAAATACACCGGCTCATCACTTCGGAGGAATTGATAGAAGAATATTCAGCATTGGAATCTTGCTTCGAGTGGTTGACTCGGTTGGAAAAAGTTAATCAGGAAAACCGTGTTTACGAAGAAAAGGCCTTCAGGAAAGTGCTGGCTGACCAGTTCATCTTTGCAAGCAAGAAAGCTTCCAAGCTCGGTTTCCGCACCTGGCGGTTTTACTTGTCGCAGGCTCCTTCCAGCTTCGGATTCGCCGGCCTCCCCGAAACACTCAAATTAACCATTCGCTGTCTCATCAGAAAGGATAAATTTTAAGCCATGAGCACTTCTGTACTGAACAATACCGAAAAGACAATTGAAGCATTTATCAATTACGGTGATCCCGGCCAGTTTTTCTGGGATCAGTATGCCGTATTGTGGGCTGAAAGCAGCAGTTGCTCGGCTTTCCAGTCACCCAATTATCTGCAGTATCTGACGAGACAAGTGGAGGGAACCATTGCCGTTTATCAGTTTTATCACAGACGGGTGCTCACGGGAGCCGCTTTCTTTCATAAAATAGGCAGCGCATATTATTTCTTAAGTGATTTCAAAACCGATCACAACTTCTTTGTTATCCGCCGGGATGGCTCCGAGGACCTCATACAGCAGTTTTTTAATCGATTCCTGGGGGAAGTGAAGGTGGAGAACTGGGCTTTAACCTTGAATAATCAGCCCACCTGGTCAGTCTATTGGGAAGTATTCCTTCTATCACTTCAAAAAAGCCGTTTGTATCACGATGCGCTAGCGTATTCCGTTTGTCCTATGATGGCTATGGAGTCGCCTCAGGTGATCGCCAAGCGTTTGACGAAGTCGAAAAATACTCGATACAAGAAAAACCGGTTTCAAAAGGAACACGAAGCGGAATTTGAGATATTTCACGATGATCAGGACCTGGATGATTGGGTGAGGGATTTTGCCGAAGCCCATATTGTTCGTTGGTCAACGACCAATACGCCTTCCGAATACCTCGATCCGAAGCAACAGGAATTCCTAAAAGAATGTCTGCTGGCCTGGATTGACGACGGCATCCTGGTTCGCTTTTCCATTAAAGTGAAAGAAAAGCGGGTGGCCTTGTGTATCGGACTTAAGGAAAGAGATGCGCTGATTCACCATTCTCATACTTACGACCAGGAATACAGTAAGTACAGCCCCGGCAAAGTACTGCTCTACAATATTGGAAAATGGATGGGGGAAAACGGTTTCTCCACCCTGGATTTCGGTGACGGCAATGAACCTTTTAAGTACAAGTATGCCAACCAGGATCAGGCTCTCTACAGGGTGTTTATTTCTTCTCCTTACAACCTGTCTTACAGGATTAAGGCTAAAACCATTAAAACTATACGACAGAATAATCACGTGTATGAGTTGTATCTTGATCGCATCAAACCTTATCTGCCCTGACCAAAACAACTTTTGCTTATGCAATAAAACAATCGTTTTCCCAAGCTGATAAACACATGAAAAACAAGAAAAAACTACTCATCGTCACCCAGGATCAGTTCGGGTACCATATTGACCCCTACGAATTCGCGAAGGGATTAAGGAAGTATTACGCGGTGACCTTTTATTGCTGGGATTACGGCCGTCCGAGGATTGAACTCGATGGGGTCCGGGTAATTTATATGAGCCGAAATGGTAACATGCTGAAAAGGAATTTGCGGTTCCGTTTTCAGCTGCTGAAACTGATCCATAAACAGTTTGATTACGTTTTTGCGGTTTATTTTGCAGGCGTTTCTGTCATCCACTTGGCTGGGGGAAGGCACTCCCTGATTTGTGATATACGCACCGGTAACGTTTCTGAAAGTGGATGGACGAGAAATTTTTTCAACTCGCTGCTATATCTCGAGTTGTCAACCTTCCGGAACAAGACCTTCATTTCGCACAGCCTGGCGAAAAAAATCGGGGTGGGGCGCTATCACCACCTGCCGCTTGGCGCCAACCCAATTCCTTTTGAAAATAAAAAATTCGAGGAGTTTACACTTTTTTATGTGGGTACGCTCACCGGCAGGTACATGGAAAATACGGTTCGTGGCTTCGGCCTTTTCTACCACAAGTTTAAAGACCGGATCAAGTGCAAGTACATCATCGTTGGCTCCGGCATTGAGGAGGATATGAAAAAGATACACAACGCCATCGAGGAGTTCCATTTGCAGGATGTGGTGATCCTCAAAGGATATATTCCCCACGATCATCTCGTTCCGCTCCTGCGGGAAGCGAATATCGGGGTTTCCTATATTCCCATTACAGATTATTTCGATTGCCAACCCCCTACTAAAACCTATGAGTACCTGCTCAGCGGAATGGCCGTTCTGGCTACCGCGACTCAGGAGAATAAGGAAGTAATTAATAAGGACAATGGCGTATTGGTTGACGATACGCCTCAGGCCCTTGCCGAGGGGTTGCAGCTCTTGTACGAAAACCGCTTCAGCTATGATGCCCTGTCTATTCAACAGAAAGCCCGGCAGTACTCCTGGGAAAACATCGTTCACGGCAATTTGAACAACTACCTGACCGGCATTAGTAATGGAAAAGAGGAATCTGCTGTTGCCTCAATGACGGATTAACAAATTATGCTATTCAGAAGCTTAAATGCATTCCCAAATGATCAAAAAAACGATTAAAGAAGCGGTCGCCTATTCCTTGTTGCAAACTTACAGGGAAGATCATAAGGCGATAGATGATATCGTATCGGTTTTTTTTCACGATCCTCCTAAAAAGCTTTTTGAAAGTGTGCTGGAATGGCTGAAAGCCAATGGTTACACCTTCATTTCTCTGAAAGAACTGGATGAGCTGATCCATAGCGAAGGACAGAAGTCCCCGGATAGAAAGTTGGCTTTCATTTCTTTTGACGATGCCTGGAGAGGCAATTTGGAATTGATCAAATCGATCGAAAAGTACCAGGCGCCGATCGCTATTTTTGTGCCGACCGAAGCGATAGCCGAAGGCAATTACTGGTGGGAATACGCCAGTATCAAGGGGCAGCACCTGCATACCGGAATTAAAGACGTAGAATCCTTTAAGAAACTACCCGGTTCCAAATTCAGGAAGAAAATCAAAACACTCAAGGAGCGCTTCAATCTTCATCGCAGCAGCATGACCAAAAAGGAACTCGTCAATTTGAGTAAACACGGGCTGGTCACCCTGGGATCCCATACGGTCACACATCCTATTTTGGAACAATGCACCCCGGAACGACAGGCCTTCGAGCTGATCGAGAGTAAGAATAAGCTCAGCGAATGGCTTGATCACGAAATAGAGTACCTGGCCTATCCCAACGGTGATTTTGATGAGCACACCATTAAAATCGCTCATGAAACCGGCTACAGACTCTGCTTTTCCACCCTGCCGGGCAGGATTGATGTGGAAAAAGTAAATCCTTACATCATACCTCGCAACTCCATTGAGGATGACCACGGTTACTACGAAAGCATATCCAAACTGCTGGGCGTCTGGCAAAAGTTCAAAAGCACCTGGAACAGAAAACCCAGCATCGATGTACCGGTGTAGTACTTTCTGGTGGATTTTGTGGAGCTGCTTTATCAAGAAAACTTCCTTGCGGCAATTTCGCTTGTTTAGAAAGCCGCCATTTTAAAAACCAAGTGAAAAAGTGAGTTGAAATGAAGATACTCTTCATCACCAATATGTATCCGACAGCCGAAAATCCCGTTTTTGGTATTTTCGTTAAAGAGCAGATTGATGATATCGTTAAAGCTTTGCAAGTGGAATGGGGGGTATACTTTATTAATGCCCGCTATGAAGGCAAATTAAAATACCTGCGGTCCATCTTTGAGATACCTCTTAAAATCTGGAGGGGAAAATTCGATATCGTACATATCCACTACGGCCTTTCTGCGTTATTTCTACTGTTTTTCAGACCTAAGGCAAAGATATTTTTAACCTTGCATGGTGCTGATATCCTCATCAAACAAGAGCGGCGCATACAGGTTTGGATCACCAAGCGTATATTGCGAAAAGTGGATAAGGTGTATATCCTCAACCCGGAAATGGAGGCGATCGTCAAGCCGCTCAATTCCAATTATGAGATACTCCCTTGCGGCGTAAATACGGACTTCTTTAAACCCAACGGCTTCAAAACAAACAAGGAACAGAGCCGGAAGGTGGTATTCACGAGTAATCCGCAGGAAAAGGTTAAGAATTTCCCCCTGTTCCAGGAGGTGATTCAGTTACTGGATAAACAATCCGGAAAGAAGATCGAGTACAAATGCATCCATCAGCTGTCGAGAGCCGGCGTACGCGACCTGTTGAACAGCGCCGATTGCCTGCTCATGACCTCGATCAGCGAAGGGTCGCCGCAAGTTATAAAGGAAGCGCTTTCCTGCGGCTTGCCCATCGTCTCTGTCCCGGTAGGCGATGTACCTTCCATGACACAGGACATTCCACACTGTTACGTATCCAATTCCTATTCGCCCCAGGAATTGTCCGATTTGGTCGCCTTGTCCTTTAGGCGGGAGAACGGCGATACCGAAGTGATCAGAGAAGCTTTTATCAACAAAGGGATTTACGATCACGTTTCGGTTACCCGGCGCCTGATCGAAAACTACCGGAAGGCCTTATCCATTTAGGCGGTATCCGCATCACTGTTACTCAAGGATCATGATGAAGCAAATCAACAAGTTCTCCGGTGCCTGGATGAGATGGACCTTACTGCTGGGCGTGGTATTGTTGCTGTTAATTGGCCTGTCGGGGGTGGTTATACAAAAGAAACGCACCTCTATCTATCCTTATGAGGTGAAACAGGACTACCATTACAACCTCGATCTTTTCCCTTCCCTCGAAATTGAGGTGAGCGGTGGAGAAATTACGCTTCCCGATACACTCGGCTCCAATTATACGGCCTTGCTCAAACTGAATATCGAATCTACGACGATGGGAAAGCTGTTTCAGCCGGCGCTGAGAATGAAGTCGGGGAAAACGGAACTGATCCAATATTTTGAACACGGCGCAAAGGGGGGGCGGTATATCAACCTGAGTTCGCTGATCGGGCAGGGCGCCACTCAAATCGAATTGTTGAGGGAAAACATCACTTTCGGGGATCAGACCGGCACGCTGACGCTGTTTGAAAATCCGGTTTCGCCCGAATCGAAGGTTCTGGTCATCTCCCCTCATCCCGACGATGCTGAAATCGCGGCCTACGGGCTGTACAGCCGCTATCCCGACGCGTTTGTTCTCACAGTCACTGCCAGGGAAGCAGGCGACCTGAAATACGACGAACTATATACCGATACGCTTAGTCATCAGCTCAAAATCGGTCAGATCAGAACCTGGAACAGCGTGACGGTTCCCTTGCTGGCCGGAATCGCTCCTGAAAATGCATTGAATTTCGGTTTTTTCGACGGTACGCTGAAGCTGATGTACGAACGCAACCCTTCGGAGGTAGAATCCCGGCAGACCGGCACAACGGATATAAACACGTTTCGCCGCTTTAATATTTCTCCTTTGGAAGACAGTCTCCGGGGCGGCGCGAATTGGGATGCCCTGGTGGAGAACCTGAAGCTGATCCTGATCAGAGTCGATCCGGATATTATTGTCACCCCTTACCCTGCTCTGGATACACACGATGATCATAAATACGCCTCGGTGGCTCTTTTCCAGGCACTGCAGGACCTGAAAATCAGAAAGGGAAACCTGCTGCTTTATTCCAACCACTACGTAGCCAATGAATATTATCCTTACGGAAAAACCGGAGGCGTGGTTTCGCTGCCTCCCAATTTCGTCGATGATATTTACTTTAAAGGCGTCTACTCTTGTTCCCTGCCTGCATCCATGCAGGGAGACAAAGTGCTTGCCCTCGAATCGATGAATGATTTAAGACCCGACACGGAATGGCGGTTTTCAGAAAATGCCCTCAGCAATTCAATCGACAGGATAAAGACGGAAGTCACGGGCAAAGAGAACAGCTATTTCAAAAGGGCGGTCAGAAGCAACGAGTTGTTCTTTGTGGTACCCATCCAGGATATTTATACTAATACCTTTCTCAATGAATTAATGGGGGGCAAGGCTATCTGAGCCACCCAATTACCTTCACTTGTCTTCAAGTTAACCAAATGTCATGTGTGGAATTGCTGGATCAGTTAATATACCGATAGAGGAATCAACGCTTAGTCTGATTGAACACCGCGGACCGGATTACCAGGAGCTGGTAACCCGGCAGATAGGGAGTAATCAAGTTTTTCTGGGACATACGCGCCTGTCAATTCTCGACCTTTCTGAAGCGGGCAATCAGCCCATGTTTACGGATTGTGGAAAGTACGCCATCGTATTTAACGGAGAAGTGTATAATCACCGGGATCTGAGAGCCCAACTTCCCGGGATTAATTTCCGGGGCCATTCGGATACCGAGACCATCCTGTACTACATTCGCGAATACGGTATCGACCGGGTGAATGATTTCAGCGGTATTTTTGCCTTCGCCTTCCTGGATATTTCCCAAGGGAAACTTTATCTCGTGAGAGACCACTTCGGGGTGAAACCGCTGTACTATCATCTGTCTGACCAGGGGATGGTGTTCTCCTCCGAACTGAAAATCCTGCTCAGTGCGGGGGTAAAAAAAGCCATTGACCTTCCGGCGCTGGACACCCTGCTAGCACTGCGTTACAATCCTTCCCCCGAAACAATTTTTGAGGGTATTTCTAAATTGAACCCGGCCACCTATCTGAGCTATGATATCCATGATCAGCAGTGGGAAAAAAAGAAGTACTGGAACCCTACTTATAAGGTCAATTACCAGATATCGGAAGAAGAGGCCGTGGAAGAATACGCCCGGCTTTTTGAAGCAGCAGTGAAAAAACAATTGATGTCGGACGTGCCGGTGGGGTTATTCCTCAGCGGAGGGTTGGATTCGGCCCTCGTCGGCAGCATCATGATGCAGCATACCAGTTATCCGGTCAATACTTTCACCGTTGGCTTTCAGGGCGAAGGCAATTACAACGAACTGGAAGATGCCCGTATCACTGCCGAACTGATCGGTTCCCGCCACACCGGTGAGTTCATCAACCGGAAACAATATCTGGAGTATTTCCGGCAGTCGTTTTTCCACACGGAAGAACCCATTGCCGAACCCACAATTCCGGCGCTGTACCACGTCTCCAAAATGGCTGCCCGGAAGGTGAAAGTAGTGCTGAGCGGACAGGGCGCGGACGAGCCCATGGCGGGCTACAAACGCTACTACGGCGAGGTACTGATGTCAAAGTACGGGCCTATCCTCAAACGGATTCCTTACAAACTGGCGCGACGCTTCTTCAGGGCCAACGAATCCTATCAGCGAGGTATTTATTCCTCACAATTCGATAATGAGCTGGATCGCTTCCTGGCTATCTACAACATCTTCTCCGGCGAAATGAAATCGGCCGTGTACAACCAGGAAGTTGCTGAGGCCGTAACAACCAATATTAAGCCCTTTTTTGAAAAATACTACGAGGAACTCCATCAGCGCAACGGTGATTCCCTCAACCACCTGCTGTACCTGGATACCCGCACTATGCTGCCGGATAACCTCTTGCTGTTCAACGATAAAATCACCATGGCGCATTCCATCGAAAACCGGGTGCCTTTTCTGGATAAAGACCTGGTGGCCTTTGTCGAATCACTGCCCTCGCACTACAAGCTGAATGGGAAAGTACGCAAGTATCTGGAAAAAAAGGCCGCCCGCAAGTGGCTGCCCGATGAGCTGATCAACCGGAAAAAGCGAGCCTTCGAAACCCCCGTCGTCGATTGGTTTAAGGAGGAATTGTTTAATGAACTGGTCGATCTGTTCAACCAGCAGCAGAGCTTTTCCCGCATTTATTTCGAACGGGAAGCCCTGATTAAAATGCTGCAGCTGCACCGCAGTGGGAAGCGAGATTTCGGCAAACAGATATTCATCTTGTACTCACTCGAACTGTGGTATCAGAATTTTTATTTGAAATGCTGAGAATAGGGTAACGGTCTTATTGATAAACCCTGTTTTTACAGAATGAACAAGTTGATACACCTGTTATGAAAACAAGCAAAAAAAAGAAAGTGATTCTTATTTGTTCGGATGGCGGACATCTGGCCCAAATACTGGAGTTGAGGGAAATGTTTGTCAAATACGATTATGTGCTGGTTACTGAAAAAACGGTTACTACTTTGCCCCTGCAAGAAAAATTCAACATGTTTTTTCTTCACGGTCGCTCAAAGGGGAAGAAGAGAGGGGTTGAGTTTTTTACAAAGACTTTTTTGAATTTCTTTTTGTCCTTGAAGTTGTTAATTAGGCATTACCCTAAAGTGATTATAACAACGGGGAGCCACACCGCCGTTCCCATGTGTTTACTGGGCAAACTGCTAGGGGTGAAAATCGTCTGGATTTTGTCCTTTGCACGGATCAATTCAAGGGCCTTTTCAGCAGATATAATTTATCCTATCTCGGACAAGTTCATCATCCAATGGCCGGGGATGAAGCAGATCTATAAAAAATCAATTTATTTGGGAGGGATATATTAGGAGCATGTATAAATTTAGCTCCCGGGGCAGCAAGGCTATGTCCCAAAAGTCACCGTCGATAATTCTGGTCTCTTTGGGCCCTGCTTTTCGTTGCTCGTCGGTCACAGAACCCCGGCTATGCTCTCTCCTCGAGCCTCAGGCAGGGCCAAAACAGCCTCATAATTCTTTTAAATAACTTCTGGGACAAAGCACTACTGAGCGTATTTTCGGAAAACAATGGATTTATTTTTCATCTAATTCCAAACCCATGATTCTGGTTTTACTAGGAACCTTTCCTATAGCGTTTAAGCGTCCTCTGTTTGAATTAGAACGTTTATGTCAGGAAGGGAAAATTACAGAGGAAGTCATCGTCCAGAACGGCCATACGCAAATGGACTCCCGTCACCTTACCTTAAGGCCTTTTATTCCTCCCGATGAATTAACGACACTTTACGAAAGAGCTAGGGTTATCATATCCCATGCCGGCACCGGTTCACTTCTAAAAGGCATCAAACTCCATAAAAAAGTAATTGCCATTGCCCGCCTGGTCAAGTATGGAGAGCATATAGATGATCATCAGACAGAAATTCTGGAAGAATTTGCGAGACTGAACTATATCCTTCCCTGGCGGGAGCATGACTCCCCGGAAGAACTACTGACCGCCGTTGAAACATTTTCACCAGCCAGGTACCTTTCCAGTAAACAGCAGTTTATTGATTATTTAACAGATTATATTGATTCCTTATAATTTTTCTTTGAGATGAAAGCTGATCCTAAGAATCAGATCTCAAACAACTTAAAAAATACTATAAATGTTAAGAGCTGCAATTGTCGGCCTCGGCAAAATGGGGATTTCCCATGCGGCCATCGTCGGGGCTAACCCTTCGGTGGATCTAGTCGCCGTTTGCGATACCTCGTCGCTGGTGTTGAACGGGTTCAAAAAATACGCCCCGGTAGAAGTATACAGTGACTTCCGGAAAATGATGGATGAGGAGCAACTTGACTTCATCGTCATAGCTACGCCTACGAAGCTGCATTTTCCAATGGTAAAATACGCTTTGGAAAAGGGCATTCACGTGTTCTGTGAAAAACCCTTCTGTTTGTCAACCGACGAAGGAGCTGAACTGGTGGAGCTGGCCGAACGGAATTCCCTCATCAATCAGGTGGGGTATCACAACCACTTCATCGGAACCTTCAGGGAACTGAAGCGCCTGTTGGAGGAAGATGTGCTGGGAGACCTGCTGCACTTTACCGGAGAAGCCTACGGTCCTGTGGTGACCAAAGAGAAAGTAGGGACCTGGCGCTCCAAACCCAACGAAGGAGGCGGCTGTCTGTACGACTACGCCTCTCACGTACTGAACCTGATACAGGAAGTGCTGGGGCGGCCGGTAAAGGTGACGGGCTCACTGATGAAGAGTATCTACTCCAAGGGAGTGGAAGATGCGGTGTACTCGCTGATGGAGCTGGATAATAACCTGAGCGGTACCCTGCTGGTCAACTGGAGTGATGAAACCTACCGGAAAATGTCCACTTCCCTCACTATACAGGGAAAAAAGGGAAAGATCATCTGCGATGCGACCGAACTGAAAATCTTTTTGAAGGAGGACAATCCCCGCGAGGGCCTGGAAAAGGGCTGGACCATCAAATACATCACCGACCTGGCCCTGCCCGTAGATTACTACCTCCGCGGAGAAGAATACAGCGCTCAGATCGACTACTTCGTCAATAACGTACTGAGCAGAAAAAAGGGCCTTGTCAATACTTTTGAACAGGGATTGTATACAGATAAGGTGATGGAAATGATCATGGACAAAGCAAAACTCAACTAAAATGGATAAAGTACTTTTCGGTGACAACCAATTCTTCGGTGTCAACCACGCATCCGATGAGAAGTCCAGGGCGCAGGCCCTGCGATTCAAAGACGATGCGGCTATTATAAGAGTCTTGGATCAAGCTATTGACCTGGGCATCAATACCTTCATGTGTACAACGCATGATCGCATCGCCAATATCTGCGACCACATGCGGGCTCACCCGGAACGCTATGAGCACTTCAAAATACATCCCTGTATGCCGTATGCCCATAAGTACGCCAATGCGGTTACCGAGCTGGGCATTCTGGGAACGATTAAGCAGTACGTGCCTGGTAATTTTCTCGGCACTTTCACTAAGGGAGGACTCGCTTTCCTGAATAAAGATTTCAGCAAGCTCATGCAAATCCTGGTTGACGCGGAGATGAAGATGTTCAAAGGCATCGATACGCCCGTCATTTTTATCCAGAATGTACTGGTAGACATGATCCTGGGCCTCAAAATGTACGGCGTGTTCAAGGAGTACGACGATTACATCCGTCAAAAATACAAGGCGGAACCCGGATATATTACCATGAATATGCCGGCCTTGCTGGATGCGCTGGAGTCGGTGGGTATCGAAAATCCCATCATCTGCGCCTCTATCAACAAGATCGGGTTCAGAATGTCGGGCGGGATCGAGCTCTACGAGCAATATCTGAACGAACGGAAGTTTCGGCCTATTGCTATGCAGGTACTGGCTGCCGGGGCCCTTCGTCCAAAGGAGGCGATCGAGTACCTGGGCCGGTTCCCGAAAATCGAGTCAGTACTCTTCGGCGCCAGCTCCCGGAATCATATCCAGGAGACTAAAGAACTGATAGAAAAAAATTACTTTTCCGTCAAAGCAATAAAGTGACGGAGTACACCGAAAAACAGATAAACTGTAGAGCTGAAAAAGGTTAGTTCCCCCTTACCCGGGTACTTTTTCAACTTCTCAGTTTATCTGTTTATCGGGCACTACTCATTTCAGGTTCCTAATTTTTCTCCTTACTGGAATAGATCGTCAGGTCGTCAATCCACATTTTGTGAGGAGTTTTATCCCCGCGTTCGTGGTAGATTTTGGCGATACTGATGGTGAATTTACTATTGTTGGGATCGACGGTGGGAAAACCCGATCGCTCTCCGATCAGCTCGTCGTCAAACCAGACTTTGACTTCACCGTCCTTGGTGTCACGCTTTACGTAATAGGAAACCTGAAACCACCGCCCCTTGGGCAGGACCATCCGTTTCCGGCTGGTGCCGAACATCTCTCCTTCTTTGTTGCGGCCACCCAACCATACGGAGAAGAATTGCTGGTTTTCATCAGGACTTCCGATATAAATGGCGGAGTAAGGCGCGCCACCGGCAGAATAGGGGTTGCCGATTTCAAACCAGTCCCAGTTGATAGTAGGATCGTACAGCCCCCAGTTTTCCGGCAGGTAAACCCAGTAGGAAACGCAATATTCTTTACCTATAATGCTGTTCGGGATAAGAACGAACTCGGCCCTCCGGCTTTTTTCGATGTCGAACACTTCCATACCGATGCTCCTTTCACCCGAACGGAAATGTTCACTGTCGACCCACATGTGGGCGCCGCCAAGTCCGTTGCCCGAGCCGCCGTCGGCCTGGTGCATGGCGGCAAACTCAAACCAGTGAGGGAAATCCCAGCTGAGGTTGTTGTCGTTTAGTTTTTCCGCATTATCGAAGCTGGTTGACACTACTTCTTCCATGGCATTGAATACATCGGAAGGGCAGCCGATTTCGTCATTAGAAGGTCCTGCCGGTGGATCCTCGGCTGGGTTTTCCGGAGGACTGGAGATGTCTATATCCCAGGGATTCCACGAATCCGGGTTGCAGCTGAAAAGCCCAAGGCTGAACGCGAGGAAGGCCAGGAACCGTACCCGGTGCTTCGTTATGGAAGACAAGACGGTACCGGTACGCTTAGTGAGGGAATTTTTTTGACGCATGGATTGAAAGTGTTTAAAGATTATTGAAAAGAAATGCTTGTATCAGGCCTATTGCAGTAAAAAAGCCTAGTGCTCTGTCCCAGAAGTTCTTTCGAGGAATTCTGCTTCTTTTGGCGGTATCCTTCGTTGCTCCCCGACCCTTCGGGTACGGGGCAGGCTGTCGGTCAGGTAGCTCCGGCTATCTTCCCTTCTCGCGTCTCGTCTACCCCCAAAATAACTTCGCCTAAACTATGAATAACTTAGTTCCCGGCGCACTGGCAATAGGAACAAACGGGGTTGATGTGTAGGTGGGGTTTTCCTGGTCCCCGAGCGACAGGGCTTTGTACCTGCGACAAACAGACAATTTCTGTTCCCGGACCCTTACCAAAGGCATCCTACAATGCCGTGTGGGGAAACTCGTGATAGCATTGCCGACAGATACAAACCTTCATGCTTGATGACAGCAATAGATTTCAGATAACATACTTGTGAAAACTGGGATGGATGGGAACAATCCGAAAAACATATTCGAAGTATCCCATGGTCGATTAGAAGAAGCGCGTTAGTCCTGTCCGGTCAGCGGACTGACCTCAAGTTTCATAATAAACGGCGACTCTGGAAAAATTATTCTGAATTTCGATTTTTTTATATAAATAACAAAATGATTTCATTGCGCAATACCATTCAGAGGTTCGTCCCTCCCTTCTTTACCTGCCGGCAGCACCTTTTCCATGGCGCCTGACGGAACACATTTATAAGTACATTGGATCAAAAAAAAGAAAACATGGCTAACCCAATACCCTCCGGTTTAAAAGAAAAGCTCTTCTTTCTCGGCTGTTTGCTCTTTCTGACTCTGGGGTTTTACAACAACTTCTGGAAGGCGGCCGACCAGGGATTTTACAGTGAATTTGATAAGTCCTCCGAATCCCTTATTCTGGGCAGGCTGGGTATGTCAGAGCGGGAGGGGCTTTTTGCTCACGGCGGCCTGACCGGCCGGTTCCCCACTCCGGAAGGAAAGGATTCAGTCCTCTACCAGTACGAAGTGTACGAGGATCAGCTGGAGGTGGAAACGGACGTTTTTCATACCTATGACAGCCAGACCGGGGGGCAGGCCATTACCTTTGCGCTGATAGATATTGTGTCGCCCTTATCCAATCAGGCCAATGTGCAGCTTTATAAACTTCTGAATTCGGTCCTGGCCGCTCTGGTTTTTTTACTGATTGTCTTTTGGGTATATCAAAACTTTGGGTTTGGTACGGCTCTGATCACCTTTATATTCATTTTGTTTTCGCAGGGGATTACGGTATTCGCCCGGCACTTGTACTGGAGCCTTTGGGCCTTTTATGTTCCCTTTCTAGCCGTTTTGGCCGCCCTTTCGGTAGAAAGAAGAAAAGATATTCAGTTTTCGGCCTCAAAACTTATCGGCCTGGTTTTTCTGGCGGTGCTCGTCAAATTTTTTTACACCGGGTTTGAATACATCACCACGACGCTGATCATGCTGGTGACGCCATTTGTCTTCTACGCTATTCTGGACAAGTGGCCTTTCAGAAAACTAGTGAACCGGGTCCTGTATTCAGCGGTGGGATCTATAGCAGCCGCACTGATGTCTTCTATTTTTATTGTCCTTCAGATTTCAGCGGTAAAGGGCAGCCTCGCCAGCGGCGTAGATCACATCGTGGGGTCATTCCTTCGAAGATCCTGGGGAGACCCCAATAATTTTTCCGATTCTTACCGGGATTCACTGGAGAGCAGCATCCCGGAAGTCCTGGGCCGGTATTTGATCAGAACCCCTGCGCCGCCTTTCGATCTTCAGAATATCTTTGTCAATTTATCGGGTGCCGATCTGTGGAAAATGAACTATGCCGGTTTGATCTTTCTTTTTGCCGCTTTCTCCGTACTGTATTTCATGGGCAAAAAGTATGATTTCATCGACGCGGGCGACAGCAAGAAGCAAACGGCGCTGATACTAACCTGCTGGGTATCCATCCTGGCGCCCTTATCCTGGTTGATTCTGTTTAAAGGTCATTCCTATATCCACCGGGTATTGAACTATATCGTCTGGTATATGCCCTTTGCGATTCTGGGCTTTGCCGTAATCAGTAGTGTCATTATCTCAATGAAAACAAGGGCATATCAGTTCTTGTCCGTCGCCGGTATTTTCCTGGTGTTTTTCGTCAGTGACTACCAGGAGAAGCAACTGGGGTGGATCGTGGAAAATTACAATCAGGTTCAGGAAATAAGGTCATCGGCGCTACTTCATCAGGCGGAGTCCGGCTTTAGCATCTATGCTCATCAGGACAGGATCTGGTATGTCAAGGAGGCTGCTCAGGAGCAAGACCGGGAAGCGACCTTCTTCCTTGAGTTTATTCCCGCAGACAGGTCTGCTGTGCAGGGAGAGACACTCGAATTCGATTACCGTTCCGGCAGTATACAGTTTCCCTGGTGGACGGGTAAAGGAAAGCTGCTCATCGTCTCACAACCGCTTCCGTCCTACGCAATCGACGAAATAAGAACCGGTCAACAAGCGGAGGGGACCAGCATTTGGCAGACCCGGCTTGTCATCGAGAACTGAATATCTAATCTATACGCAAAAAAACAAATGATTATGCAAAGTTGTGAACTAACTATTTTAATGCCTTGCCTGAACGAGGAGGAAACTATCGGAATCTGTATAGAAAAAGCTATGCATTTTCTCCAGACCAACGGCGTCAGCGGAGAAGTTTTGATTGCCGATAACGGAAGTACGGACGGCTCTAAGTCTATCGCCCGTGATCTGGGTGCGAGAGTAGTCGAAGTGGAAGAGAAAGGCTACGGAAGCGCCCTGCTGGGAGGTATAGGCGCCGCCCATGGCACATACATCATCATGGGAGATTCCGACGACAGTTACGATTTTCTCAACCTTATGCCCCATTTAGAAAAACTGCGGGAAGGCTATGATCTCGTCATGGGCAACCGTTTTAAAGGAGGAATCGAAAAGGGCGCCATGCCCTTCTTACACCGGTACCTGGGCAACCCTGTCCTGTCCTTCATCGGCAAGTTGTTTTTCGATATTCCGGTGAATGACTTTCATTGCGGTCTGCGCGGTTTTAACCGGGAAAGCATCATGGAAATCGGTCTGAATACCCAGGGCATGGAGTTTGCCTCGGAAATGGTGGTGAAGTCGGCACTGAACAACCTGAAAATTACGGAAGTACCGACGATCCTTTCTCCGGACGGCCGTTCGCGCCCGCCTCATTTGAATACCTGGCGTGACGGTTGGCGTCATCTGCGGTTCTTACTGATTTACAGCCCTCAGTGGTTATTTTTCTATCCGGGGATTGTTTTCATGCTGCTCGGAACGGTTTTCTCTGTCCTGTTGATTCAGGAACCTCTTTACCTGGACGAGGTGCGCCTGGATATTCACACGCTGCTGTACTCGGCTGGAAGCGTATTCATTGGGTTTCAGTTGATCTCCTTTTATGTATTGTCCCGGGTTTACGCCACCCAATCGGAACTACTCCCCTCCAACGGGCTTTCCCGCGCCATTGATCAGATCTTTACGCTGGAGCGCAGCATTGCTGTCGGATTGATCCTTATCCTGAGCGGATTGGGGCTGAGTGGGTACAGTTATCTGATCTGGCAAAGCGTGGAGTACGGGGATCTGGCCGCCAGCAATACATTCAGAATCGTTATACCGGGTCTGATGCTGCTGATCTTGGGTATTCAATTCATCTTTACCGGATTCTTCAAAAGCATCCTGGAACTGAAAACGGTTAAAACGGGCGGTCGGGAAACCAGTGTGCCGCAAATGGCAGCGTCTACACCGCTGAGCTGAAAAACCGGGAAAACAGCCCAACAGCACTACTTTTTCCATTTTCCGGCTATTAGTTTTTTCCCTGGTTACTGTGAATGGTCAGATCATCGATCCACATTTTATGCGGTCTTTTATCTCCCCTTTCGTAGTATATTTTAGCGATACTGATGGTGAATTTCGGATTGTCGGGATCGACAGTTGGGTAACCCGATTTTTTGGCGAGCAGTTCGCCGTCGAACCAGACTTTGATTTCACCGTCCTTATTGTCTCTGAGGACGTAATAAGAAACCTGGAACCAGCGTCCCTTCGGTATAGCTGTTCTTTTACTGGGCGTGCCGAACATATTCCCGTCTTTGTCCCGCCCGCCGAGCCAGATGGAGAAGAATTCCTGGTTTTCATCAGGGCTTCCTATGTGAATTGAAGCATAGGGCGCACCGCCGGCAGAGTATGGGTTGCCGATTTCAAACCAGTCCCAGTCGATATTGGGATCGTACAGGCCCCAGTCTTCGGAAAGATAGAGCCAGTAAGAGACGCAGTATTCTTTCCCCAGGACTTCACTGGGGAAAATGACAAATTCTGATCTGCGGCTTTTTTCGATATCGAATACCTCCATACCGATACTCTTTTTTCCCGAATGAGCGAGGGTGGTATCTACCCACATCCGGGCGCCGCCGAGCCCGTCGCCCAGTCCTCCGTCGGCTTGATGCATGGCAGCGAACTCAAACCAATGAGGGAAATCCCAGGAGAGGTTGTTATCATTTACTTTTTCAACTTCTTCAAAACTGGTTTCTTCAACCTTCTCCATGTGTCCGAGTATCTCGGCGGTACAGCCCAGCTCGTGGGGAGGCGCGTTATCAACTGCTTGTTCATCAGAATTCGGACCAGACAGATTAATATCCAGAGAACTTAAAGGTTCCATGTTGCAGCCTAGCAGGAGACAGAAAAAAGCTATAAAGATTAGATGTTTCATTTGGTACTTATTTACCGCATAAACCCTTCTATCAGGGGGGGAATAAAGAGGTTTACTGCAGGACTTATTGATCAAGAAATTAATAGTTATTGGCTCTTTTTAATACAGAAATTGGCGAAATCGGTCAGTATTCAAATTTTTCCAATGGATGTAAAGATACGATATAGCGGTATCAGTTGGCTGCAACTTTCGTTGTTAGAGAGAAAAAAAACACGGTTGTTGTTAGAAGCCCGGTGATTCTGAGAAACTGTTTCTGTTTTGAAGATTGCCTTATTCAGTAAAATTAAAGCAAACCCCTGCCCATTATGAAGAGGTCCGCTTTTTTAATTATAAGCGCTCTAGGTCTGACTTTTCTGGCTTACTTCTATTGGCTGAATCCAAGGCCGGGCGGCAGTCCCGCTTTCGCGTTGGACGAGGTAGCCGAGGTTTCTTATGCTCCGGCGAACAGTGATCTTTCCTCACGGGAAGGATTTCTTGGCAGCCGCATGGAAGAAGCGATGCAGCACCTGCTGTTGAGCGTTGCTCAAGGAGAACCCGAGTCCGCTGAACGGTCGGCAGGCGCCCTACAGGCTTTGAGTATTTACTACCAGTATGTCAATAATTCAGGTTTGAAAAAACCGATGAAGCGCCTGGCAGAGAAAGTGGCGGTTACGCCTGTTTCCTCTTCCTATGAGGAGCTCGCTTCGCAGGATCCCGAAAAAAGGAAGGCTGCGGCGCGCTTGCTTCAGTCTGAAATGCTCGGCTTGTTGTACTACTACCGGGCGACCGGAAAAGGATGGGCCCTGGATAATTGCCTGGACAAAGCAGATTCAATTCAATCTCATCTGAAACAACAACATCCCGAAACGGCGCAGTACTTCTTGGAGCCACTGGCCTTGCTATATCTTTTTTCAGGGGATGAACAATACGGTGATCTTTGTAACATATTGGTTCAGAAGGAGAAAGCTTTTCTTTCTCCTTATAATAAATTTACAAAAAGCCAATTAGTTCGTGAAAAGCTTTCTTTTTTGAACGGTTTACTGGAAGTTTACCGCTTTCGGCAAGACCACACCTTGTTGAATTTTTGCCGGCAGGCCTGGACGACTATCAGCCAGGAACGGACTCCCTATGAAGCCCTCACTGCCTGGCTGCAATTCAACGGTGCTATGTATACCTTTACCGGGCAGATGCACTATGCAGGGGAAATCGAACAAACGATATACAACGGCTTGCTGGCCGCTCAGTCGCTATTGGAATCTAAAAACGGGGATAAGATCGGAGGCAGGGAAGAAATCGCTATCGGCCTGGCTCAGGTCCCCGCTTATCTGACGGGGCTGAGAGCGGGAAAACTAACGGTCAATATTTATGAAACGGGATCCTATCAGGTAAGGCTGCCATCGGAGGCCGACGTCCTCCCGCTCAGTTATACAATCGATTCGCACTATCCCAATAACGGAACGGTTGAGATGAGCGTTTTCCCCGGTACGGCCGCACGCTTCGCGATCTCGCTAAGGGTGCCTGACTGGTGTACGCTTTTCGAAGTGCACGCGGGAGAAGAGGTCTACAAAGGACAATCCGGCCAATACCTGGACATCGAAAGAACCTGGCATGATGGAGATATTCTCAGAATATGCATGACCATGAAGATCCGCCAGGAAAAAAGAGGAGCGAGCTATGTGCTGGCCCGGGGACCGCAGCTGTTGAGTTCACTGGGTGAGGTGGAAGAGCTGCCTTCGGAATGGAAGGGAAGACAACTCTACTCACTGAATACCGTAAAAGGGAAAGAGAACCAAACCCTGGGGCTGGCGCCCCTGGCCGATGTTTTCCAGCGGGGAATTGCTCCGCAACCCAATCCGGACAGTATCCGCTTCATAGGAGAATTATCTTCTCCAGCGCTGGAGGAACTGCGTTCGCAACTGGCCGCCTTCCGCGATGAATTCGGGGGCGCGAATGACTTGCCGGATGTCAAATTCTTCCTTTTCGGAATGGGCAACCGCGCGAAATTCATCTACAAAGACGGCGCCCTCAAAACGGCCTTCACCGGAGAGACGATCAAATCCTGGGCCATTTCGCATCAAAGCATCGTACCGAATGAATACCAGGTAACCCTTCGTACCCTGGATGGTGCGCCGGTTATTATTTACGAAAACGAAAGCGGCCTGTATATTCAGGAAGGAGAACAAGCGCCTGTACTGGTAGAAGGAACGGCGGAACCGATCCTGCTCCCGGATTTCGAGGCCTACCAGTACGCGGAAATCATGAAGGTGCTGCACCACGAAATCCTGATCAGTATTGTCGATAGCCGGCCCCTTCCCAATATTTTTGTTTACGATACGCCATGGCGCCGGGATGCCGCGATGGCGGCCATGTGCCTGGAAGAAACAGGCAATCAGGATCTGATCAAAGACTGGGTGTTGAATCTCGAGGCGCCTTACGACTACAACAACAAGATCGATGGGGCGCCGGAGGAGGAAGCCGATAACCTGGGACAAACGCTCTATCTCATTTCGCTCTTTGCCGGTAAGGAACACCCCATGGTGCAAAGAGTACTGGGCGAAGTACCCAAATTTGAAAAAAACTGGTTTGGAAAAAGATACATCGAAGGCCATACTGATTTTGGCGACCGGCCCAATTATCAGACCAAATGGCTGAAATACGGACTGCGAAAACTGGGCCTGGAGGATCCCTACCAGATTCCCCATGACAATAACGGCTATAACACGCTTTTTTGGTGGGATTATAAGGATGCCCTCAAAGAAGAGGAAGACGTGGAAGTGTGGCGCTTTTTCCCCTATATCTCCTGGGCTAAGGATCACTTCTTCGGTACGAAGAACAGCCCCATCAGTAACCGGGTTTATCCGTTGACCTGGGAAATCGAGGCCAGCCAGGCAGACTACGAAAAAATGAAACTCATCGATAGCCAGTATTTTCTGGAAGACAACTCTTCTCCGCATTCCTGGCATACGGCAGAGATGTTTCTCTACATCCTCGATTTGAAGAAAAAATAAAACCGCGCATTTCATATCTCCGCCTTCCCCTCATCCGGTGGAGTATTCCCCCCCCCCCCCCCCGTAACGGCAAGATGATTGCCAAAGACTTACTGCTCTGTTATACGCAGGCCCCTCCGCATTGTAAGCTTTATCTTCATTCGGAGAGGCCTTGAATTCTTTGTGATTTCAAATGAAAACGTTGACCATGAAGCCATCATTCCAATCTCCGCCCGGCAGCGAAAACTTTAAAGAACCGGTACTGGACGAACAGGGACGTAAAGAAACTGTGTTTGCAGAAAGCAAGGTCCCCTTATGTGTAGATCTGGACGGAACGCTGGTGAAAACCGACACTCTGCTCGAATCAATTCTCATTTTACTGAAAAGGCAACCCTTGTCCCTCTTCGCAATGTTGCTCTGGATGCTGAGAGGTAAGTCCTTCTTCAAACAGCAGATCGCTGACCGGGTAGACCTGCCGGCCGATACACTGCCTTACCACACCGATTTTCTGACCCATCTTCAGAAAGAATTTTCCCGGGGCCGAAAATTGGTGTTGGTGACGGCCGCCAACGAGAAGATTGCCGGGGCAGTAGCGGATCATCTGGGACTTTTTGCCCTGTCTTTTGCCAGTGATGACCGGGTCAACCTGTCGGGAAACCGAAAGCTGGCGCTGTTAGAAGAACAATTTGGGAAAAAGGGCTTTGATTACGCGGGGAACGCCAGCGTCGATTTGCCGATCTGGCAGGGCGCCGCTTCCGGCATAGTGGTCAATGCCTCCGGCGGTTTGACCCGGAAGGCGAAAGCCGGGGGAAATATTACTCAGGTCTTTTCCGATAAGAAAAACTATTTCGGGCAATTCGTCCGTGCCATCCGTATGCATCAGTGGGCGAAGAACCTGTTGATTTTCGTTCCCTTGCTGACTGCGCATCTGTATACCGACCCGGTTAGCGTAACACAGTCCATATGGGCCTTTTTCGCGTTCAGTTTATGTGCCTCCAGCGTGTACGTTTTGAACGATCTGCTGGATTTGGATGCAGACCGGCGTCATGCGAGAAAGCGGAAGCGGCCCTTTGCTGCCGGGAACCTGCCCATTCCACTCGGAGTGGCGGCGATCCCCTGTCTGCTGATCCCCGGTTTCTGGATTGCCTATTCCCTGAACCCACTTTTCCTTGCTACCCTGCTCAGTTATTACTTCATTACTTTTGCTTACTCCTTTTCCCTGAAGAGGATCGAGCTTATCGATGTTTTCACATTAGCCATTCTGTTCACTATGCGCATCTTTGCCGGGGCGGCTGCTATTGGAGTGCTCGTCTCGCAGTGGTTGCTGGCGTTTTCCATATTCCTTTTTGTCAGTCTGGCTTTCGCCAAACGCTTTTCCGAACTGCATAACCTGCCGAAAGACAAAGAGAAAGTCGGAGGGCGGGGCTACCTGTCGAAGGATCTTCCCATTATCGGGACTTTCGGGACCTCCAGTGGGTATATCTCCATTGTCGTACTCACGCTTTATACTAGTAGTGAGCAGGTAGAGATCCTGTATACCTTTCCGGAGCGTCTGTGGGTCATTTGCGTACTGTTGTTTTTCTGGGTGAGCCGGGTTTGGCTACTGGCTTACCGGGGGGAATTAAATGAAGACCCCATTTTATTCGCCGTAAAAGACAAAGCCAGCTATCTGGTGGGCGCCTTAGCCATCATCACGATGTTCCTCGCCCTTTGATTCCAATAAATAATTTTGCGAAAATGACTACAGATGCCTTTCTTCTAAAAATGCGGGCTGTTGTGCTAAGGCTAAACGGCGGTCTGGCAAAGCAAAATACGGGTATCGGAAAAGAGGGACTGTGGACCCGTATTGCGAGCCGGAAAAAGCCGCTTATGCCGGGTATGGGCTTGCTGCTGGCAATGTTTGTTTTTTACATTTACCTGGGGTTCACGCTGGCCAGAGCGGAGGTGTTCCAGGATATGGACATACTCTTTGAACTCGATGTACCCCGGGTGATCAATGACCTGACCAACTTTTCGGAGGGGCATCATCGCACTTACGTGCACCCCATTTACGTTTTACTGGTCAATCCATTGGGGTCTTTCCTCCACCTGCTGACCGGCACACAGACAGGGGCTGCGATGATGATCAACTCCTTTCTGGGCGCCCTGGGCGTGTCGTTAGCCTTTACTTTTTTCTATTTATTCGGCGGGCCTCTGTTCAACAGCTTATTACTGGCGTTGGTGTTCGGCTTATCCATGAGTCAGATAATCCTCTTTGCTTCACCGGAAACCGGATCCCTGGCGGTGGTGAGTTTGCTACTCACTTACATCCTTTTCCTTTACGGGCTGCAAAAAAAACAGTTACCCTGGAAATGGTGGGTTTTTGCCGGGGTGCTTACCCTGGGAGTCACTACGACCAATTTTGTGCAGACCTTTATTGCCTTCTCGTTGCTTTCTTTTGTGCTGTATAAGGAGAATGTTTCCTTCATACGACTGGGCGCGAATATCGTGCGATATGGTTTCTGGGTCCTTGGCATTACCGCGGGCCTGGCCTTGATACAGAAAGTGATCTATCCCAACTCCAGCTTGTTCTTTTTACCTGCTGCTTACGCCGAGGAGTCCGGTTACGCAAGCCTGCTCGTTCTGGAAGAACCACTACTGGTAGCCGGTCAGGAATTAAAGCAATTTTTTCTGGTAAATTTCATCGCCCCTTTTCCGGATACCTTTGCCATGCCGGAGCGCGGCACGGTGGGCGTCACCTTTTCCAGTTCCTGGAATTATTCCGCAGTCGGCTATGTGGCTTTAGCCCTGTGGGTAGGGGTATTGATCTTCGGCATGGTGAAGAGCTGGAGTTACCGTAAACTGATGCCTTTTTTTCTGGGCATAACCCTGTGCCTTTTATTTAACCTGCTGTTACACAGCATCTACGGAGTAGGTGAAAAAGGCAAGATTGAATATCTGGTATACGCGGGAAATTTCTCTTTTCTCATCATGGCCTTTCTAAGTCCGTTCGCCCGTTCTTCCAGTCGCTGGATTACTATCCTGCTTCTTGTACTGATCGTTTTAATGGGGGTGAATAACTTGCTGGTATACAGGGATATTTTGTCTGCCTATCAATAGCGCACCCCGGTTCTTTTTTTCCAGTCCATAAATCTTGGTATTACATGCTATTTTCAACATTGAGATTCGGAGGCGGTTTTGTATCGCTGTTGTCGTTGTTTGTGTTAATGACCGCCTGTGCTGAAGAAGAACCACCGGCTGCTGCTCCGGCGCCCGCCCAGGGCAAGGAAGATTACGAATACGTCGATTGGGGCCATTACCTGGGTGATCCCGGTGTCAGCCACCACTCCCTGCTCGATCAGATCAGTACGGAGAACGTCGGCCAGCTCGAAGTGGCCTGGTCTTACAGCACCGGGGACGGCAGCGACGAAGGCCGCAGCCAGATACAATGCAACCCCCTGATCATCGACGGTATTTTATACGGAACTACGGCCCAGCTCAGAGCCTTTGCCCTCGATGCAGAAACCGGAGAGGAAATATGGACTTTTGACCTCTTCGAAGGGGAGTTTTCTTTTTACGGCTGGGGCGTTAACCGGGGATTGGCTTTCTGGACCGACGGGCAGGAAAAGAGAATCCTCTATACAGTCGGTTATTATTTATTTGCGCTGGACGCCACTACTGGAACCCTGATTCCCGAATTCGGTTCAGACGGAAGGGTAGACCTGCGCCGTGACCTGGATATCAAGGGCCACTTCTGGCAGGCTCTCAGTGACATATTCGGTAATTTTCCGAATATTAAGCGCCGTGATATCAAGCGCTTGTTCATCGACGACCGTTTTGTCATCGCCACTTCTCCGGGAGTGATCTACGAAGATCTGTTTATCCTGGGAAGCCGGGTGACGGAAACCAAAGGTGCGGCGCCGGGCCATATCAGGGCGTTCAACGTACGAACCGGAGAAATCGAATGGATTTTCCACACCATTCCGCAGCCCGGAGAATTTGGATACGAAACCTGGCCGGAAGACGCCTGGGAAACGGCGGGCGGCGCCAATTCCTGGGCAGGCATGAGCATCGATACGAGCCGGGGCGTCGTGTATATTCCCACGGGGTCGGCCACCTTTGACTACTACGGCGGAGACCGCAGGGGCGAAAACCTCTTTGCCAACAGCCTGATTGCCTTGGACGCTGCAACGGGTGAGCGAGTCTGGCATTTCCAGACGGTTCACCACGATTTGTGGGACCGGGACCTCCCCGCCCCGCCCAACCTGTTGACGCTGGAGAGAGAGGGAAAAAAAGTAGAGGCAGTGGCCCAGATTACTAAAACGGGCTTCGTCTTCGTCTTTGACCGGGATACAGGAGAACCGCTTTTCCCTGTTGAAGAGACACCTGTGCCCCCCTCCCGGCTCAAGGGGGAAGAGGCTTGGCCAAGCCAGCCAATTCCTGTCCGTCCACCTCCCTTTGCCCGTCAGCGTTTTGAGGAGTCGGACATCACACGTCGCACGCCGGAGGCGTATGAGTACGTCAAGTCCAGGTGGGAGCAACTGGAAAAGGGGCAGCTATTTATTCCTCCAAGCGTTGAGGGCACTATCGTTTTTCCCGGTATCGACGGGGGTGGCGAGTGGGGCGGCGCCGCGGTGGATACTTCGGGCGTGCTCTACGTCAATGCCAGTGAGATGCCGTTCATCATGAAAGCCATTCCCAATTTTCAGGGGCAGGGCGAAGAGGTGATGGCCGTGAAGGGAAAGCTCCTCTACAACACCTATTGTATTACCTGTCATGGTGAAGATCTTAAAGGAACGGCCAGCTTTTCTTCTCCCGGTCTGATTGGCGTACAGGAAAAACTGGAGAAGGAAGAAATCAAAACGATCATCACGGAGGGTAGGGGAGCGATGCCTTATTTCCAGAATCTTTCTGATAGCGAAGTAGAGGATGTCGTCGCTTATATCAGCAATCCGGATCAGGCGCCTACGCAGGCTTCCCTCGAGGAAGGCGAAAAGGCCGCAGCGGATCCTTCCATGATGCCTTATACCGTTACCGGTTACAATCGCTTTTACGATCAGGATGGCTTCCCGGCAGTAACCCCTCCCTGGGGCACTTTAACCGCTCTTGACCTCAACGAAGGGACGATCCGCTGGAAAATTCCACTGGGCCATCATCCGGGATTACCCCCGGCGGAAGGCGAACCCTCCGGTTGCGAAAATTACGGCGGACCAATTGTCACAACGGGGAACGTACTGTTCATCGCCGCCACCATGGATGAAAAAATGCGGGCTTTCGACAAACGCGATGGAAGCCTGCTGTGGGAAACGGAGCTGCCGGCAGCCGGTTACGCAACCCCGGCTACCTACGCCATCAACGGCAAACAGTACGTGGTGATCGCCTGTGGCGGCGGCAAGTTGGATACCCGATCAGGGGATACCTATATCTCTTTTGCTCTACCAGACAGCCTACAGTAATGATAATCTCAAATCACCGTCACAACATGAATCCTTTCAGCTCCCTATTCAATCCCGATCCCAAAGTAAAGTACTACGGATTGGGCCTGTTCGCCGGCTTATTTGTCATTTACCTCCTGGTTGGGCTTCAATTCTCCACCACCAGCGCCTTCCAGTATTTTGATGTGCTCTTTGAACTGGATACGCCAAGAGTGGTAGAGGATATGGCTGTATTTGACGGCGACCATCACCGTACGGCGGTGCACCCCATATACGTTATTCTGGTCAACCCGCTTGGAACTGTCCTTACCTATCTGTTCAAGTCGCTCTATACTTCCGCTGTCATCATCAACGCTTTACTGGGAGCACTGGGCGTCACCCTGGGTTTTTTCCTTTTCTGGACCTACAGCCGGGATAAAACCAATGCCCTGCTGCTCAGCCTGTTCTTTGCCCTGACCGCCAGCCAGTTTATACTCTCTGTCGTTCCGGAAACCAGTTCTTTTGCCATCGTCAGCCTGATTCTTACTTACCTGTTGTTTTTGCACGGCCTGATGACGCGGCAGGTGCTCTTCCGCTGGTGGGTCGTAGCCGGCTTGCTGACCCTGGGCATTACCATCACCAACTTCGTCCAATGTGTCATTTGTTTCTTTATACTGAACTGGATGCTGAGTGATAAGAAAGAGTCCTTGTTTCATCCTATCCGTTCCAGAGTAGTTCACCTGGGCCTGAATGTGGCGGGAGTAGCTGTGGTGTTGGCTACGATTCAGAAAATCATCTATCCCAGCGCCAGCCTTTTCTTTAATCCCTTTGCTTTCCGCGAAGACAAAGGCTACATCAATTTGCAGATGATCTTCGAACAGCCACTGACAGTTATCACTCAGGAGTTAAAATCCTTTTTCATTGTCGATTTCATCCCTCCTGTGCCCGATGCATTTTTTATTCTCAGCATCGACACCTCGGCCGTCACGTTCAGCTTGTCCTGGGATTATCCGTGGATGGGCTGGGCAGCCATCGCCCTGTGGCTCTTTTTGCTGATTTTCAGCATTTCCCGGATTTTCCGGGATAAGACCTTGCAACCTTTCTTTTTTGGACTGGCGCTTTGTCTGCTCTTTAACCTGGGGCTACACAGTATTTACGGTATCGGGGAAGATGACATCTACGGTACGCTGATACCCGGGCGGCTTGAGTTTTTCATGTTTTCCGGTAATTTTCACTTCCTCATTCTCGCCTTCCTAAGCCCGCTCCTGACAGTGAAGGAATGGTGGGTACGTCCGGCGCTGATTCTTCTGCTGGGCTTGACTGCCTTGAATAATATTCCTGTTTTCCGATTCATCTTTGAAGCGATCAGTTAAGAAGGAATTTTTCTTATCTTTCCTTCGTATTAACCAGATCTCTTATGCGACCATTATTCTTTCTTTTTTTATTCTTCCTGCCATTGTTTTCCCTGGAAGCCCAGTCCGACCCGGATATAGCAGCGGTCAAAAGTATTCTCCAACGCCAGTCGGCCGATTGGAACCGGGGCGATATCAACGCCTTTATGGAAGGCTACTGGAAATCCGAAGAGCTGCAGTTTGTCGGCAGCAGCGGCCCCACCTACGGCTGGCAGAATACGCTTGAGAACTACAAGCGCCGCTACCCCGACCGCGCCGCCATGGGCCTTCTGACCTTCGATATTCTCCGTGTTCGTAAGATTAGCGATGAAGTGATCCTGCTCACCGGTAAGTTTACCCTCGAACGGAAAAACGATCGGCCAAGCGGTTTCTTCACCCTCGTCTGGAAAAAAATCGACGGCGAGTGGGTGATCGTGAGCGATCATACGAGTTAAGCAGAATAACGCCAATTTCCTGACCTTCCTTCTGATTTCCATTCCTTACTTACTCTCCTGACTTCTCCAAGACCGGCTTCAGTACTTCCCACATATTTTCCGCTACAATTTCAGTGCCCTCTTCGTTCGGATGAATCCCGTCGGGCTGATTCAGTTCCGGCTCTCCACCTACGCCTTCGAGCAGGAAGGGAAGCAGGATGACGTCATTTTTCTCGGCTAGTTCCGGATAGATGCGGCGAAATTCTTCCGTATATTCCGGGCCCATATTGGGAGGTATCTGCATGCCTGCGAGGATGATTTCGGCCTCCGGGGCCTTTTGCTGTACCTTATCGATGATGGACTGCAGGCTTTTGCGGGTTTCCGCCGGCGGGATGCCGCGCAACCCGTCGTTGCCACCCAGTTCAAGCACAAAGATGTCGACCGGCTGATTCAGCACCCAGTCGATACGCGAATCCCCACCTGTGCTGGTTTCCCCGCTGACGCCCGCGTTGACCACGCGGTAGTCGTAGCCCAGCGAGTCGAGTCGACGCTGTATGAGGGCCGGATAGGACTGTTCCGGTTCCAGCCCATAGCCCGCTGTCAGGCTGTTGCCGAAAAATACAATTACCTTATCGGACTCGGAAGGAGGATTGGCTTGCCGGGCAGGCGGACCAGCAGAGGGTTCTTCTGTTTCAATCCTTTGCCTGGTCTCATTTCCACCACAGGCGGAAAACAACAGTAACAGGCTTAGGAAGGACAGTGAGTAGCGCAGGTAGTGAAGAGATAATATCATTGAGAAATTCATGTTGATTTGCTATAGGCAAAAATCGATAAAAGCGTATTACTTTTCCACCAAGATAAAATTGATCTGACAACCATTTTGTTTTCCCAATCGTTCTACCAGGGTATTAAAACCGGATTGTTTACGAAGGAAAACTATTCGAGCCTTCAATAATACAATCTTTTTTATCCGCCGGGAGCCTTGTGCCCGGGCGGACAATCCTTCAAAATGAAAGATACGATGATCCTGGAGGTTCGCAACTTAAGTAAAACCTATCAAACTCCGGCACACACACTCACGGTTCTCGACGATGTCAGTTTCTCTATTGAAAAGGGGGACTCTCTGGCAGTCGTAGGCCCTTCCGGCAGTGGCAAGACCACCCTGCTCGGCCTTTGCGCCGGACTGGACCGTTCCTCCTCCGGATCGGTGCTTTTGCACGATACCCGCCTTGACGAACTGGACGAAGATGAACGCGCCGATCTGCGCAATCGTTACGTCGGCTTCGTCTTTCAGAATTTTCAGCTCATTCCCACCCTGACGGCGCTGGAGAACGTAATGGTTCCTCTGGAGCTGCGTGGTGAAAAAGGTGCGGCTTCATCCGCCCTGGAATGGCTCGATAAAGTGGGGCTGGCCGACCGGCAGGATCACTACCCGTCGCAGCTTTCAGGCGGCGAACAACAACGCGTCGCGCTGGCGCGCGCTTTTTCCAATCATCCGCTTATTCTGTTTGCCGATGAACCTACCGGCAACCTCGATGAGGAAACCGGACAAATGGTGGAACAACTGCTCTTCGACCTCAACCGGGAAGCGGGCACCACCCTCGTGCTGGTCACCCACGACCTGGAACTGGCCGCCAAGGCGCAGCGCATGATCAGACTGAAAGGAGGAAAGGTGGTCGAAGATACCCTGGTGGAGGCGAGTTGACAGGGAGACGTACAGGCAAATAATAATTTAAAATTGAAATCATCCACATGAACTGGCCCTGGCTCTGGACAATGGCGTGGCGCGACAGCCGCAAAAACCGAGGAAAACTCACGCTTTTCCTCTCTTCCATCGTGCTGGGCATCGCTGCCCTGGTGGGCATCAACTCTTTTGGTGACAACCTCAACCGGCAGATCGAAGGACAGGCCCGGGAACTGCTCGGCGCCGACCTGACGCTGGAAACCCGCAGCGATACCGCGCGTATCCACCTGAACCTGCCGGTCATCGATTCGGCGCAGGAAGTCGTCTTTCCTTCCATGGTCTCTTTCCCGGGAAAAAGCGGCGCCCGCCTCATACAGGTGCGGGCCCTGGAAGGTGACTTCCCTTTTTATGGCGAACTGGTCACCGAGCCCATAGAAGCGGGGCGCTCCTTCCAGTCGGGACAGCAGGCGCTGGTCGACCGTACCTTAATGCTTCAGTTCGATGTGGCTTTGGGAGAGCAGGTACAGATCGGCAAGCTCAAATTCACCATTGCGGGTACGCTAGACCAGGCGCCGGGACAAACAGGGATCAACTCGGCCATCGCGCCGACCGTCTATATTCCCAAATTCTATCTTTCCGAAACAGGGCTGGTGCAAAAGGGAAGCCGTGTCGAGTACCGCACCCATTACCGGCTGCCCGAAAGCGCCGACATTGAAGCCTGGGCCGAGGAAAATCGCGAAGAACTGCGCCGGCGACTGATCGATGTGGATACCGTAGAAGAAGAAAAAGAAAGGACGGGGCGGGCCTTCGGTGATCTGAACCAGTTTTTGGGTCTGGTGGCTTTCGTCGCCCTGTTGCTGGGCTGTGTGGGGGTAGCCAGCGCCGTCTATATCTATATTCGCGAAAAAATAGCTACCGTAGCAGTGCTGCGCTGCCTGGGCGCCACTGGCAGACAGGCTTTTCTCATCTTTCTGCTGCAGATCGCCGCGATGGGTTTGCTCGGCGCCGCAACGGGAGCATTGCTAGGTGTGGGCGTACAACAAATACTGCCGCTGGTGGTACAGGATTTCCTGCCGGTAGCCGTAGAAACCCGGCTGTCTTTCTCCAGCATTTTTCTGGGTGTCGTCACCGGATTGCTTATGTCCGTACTTTTTGCGCTGGCGCCTTTGCTACAGATCCGGAAAGCATCCCCCTTGTTGACGATCCGCACTTCTTCCCTCGACACACAAGCTTCCCGCGATCCCCTGACCTGGGCGGTGTACGGAGGAGTACTCATTTTTATTTTTCTTTTTGCCTTATTCCAACTGGGCGACTGGCAAAACGCTGGCGCCTTTACCCTGGCCCTGCTTATTGGCTTTGCCGTTTTATTTCTTGTTGCCCGGTTGGTTATGTGGCTGGTAAGACGTTTCTTTCCCGTCTCCTGGGGCTTCGTCTGGCGGCAGAGCCTCGCCAACCTGTACCGCCCCCACAATCAAACCATGGTGCTCATCGCTACCATAGGACTGGGCACTGCGCTGATCAGCACCATCTTTTATGTACAGGGTATGCTTCTGCAGCAGGTGGAAATTAGCGGTGAGGGAGAACGACCCAATATGGTACTGTTCGATATTCAAAAGGACCAGTTGGAAGGCGTGGAAGCACTGATACGTGAGAATGGACTGGAGCTGATGCATCAGGATCCGGTGGTCAATATGCGTATACAGAATATCCGGGGCTATAGCCGTAGTGAGGCGCGGCAGGACAGCACGCTGGATATTCCCGACTGGCCCTATCGCCGCGAGTACCGGGTGACCTACCGTTCTGAGTTGTCATCAACCGAAAAGATTGCCGCCGGAACTTGGGTAGGGGAGGCTTCACCGGGAGAAGTGATCCCCGTCTCAGTCGAGCAGGATCACGCCGAACGCATCGGCGTAGAAGTCGGCGACCGCCTGGTATTCGATGTACAGGGAGTGCCCGTGGAAGCCGAAGTAGCGAGCCTGCGGGAGGTATCCTGGAACCGGGTGTCCTCCAACTTTTTTATTATCTTTCCCGCCGGCGTTATCGAACAGGCGCCGCAGTTTCACATCGTGATGACCCGTACGCCCGACCCGGAAACCTCCGCTTCTTTTCAACAGGCGATATTGCGAGCGTTTCCGACCGTTTCCATGATCAATCTCGGCCAGATTCTGAACACGGTGCAGGAAGTGCTGGATAAAGTGGCCTTCGTCATTCGGTTCATGGCGCTGTTCAGCATCCTCACCGGCCTGATCGTCCTGATGAGTTCGGTGCGTCTGTCCAAGTTTCAGCGCCTGCAGGAGAGTGTCCTGCTACGCACCCTCGGCAGCAAACGCCGGCAAATTCTGACCATTACTTTATTCGAATACTTTATCCTGGGCAGCCTGGCTTCCCTGACCGGCATCCTGCTGTCTTTCGCGGGTACCTGGGCGCTGGCTTACTTTAGCTTCGAAACGGTTTTCCAGCCGGCGATCATACCGGTCCTGGTAACCTACCTGCTGATTACAGGACTGACCATGTTCATCGGGTTTCTCAACAGCCGGAGTGTAGTCCGACGACCGCCCCTGGAGGTGCTGCGCGCTGAAGTGGGAGGGTGAGGCTGGATGTTTATCCTGTGGAATTCGAAAAGCGGCTATCCCACAGGGTGAATCCGACCGGATCGCGTTGCGATATGGGCGGGCTGTATGCTGGAGGCGAGCCAGGCATTACCCTTTGCACAGCCCGGCAGCGCCCCTTCCGCCTTTGTTTTGTATGCTGTTTTACACCCTGTCATTCTGTGTTACCAAAATTTTTTCTATCTTTTGTTTCAAAAAACACCATGAAACGACGCCGCTTCCTGCAGTCCGCCGCTCTGGCCGGACTCCCGCTTACCGCCTTTGCGAAAGCATCACCCACTTTTCTTCCCACCATTAAGAAAAAACGTCACAATCCGATTGGGGTATCTACTTACTCTTTCTGGCAGTTTAATGGTCCGAAAGAGGAAACACCCATTAGTCAGTGCATTGACGATGCCGCGCGCATGGGCTTCGATGGTATAGAAATACTGCATATTCAAATGACGGGTGAGGACAATGCGACTTTGCAAAAACTTAAGAAGCAGGCCTTTCATGCCGGGCTCGACCTGATGGGCTTCTCTACCCACCAGGGTTTCGTTTCGCCCGATGCGGACGTACGTCAGGAGAACGTCGAAAAAACGCTCCACCAGATCGAATTGGCTTACCGCCTCGGCATCCCTACCATGCGCATCAATACCGGACGCTGGGGCACCACCAAATCCTTTGATGACCTGATGGCCAATAAGGGTATCGAACCAACGCTCGAAGGCTATACCGATGAGGACGGCTTCAAATGGGTGATCGACAGTATTGAAAAATGTATTCCCAAAGCCGAAGAATGTGGGGTAGTGCTGGGGCTGGAAAATCACTGGGGCCTGGGCCGCACCGCCGACGGCGTGCAGCGCATCGTGGAAGCGATCGATTCCCCCTGGCTGATGGTCACCCTGGATACCGGGAATTTTCTGGAAAACGGCTACCAGCAATTGCAGCAGCTGGCGGATCGCGCCATCCTGATGCAGGCAAAAACCTATTATGGGGAAGGCAAGTGGTACACCCTCGATCTCGATTACAAGCGCATCGGCCGAATCATGCGCGAGGCGGATTACCGGGGCTATATCTCACTGGAATTCGAAGGGCAGGCCCCGCCGTCGGAAGCGGTGCCCAAGAGCCTGGAAAGGCTGCGGAATAATTTTTATTACGAGGTGTAGTTAAATTAACGGGGTGAGAACTGACGGGTTCTCAGCGTTCTTCATCTTCCTCGCACAAGTACACCCGGAAAAGGCCTTCGGCGACAAACGGCGCTTGGCGGCGCTTTTCATCCAGCGTGTAGAGAATGGTGCGGAATTCGAGCCTGGCATCGAAATAAGGCTTACCGGTTTCATCGATCAGGATGGGGCTGCGTTCCAGCACGGTAGGCGGTTTTGGTGCGAGGCCACGCCCGAAATCCACCGGTTTTTCCCAGCTCTTACTGTCCCAGCCGTACTGAATCATTTGGTTCGTCGCGTCCGGGAGGCTGAGCTCCAGTTTCCACCGGCACCCATCTATACCTTCCGCCATTTTACCGGTTGGCATGGCGTCCAGCGTATGCATATTAATGGGAAATTGATACAACAACCGGAGATAACCATCTTTTTCCGTGCTGCTGCTCCTTTCAAAAACGGTCTCCCAGCTTTTCAGGTAACCCCGGTGACCGATCACGATATAGCGCTCATTTTCGCCCTGGAAGAATTCAAAATTCCGGCCTTCAATTTCTCCCTTTAAGGCATAATGCATATCCACACCATCCAGGAAAAGGGGAGGCGAAATGTCGTCTTGCTCGCATGCCGTGAGCGACAGCGCAAGGATCAGCAGCAGAAATGTACGTAGTTTCATGGTTAGGGCAGTTTAGGTTAAGAGGTATGTTGTTTTTTCTCAGACTTTTTCCGTCTTTTCACTTCTTCATCCCGGATTAACATATCTGAAAACCGTTTTGCATCCAATGATCTTACTCATACTTGGGTATGATTTTTTTCAGGCGGATAAAATTTTCTATTTTACCCCGCCCGAAAACCGTGTGCCCACACAAAAATAAGAGCGATATGAAAAAAGTATTATTCCCGGTATTCGGATCTTTAATCTTTCTCTTCGCCGGTCTTAACCTTTACAGCCAGGAAGCTCCGCTTGACTCCATCCTTCCGGTTCGGGGACTCAGCATCGCGGCGCCGCAGCCGGATGGGGTAGTGGCTTTCATCGATTTTATCCAGGAGGAACTGGCGCCGCGCCGGGTGAACACGTTGATCCTGAGGGTAGATTATAACTACGAGTACGAGTCGCACCCGGAGTTGCGCAACGAAGAGACGCTGTCGAAGGAGGATGTGAAAAATCTGGTGCGCGTTAGTAGGGAGAACGGTATACGGATTATTCCTCAGGTCAACCTGCTCGGGCATCAATCATGGGCCGGAGAGTTGGGTAATTTGCTGGAAAAATATCCCGAATTTGACGAAACACCTCATGTAGAGATGCCCGAGGAATACGAATGGCCCAACGAGGACGACCTGTATTGCAAAAGCTACTGTCCCTTGCATCCGGAAGTGCATGAGGTCGTATTCGCCCTGGTCGATGAAATCGTCGAAGTTTTCGAAGCCGACGCCTTTCACGCCGGGATGGATGAGGTGTTCTACCTGGCGGACGACAAATGCCCCCGCTGCAGCGGCCACGATCCTGCCGAGTTGTTCGCCGCTGAGGTAACCCGCATCCGCAATCATCTGGCAAGTAACGGGAAGGAATTATGGATCTGGGGTGATCGCCTCATTGACGGGCGCAGCACCGGCATCGGCATGTGGGAAGCGAGTATGAACAACACCGCCCGCGCCGTCGATCTCATTCCCAAAGACGTGGTTATCTGCGACTGGCACTATACACGCGCTGTGCCTACCGCTGCCTACTTCGCCATGAAAGGACTGCGGGTAGTGACCTGCCCCTGGCGCCTGCCCGAAGTAGCTACTAATCAGTTAAGGATGACCCTGAAATTCCGCGAACAATCCCCTCCGGAAATGCGTGAGCGCTTCCTGGGTATGATCCACACCGTCTGGTCGGGCGCCCAAACCTTCCTCGACCAGTTCTACGGTCGCATCCCTTCGGAAAATCAGCGTGGTGGTGATCAGGTGGAGACGTTCAAGAGCTTGTTTTCGGAGATGGAGGAGTGAGCTGGATGTTTACCCCGTGAAATTCGCAATGCGACTATTCCACAGGGTGAACCCGGCCGAATCGCGTAGCGTAATGGGCGGGCTGGGAGGTTGGAGCGCGAAGCTCTGCTTCGCGCCCCCCGGAGGATAGGAAGATAAATGGGGGGGGGACTCGATACTGGGCGCCTGATTATTGGATGGCTCCGGCATCACCTGGCCTGTCCCTGGCTGACCACCGCCAACCGCCAACTCTCCTAAACCGCATGCGTTCTCGGAACCGCGAAGTGCTTTTGCAGAATCCGTTCGAGGAATTCCTGATCCAGGGCATCGAAGGAGTGTTTTTCGGTGCTGTCGACGTCGAAGACGCCCAGCAGGTCGCCATTTTCCTTAAAGACCGGCACGACGATTTCCGATTTGGAATTCGGGTCGCAGGCAATATGCTCGGTCCCCTGATCCAGGGCGTGGGTATCGGGTACAATTTGGGTGCGTGCTTCTCGTGCAGCTTTACCACAGACGCCGCGCGCAAAATCGATATGCAGGCAGCCCAGCGTTCCCTGATAGGGGCCTACCGACAGGCGTTCCGGCCCGCTGACCAGGTAAAATCCGACCCAGTAATAATACGACAGTTCGGTTTTGAGCAGGCAGTTGATCGTGGCCATCTTGAGAATGGGATCGCTTTCCTCCTCGAGGTTGGCTGCTATGGTCTGTTCGGCGCGTTCGTAGGCTTCCTTTTTCGACTCGGGCGGCATATTGACGGAAGGTTTGACAAAGTAGGGCATTTCGGCGGATGCGGACATATGAAAGGATTGAAGGATTGAAGGAATAGGGCTTTATTATTGATTGCGCAAATTTACTCAAAACAACAGGAGAGCAATGCGGAAAGTTGGAGCTGATACCTGGCTGTTTCATGGTTTCCTGATACTCCTGAAGAGCGGCGATAAAATCATGCAATACTGTTCGATATCGAACACCTTCCGTTCGCTAGCGGACGAAAAAGGGAGTAATAAGCTTAGAAAGGCCCGTCATTCCGGCATTTTGGGTTTGGCACGTCTTTTGACTTTAAAAGGATAATTAGTGCGCAGCGTACTAGTGAGAAATCATCCGATACTTTAGGACCAAAGGGGAAATCACCCGACTAAGA
The DNA here is from genome assembly GCA_964632995.1 of uncultured Saprospiraceae bacterium. Lineage (GTDB taxonomy): Bacteria > Bacteroidota > Bacteroidia > Chitinophagales > Saprospiraceae > CAZWDL01. The sequence goes on from CAZWDL010000019.1 coordinate 45,818, forward strand.
CAATCCCTGGTGGCCGGCCACAGCCGGCCACTACCTTTGGTCTTTTTTAATTGCTGCTATTCACCATCCTGGCTTCTAATCATTCTTCCGTCCAATAATCGACAACCAGCACATCTTCAATATGCGAACCTGCCAGTTCCCCAAAAGCTTTATGATCGGGATGGGGGAGGTAGACCGCCCGGTCTTCCTCGCTGTCGAAGCTCAGGAAAAAGCAGTGTGTGAATCCTTTGTCCAAGCCCTCCGGACTATTATTCGTTCCCCATTCAAAGTCGCGGATTTCAGGAATTTTTGAGGGCAGCGCCGCAAATGCTTCTTCCACCTTTTTTATCTCCTCCTCCGAGGTTCTTTCCTTGAATTTGAACAGCACGACGTGCCGCAGTTGCTTTGGGTCCATTTCCTTTTGTGTTGCCGTTTCTGTAGTTGCAGCGGATGCGATCTCTTCGGTGGAAGTGTTGCCGCCACAGCCTGAAAGAAGGTTTATAGCGATAGTCAGTAAGAGTATTTTTTCCATTTTACTTGGATGAGCTTGGTGTCTTCCAAAGGTAAAAATATTCGGTGCTAATCACCTCCCTTTTTGATCGGGTAAATCTTTTTATTTATCAATAGCCGACGCTTCATTATTTTTTCACATCCGGAGGTGATCCCTTTTAATCAAATCACTACAATACGTTTACGAAATCACCAAAGGTTTCGTAAAGGGGCTCTTCTCCCCCCGCCGGATATTCCCTATCTTGTGGCGCCTATGGAAGAGCTAAATATCTCTGTTTCCGAAGAAATTGGAACCGTCAGCGGACTGTGGCGACATCCGGAAGAAAGTCTGGCCCTGCTCGTTCTCGCCCACGGCGCCGGCGCCGGGATGCATCACGAATTTATGGAGACCCTGGCCGACGCCCTGGCCACAGAACAGATCGCTACCCTGCGCTATCAGTTTCCCTATATGGAAGCCGGTAAAAAGCGTCCCGACCGGGCGGAAGTGGCTCAGCAGGCGGTTCGGGCGGCCGTATCGAAGGCTGGAGAACTCGCTCCGGAACTTCCCTTGTTTGCCGGCGGTAAATCCTTCGGGGGGCGTATGACATCCCAACTCGCAGCCGGCGGGGATTTGGCAACAGTAAAAGGACTGATCTTTTTTGGATTTCCGCTGCATCCGTCGGGCCGCCCGGGAATGGCGCGTGCCGATCATCTGATGCAGGTCGCTCACCCGATGTTGTTCCTTCAAGGCACCCGCGACCGTCTGGCAGAGGTAGATCTGATCGAAGCTGTCGTGCAGCGATTGCCGCAGGCCACGCTGCGCTTCCTCGAGGACGGAGATCACTCTTTCCGCATGCTCAAGCGCACGGGGATCAGCCGGGAGCAGGCTATTGCCTGGCTGGCGGCGCGAAGCTGCGAATGGATTGACGAATTAATCAGTTGAAGAAATCTTCAGCAGTTTTCACATGCACTCAAGTACTATGAACGTAAGAGAACAATTTCAGGAAAGGTTCGGGCAGGCTCCTGTTCAGGTCAATGCACCGGGGCGGATCAATCTGATCGGTGAACACACCGACTACAATGACGGATTTGTTTTGCCCGCCGCCATCGACCGGCGTATTGAGATGGCTGTGGGGCCCAACGGCAAAGCGGCGCACTGTCGCCTTTACGCTGCCGACCTGGGGGAGGCCCTGGAAATTGATTTTGACGATATCCAGCCGCAGTCAAAACCCGGCTGGGCCAATTACATTCTGGGCGTGGTAGCGGAACTGCGTGCATCCGGCGCCCGGCTGGAAGGCTTCGATTGCCTGTTCGCCGGCAATATTCCGATCGGCGGCGGTTTGTCCTCTTCCGCCGCCCTGGAGAACGCTACGGCTGTCGGTCTGAATCAGCTTTTTGATCTCGGCCTCAGCAAAGAGAAGTTGCTGCACCTCTCACAACGCGCCGAGCATCGCTATGCCGGCGTACAGTGCGGCATCATGGACCAGTTTGCGACTATGATGGGAAAGGCCGGTCATGCCCTGCTGCTCGATTGCCGCACCCTGGATTATGAATACGTCCCGCTGGACCTGAAAGACCACGTGCTTGTGCTCTGCGATACCAATGTTTCTCACTCTCTGGCTGCCTCCGAATACAATACCCGGCGGAGAGAATGCGAAGAGGCGGTACGCCTGCTGCAACCGGCTTTTCCCAATTTGCGCGCCTTGCGAGACCTGACTACTGTAGGGCTTAAGGCAGAGCGAAACCGCATTTCCGAGCTGCTTTTTCGCCGGGCTCATCACGTCATCACGGAAAATGAACGCGTACAGCTGGCGGTTGCCGCCCTGCGGGCCGGTGAGCTTTCCCGGCTAGGGGATCTGCTTTACCAATCACATGACAGCTTGCAGAATGATTATGAGGTAAGCTGTACGGAACTCGATTTTCTGGTCGATTTCACGCGCAGCCGCGACGAGGTGCTTGGCGCCCGCATGATGGGCGGTGGTTTCGGCGGCTCTACCCTCAACCTCGTGGAAAAAGATAAAGCCGAATATTTCCTCAAAGATATTGGGGAAGCTTACCAAAAAGAAATGGATCGGGAGATGGGACGCTACGTGGTCCGGGTAGGCGCCGGGGCGGGAATGGCGACCTGATTCAGGGTGGTCCGTCAGGATTAGTGATGATAAGCCGGTAACGCTGCATATCATAACCAATCCTAATTACACTTTTTGCGACGGTATCCCTCGGTGCTCAAAATGAATCCTTTGCCCCATTCTTCTCTTTTTTTACCAGAACAGCGCGTACAACAGGGCCACCACCAACATAATCACCGTAGCGCTGATGTTGAAAACGGGGCCGGTTTTAAACAGTTCCTTCTCGAGCCTCAGTCCTTTCTCATCCGGCTCGCCCTTACCTTCAATCTGGCTGATGAGCATGATGATACCAATGGAGAGGAGACAGGTGTAGAACATCTGCTGCAGGAAGGGAAGCGTAATAAACAACCCCTCCAATGCACTGCCTTCGGCCCAGCCGTTCGGTCCTACCTTGAAGTACATGGCGATGGGAATGGAGATGATCACGCCCCAGATAGCGGCATTATTCGTGGACCGCCGCCAGAACAGACCAGTCAGGAAAACCGCAAGAATACCCGGACTGACGATTCCTGTATATTCCTGGATATATTGAAACACCTGCCCGAGATTGCCCAACTGAGGGGCGATGAGCACGGCGATGATCAGAGAGACCCCTACGGAAAGGCGTCCTACGGTAACCATAGCGCGTTCAGAAGCCCCTGGGTTTACATAAGGCTTATAGATATCCATCGTGAAGATGGTCGCCGTTGAGTTCACCATGGAGGCCAGCGAGGAGACGATGGCGGCGGCCAGGGCGGCCAGCACCAGTCCTTTCAGCCCGGCAGGCACGAAATTGCTGATCAGCCAGGGCGCGGCGTTATCGTTGACAACGGTGCCCTCAGGGTTGACAAAGGTAGGATCGTGGGTGACGCCACGGATGAAGTTGCCTTCCGGGTCGGCATTCATGACATAGGCAATGATGCCCGGGATGACGACGATCAGCGGGATGAGCAGTTTCAGGAAAGCGGCGAAGGCGATGCCCCGCTGCGATTCTTTCAGGCTTTTCGCGGCCAGCGTACGCTGTATGATGTACTGGTTAAAGCCCCAGTAGTACAGGTTGGCGACCCATAAGCCACCGATAAGGACGGCCAGTCCCGGCAAATCCCACCAGGCGTCGCGTCCGTTCGGGGTGATGATTTCTCCTTTGGAGACAATCATAGTGAATTTTTCGGGTACGGTTTCGTAAATATGCCAGAATCCGTTGATGACCCCTCCCTCCGGCGTGACGGCGTTGAGGGCCAATACCGTGGTGATCAGACCGCCGAGAATAAGCAAGAATACCTGCACTACATCCGTCCAGGCCACGGCCGCCAGCCCGCCCCAGAGGGAATAGGAAGCGGCAAAGAGGGCCAGCCCCAGGATGCTAAACATGACGATGGATCCGTCACCGTAACCGAGAATGGTATCCAGGGCCGTCGCCCCCAGATACAGAACGGAAGTGAGGTTGACGAAAATATATAGCCCGATCCAGAATACAGCTAAAATGGTTTTCAGGTTGGTGCTGTAGCGCTGCTCGACGAATTCGGGGATGGTGTACAGTTTCTTGTCTATAAAAACCGGTAGGAAGAACTTGCCTACGATGAGCAGCGTAATGGCGGCCATCCACTCGTAAGAAGCGATGGCCAGCCCGATGGCGAAGCCGGAGCCGGACATGCCGATAAACTGCTCGGCGGAAATGTTGGCGGCAATCAGGGAAGCCCCAATCGCCCACCAGGGAAGGGATTTGCCGGCCAGAAAGTAATCTTCCGCCGTTTTTTCTTCTCCTTTTTTTGTCCTTGATACCCACAGCCCAATGGTAAGGATCAGGATTGCGTAACAGACAAAAATGACGTAATCGATGTAAGCAAAGCTTCCCATAATGCAGGTGGTTTTAGGTCTTGTCTGAGGTGGTTCTTCGATTTCAAGGCGGTAAAATAGTCATCCTGCACATTTTTTTTAAACGAAAGCCAAATTTATTCTTGCTTTGGGGCGCCCGATTGTCGGGTCAGATACGGCGCCGCCGCAAACCAAAGGATCATCCCGATGGCCATAAACGTTTTGTGCTGCGATAAGGGGATGGCGCCGGTAAAGACAAATACCGAAGGCAGTAGCGTGAGCGCCAGACCGAGGGCGCCGAGTATCCAGATAAGGGTCGTTTTGATGGGCATAATGGATTGTTGATTTTAATAAACGAATACCTATTGCTCAACTCTACTTTGTTTACTTAAAAGGGCAAATAACAAGTGCGCCACTATGTGCCCTGCGTTCCTATGTGTTTCATACTTCCTGGCCTATACGGTTATGCGCCATTTGGAATAACCACGAATTATTTTTTCAACGCTAATCAGCTTCGCGCTCCATTTTCTCTATCTTTCTGTCCCCAAGTCCTCCAGGGCTAACGCATCATAGTAAAAGTTAATCCGTTTTTTCAGGCAACAATTCAGATTGACGACTTTGGGGTACTTCTACAGTTTAATATTCGTCGGGTTACTGCCTTTTTTGAAAAAGCGGGATTCTTCGGTTCTGTGAGTCTTGGGAAAGATTGAAAAATAGAGTTTACAGTTTGGAACCGCAGAACAGCAGAACAGCAGAACCGTAGAAGTAACCGAACACCGCTGCTCCCCCCGACCCTATATGGTATGTTTTCTGCTCATGTAACACATGGTGAATTGTCATTATGCGTTAGCCTTGCCAAGTCCCCCCCTGTCCCAAGTATCCCTAAGAAACAGCCAGTCCTTTATCCTTTTTACGCTCTCCGGCAGGCGAAGTCTGCCGTTCTCCTCGTCGCTGCCACCACCAGCTCAGGCCGATATAGGCCAGGGAAGCGACGAACCAGCCCGGTAATCCGAGGAAAAAGATTTCCAGACCGGTCACGCGGTTGAGGAGGAAGGCGAAAACGAGGGTCAGCACCCAGGTAACTCCGGCAGCCCAGTTGAATTTGATACCGGTCTTCTCAGCATAGTCGCTGCGTAGTCCCAGGCGGGGCAAGAGGTGAAAGTCTATAAAAATGACGGCGCCCATAGGCATGAGAATAAGTCCGTAGAGGGCGACGAAGTCAAGCAGGCGCATAACCAGTGCGGGGAAGCAGGCCGCCGTGGTGGTGATGAGGCCGACTACCAGCGTCACGCGCCAGGTTTTCCACTTCGGATAGAGTGCCTGCAGCGCCAGCCCTGCCCGGTAGATAGTGGGATTAGCTGTTGTCCAGCCCGCGATGATGACGCAGATGGCGCCGGCGATGCCGGCCGCGTAATAGGCGATGGGGCCAGGCGCGAACTCCAGGCTGTTTTGGCTTTGCTGCAGAAACACCGCATAAAGAATGCCGGAGGCCACCCAGGCGATGTAGTGCCCGACGTACATACCCGCGGCCGAGGAAAAGCCATGCTGCCATTTTTTGGCATAGCGGAAAATCGATAAATCCGCCATCCCGATGTGCATGGCCATGTTGCAGAACCAAGCGAAAAACAGGACGTGCCAGAAGGTAAACTTCGACTGCCCGGCCAGTGGCTCGCCGGTCCAGATGCTGGTCTGAGCAACCTCCCAGAAATCCGCGGGCTTATGTACACCTAGCTGGGGCAGCACCGCCAGCGCTGCCGCTACGAAGACAAGGATCAGCCAGGGCGCCGCAATGTTGGCAAAACGCGCTACCTGTTCGTAGCCCAGCATGGCGATCAGCGTGGTGATCGCCCCGATGACGAAGACAGCCAGCACCCAGCCTGGGCTCTGCGGAAGCCAATCGGTAAGTTCCGCCATCCGCATATTGAAGGGGATGCCGATCGCCGTAGCGGCTACGGCGATCATCGATCCGGCCAGAAAGCAGAACATCAGTGCGTTGACGAGATTATAGATCAGGGTCAGCCGCTTGCCGCAAATCTTTTCCAGCTTGTAATAAAGGGTAATACGCTCCTCGACAGCGATGGGCGCACAGATAAGGGCCCAGCTCAACACCGCCAGCAGGTTGCCGAAAAGCAGTCCCCAGAGCAGATCCCCGGCCGCTACACCGTGCGCGACAAATAAAGGACCGATCACGAATTCCGTGCCGGCCGTATGTTCCCCGGCGTACATGCCGATAAAACTGCGCAAGCCTTTTTGCTTGCTTTCCGGTACAGGGCTGCGTTCGAATTCCTCCACCGCGTCAAGGCGGTCGGATAGTTGTTGCTTAAACCAATTCATGAGCTTAGGTGCTTTCTGGAAAAACTGTCTCAGTGTTAAATATAAGTAAAGAAAGGTATTTCTAATACTCGGCTGCTCCGTCATGGCCCATCCTGGTAGCGAATTCTAGGCTTCCTTCCCAGCTATCCTTCGGTTGCTCGCGTAAATCCCATGGAATTCGCAAGTCGTCTATTCCACGGGGTAGATGTTCTGCGGTTCTTCTTTTTTCCTTTCCATCTAGATTCCGACTCCCATTTTTCCCGATAATCCACTAACTTCCTGGAATAGACAAAAAACACCATCTACCTAATGCGACCAGTTCACTTTTTACCGCTTCTGATTCTTCTACTGCCGGCCTGTCAGTCCGAGCAACCGACAAACCGCAGTTCTGATCCTCCCAATATCCTGCTCATCATGACTGACGATCAGGGCTGGGGTGACCTTTCCCTTCATGGCAATCCGGTGCTGGAGACACCGGTCCTGGACAGCTTTGCCCGGCAGAGTGTCCGCTTTCGGCGCTTCTACGTCAGCCCTGTTTGCGCGCCTACGCGCGCCAGTCTGCTGACCGGTCGCTATCACCTTCGCACGGGAACCTCCTGGGTGACCCACCGCAAGGAAGCTATGCGCAGCGAGGAGGCTACTATTGCGGAGTTCCTGCAAACCAAGGGCTACCGGAATGGCCTCTTCGGCAAATGGCACAACGGCTCCCAGTATCCTAATGATCCGTTGGGACAGGGTTTCGACGAGTTTTTCGGTTTCGCCGCCGGCCACTGGAATAATTATTTCGATACCAGGCTGATGCACAATCAAGACACCGTAAAAACAGAGGGATATATCACCGATGTACTCACTGACCGGGCGATACAATTCATGAAAGAAAACCGCAAGCAACCCTTTTTTTGCTACATACCTTACAATGCACCCCACAGCCCCTTCCAGGTACCTGACCGGTATTTCGACAAATACAAGGACATGGGCCTGGACGATAAAAATGCGTCGGTGTACGGCATGTGTGAGAATATTGATGATAATGTCGGCCGGCTTTTGCAGACCTTGGAGGAATTGGAACTATCGGAACACACCATCGTCCTCTTTCTCACTGATAACGGCCCCAACGGCGACCGTTACAACGGCGGCATGAAGGGCCGCAAGGCACAACTCGATGAGGGCGGCGTCCGTGTTCCCTGCTTCATCCGCTGGCCGGGGCATCTGTCCGCTGGCCGGGAGGTAGCGGAACTGGCTGCCCACATCGACCTATTACCCACCCTGATGGATCTGGCCGGTTTGTCCTTCACCCCGGTAAAACCGCTGGATGGCCACAGCCTGGTTCCCCTGATGACCCAGGACAATCCTTCCTGGAAAGAACGCTCCATCTTCAACGTACTGACCGACGGAAAGCTGCGCCTGTTTCCCGGAGCCGTTCGCACTCCTGTATACCGGCTGGTGATCGACCGTCAGAACCAGACACATTTGTATCATATGCTGAAAGACCCCGGACAAAAGAACGACCTGGTGGAAACGGAACCGGTACTGGCGGATTCTCTGCGCCGGGTTTACGAAGCCTGGTTTGCTGAAGTAACGCAGGACGGTATAGAACCGCCATCTATTCCTGTCGGTTATCCGCAGGCGCCGGTGACGGAGCTGCCCGCCCCTGAAGCCTCCCTTTACGGTGATATTCAATTCGAAGGCGGTATGGGCTGGGCTAATGACTACATCGTCAACTGGCAGTCGCCCGCCGATTCCGCCGTATGGAGCATCCTGCCCGCCGAACCGGGTAGTTATGAGCTAGGCGTTTCTTACACTTGTACCGATGCAGCGGTCGGCGCCTCCCTGCTCGCTCACCTCGACAGCAATACCATCCGGCGGGTCATCGCCGAGCCTTATGATCCTGATCCCCTGACCAGCCCGGACCGGGTAGAAAGGGGGGAGGTCTATGAAAAAGAATGGAACTACCTGCAACTCGGCGCCGTGCGCCTGCGCCGGGGCCGCCATCACCTTAGCCTCAGCATCGACCGGCAGCTGCCGGCAGATGCCCTGGAGGTGAAAGCAGTGTGGCTGAAGCGGAGAACGGCGCACTAGTGCCGAAGCCACTAGGGTGCGCCTTCCCGGCGCGCCCTGGCTTACTCAAGCAGCGAAAGACTTTGCGCCCTCAGTGAGCTCCGCGTGATGCCCAATTCACGCTTTCGCGAAAACGAAAACTGCTTTGTGCCCTCTGATGTCCGAAGTCTAAATTCTTTTTACCTTTAGACTCTCATTATACGCCATAGGCTATGCGCTCTGCGCCACACGCTAAACTCCTCGGCACATGACCACCGAAACCCTGCGCCAACACTGGTCGGAAGGCAAGACCAGCTACAATATTTTCCTCACCATCCCCAGTCCCTGGACAGCTGAGCTGATCACGCACTCCGGCTGGGAGACCTTCACCATCGATATGCAGCACGGGCTGATGACTTTTGACACTACGCTCGCCATGCTGCAGGCCGCGGCTCCGACCGGCGCCACGCCCTTCATTCGCCTGCCCTGGAACGATCCCGCGATCACCATGAAAGTGCTCGATGCGGGCGCCGCCGGCGTCATCTGCCCGATGATCAATACGGCCGAAGATGTAGAGCGTTTCGTCGCCGCCTGCTACTATCCCCCTATGGGCTATCGCAGCTTCGGCCCCATCCGCGCCAAACACTACACAGAAGGCAATTATTTCGCGGAAGCCAATGACCAGGTGCTGACCTTCGCCATGATCGAAACCGCCGACGCAGTGGCCAACCTCGAAAAGATCGCCGCCGTCCGCGGCCTCGACGGCCTCTTCATCGGCCCCTTCGACCTCAGCGTCAGCCTCGGCCTCGACCGCATCGCCGACTTTGCGGACCCCGGCCTGAATGAAGTCTTCCAACGCGTACTCGAACGCTGCGCGGAACACGACCTGTTCTCCGGTGTATTTACTACCAAAGTGGAGGATGCCAAAAAGGTCGCGGAGATGGGCTTCAACCTGGTTACATGCGGGGATGATTCCAGTATTCTGGAGCAGGCGGTGAAGGGGAGGAGGAAGGCGTTGGGGTAGGTGCTGAATGCTGCCCGACTACGCCCTTCGACCAACGGAGCTTTAGCGTAGTGGGTAAGGCTTCGTCGGGTAAAAATGCTGGATGCCTGGTTTCATCCTGTAGGAAGCGCGAAACTGAGAAGAGGTGGAATTGACAAGCGAAGGCCGATGAGTTTTGATTTAACCCGGAATATTCATGGTAAGTCCATGAGTAATGACGACAAATAATCGAAAATCATTGATTTTCAAATATTTGCGCCGGGGTTACGATGAATCAAGCACCTAAGCCTTCATTTTTCTTGCTGTATCGACAAGGCCTTAAAACTTTCCGGCTGCTCTTTTAACTCCTTCGGAATTACCGCCTGCACCTGTTCGAAGAGTAGCTTGATGAGCTGCTGCTTGAAGTAATCGCGGTGAGTCACTAAGCTTACCTCCCGTACCGGAATGGGCGGGGCAAAGCGGCGGAGCTTGGCCCGCTCTCCGGCGTTGAATTGCAAGGTGGCCAGCTGCGGCAGGATAGTGATGCCGTTTTGGGTTTCCACCAAACGCTTGAGCGTTTCTATGCTGCCCACTGCATATTCGAATGAGGGATTACTCTGCTTCCACAGTTCGCAAAGATTGGCGATCTGGGTGTGAAAGCAGTGGCCCTCTTCCAGCAGCCACAGCTTATCCGGATCGATATCTTCAGGTAGCAGGTACTCTTTTTTATATTCGCTGGAAGAATAGACCAGAAAAGGCTCGTAAAAGAGCACGTATTCCTTCATGGCGGACTGCTGTAAGGGCGTGACCAGGATAGCGGCATCGAGCCGGTCCGATTTGAGTCTGCTGATGATGTCTTCCGTAGTATGTTCCGAAATCTTGAGTTTGACGCCCGGATATTTTTGGATAAATTTTTTTAAAAATAAAGGCACCAGGTAGGGGGCTAGCGTAGGAATGATACCCAGACGGAGTTCGCCCGCTACCACCTCGCGATGATCTTGCACCTCTTCTTTTAGCCGACTCACCTCCCGTAAAATTCGCCTGGCCTGGGGGATCATCGTCTCGCCGATTTCGGTAGGCACCACGGGTTTCTTACTGCGGTCGAATATTTTCACCTGAAGCTCTTCCTCCAATTTCTGTAACATCGCGCTCAGGGTCGGCTGCGAAACGAAACAGGCCTTGGCCGCCCGCCCGAAATGCCGGTGCGTATCGATAGCGACGATGTATTCCAATTGCTGCAAAGTCATAATTGATAGGTTTTACCTATGCAAATATAGAAAAAATTGGTTTGATCTATTTGTATCCCGACGACGGACGCTCCGGAGAATGATCGACTTGGCCGGCATAATAAAAAATATTCTTGCCTCCGGGCATCATCTGCCGGTAACTCGCTTGATCAGAGCCTTCTGGAAGTTTGTCGGATAAGGTGAGCACTAAATCGATTAGACCGGATTATTCACCATCCTGGCTTCGCCGGGAAAGGTCTTACAAAGAGCCACAGATAACACGGATTTTCACGGATCTTCTTAAATTATAATCTGTGAAAATCCGTGGCAGAACAAAAATAACACCGCGTAGCGGCGAGACTGAATAGTTACTCGATTAGCCGTCCCATGAAAAGCTTTTGGTTGATCCGGCCAACAGTTAAAAACCAATAGCTAATAGAAGCCATCTCAAAAATATCCTTTGGGCTGCAAAAGGACCTTTTGGGGCCATGTTTTGTTGCAAAAAACGTCACGTAGCTAGGCTATGCTCCGTTTTTGCGCCTCACCTGGCCCCAAAATTTCTCTTTTTCACCATCAAAAACATTTTTGAGATGGCTTCTAGCCAAAACTATAGACAACAGGGATAAATAATTGATTATCATAAGTATACACCGAGTCCACGTTAGATAAACTACTGCAGAACTATAACAGAACTGCATCAGAACCCGTATATTACCTGCTTTGAAAAAACTGAACACAATTGCTGTCCTATGTTGCTACGTCTACTTCCCTTTCTGCCTTTGCTTGTCCTCCTCGGGTCTTGTACGCCTGAGGAGCCCGCTCCCGAGCGCCCTAACATCATCCTCATCCTGGCCGATGACCACGCCGCCCAGGCCATCAGCGCCTACGGCAGCCGGATCAATAATACACCGAATATCGACCGGCTGGCGCAGAAGGGGATGCGCTTCAACAACATGTTTGTCACCAACTCCATCTGCGCGCCTAGCCGGGCTACTATCCTCACCGGCACTTTCAATCACCTCAACGGGGTGATCGACAACCGGCTGACTTTCGACAGTAGCCAGGTGACCTTTCCAAAGCTGCTCCGGCAGGCCGGCTATCAGACGGTGGCCGTCGGCAAGTGGCACCTGAAATCGCGCCCCACCGGTTTCGATTACACCAACGTTCTCCCTGGTCAGGGTTCGTATTACAACCCCGTATTCCTCGAAAACGGGGAACGCAGGGAATACGAAGGCTACGTCACCGATCTGACGACCGACTTCGCCATCCAATGGCTCGACAGCGCCGATACCGAACAACCCTTCTTCCTCTGGCTGGGGCAGAAAGCGCCGCACCGCAACTGGATGCCCGGCCCCGATCACCTGACCATGTACGACGATATTGAAATCCCGGAGCCGGCGACGCTCTTCGACGACTACAGCGGACGCAGCGCGGCCGCCCGCGAGCAGGAGCTTAGCATCGCCGAGGATATGCTCCTGGCCTGGGACCTCAAGTTGACGGAAGTCGCCATCCCCGGAGGCCCCACCGGGGCGGACAACCAGATGTATAATATTCTCACTACGATGACCGAAGACCAGCGCGAAGCCTGGTTGGCGGCTTACGGTCCTAAAAATGAGGTGTTCATGGAAGCGGGGCTGGACGGCGAAGAACTAACCCGATGGAAATACCAGCGCTACATCAAAGACTACCTGCGCTCTGTCGCTTCCGTCGACGACAATGTCGGGCGGCTGCTGGACTACCTCGAAGAACGCGGTTTGACCGAAAACACCATTATCATCTATTCCTCTGATCAGGGCTTTTACCTCGGCGAGCACGGCTGGTTCGACAAGCGCTTCATGTACGAGGAATCCTACCGCATGCCTTTCCTCATTCAGTACCCCGGCGCCATTCCCGCCGGCTCCGAAACGGATGCTCTGGCGATGAATATCGATTTTGCACCGACCTTTCTGGATTACGCGGGCGTGAACATCCCCGGTGATATGCAGGGACGTTCTCTGCGTCCCATTCTGGAAAACGGGGAAACACCCGATGACTGGCGCAATGCGACTTATTACCACTATTACGAATATCCGGCCGTCCATATGGTCAAACGCCACTACGGCGTGCGTACCGATCGCTACAAGCTGATCCATTTCTATTACGATATCGACGCCTGGGAGCTGTTTGACCTCGAGGAAGACCCCAACGAACTGAACAGCGTTTATGAGGATCCGGCTTACGCCGAAATTCGTGATTCACTGACCGACCTGTTGCAGGCCCTGCAGGAGCAGTACGGCGATGATCCGGCTTTGTTTACGCAGAACCTGGAACTTAAAAAAGCGGATCATTTGGCCAGAGGCGCCGCCGTGCGTTTCTCAACGCCTCCCGCCGACCGCTACGATGCCGATGCGGAGACCAAGCTGACCGACGGCAGCTACTGGGTGTACAGCATGTACGCTCCTATCCGTGGCGACGACTGGCTGGGCTGGCGCGGGCAACCCGTGGAATTTGTCATAGATTTGGGGCGGGAACAGGCAGTGAACAAAGTCCGGCTCAATCTTTACCAAAGCCCTAACTCCTGGGCCTATTTCCCAGAGACGATCAACTGCGCGGTATCCGGCGACGGCCAAAACTTTGAACAGATCGGGGGGACTACTACGATGAATAATGAATTCCTGGACGGCACCGAATTCTACGAGGTTAGCTTTCCGCAGCGCAGTGCGCGCTACGTGCGCCTGCAGCTGCGGCCTATGGAATACATTCCGTCCCACCTGCCGGGCGGTGGTAATGATCCGTGGATCTTCGTGGATGAGGTGATGGTGGAGTGATTTGAATTGACGTGACATTACTGACGGGGTGACTCCGAGTCATCCCGTCAGTAAAACCCAGCGGATGGAGAAACCAACAAGCGTAAGGGAGCAGGATTGAAATTGCGTCAAAGGGAAAAATATCGAAGCCATGCGAATTGCCAACCTTTTTTTCTTATTCCTTCTTTTCGGGGTATTCAGCTGTCAGGACGACACCCCGCCCGAACCCTACGGCGCTACGCCCTCGGAACGCCAGCAGGCCTGGCATCAGATGAAGTACTACGCCTTTGTTCACTTCAATATGAACACCTTTTCCGGCGCCGAATGGGGACACGGCGAAGAGCCGCCCTCTCTGTTCAATCCTACCCAGCTCGACTGCCGGCAGTGGGCGCGTATCGCCAAACAGGCGGGCATGGAAGCCATCATCATTACGGCTAAGCATCACGACGGCTTCTGCCTCTGGGATTCCCAATATACCGAGCACGACGTGGCGAGCAGCGACTGGCGCAACGGCCAAGGTGATGTGCTGCGCGACCTGGCCGAAGCCTGTCGCGAGTACGGCTTGAAAATGGGCGTCTATCTCTCTCCTTGGGATCAGAACAGCCCGGTGTACGGCACCGATAACTACAACGAATACTTCATGAACCAGCTGACCGAAGTACTCAGCGGCTACGGCGATATCTTCGAGGTCTGGTTCGACGGCGCCGTGGGGCCGGAGTATAAGGGAAAGCAGCCTTACGACTGGGCCGGCTTCATCGCTACCGTGCGCAAGCATCAGCCCGATGCCGTGATCTTCTCCGACGCCGGTCCCGATATCCGCTGGGTGGGTAATGAGAAAGGTTTCGCTAATCCGACCAACTGGGCGACGCTGAACCGCGACGATTATTACCCCGGCACCCCACGCTACAAGGAATTACGCTCCGGTAATCAAAACGGCACCCATTGGCTGCCCGCCGAGGTCGACGTCTCCATCCGCCCGGGCTGGTATTACCACCCCGGGGAAGATGATAAAGTCAAAAGCACCGATCATCTCGAGCAAATCTACTACAGCTCGGTCGGCCGCAACAGCAACCTGCTACTCAACTTGCCGGTCGATCGCCGCGGACTGGTGCACGAAAACGACTCCGCCGCCCTGATGGAGCTGCGCCGCCGCCTCGACGCTACTTTCACCACCGATCTGTCCGACGGCGCCGGGGTAAAAGCCTCCGCTATCCGCGGCAACAGCGACCGCTTCGCTCCCGCCCACCTGCTGGATGATGATCCGGAAACGTACTGGGCTACTGATGATGAGCAGACTACCGCTTCCTTCACCCTCACTTTCGACGAACCGCAAACCTTTAACGTCCTCGAACTACGGGAGTACCTGCCCCTGGGACAGCGCGTGGAAGCCTTCAAAGTGGAAGCCTGGCAGAATGAGGAATGGCAGGAGATCGGTACGGCGACCACTATCGGCAACCGCCGTTTCCTCTCGTTGCCTGTAACCAGCGGCGAGCGCCTGCGGGTGACCATCACGGAGGCCATGGCTTGTCCGGTAATCAACGAAGTGGGGTTGTACTACCGGCCGCACGATAATTCGAGGTTGAATGAAGAACCCTCGGAGGAGTGATTGATTTTAAGATGTCAGATGTCAGATGCCAGATGCCAGATGCCAGATGTCAGATGACCACAGTCCAAAATTTTTAATTAGGTATTATAATGAAACGAACTCTACCGGCTATTACTTTGCTATCAGGCTTCTTCTTTTTTGCCTGTGAACAGCAGCAAACGGAATCCGCTCCGCCTGAGCCGCTACAGGATTACTACATCATCGGCTACCTGACCGGATGGAAATACTGGGAAGTCGAGGATGTCGCCGCCGACCGCCTGACGCATATCAATTATGCCTTTGCCGATATCGTCGAGGGGGAGGTAACGAGCTATATGCCCGAGGATCAGGCTAATTTCGCTAAACTTCGCCGGCTGCGCGCGGAACATCCGCACCTGAAACTGCTGGTTTCCGTGGGCGGCTGGACGCACTCCAAGGGCTTCTCCGACGCCGCACTGACCGGGGACTCCCGCCGCCGTTTTGCGCAAAGCGCCGTCGACTTTTTACGTAAGTACGAATTGGATGGGGTAGATCTCGACTGGGAATATCCCGCACAGATCGGCGACAATAACCCCTTCCGCCCGGAGGACAAGCAAAACTTCACCCTGATGCTGCAGGAGCTGCGCCGACAGCTGGACCAGGCCTCCGGGGAGGACGATCGCGGCGCCGATCCCTACCTGCTGACCATCGCCACCGGCGCCAATCAGAACTACCTGGATCACACCGAAATGGACAAGGCTCAGCAATACCTGGACTTCATCAACATCATGACCTACGACTTCGCCGGCGGCTGGATCGATACCACGGCTCATCACGCCAACCTTTACCCCTCTACCACCGGAAAAGGATCGGCGATCGATTCGGAGAAAGGGGTGGCGCAGCATGTGGCGGCAGGTATCCCGCTCGAAAAAATCGTCCTCGGCGTGCCCTTTTACGGAAGGAGCTGGGAGGAAGTGGATACGACAAACCGCGGCCTGCATCAACCGGCAGCAGGAGCAGCCCGCTCTTATGCCTACCACACCTTGGTGGATTCGATGATCGGCCAACGCGGCTTTGAAAGGCACTGGGACCCGGATGCCCGATCGCCCTATCTGTGGAATCCGGAGAGCCACACCTTCGTCACCTTTGAAGATACGGCCTCCATTCGCCTCAAAGCAGAATTCGTTAAGGCGCGGGGGATGGCCGGGGTGATGTTCTGGGAGTATAACTCGGACACGACGGGGACTTTGCTGAAAACCTTGTACCGGGAGTTGAAAGCGCACTAACGAATTCTTCCCGGTAAATTGACGGGATGACTCGGAGTCACCCCGTCAATCTACACGAATTCTTTTTTGAATTTTTACGCCTGTTATCTTGTTATTTTTTTACCTTTTAGTTGTTTCCCCGTTGAACTGATTCTCACAGCTTCCCGATAAATTGGCGGGGTGACTTCAAGTCACCCCGCCAATTGACCCTACCATTCCCTATACACCCAGAAAACCAGTAAATGATGAAACAAAACACCATCTACCTGCTGCTGGCCGTTCTGAAAGTGCAGGCACAGCAAGAAAGCCAAACCGATTCTACCGGCAGTACCATTGCCGAACGCGACTTTAAAAAGCTGGATCTCTTTCCCGCTATCAGTTACGCGCCGGAGACAAAGCTGACCCTGGGCGTTATCGGGTATTACTATCTGGATTTTTATCGCGGCGACCCCCGCACACAGATTTCCAACATCAACTTTCTGGCCGTCTATACCCTCAATAATCAGATCGCGATCGAGAGCCGCTGGGAGCTTTTCACCAACGGCAACCGCTGGCGTTTCCGGGGGGAAGCCGTTTTCAATCGCTGGCCCGATCGCAATTACGGTCGCGGAAATGCAGCGGGGGCGCTGCTGGCTGAGATAGAAGAAGTAGGAAATACTCCGGATACCCTCAATTATCTGAACATCAATTAGTACGGGGATATTTCAAGGGCGCCTATCAAGATAATCATATGCTGGCCTTTGAGCTCGAGTATCGGTTACCCTTCTGGCGGGAAGACAGCGAATCCGGCTTCTGGCAGCTTTGGAAGCGCCTGGGCGTAGCGGCTTTTCTCAGCGGCGCGCAGGTGCGGCCGGAGGTCGGAGATTTTCGCTTCAACCAGTTTCGGCTGGCCGCCGGCGCCGGGCTGCGCATCCTGTTCAACCAGGAATCGCGGGTGAACCTTCGCATCGATTACGCGATCGGCCTGGCCCCCAACTCCGACGGAACGGGAGAGCGGCAGACGGGCCTGTACTTCTTCCTGGCGGAGGCGTTTTGAAGAATATTAAACAAAGATTCACGAAGAAGGCGCAAAGTTTCACAAAGAGGATGATTGCAAGTCGGAAGTCGGAAGTGGGAAGTGGGAAGTCGGAAGTGGGAAGTCGGAAGTCGGCCATACGGCTCTTCGCTTCGCTCCGAGAAGTCGGAAGCGATCGAAGGTATGAGGAAGGCGGAGAGCAGACAGGGGAAAGCTTGGGGAGGCAGGAATAGGAAATCGGAGCGGGAGTAGGTAGTAAGTTGTTGATTTTTAGTTTTTTGTGATGGGTGTGTAGTGGAAAGAATGGTATTGGTGATGGCAAGCATCTGGTGAAAAGGCTCAGAACTTCGTGGCCTTTGTGTCTCCTTTGGGCACCTTTGTATAAAACACAAATTCCAAAGAAAATCAGACTTTTCCTTAATTTGGCAGCTTTGAAGCGGGAACCAATTTTGCATGATACCAAAGAACGACAAGAAAACTATCAACGCCTGGGCGATGTACGACTGGTCCAATTCGGTCTACTCGCTGGTGATCAGTTCGGCGATCTTTCCCGCTTACTACAATGAGGTGACCCGGCAGAGTGGATCCAACCGGGTGGAGTTTCTGGGCTTCGACATCGAGAATACGGCCATTTACTCCATTTGTCTGGGGCTGGCTTTCGGCGCCGTCGCCTTCGTCTCCCCGCTGCTTTCCTCCATCTCCGATTATTCCGGCACGCACAAGCGCTTTATGCGTTTTTTCTGCTACCTGGGGGCTGCGGCCTGCGCCGCGCTTTTCTTTTTCACCGGGGAGAATCTGGAACTGGGGCTGTTGGGCCTGATGCTGGCTACGATCGGCTATGCCGGCAGTATCGTTTTCTACAATGCTTATCTGCCGGCCATCGCGACGGAAGACCGGCAGGATCGTATCAGTGCGAGGGGTTATGCCTACGGCTATATCGGCTCCACTACGCTATTGGTGCTCAGCCTGGGAGCGATCATTAACCAGGAGCGGCTTGGCGTCACCGATGATACCTTATTACCCCGGCTTTCTTTCCTGGTGGTTGGGCTTTGGTGGTTTGGCTTTGCCCATCTGACTTTCCGGCGGCTGCCGCAGGGCATCTACCGGAAACGCCCGGAGGGGCATTACCTGCTCAATGGCTACCGGGAACTGCTGAAAATCTGGCGCACCCTGCAAAGCCTCCCCCGCCTGAAAATCTACCTGTTGGCCTTCTTTTTTTACATTATGGGGGTACAGACGGTGATGTTTATGGCCGCCTCCTTTGGAGAAAAGGAGGTACACCTGGAGTTCACTCAGCTCATTGTTACTATCATGACGCTGGAGTACGTCGCCATCGCCGGCGCCTTCCTGTTTGCCTGGCTGTCGAAGCGCTACGGCAACGTGCCTGCGCTGATCCTGGCCGTCATCATCTGGATCGGTATTTGCATAGGCGCCTATTTCATTCAGACGGCCTACCACTTTTACACAGCCGGTTTTTTCATCGGGCTGGTCATGGGCGGCATACAGTCGCTCTCCCGTTCTACTTATTCCAAAATGATTCCAAAAACGGAAAACAATGCGGGCTATTTTAGCTTTTATGATGTGTGTGAAAAAGTAGCGATGATGCTGGGGCTGGTCTCTTTCGGCTACCTGGACAACCTCTTCGGCAGCATGCGTAATTCGATTATCGCACTGGGCGTCTGGTTCGTTTTCGGATTGATTTTTTTGATTCGATTGCAATATCTCAATCTACGGCCGCTACCAGCGGATTAAGGGATAACCTTTACTCTGGTTAGGATAAATATGGCAGCCTCATTTTTTTCCAAGTTGCGGGAGCTGAGAACTGCCGGATTTCAGAAATCCGGCAGTTCTTTACAGACTGCCCTTGTTTGACTTTTCACACGAGCAACAAGCTACACTGCAACGTTGAGTAAATACCCGGAGTCACCTTTTCAATTGACCCAGAAATCAAGCTATGGATAAATCAGTTTCTCCTTATACTTTTCCCGAGAAGGGCATGGAGCGCGGAGATATTTTGGACGCCTTACGGCAAATGCAGGAGAAGGATATGGACTGGCGGTCGGGGCGCACCTGGAGTCTGGTATACCAAATTGACGAGGAGCATCTCGATTTACTGAAAGAAGCGCACCAACTTTATTTTTCGGAAAACCCCATCAATCCCTTTGCCTTTCAGAGTGTCCGCCGGCTGATGAATGAAATCAGCCGGATGACGGCCGGCCTGTTGCACGGCGATGAGGAAGTAGTAGGGGTGGTGACCTCCGGCGGCACGGAGAGTATTTTCATGGCCGTTTATACCTACCGGGAACGGGCCCGCAAACAGCGCGGAGCCAGTTCACAACCGGAAATGATTGTACCGGCCTCTATCCATCCGGCTTTTTTCAAAGCCGCCCACATGCTGGGCATTCGGATCCGCCGTGTTCCGCTGCGGGATGATCTACGGGCGGACCCGCAAGCGATGGAGGCAGTCATCAACAAGCACACGATCATGATCGCGGCTTCGGCGCCCTGCTTCCCCTACGGTACGGTGGATCCCATCGCCGGTATAGGAGCTATTGCGCAACGCCACAAACTTCCTTTCCACGTCGATGCCTGCGTTGGCGGCTTTATGCTGCCCTGGGTGGAAGAGTTGGGCTACGAGTTACCCGTCTGGGACTTCCGCATTCCCGGCGTCACTTCCATTTCCGCCGATCTTCACAAGTTCGGCTACGGCGCCAAAGGGGCTTCCACCGTGTTGTACCGCGATATGAGCTACCTGCGGCATCAGTTTTACGTATTGCCCGACTGGTGCGGGGGGATCTACGTTTCTCCTGCACTGCTGGGCACCCGCCCCGTAGGCCCGATGGCGGCAGGCTGGGCGGCCATCAAATCGCTGGGTCGCGAGGGCTACCTGCGCGTTGCCCGTCAGGTGATGGAGGCTACGGAACACTTGAAGGAAAGGCTGGAGGAAATACCTGAAATACGGATTCTGGGCAAACCCGATATGAATCTCGTGGCCTATACCACGAGTGACGATACGCTGGATATCTTTGTCATCGGCGATCAGCTACAGGAAAAAGGCTGGATGGTCGACCGGCAGCAGAACCCCAATTCCATTCACCTCACCCTGATGAGCCACAATACCGGCGTGCTCGATGAGTACCTGGAGGATCTGCGGACCGCCATCGAATATGCCAAAGCCAACCCGGGCGCCACCGCCAGGGGCAATGCCGCGATGTACGGACTGATGGCGCGCATTCCCTTCAAAGGCATGGTAGAGCAGAACGTCCGGCAGGTCTACGAACAGCTCTATCAACAGGAGCCCGGTGCCGGCGCGGAACTGAAAACGCCGCCCGCCTGGCAGGGCTGGCTCAACCGTCTGCTGGCTGTTTGGCAGCGTTGGTTCGGAAAGGATAAGCGGGTACCGTGATTCGTTCACGAAACCTCGTAGGAGGAAGTACTTATTTGGGGGAGGGGAAAGTTTAGAAGTTTAGACGCTTGCCCTTCCTACGGACCGTCCGGTCGGGCTACGCTGGTTTAGGAGTTTAGAAGGTCTGAAACCGGGAATCTCATTTTCAGATCTTCTAAACCAGCCGCCACGAAGTGGCCGGAGTCTAAACTTCTAAACTTAGTAAAGCTTGACAAGCGACCGGATAAACCGCCCGCCATCATTGCGGATACGCAGAAAATAAACCCCAGCCGGCCAGCCGGTCGTTGTCACTTCAAGTGAATTGTAAGGCTGCAGCAGATTACTTCGCATCTCACGCCCATGGGAATCCGTGATCGTGAGTTCATAGCCTTGTGCTGCTTCATTGTGCATCATCAGCCTTTCGGCAAATGGGTTGGGAAAGACACGGAGTTCCGCTGCTTCGGTGATCGTTGGCGCAGGCGCCGTTCCCCGGACGACCTGATCGATAGCGTTGAGCAGCGACCATTCATCAAAGCTGTCCTGACCCAGTTCCCAGATCATGATACCGCTCACCTGTTCCAGCGCCATCTCTGTTTTTGTCTGAATGGTGGGAATGCCGTTGTAGTAAGCCTGTCCGACCCGGTCGACCAGGGCGTAGGCGGGATCCATTTCCACCATGCTGCGATAGGTGAAGGCCTTCACCGGGATCTGACTAAAATCGTAGCCGTAAAAAGGTACGCCTAAGGTCAGCCGATCGGGATTGACGCCTTGTTCCATCCAGTAGTTGATGGAGGCCTCGGCAAAGAAAATGGGGGAGTGTTGCCCAGGGGCATAGGGATCCCAGGGGCCTCGCAGATCGTAGGCCATTAAGTTGATCCAGTCGAAGGCCGCCAGGGCCTCATCGCTGACCGGTGGGTAGCGGTAAGTGCCCGGCAGGGCGGCGGTGAGCAGATAATCGTATTGATTCAGGGAGTCGCGCAGTTCCAGTGCAAACCCACTGTACTGCTCATCGACGTGCTGCCATTCCAGATCAAAATCTATACCGTCCAGGTCATGCTGCTTCAAGTAGTTGACAATTTTGTGAATAAAGGCGGAGCGGTTGTCGGGGAGCATATGAAATTCCCAGGCGGCTTCCCATTCCGGCTTCAGCGCGCCGCCGGCCAGGGAAAGCAGAACGATCAGGTCATGCTGCCGCGCCCTGGTCACCACCGGCGTGATATCCTGTCCGCCGACATCCAGCTTGCCTTCCATATCCGGATTAGCAAAAGCGATATTGAGGTGGGTTATTTTGTCGAAATCGATCTGGTCCATAAAGCCGAAGCGGTAGTAAGGCAGGTAACCGATGACCTTGAAATCCTGCGTTTGGACCAAGGAGGGTAGTAGAAGTAAAAGCAGTAGCAGGGAGTAGTTGTTTCTCATCAATAGGAGGATTTCAATGTTTCCTGGTTCGCATTCGGAAAAACGTAGTATGATTATTCATTTTACGTTGCTCATCATCAGGAAGTTAAAAACCGGTGCTTTGTGCCTTGACCGGATAAGCCTTCCCACTTCCGACTTCCGCTTTCCGACTTTCTTTTACTCCACCGAAATCTCATCCACGAACACCCAGCATTTCTCTCCGGCGCCGGGATGCCAGCCGGGGTTTTTCAGATGACTTTTCACTTGCACGCGCAGGTATCGCGTTTGTGTCGGTGGAAAAGCAATGCGGAAGCTACGCAACCGGCGAGGGTGATCTTCTTTTGTCAGCGGATAATTTTCCCCGGCTACTTTCCGGAACTGCTCACCGTCGTCCGATATGGTAACTTCAACGCCTTCGGGAAAGAAGATCCACGATCCGGGCGCTTCCAGGGCCCCTACGGTGACGGCCCGCAGTTCCCGGCTGCTGCCCAGATCCAGTGTGATAACGGCATGTTGACCTTCCCAGCCGAGCCAGCGGCCGTCCTGGAAGTCCTCTGATCCCTTTTTTTGATCAATGAGGGAGGGGGCGCCTTGGGCAGCGTAGCGTTCGCTTGGGGCATTGTCCAGGCTGATGTCTTCCGGTTGGTGGCGGGCGAGAACGAACTGTTTTTCCACAATCTCGCTAGGCTCGCGGTCTTTTTTAAAGCCGCGGGTGCGTAGCAGCGTGGTTTCTCTGATTTCAATGGGGCCGGTGTAGGGCAAAGCATTGCTGTCCGGTTCACTGCCGTTGAGGGTATAGCGGATATCCACACTGTCGGCGCGAACCTCGAGTTCAACGGTCAGCGGATCGTTAAAGAGCTGTTTCTCCGGCTTGATACTTGGCGGAGAGAGGGGACCGGATAAGAAAAGGCTGTCCTTGTGCCCCCCCGCGTCGACCTGGAGTTGGGGGTTGGCCTGTTTTAGAGCGGTGATTCCTTTTTCTGTCACCTGTGTTTGCCAGAGAAAGAGCCGGCGCAGCTGCGGCAAAGCGGTGAGCATATTCAGCCCCTCGTCGCTGACCTGCGTTTGGTAGATATTCAGGTATTCCAGGTATTGGAGGTCTTGAAGATTAGCCAGCGTGGCGTCGGAGATGGGATTGCGGTCCAGGGAGAGGTGAGTCAGGTGGGGCAGTTCAGCAAGGACGCCTGTCATTTCGTCGGTTAAGCCGGTATTCCCCAGGTCGAGGCGGAGCAGTTGTTCGGCGGCTTGCAGGAGTAAGTCCAGTTGAGCGTTTTCCAGGGAATCGCTGTTCTCCAGGGATGCTTCCAGATAGGGGCTGTTTTGCGCCAGCGGCTGTACGCGAAGCCCTGTATTTTGGAGAGCGAGCAGCTTCCCCTCTTCCAGCGGACTTATATCCAGTGTGAAGACCGGGTTTTCCGCCTTGGGTTTGAACTGCCGCTCCAGTATCCGTTTGATTTCATCATCTTTTTCACAGTCGCCCACCTTTTTGTCGAAATCGGCGCCTTCTTCGATCCACCATGCCAGCAGTGTTTTCTCTTCGTCGCTGAGCTGGGGTTTGCCGTCGGGCGGCATGTGATCGTCGTGCTCTTTCGGAAGGTGAATGCGTTCCAGGAGCAGGGATCGGGCTGGTCGGCCGGCGACGTACAAGTCGCCATGTTCGCCGCCCCGGCGCAGGCCTTCCGGCGTGTCGAGTCGCAGCTCTCCTTTGGTTTTTTCCGCCCGGTGACAGCTGATGCATTTATCATCCAGAATTGGATTTACCAGGGCTGTGTACATGGTCATTGTATCGAGGCCGGCCAGATCTATGACGGCCGCCGCGGCTTCCCGGGGAGTGCCGAGCAGGCGTTTGACAGGATCCGGAGCTGCATCCGTCAGGTATTTATTCCCATGCGTCAGGATGCCGCCGTAATGGCCGGTGACAAACAACAGGAAAACGGTCGCGCCAAACAAAGGCATAAACAGCCTGGTCCATTCGAGAGATTTAGCCAAATAAAGAACGATGCTCAAAACCGCTACGCCGATACCCGACCACTGATGAATGTTCAGCGTTTCCCCCTCGTACCCTCCTTCCAGCGACAAAAAGTACCCGATAAGGGCAGTGACGACGGCGCTGACGGCGCTGAGCAGCAATACAAACGGCAGGGCGGGGCGCAAGGCCTCAAAGCGCTTGCGGCGGCCGGCGAGTTCCATAGCGAAGCCGAGCAGTAAAAAGCCTATGGGCAGATGCACCAGCAAGGGGTGGAAGTGTCCGATAAAATAGAACCACTGCATATCAGTTGATCAGTATTTTGTCAATGAACAACCCGGGCGAAACCACCTCTATAAGAAAGGAAGGAGAGCAGAACTGCTCTTCCTTCCATCCAGTCTTTTTTCTTTAGCGCGTCTCTCAGAGACAATTGGTACACTTTTTGGTAGTAAATCGAAAAAAAACAAAATGGTGCACAAGACTGGTTCAACAGGCTAAATTTAATCACGCGCCATGTGCGCGCACACAAAAATACATAAATTTTTAGTTAACCCGTAAGTCTACTCCAAAAGTTTCGATAAAACGGGCTTCAGGAACAAAAAAAAACTGGGCAACATTTTGTCAAAAAATCTATATAGTATTTTTAGCTACCTGAGAAATATATTCTAATTTTACGCCGCACTCAGCATCCATTTAGTTCTCAACGGGAAGCGCCTTTTCAAAAGTACCAAGTAAAAACATGACCCCGGGTTTTTCGCAGTGAAAATCGCAGGTCGCTTGTTCCGTCCTGTTTTGAAAGCCTGGATATTCAGTCCTCCGGGTATCCCGGAGGAGTTTACTGAATTCCGGGTTGTTATTCCCGTTTTTAAAAGGATATCTCACTGGTGAATAGCCGAAAAAGGCAGGAAGATTTTCCTGACCATTAGTAACAGTAGCTATCTACAAAATCTCAAAAGATGAGCCGACCGATTATTCTGTGTTTTTGTTATGCATTCCTGTTATGTACTACGTCTGTTTATTCGCTCGATTACTACTGGATCGGGGGATCCGGAGAATGGTCGGATCTCAGTCACTGGGCGACGACTTCCGGAGGAACCCTTACACATAATAAGCTTCCGACAGCCGATGACGATGTTTATTTCGACGCCAATTCCTTCGACGGACCGGGGCAGGTGGTAGAGATTGACGCCGCCAATGTTTTCTGCCGGAGCATGAGCTGGGAAGGCGCCACCGGGCAGCCTCTGCTCAACGGAGATCCGGCCGGCATCCTGAATATTCACGGTTCCCTGGAACTTATTGCCGCTATGACGGTCGATTTTGGCGGAAGCCTGCACTTCCTGAGTCGTTCTCCGGATCAAAGTATCGATCTGGCCGGTCATTCCCTGACGAACGTGCTGTACTTTGAAGGCGCCGGCGGGGAATGGACGCTGGCCGGTCCGTTGAGCACTTCAGGCAGGGTGGAGCTGGCCAACGGCAGCCTGGCCACCGCTGGTTATGCGGTTGCTGCTGCCGGACTGAAAGTCGCTGTATCAGAGCAGGGGGGGCTATTACTCGGAAACTCCGAAGTGAAGATAGAGACCGGAGGCAAAGCTTCGGTGGCCATTAATACGCTCAATTTAACCATGGAAACAGCACAAGCTGAATTCGAACTTAGCGGCTCGCGGGCCGAATTCATCCTCAGCGGTGATGCCGCCGCTCGTTTCAAGACGCTTCGCTTCACCAGCGAAGAGGGCGACGCAGCACTTCGGGGCAGTGTGGACCTGGTTCATCAGTTCGGAGAAGTTTCCTTTGCGGGAAATGCTGATTTGAGCGGTATGTTCGATATCGGACGGCTCACCCTCGCTGCTGGGAGTAACAACATCCTACAGAGCGAGATGACCTACAATATTACCGAGCTCAATGCCGCCGGTGAATGCCTGGCGCCTATTCAACTTTTCTCCTCCAGCAGCGGCGCCGCGGCAACCATCACCAGCGACTCGGAGGAGCTGCTCGTAGAGTATGTCTCCCTGAAAGACATACACGCCGCCGGCGACGCTGTTTTTACCGCCAGTAACAGCGCCGACCTGGGTAACAATGCCGGCTGGCAGATCGAGGCGGGGAACGACAATAACCTGTACTGGGTGGGCGGTACCGGACGCTGGAGCGATCCGGCTCATTGGTCGTACAGCAGCGGTGGACCGGGAGGCGCCTGCATTCCTACCGGCGCCGACAATGTCTTCTTCGATGCCAACTCCTTTGACGGTCAGGCAGGCATCGTGACCATCGATGTGCAGAACGCCTTTTGCCGCGATATGAGCTGGGCGGGCGCGACCGGCAGCCCTATCCTGATGGGCGATATGGACCGCAACCTTAGGATCTACGGTTCCCTGCAGTTTATTGAGGATATGCAATTGCAATTTGAAGGTGATGTGCACTTCGAATCCCCCCGTCTGGATAATACCATAGCGTCGGCCGGACAATTATTCAGACAGGATATACTGTTCGACGGCTATCAGGGAGGATGGAAACTGGCCGACTCGCTTGCTGTCGCAAATTTCATCTATTTCGAGCAAGGGAGCCTGGAAACCAGGGGGCAGCCTTTTACCTGTGCGCGCTTCCTGTCGGGTAATGCCCGGCCGCGCCTGCTTTCTCTCGACAACTCACATATTATGCTTCGCTTTCTCGACGTGGGCTTTTCCACCTGGGAGCTCAATCTTAATAGCCTGGAATTCTACGCGGGTAGTTCTCTTATCGAATTCCTCAACCATGGCCACATTACGCATAAAGGGGACGGCCGGGCAAACTACTTCGATGTGACCTTCCGGGAGTCGGGCTTCCTGGATACAGGTCAGAACGAAGGGATGTCCATCCACGATCTGCTTTTCGAAGGGCCAGGTACTATTTTCCACTCCTGGACCATCAACCGGCTGGAACTGACTCCGGGCTACGAGTACCAGCTGGATGTCGATAACGTTCAGGATATCGGCACTCTGGTGGCTGAAGGCGCCTGTGACGCTTACATCTCCATCCGTTCGGTGATCGATGACGTGCCTGCCCCGATCCGCAGCGATCAGGCCAATACCGGCGCCTATCTCATTTTGAAAGATATCGATGCCCGTTCCGGCAACTTCACGGCCAACCAGTCGATCGATCTGGGGAACAATCAGGGCTGGACCTTCGATCGCCTCGGCGGTCGCACGTTGTATTGGGTCGGTGGCGCGGGCGACTGGGAAGACCGGGCCCACTGGTCAGTGAGCAGCGGCGGGCCCGGCGGGGAGTGTATTCCTACCCCCGCTGACGATGTCGTTTTCGATGCCAACTCCTTTGATGCCGCCGGGCAAACAGTCTTCGGCTGGCAGGTGGTCGATCACTTTTGTCGCAATATGAGCTGGCGCACTGCCGCCAATGAGCCCGTTTTTGATATTTCCCGCCTGCAGGTATTCGGATCACTGGAGTTGCACGAAGAGATGACCGCGATGATCAATGAGCTACAGCTGCGGGGAGAAGAAACCGGCCAGACCCTTCTCAGCGCCGGGCAGCGTTTCAATTCCGTGGTGGTCGAGGGCTCCGGCAGCTGGCGCCTGGAAGATCCTCTGGTCTATGCGAACCGCTTGCACATGCTCAACGGGCAACTGGAAACCAACGGCCAGCCTCTCACCTGCGGGCAGTTTACTGCTGCCCGGGTGGAAACGCCCAAAGTGTTGAGTTTGGATACCTCTCTGTTCGTGGTGGACGGGCCCGGCGATCGCTCTTTCAGCTGGGAGGTCCTCGAGGCCGATTTCCGGCTGGAAGCCGGCCAATCGACGATTGAGCTGACGCATCCTACTTCGAGTATGCGCAACCGCATACCGCTGGAGTTCGGCAGGGTTATCTTTACTGCGAGCAGCGACAAGTCCCGGCTGGCCTCCTCCGGGGATGCCTGTTCCTATGATTACGTTCGCTTCGATAAAGATGCGGTCATTACCGGTGTCAATGCCTTCGATACATTGGTTTTCAGTGAGGGCAAGGCTTATCAACTGGAAGCCGGGGTCACGCAAACCATCGTCGATCACTTCCAGCTAATCGGAAACAATTGTTCCCCCATCAAACTATCTTCCACGAAGCCCGGGCAGCAATCTATCGTTTACATGCAGCAAGGCCAGGTTAACGGCGACTTTATTCAGATGCGTGATCAGGAGGCCACCGGAGCGGCTACCTTTTACGCAGGCATACACAGCACAGATATCGGCAACAGCAATACCGGCTGGATATTTGAATCGGCGCAGTCCTTCGTCGATGTAGGCTTTTTGGGCACCGACGTCGTTCTCTGCCGGGATCAGGCCGTCACCCTCGACGCCGACAACAACAGCGGCAATGAGCAGTACAGATGGCAGGACGGCAGCACCGGCCCCACTTTTACGACCAATCAACCCGGTACTTACTGGGTAGAGGTTTCCTTTGGGGTCGACTGTGCAACACGCGATTCCGTCGTCTTACTGCCCCCGGAAATATTCCAGGCGCAGCTGACCAATGACACTACCCTGTGCGGGGGAGAAAGCCTGTTGCTCGATGCTTCTCTCGACATAGCCGGGGTTATTTTCAATTGGCAGGACGGCTCTACGCTGCCCACATTTGAAGTGAGTGAACCGGGCACCTATGAGGTCAAGATGGAACTTGGCGGATGTGCCGATTCCACCTCGACGACGGTGGATTACATCTACCCACCGGCAGTACAACTGGGCGCCGATACCACGCTTTGCCAGCAGGCCAGTCTGCAGCTCACTGCCGAGTCCCAGGCAGCCACCGGCTATCTCTGGCAGGACTCCGTAACGACCTCCCCGGATTTCACTGTCACCGAACCGGGCACCTACTGGGTCGCTCTGCTGGTCGACCGCTGTCCCAGCCGCGACAGCATCGTCGTGGATTACTACGAAGCGTTCAACCCGGACCTGGGCGCCGATACCGTCCTGTGCGAACAGGAAAGCCTGACTCTGGAGTGGCCAAAAGAAAATGCCCGTTACGCCTGGCCCGACGGCAGTAATCTGGAGTCCTTTACAATCGATTCCCCGGGAGAATACTGGGTCGACGTCACCCTCAACAACTGCACGGAGCGCGACAGTATCCGGGTGAATTACAAGCCGCTGCCGGCCATCGATTTGGGGGAAGACTTCATCCTCTGCGAAGGCGAAACCGCCACCCTTGACGGAGCATCTGACAATGGCGCCGACAGCTACCTGTGGCAGGACAGTACGACCAATGCCGGCCTTTTCGTCGACCAAAGCGGCGATTACTGGCTGG
>CAZWDL010000019.1:75411-76683 GCA_964632995.1 uncultured Saprospiraceae bacterium
GGCGTCCCTGAACGGCTGCACCCGCCGCGACAGCATACCGTCACCTATATCATTATCCCGGATACCGAACTGGGGGGCGATACCACGCTTTGCGAAGGACAAGTGCTGAACGCGGATATCAGCCTGCCCCAGGCGAGTTACACCTGGCAGGACGGCAGCAGCTCCCCCCGGTACAGCATCCGCGAGGCCGGTCTTTACTGGGGACAAGTACAGGTGGAGCGATGCACAGATCGCGATAGCATCTTTGTTACCTATAACCCTTTGCCGGAAATTGAAATAGGTAGCGATACGGTGATTTGTGAAGGGGATGTTTTTGCAATGGATGTAATCAGCAACGGTGAAAGTTTCAGCTGGTTTGACGGTAGTACGGCTGCGCGTTACCAGGTGCAAATGCCCGGTCTGCACTGGGCCGAAGCCGTGCTCAACGGCTGCACCAACCGCGATACGGCTGTGGTGGAGTTCCAGACCCGCCAATCGATCGACCTCGGAGCGGATACTACCATCTGCCACGACCAGCAGTACCGCCTGGATCCCGGTGTGCGCGGCGACAGCTACCGCTGGCAGGATGGATCCGGCGATGCTACTTATCTGGTCGATGCCCAGGGGGTTTATTCGGTGGAGATCATCGACGGGCAGTGCGTACTGAGCGATACCGTCGTTGTCCAGGAGCGGGAATGCACCTATTTCACTTACTTCGTTCCTAACGTTTTCAGCCCCAACGGCGACGGCATCAACGATCGGCTGGAGGTCAACTTTCCACCCGAAATGCAGATTCTCAATTTCGAAATCAGCGTCTTCGACCGCTGGGGGACTCTGCTGTACCAAAGCGCCGATCCGCAAAATGCCTGGGACGGACAGTACCGCTCACAACAATTGCCCACGGGCGTATACGTCTACAGCATCAATGTGGAATACATTGACGACCGGAAACAGGGCCGGGAAGTGATTACGGGGGATGTGATGTTGACGCTGTGAGGATTGGCAAAATCGAGGGCTAAGTTCGGCGGCTAAGCCTGCCTGCTGCCCCAATAGACTTTGAAAATCGTTAAGGGGCCGGGCTGCGCTTTCCCGGCGCGCCCCGGCTTATTTTGAACCGGCGAGCCGCTAATAGCTCCACAAAGCTGAATAATCCGTATATTCCCTTTCAATTCTCCTGACCTGTAAACGCACACCTATGAAAGGCCAACCTTTCCACGAGAATGTCTGCATCGTCACCGGCGCTTCTTCCGGCATCGGCCGCGAGCTGGCGCTGCTGCTGGCCGAACAAGGCGC
>CAZWDL010000020.1:0-36542 GCA_964632995.1 uncultured Saprospiraceae bacterium
TCCCAAAGGTCGCTAACATTTGACGAACCGGAGGTGGCCACGGGCCTCTGCGTGAGACCTCCTGCAAGCAGGGTGCGCAAAGGGCAGCTATGCCGGCAGAAAATGGCACGTAAAGATCGCAAAGCACACAGCAACGTTTTATAAATTATTTACCAGCGCACTAGAAGAGGTCGCATATATTCCACAGTTTCTCCTGATATGTGACCTCTCCGAGGTCCTAAAGCAGTTTAGAAAAAATTCGGGATGGCTCATGTTCAACTCCCGGAGTTTGAAGGTAGTTTTGTTTTTTGTGGGGATCATATCCGCCTTCTCGGAGCGAAGCGAAGAGCCGTATGGCCCCCTTCTCGGAGCGAAGCGAAGAGCCGTATGGC
The DNA here is from genome assembly GCA_964632995.1 of uncultured Saprospiraceae bacterium. Classification (GTDB taxonomy): domain Bacteria; phylum Bacteroidota; class Bacteroidia; order Chitinophagales; family Saprospiraceae; genus CAZWDL01. The sequence goes on from CAZWDL010000020.1 coordinate 372, forward strand.
CGATTTCCGACTTCCGACTTCCGACTTCCGACTTAATTCTTATACCTTTCCAATTCCTGCCGGGGAACAAAATTCACTTCCCAGCCTGCATTTTCAGCCATAAATTCAATGACTTCGAGGAGATCGACGCCTTGTTGTTCGGCGCGCAGCATCAGGTCGCTCTGTTCGGCTTTGGAGCGAATAAAGCTTTTAGCGTTCTGGTTGAGGCGGTTGTAGTCGGTTTCGGAGAAGGAGTTGAAGGCCCCTTCGGAGATGTCGTAATAGTCGAGCGTATGATCGATAGCGATAATTTGCGGATCGGGAAGATTGCTGATAAAGATGCGCTGTTCATCCGGCCGCACTTCTACTTTCATCTGCCCCAGATCGTAGCCTACCGAAACGGTAGCCTTTACGCGCAGCAATGCTTTTTTACGCAGGAAAGGCAAATCGTACTGCCAGTAATCTTTATAATCATAAACCTCGGAAAAGTAACCCTCTACCGTAACCAGTTTGGCTACGGTTTTGATCTTTTCCAGGAGCACCGTCGCATTTTCCTGGGTCGTTTCTTCCTCTGCCGGCGCGTACCAGAAACGGGCCAACAGGAAACCACCGGCGAAAAACGCGATCACAGCGATGGGAAGCAATATCTTTTTCATAAGAAAATTCATGTCATTACGGGTATTCCGTCCGGCCTTCTGGCTCTATGTAAAAAAGCTGCAGAAAATTTGCTCCTGCAGCTTACCCGGTAATACTTGGAATGACTACCGGACAAAAGGGCCGGCCCGTTGCCGGGCTAATTCCCTGAAACCTATTCTTGGGCTCGGCCTGCCGTCTGTTAAAGATCACCTCCGGCTTTCTTAATGCTTGGCTTCAAGATCATATCGCAGGCCGTCATATTCTTTCAGTACCGCTTTGATGGAACCGACGGACACCGGTGATTCGATCATTAGTGGAATGCGATTTTTGTCGTCGGAAACCCATACTTTCATTTCATCGCCTTCTTCGAAATACTGCCCCGATATGAGCTCCGGAGTGAATTCGATGACCCGGAATTTGCCCATACCGCGAATGCGCTTTTTATCATCTTTGCCTTTGTAACGCACCGCCAGGGGCCAGGTTTCTTCATCCATAAAGATCTTGACAGGAATCTGAGCGCCTTCCTCCATATTGTTGAAATCCAGGTTGCGCGCAAAATAGATGATCGACAGGATATCGTGCATGCAACCTTCGACGCTGTACTCTTTCAGTTCTGCTTTCTCCTTGCTGCGGCCGCGTAGCGACTTGGCCACATTGCGATTCTTGTCGAAGGTGATTTTGTCGTACAGGGTGTAGTTGCCTTCCTGTATATCACGAATGGAAACACTGGGCAATAGCGTCTCTTTATCTATAAAGGTATTGTATTTATCTTCCACTTTATAGAACCATTCGTAGGAAGGGTAAGTTTTTCCCACCACTGACAGGTGGTACTGCTTACCGGTGTCCTTCACCTCAAAAGTTACTTCACCAGCCGCGAGCCAGACAAAGTTCCAGTTGTAATAAATTTTGTAGACAACTTTCTCCCCGGGCTGAAAAGCATGATTTTCGATCATACAACGCGAAGGCGGAGTGACGGAATCCAAGGCGGTAGCAGATTGAGCGATGCTGCCCGGTATTTCAGGAGTGCCGGAAGCCATCAGAAGTACCCCGAGGGTCATCAATAGCCCGATTCTGCTCGTAATTGTTTTCATAACTGAATGGTTTCAGTACATCTGTTTTGACGACGATTACTAGTCCAAGTAACGCCGGTATAAATAAATTTATTATAAAAAGACTTAGCGTGGCGGCCAGGATGCTGAACTCATTCGCATCGAAAACACCCCACACTAAAAGGGCGATTTCACCCCGGGCCAGCAATCCGAGCAGCGGGGGAAGAGGCACGCTGCTCTGTATAAAAAATATCGTCGCGATGCCCGCAAACGCTGCTTCCGCTGAGGGGGCAATGCCGAACAGATACAGCAGCAGATAATACTGCGTACTGTAGGTGGCATAACGCAAAGCAGCCAGTCCCAGGCCTTTCATCAGCGTTGGCCCGTCGAGGCTACGCAACTGCCTGCCCAGCTCCCGGAAACGCCGCAAAGCGGGGAGGCGCAGGATCCGCCGGCCGAGAGGCCGCAGGAAACTCAGGCCTGCCAGTAAAAGCAGCGGCAGTCCTATCATCAGCGGAAACCAATCGCCCGCCGCTTTCCAACCCTCCGGCCAGTAGTGCGCCGTAAAATAACCCAGCCCCAGGGCGCCGGCGCCCAGCAAGACGATGAGCTGGCACAGGTTGCTCATCACGGTAGCGCTCACCGCCTGCCATTTGTATGGCGCCGGCACGCGCAAAAGCCGGCCGCCATAATCGCCCAGCCGCTGCGGGGTGATGAGGGATAAGGTAACACCCGCCAGCACCCCTTCAAGGGACTGCCGGAAAGTGCTGCGAAAAAACGCTTTGGTAAAAACGCGCCATTTCAGCGTTTCCAATACCCAATTGACCCACATTAACAATAATATAACGAATGCCAGGGGCCAAAGTTGGCCCTGTATGCCGCTTCGGAAAGCATCCCATAGGGAGGCAGCGCTCTGCCGGGTACCGATTTCCTGATAGAGCGTAAGACCCAGCAAGACGACTACCCCTATTTTGAACAGCGCGTTCAACCAGCGGCTATACCGTTTCACAAACAAAATCTTTCAAAATATTTGTTTTGACCTGATAAAACCCTAATTTCACCCAAAGTGATAGAAAAGCATTGAAAAAGCAAGCACCATACCGTCTTTTAGGAGTAGACCCGGGTACTAATGCACTCGGATACGCCATCGTGGAAGTGCGCGGCAAACAGTTGCTGCTGGCCGAGATCGGCGTCGTGCAGATGCAACACCTCAGCGAACAGCAACTTAAGCTCAAGCACATTTTCGAACGCCTCATTTCGATCATCGACATTCACCGGCCCAGGGAAATGGCGATCGAAGCCCCCTTTTACGGCAAAAATGTCCAGTCTATGCTCAAACTCGGCCGCGCCCAGGGCGTCGCTATGGCCGCCGGCATCACACAAGGGCTGGATATTACGGAATACTCCCCCAGAAAGATCAAGCAATCCGTCACGGGAAGAGGGAATGCCTCAAAAGAACAGGTAGCCGCCATGCTTACCCAGATCCTCGGGATCGACCTCAGCCATCACACTCTCGACGCCACCGATGCCCTCGGCGCCGCCATCTGCCACTATTATCAGAGCCAGAGCCCCCTGCCCGGCGGCAAACGCTACAACGACTGGTCCTCCTTTCTCAAAGACAACCCCAATCGTCTGCGGTAGCTGTTTTCGGTACTGTGCTTACCGGTTCTTATTCTCCTTGGTAGTTTTTGCGAATCGCCTCCGCCGTCCCGGCGAGTTCTTCCTGTGAAGGCGACAGTTTAGGGCGGGAAAAAGACATGTCTTCAATCGAATTGATGGGGATCAGATGAACGTGGGCGTGGGGGACTTCCAGCCCCACCACGGCCACGCCGATGCGTTCGCAGGACACCGTAGCTTCAACAGCTTTGGCCACTCCTTTGGCGAACGTCATCAAACCGGCAAGCAAGTCATCGTCTATGTCGAAGATATAGTCGATTTCTTTTTTGGGGATAACCAGCGTATGCCCTTCGGTTAGCGGCTGTATATCCAGGAAGGCCAGGTAGTCCTCCGTTTCCGCAATTTTGTGACTGGGAATCTCTCCGTTAACGATCTTGGTGAAAATACTGGCCATAATAATGAATTGCTTGCGCGGTTATTACTTGTTTGTTACAGTGAAATATCGACGATCTCAAATTCGATATTGCCGCGGGGCGTCTCGACGACGGCGGTATCTCCTACCGCTTTACCGAGCAGGCCTTTCCCCATCGGAGAACTCACCGAAATCTTTTTGGCTTTAAGATCGGCTTCTGATTCTGAAACCAGCTGATAGGTCATTTGTTTGCCCGATTTCTTGTTTTTGATTTTCACCTTGGCGAGTACAGTCACCTTCGACGAGTCGAGCTGGCTGGCGTCCACCAGGCGGGCGTTGGCCAGTGTTTTTTCCAGCTCGTTGATCTTCATCTCCAGCAAGCCCTGGGCATCCTTGGCCGCGTCGTATTCGGCGTTTTCCGATAAGTCGCCCTTTTCGCGGGCCTCGGCAATGGCCTCCGCCACCTCTTTTCTACCGGTGGTCTTCAGCTCGTCTAATTCGGCTCTCAGCCTTTCATAGCCCTCTTTGGTCAAATAATTAAATCCAGCCATAAATAAAGTTTTTTCTATTAAATAATTTTGTCGCCATGCCCCCCATCCAAGCAGGTGCTTGGTAGCTAACCAGACCCCAAAATTGAATTGGTAATTTAGCAATGGCGGCTACATTCCCTAGGGAAGCTCCCCAGTGGAACATCACCGTTACCTAACGGAAGATCACTGTCGCTGATCAAGAGAAAAGGCGAATTTTTTTTCAAAATCTTTCCGGTCTAATATAAGTCAAAAACGTTTCCACCATCCTTGATGGAAACGTTTTCCCCTTTATCGAATTACAAATATAACTAAAATGCGGTTAATGTGCTGAGGTTGAAGCCGTTCAAATTTCGGCTTCACGCTCGTCAGCATTGTACTCTTGCTAATTATCAGAAGCCGGGCGTCTTCTTCCTATCCGAACCTGTGGCAAAATAATTTTTTAATAAACAACATAAAGGAGCGCTAAGTTCCTTTCATTTTGAGTCTTTGATTTTTTTGGTGTAGACAATTTACCTGACCATCATAACTTTTTTGACAAAAGCCCGCTGCCCTTTTTCAATCCACAGATAATAGCTTCCGGAGGGTTGATGTAGCTGGATGCGGTTGCCATTGACTACTCCCTGGGCTGTGATTCGCCCCAATTGATCAATTATCCGGTAGTTGGCCTGATCCAGGTCTTCCCCCTGAAGGCATCCAGCATCCAGCCCCCTACAAGTTAATCCGCACACTAACATTATGCGTCCCCTGCCAGATTTTGGTCGCGCGATAGGCGTAGTCGATACCCAGTCGCAGGTCTTTGTTTTCGCGGCTGATGGGCACGTCCAGCGAGGCGCCGGCGCTGAGGCCGGTGTAGACGGGCGCCTGCGCTTCGGGGAAATCACCGACATCGAGTTTGTAGCCGGCGCGCAGCATGAACATTTCGTTAAGGGCGTATTCCACTCCACCGCCGATCTGATCGCGGGAGAAGGAATGGGAGGTGAAATTGCCGAGCGCTGTCACCCGGTTCTTGTCGCCGATGAGGAAATCGTACGAGACGCCGATATTGAGCATAGAGGGCAGCTCGAAGGAAGCTGAGCGCTGTTCGAGGGTCAATTCGTAATTGCCGCCCGGAATATTTACGGGAGTAGCGAGGCCTTCGCCGGAGAACTTCATGCGGGTGCCGATGTTGCGCAGGGCGATGCCGAACTTGAAGTTGTCCTGCTCTCCGGTCACGTACTGCACCCCGGCGTCGACCGCGAAGCCGAAAGCGGAAAGGTTGCTGATCGACTGGGAGACGGCGCGCAAAGCAAAGCCCACCGAAATTTTATTCTCAAAAGTATAGGCGTAGCCGATACCCAGGTTGAAGAAGCTGGGTGAAAAGGTAGCACCGGTGCCCTCCGGCTGATCGACGGTCGTCTCCCGGATATCTCCAAAATCGAGGGCCATCAGGCTGATGCCGAGCGCGCCGTTTTTGCCCATCTTGGTAGCGACACCGAGTGCGTTCATCCCCAGGTCGGCACCCTGCAGGTAGATGGCGTGACCGACCTGCACCTCCAACTTGTTGATGCGGGAAAGACCGGCCACGTTGAGGCGCATCGCCTCCACCCCCCGCACCATAGACACCGGCATAGAATGCAGCCCGGCGCTGCGCGCCCAGGGATTCATGAGCAGTTCGTAAGCGCCCGCTTCGCCCTGCCGGTCGGGGTTGCCGGCGTAAAGGGAGGCGAGCGGCAGTAAGAAAACCGCGGTGAGCAGGGAGAGTCTGGTATATAAATGCTTCATAAGAATGATCGTATGGCGGCAGACAGGAAGCCGCTTTTGCCGAAAGGCCCTTTCGCGGCCTCCTGTCTGCCGTTGTTTTTAATCAAATCAATATTACAAACCGGAAGGATCGAACTTCCGGTTGACGCCGAACCACTTGATGGTGCGCTCGCCCATACCTTCCGCTGCAACGTGAATCAGATAGACCCCGCTGCCGATGGGGATGCCCCTATTATTTCTCAGGTCCCATTCCAGGTCGGGCAATATTTGCTGCTGATTCACGGCGCGGTTGACGCCTTCGGGCGTGATGCCTGTCTCGTCGCGCTCGTAACGGCGTATAAATTTGCCGTCGAGCGAATAGATGGTGATCGTCGCCTTGGCCGGCAGGTTGGTGATCTTAACCGTGTTGGTGAACTGCGAGGTTTCGTACTCCGAAAACCCGAAGTAAGGGTTGGGGACGACATTAATCATATCCAGCGCCGTTTCCACTCCGGAAGGCGTCAGCTCGCTGGCCTGCTTGTTCTCCAGTTTGAAACGATAGGTGGGATAGCCTTCGAAGGCCCCCGTACCTTTGGCTACCTGATAGGGATTGTCAACCCGTACTTTCAGGATAACATCCTCAGGGATGAGCCCCTCCTGATAAGAGCGCATCTCCTGTCCCGGCAGCAACAGCGGCAGAGCGGCCCAGGTGATATCCTGAATGGCCGATACCTTGCGCAGCGGCACCGGCGTAGGTTGCAGCAATTGACGTAGCTCCTGACAGCCGTCGTAAGGCTGATTGGTGACGTACATGAAGTGCTGCCCGCCGGCCAGGTAGGAATAGATATTGATGTTGCCTCCGGTATTGAGCAGCAGCTGTGAGGAGGGATTGAACATCATATCGTTACCGATGGGCCCGTTTTGATAGGACTCGGGGAAGAAATCACCGTTGTAGGTCGAGTTTTCTCCAAAAAAGATATTCAGCCGCTGACCGGTTTCCACATTGATGGCATAGCCGGGGAACCAGCCCATACCCTTCCCGGGATCTTCCTGGTCGATATCGGGCAGACCGTCGCCGTCATTATCATTTTTAGTGACATTAGGGTGGTCGCGCAGATCGAAGTGCTTGCGTTCGCCCTCGGCGAAGAAGCCGGACTCCTCGTAATAACGGTTGGCGGTTTCGATAACCACACAGCGGCTCCACTTCGACTTATCGGAGGTCAGTACTACATCGATGTTCTGGGCCGACTGCAGGCGGGTGCGGATGCGCACTACGTTGCTGCCCGACAGGTCGGTCCAGGCCGGCGTGATGTAGGGAATCAGCGGCTGATCCGCTCGTACGCGCCAATTGCACAGGTAATAAGGCACGAAGTACCCGGGACCGATATTGGTCAGTGCTTGCGTAGGATCGATATTGACATCCTCTTCCGCCGGCCCGGTAGCTACATAATCGAAGATGAATTCATCGAGAAAGGTAATACCGGCGGAAAAGCCGTCGGGGACGCCCGAAAACCAAGGCTCGGCATCCGGGTTGAGGTATTCTTCTTCATAGCCGATAGCGCCGTTGCTGTCATCGGCGCGGTCCCCCACATCATCGGTTTGGGCGATGGCCAGCGAGAAGCCGTAGTCGCGGATGATCTGTTCGTTGAGCCGTTCTATGCTGCGATCGGCGAAAATGACCGGTGCGGTGGGGTCGCTGAGGTTGCGTAGCTCCCAGCGCACGTTGTCGTCGAGATCGCCGTTACTCATATCTTCGTCGACGAAGGTAAGTTCAAACTCCCCGTCTATCACATCGAGCGGGTTAAAGACTTTTACATCGATGGGGCCCCGGCCCGGACGATAGACCAACTCGCCGTTGAAGTCACCGCTGATGACGGCCTCCCGGCTCTCTTGCGAAAGATCGACGAAGTTTCCCCCGGCGCCTATGCCGTCGATACGGGTGACGATGGCGCCGTCGCCAAACTCGGCATTCAGGCTGCGATCGACAATGGGCCGGGGAATGACGGTGTAGAATGGATTAGTGCCGTCGCCGATATTGCGGCGGCCTTCCAGGTAGGGGCGTCGTTGCCCAACCTTGTCATCCGGGTCGTATTCCTCGTATTCATTGTGGGCGTAAGCAATAGCAGTAAAGTAATATTTTTTGTGGTTGATCAGCCGGGGATCATCGCTGGCGAAAGCATCGCTGCTGATCCGGAAGGTATGCCGGATGCCCTGGTTCTGGCCGTCGACCTGTAGAACGGGCGTGAAAAATTCTTCGTCGAGGGGGCTTTCGATAGACTGCCAGTTGAAAATCTTCTCGATACTGTTTTTAAGGTCCACCTGATAGATGAGGCGGGCCTCGTCGGGGTTGTTGAGGTCGGCCAGGGTGACATTCGGGCCGGCGAGCTGATACAGTTTGTAGCCTTCAAATCGGTAGAGACTATCGGGCTCGCCCGCAGGGATTTGCAACCCGCGCTGGGCGTAGCCTTCAAAGGCGTTGTTGGAGGTGATGCTGTCATTGGTGAAAACGGCGATGACCTCGCGATCGAGCTCGACGAAGTCAACGTCGGGCGCATCGGGGCCGTCGGTGATCTCGAAGCAGTTGTCGAACAGCGCCTGCGCAATATCGTCCGCTTCCTGCAGGGTGCGAATGCTCGGGCAAGGATAATCCTGATCGGCTACCCAAACAACACCGATGATCAGCTCATTGACAGCCCCCGGATCGAGGCGGAAAGGGCCTGAGGCCTGTATGGTGCGGCGATCGCCAAAGGGAAGCGCCTCCGTACACATGGACCAGCCGTCGGTATCGTCGGGCGGGTCGGTGAAGGCGTAACTGACGGGGTCGCCGTCCTGGTAAGCATCATCACCAAAGGTGAAGGGACTGCCGTCCCGCCAGGACCCCGACAGGTAGTTGTAGTATTCCTGGGCGTTATTGGGATCGGTAGTCCCCGGAGGAGGTGATCCTACCCCGCCGTTATTATAATAAGTAAAGGAAGACATGCCGATTTCTTCAAAGTTCTCATTGAGGGGGCCACGAAAGTAATCGACACCCAGGATGGGCACGCGGTCGCAGTAGGTCGCAATGCCTTGATCGCAAACACATCCCGACTGCCCGTCCAGGGCATCTTCATTGTACACGTAAGCCAGGTTTCGGGAGGTATCGCTACCTACGTAATCATCAGAGAAACAGCCCAGGTCGGGATCCACCCACATGGCGAAGAAGGTGGAGTCAATACTTTCAATGGCGCGGTTGATGAGCTTATAGCGCTGAAAGGTCATGTCATTGATCTCATCATTGGTAGCGTAGGAGAAAGCCTGCACCTGCACTTCCATTTGAATGGGATCGGCCATCGACTGGGCGTGGATATTGCCGTTGTCATTGTAGATCCAGAAAACCATCTCGTCGGGATACTGCGGCGCCTCACATCCGCGCACTTCGATCACCGGATAATCGCCGAGGTCGGGATTGTAGAGGCCGTCCCCGTCCTGATCGTAAAACCCGGCCAGTCCCTGACTGGTATTGGGCAGTTCGAACTGATGTATATCGAAAAAGAACTCGTTACCCCGGGCCGGCCAGCCGCGAACGTTTATCGGAATATCTTCCGGCTGGTAGGGTCGTCCTTCCGCCTTCGCCTGTTCGAAGTTGCGCAGGTGTTCGTCAATTTCTTCACCGAAGACGGGAAAGAACTTGTCCCACTTGGCGCAGATCTCCTGCTCGGTCTGTCCGTCGTCGGGATCCAGCGGGCCGGGCCAGTAGTCAAAGTCGCCACTGGAACGACCGTATTGCTGCGCGGCCACCTTAAGATTGCCGGCGGGATCGACGCCACCGAGCCAGACGGCGCCGGCGAAGATGGAAGAAACTTCTTCCTGGCCGGGGGGCGCTTTGGGAACGATATAGCGGCCGTTGTTGCCGTCCCACCATACGTCGCCGCCGCCCAGCAGGCGGGCGCGAACATTGTTGAGGCTCATATCGTACTGGGAGGTGGAGTTGTCACAGTTTTCGCGAAAATTGATTGTCGCGTTCTGGTTGCGCACTTCCTGGCGCTCCCTGGCGAGTTTGGGGTTGATGTGGGCCTGGGCGGCCGTCGTCAGCCCCAGCGCCAGCAAAAAGCAGCACAGAGATCGGAAGGTGGACATAATTGAGGGATTTTTATAATCTCGTTTCATCGTTATTACACTTTAGAAATCGAAAATGGCGCCGACAAATATCCGGCGCGGCAAACTGTAGAGGTTGGGGTTGATCAGGGCCCATTGGTAGGAAGCCAGGTAGGCGTCAACGTTGCGCGCGGAGTTTTCGATTTGTCGCAGTTTGTCCAACCCGTTGGAAGAAGACAAAAAGCCGTCGTCCTCGGGAGAGCCGGTCGCCGGATAAACGCCGATGATATTGCGGCGGTCGAGCAGGTTGAAGACCCGGAGATAGACGTTCAGGCCGTATCTGTCGGCGATGGTAAAGGTCTTATCCACGCGCAGGTCCAGGCGGAAGGTCCAGGGCAGGCGGGCGCCGTTGATGGAGCCCACAGTTGTCTGGCCACCCAGTTCGGTGGGGATCAGCCTCGAGGTATAGGGCCGGCCGGAGACGGCGGTGGTTTGGAGGTTGACGCCAAAATTCGACAGAATGTCGGCGCCGCCGATGCGGGGTCCGTTGTAGCGGCGTCCGGCGCCGTAGCGGAAGTCGAGAATAGCATTGATACGGTGCCGCTCGTCGAAATTGAGGGGAAAGAGGGTACGCAGGTTGCCGCGGTTGGTCAGTCCCCGCTGCGAGTTGGCATCGGAGCCGGTGCCGTCGGCGAACTGCAGGGTGTAGTTGGCCTGCAGCTGCACATTGCCCGAACGGCGCAGGTCGTACTGAAAAGAAAAGCCCTTGACTGTTCCGAAGTCGATATTGTCATACGTGGTGTACTGCGTCACAAAAGGCACGGGGAAAAAGGTGCGCTGCTGAATCATATCGCGCAGCTCCTTGTAGTACGCAGCGATTTTTATCGCTGAAGTATTGGTCAGTTTTTGCTGGAAGCCCACCTCGTAGTCGATCGTCCGTTCGGGCCGCAGAGCAGGATTATTCAGTGGGTTGTTGGGGCCGCGCGAAATATCGGTGAAATAGAAATAGTCCTGAGGAGTGGCCAGCGTATTGGAAGGCGGCCGCTGCACCAGGATATCGTAGTGCGCGAAGAAGTTGGCATCCTCGGAAATGGGGAAAGAGAAAGCCAGTCGCGGCATGAGGTTGACCTGCACTTCGTAATCTTCAAAAGAGACCCGGGGATCAAAATCGCGCGACTTGATGAAGTTGGGATTGTCGCTGACGCGGTCATCGGCGTAACGGGGCGTCACGAGGCCTTCCCGGATCCCTTCGATATCGGTAGCGCCGTTGACCGGCGTACCGTTGCTGCGGAACCAGTCGTCGCCGTCGCGGTAGGCCAGCACATCGGTACCGGCATCATTGAGGTATACTTTGTAATCCTCCCTGATATTGCCGGGCCGGTCGCCGCCGAAGCGGTCGTGGTATTCCTTGGCGCCCATAATTTCGTAGAGGGAATAATTGTCTTTCAGCACCTGGGTATTGGCGTCGTAACGGTCGACACGCAGGCCGAGGCGGAAGATGATATCGCGGAAGGTAAACTTATCCTGGATGTAAGCCGCGGAGTAAATGGGCCGGTTTGGAGCTACGGGAAAGGTGCGCACGCCGTCGGCATCGGTAGCTGTAAAGAAGTCCTCGAAGGTGCCGTCGAATTGATTACCGAGGTGATCGTAGCCGAAGTAATTCAGGATTTGCTGATCGTTGAGTTCCTTGGCGGAAAACATGCTCAGGTCCAGCTGATCGGGGTTCAGCCCATCGACATTGACAAACTCATCGAGCTCCATTCCCAGCGCTTCCCGGATGGCCCGGTAGAAGCGGTTATCGGCGTTTTCCACGATTTCCAGCTGCCGGATCGGGGTGCCGGGGAAGTTGGGAATATCGATAAAGGCGATCGTATCGGCGCCTTCAGGGATACCCAGGATGTGATTATTTGCCTGCTGCCGGGCCACGTCCCAGAGCGAAACCGGGAACACCTGGTAGCCGCGGTTGATGCGCTGTTCATACCATACTCCGATCTGAATGTTATGACGCCCCATGTCGGAGCCGCCCGGTACCAGGTCGAAGTTGGTATTCCCGCTGAAAGTGATCAGGTCCCTTTCCGACTGGAAGGGGCTGCCGTAAACACGGCCTACGTTTGTATGGAAGTTCCAGGAGTTGTTAAAGATAGGAGAAATCGTTCCGTTGGGCGCCAGAAACTGAACGCGGGAGAGCAGGCCGCCCAGTCCGCCGCCGGGCGTGACGATAAGGTAATCGTCGATCTGACCGTTGAGCCCTTCTTCGAAATTGAGGCCCATGGCATTATTGTAATTGGCCAGCACCGGGTTGGGGTCCCCGGCGGTGTACTGCCGCAGCACCTGCCGGTAGTCGGTATGTACCAAAGTGCTCTGCTGGGTTTCCGGATCGATGACCGGAGAGAAGGTAGGCACCCATTCTATGTCAAAGTCACCTACGTAACCATAGCGGAAGTAATCCTCGCCGTGACGCTGATCGAAGATATCCCTTTCGGTGCGTTCGTAACCGAACTGCAGGGTGTAGGAGGCGTTCTGAATAAGCCCCGGGGTAGACCGGGCGCTGCCTTCCACCGTATTAGGAGTAGCGCTGCCTCCCAGCCGGTGACGGAAGCGCAGGTTGCCGCGGTAGGTAAGTCCGTTATTGTAGGGATTGTTATGGCTGTTGTAAACACCCCAGCCGCCGGGGGTGAACTGATCGCGGTTATCGGAATAGGTACCGGTTAAGGACAGGTCAATGGCGGAGCTCAGGCGAGCGTCCAGCTTGCCGTTGAGGTCAATACGGCGGAAGTCCTCGAAGGGGCGTGCCTGCAGGGCATTGACGGCGTCGGACTCCAGAAAGTCGGCCCGCACCAATGCTGCACCGCCGACATCGATGAGCGGGTTGGCTTCCAGCTCGGCCAGCACATTATCTTTTACGCGGAAGATGGGCACTGCCGGAGGATCGTCTTCTTTCTGGTAAGTAAATCGACCAGATAGGCGGAATCCGAGCACTGACTGTCCCTGTCTGTTGCGCGCGATCGGCCCGGAAAGGTTGAAACCGATCAGGCTGTTGGCATAGGCGTCGAGGTATTCGGAGGTTTCCAGTTCGACGCCGCCGCTCAATTTATTGGAGGGGCCTTTGGTGGTGATGGAAATGATGCCGCCGGTGACGTCGCCGTATTGCGCTTCGACGCCGCCGGTGATGACCTGCAGCTGGTCGATTTCCGATTCGGGAATGAGGTTGCCCGTAACGCGGATGCCGTCCACGTAGTAGTCAGTAGCGTTGGAGCGGGAGCCGCGGATATTGATAGCGCCGCCCTCATCGGAAGTGGCCAGACCGGCCGTCGTCGCGGCCAGCGCATTGATATTACGCGTAGGCAGGTTGCGGATCTGGTCGCTGGTGATCACGCCGCCGGAGGTGGTGTTGTCCTGCTCGATGAGAGGCACCTCGTAAGCGACCACTTCCACTTCGTCGAGCACCACTCCGCCGCCGGTGCTGAGTTCGATGTCCAGCTTATTGGATTTGCCGGCCAGCACCTTCACGTCGGTGACGCGCTGCGGCTGATAGCCGACATAACTCACCTCCACATCGTAAGTGCCCGGGTCAATATTGGAAAAATTGTAGTTGCCGTTCACATCGGTTTCGACACCGGTGGTGAGCACACCGTTCTTATAAAGGGCTACGTTCCCAAAAATGATCGGCTCGCCGGTTTCTTCGTCGGTCACTTTCCCCGCCAGCGAAGTTTGTGCCTGTACAGCCAGCCCTCCAAGTAAAAGTGATAAGATCAGCAGTAAGCGTATAGTCATAGTATCCTGGTTTAAAGAAGTGATTAAAATCACTTCGAGGAACTTCAATACGGTATTTCACCAAGCCACAATGTTAATAAAAAATGTTGATGCCGTTTGAAGCTGCCCCCTACTAAATTCCATACTTGTCAGGTAGTTGCTAGCAAAACAGCTCCTGAGTGAAGCGGACTGGTACGGCGCGATTTGAAAAATCGCGCCTCATCAGCACTATTCAGGATGCCGGGGATCAGCTTTACCGGTGTCGCTGTGCTGAACAGAACAGTGCGGCTGCGGAAGCAAAACCCCGAATGCTTTGGTCGAACTTATTCAAAGGGCAATTGGTATAGGCCTGATGATTTTCCTTGAGTCGGCGTCTAAGATAATGCGAAAATGCTGAAAAGCCCGTTTCCCGGCCAAACTTTTACCGCTCATTTTGGTCCACTATGCGACAATGAGCAAACCTGCAGCGGCAGAGCGGCGGCGCCCGAAAGCCGGAAAGGTTATTTTCTTAGCGTACCAAATCTTATCTTTGAACTCCATCTGCTTATCTGAAATGAACTTGAACTATGCGTTTGCGATACATATACCCCCTGCTCGCAGTCATCACTGCGTTTGTGCCGTTTCTTCTTTCCGGCTGCCAATCCCCGGCGCCGCAGGAAGAACCCGAGCACCGGATCGCCGATTTTTATGTGCGCTATCTGGAGACCGAGCGGCAGCTCAAAGCTTTCGCCAGCTTTTACGAAGGGGATTCTATTCGTAGCGCCCGTCCGCTGAGTATTGCCGGCGGAGTCGACTTTCAGGGGCTCGACATGGAAAGGCGCAGCCTGGCCGACCGGGGCATTCGCTACACGCTGACGCGCACGGCCAACTATCCCGGTCAGTTCTCCTTTGCCTATCAGATAGAGGGCGCCAAGCAGCAACACCAGTTTACCATGCCGCCGCTGATCAACTTTTTCTTCGAGGGGGCTGTATCGGTCAGCCGGGGCGCCACCCTGGTCATTGAGGGGGAGCCTCTTCAGGCTACCGAGGCCCTCGTGTTGCTTTTCACCGACGAGGAGAATAAAACCTCGACCATCAGCATCGATGGCCCCAAAGACAATAATACCTTCCGGCTATCCCCTGAACAGCTGGCGGCCATCCCCGCCGGCCCCAGCATGCTGTACCTGGTCAGAAAACGAACCCTGATAGAGGAGCAACCTTACCGGACCGTAATCTCGGCAGCAGAATATTATACCAAGACACGCAGGCTAGAAATCATGCCCTGAGTTTATCCGGAGCATTTTTTCTGCGATTCTCTTGGGAAAACCAATCAATCCCTCCTATCTTTGCACGCAATTTAAAAAACTGCAATGCCCAGAGACACCTCCATTAACTCCGTATTGATTATCGGTAGCGGTCCTATTATTATCGGTCAGGCCTGCGAGTTTGATTATGCCGGTTCACAAGCTGCGCGTTCCTTGCGCGAGGAAGGAATCGAAGTAACCCTTATCAATGATAACCCGGCCACCATTATGACCGACCCGGTCACTGCCGACCACGTTTATTTACTTCCCTTAACCGTTGAGAGCATTATTCAGGTCCTGGAAGAACGCCACGTTGACGCAGTGCTGCCGACTATGGGAGGCCAGACAGGCCTCAACCTGGCTATTGACGCCGGCAAGCGGGGAGTCTGGGAAAAATATAATGTCAGGCTTATCGGCGTGGACCTCGATGCCATCGAGCTGACCGAAAACCGCGAGGCTTTCCGCAAGCACATGGTCGATATCGGTCTGAAAGTAGCGCCCTCTTTTATCGCCAACTCCTTCCTGGAAGGAAAAGAAGCCGCGCAGAAAATCGGTTTCCCCCTGGTTATACGGCCTTCTTACACCCTGGGTGGCAGCGGCGGCGGTTTTGTACATAAGGAAGAAAACTTCGACGCCGCCCTGCGCCGCGGCCTCAATATGTCACCGACGCACGAGGTGCTCGTGGAAAGAGCAGTGCTCGGCTGGAAGGAATTCGAACTGGAACTGCTGCGCGACGCCAACGATAATGTCGTGATCATCTGTACGGTGGAAAACCTGGATCCCATGGGTATTCACACCGGTGACTCCATCACGGTAGCGCCCGCCATGACCCTTTCGGATACGGCCTACCAAAGTATGCGTGATGAAGCCATTCAGGCGATGCGCTCCCTGGGCAACTTCGCCGGCGGATGTAATATCCAGTTTGCTATCGATCCGCAAACCGAGCAGCTCATCGTTATCGAGATCAACCCGCGGGTCTCGCGTTCCTCGGCCCTGTCCTCCAAAGCAACGGGCTATCCTATCGCCAAAATTGCCGCCAAACTGGCGATCGGCTATACCCTCGACGAACTAAAGAATCAGATTACCCAAACCACCTCGGCTTATTTCGAACCAACCCTCGACTACGTCATCGTCAAAATGCCGCGATGGGATTTCGAGAAATTCCACGGCGCCGATCACTCTCTGGGTCTGCAGATGAAATCGGTAGGTGAAGTGATGGCCATCGGCCGCAACTTCCTCGAAGCGCTGCAGAAAGCCTGCCAGTCACTGGAAAACAACCGCGCCGGACTGGGCGCCGACCGCAAGGAATGGATCAAGACCGACGACATCCTCCACCGGCTTGAAACCCCCAGTGACGACCGCATTTTCCGCGTCAAGGATGCTATGCGCCTCGGCGTGCCCATGCGTACTATTCAGAAACTCACCAAAATCGACCCCTGGTTCCTGCAGCAGATCAAGCGCCTCGTCGACATGGAAGAGCAGGTCCAGAAATACAATGTGCCGGATGATATCCCCGCCGATTTTTTCCGCGAACTCAAGGAAGTAGGCTACTCCGACGCACAAATCGCCTGGCTCATGCGCATTGAGGAAGAGTCCATCACCGAACAGCGCAAAAAGCTCGACATCCGCCGTACCTATAAAATGGTGGATACCTGCGCCGCCGAGTTCGAAGCACAAACACCTTACTTTTACTCCACCTTTGACCGCGAAAACGAAAGCATCCCCACCGATAAGAAAAAAATCATGGTCCTCGGCTCCGGCCCCAACCGCATCGGTCAGGGTATCGAATTCGACTACTGCTGCGTCCACGGACTACTGGCCATCAAGGAAGAAGGCTTCGAGTCGATCATGGTCAACTGCAACCCGGAAACGGTATCCACCGACTTCGACGTGGCCGACAAGCTGTATTTCGAACCGGTTTTCTGGGAACATCTCGAAGAAATCATCGAGCTGGAAAAACCCGAAGGCATTATCGTTCAGCTCGGCGGGCAAACGGCGCTGAAACTGGCCAAAACCTTCCACGAAAAGAACATACCCATTATCGGCACCGATTTCCCATCGATGGACCTGGCCGAAGACCGCGGCGCCTTTTCCGATCTGCTCAAGGAAATGGGTATCCCCTATCCCGATTACGGGGTGGCCGATGACGCCGACGAAGCCCTGCGCATCGCCAATGAAGTCGGCTACCCGGTACTCGTCCGTCCCTCGTATGTGCTGGGCGGGCAGTCGATGCGCATCGTCATTAACGACGACGAACTGGAACGGCAGGTGCTGAGCATCTTCAAACACCTGCCTGATAATAAGGTGCTGGTCGATCACTTCCTCGACCGGGCCAAAGAGGCTGAAATCGACGCCATCTGTGACGGCGAAGAGGTGCACATCATGGGCATCATGGAACACATCGAACCGGCCGGCATTCACTCCGGTGACTCCTCAGCTGTATTGCCTACCTACAGCCTCTCGGTAGAAGCCGTCAACACAATGGTCGAATACACGAATAAACTGGCCAAGGCGCTCAAGATCAAAGGCCTGATCAATATTCAGTTCGCCATCAAGGACGACAAGGTTTACGTTATCGAGGCCAACCCGCGCGCCTCGCGCACCACGCCCTTTATCGCCAAAGCTTACAAGGTGCCTTACCTTCAGATGGCTACCAAAGTTATGATGGGCACACACATGCTGAAAGATTTCGACATCAAACCGCAGCCCAGCGGCTTCGCAATTAAGGTGCCTGCCTTCAGTTTCGAGAAGTTCCCTAACGTGGATAAAAACCTCGGCCCGGAAATGAAATCCACCGGCGAAGCCATCCGCTTCATCAAAGACCTGGCCGATCCCTTCTTCCGCGAACTGAACAGCCAGCGGAGTATGTACCTCACCCGGTAGTTTAGAAGTTTAGTCAGCGCTCCTTCCTACGGACCGCCCGGTCCGTAGGAAGGGCGAAGCGCTAAACTTCTAAACTTGTCCGGAAACATATTATTCCCTACATTTATTTAATTTTTAGGAATAACATGCACACTCCATGAGAGCTCTCCTCGTGTTTTTGCTTTTTTGCGGCTATGCCCTATTTGCCCGTTGGTATTACGTCTGTGAGGTCAACGGTCCCTGTGCCGAAAACACAACAGACCTGCGCCAACAGACGCTCACCCTGAGCGATGGCGATCGCATCATTTTGCAGGGCTACGAGCAGTTTGCCTTCGACTCAGCAGCCTTGAGCCCGCGGCTCAACGAGAACAACCGCATTTTTCTCGATTCGGTGGCGGCCTACCTGAAAACACATTCCTCGCAAAACCTCACCATCACCGGACGTTACCGCGAAAGTGAGAAAGGCATTGCGCCCGGCTTTTTTGAGAACCTGGGCTTAGCCCGCGCCGCCGAGGCACGCCGGCAGCTCGTCCGGCGTGGTATCGAGGAGAAGCGCATCACGCTGGACTACCGGCAGAGTCCTTCCGAGGCCCTGCGCGAACCGTTGCGCTTTGTGTTGTACGCCCCTTCCGAAAGCGCAGCAGAGGCCTTCGAAAAAACCAGCTTTACTTTTACCAACATGACTTTCTCTCAGGCCAATTTTGCCTTCGACTCCGATAAATTCCACCCCGGCGAGCCCTTTCTCCTCTATGCCGACTCCCTCAAAACCTTTCTCGAACTCAACCCTGGCAAACAACTCAACATTATCGGCCATACCGATCATATCGATACGGAGGCGTATAACTACGACCTGGGGCTGCGGCGCGCCAAAAGCGCCCGGCAGTTCCTGCGCGACAAGGGCATAACCTCTGAAATTGCAGTGCAGTCACTGGGGGAAAAACGGCCTGCCGCCACCAACAAAACCGGGGAGGGACGCGCCAAAAACCGCCGCGTCAATTTTATCATCCTAAACGAAGGGCAGTAATCGTTTTTTATTTAACTTGAAGGAGAAGCGTTTCTTTTAATCATCAAAAGCAACATTTATGGACTTCAGCTTCGATCAGATTTTTGACCAGTTCAATACGTCGGAAAGCTATACCATCCTCGTCATTATATTGCTTGCCTTCCTGTTCGGCTTTATCATCGGCATGCTCCTGCAGGGAGCCCGCATCAGCCGGCTGCGCCGGGAACTCGAAGCACTGAAACCACAAGTAGAAGCGCGCGAACGCGAAGTGGCTGATTTGCAGGATCAGCTGGCTACGGCCAATGAGGAGCTGGCGGAAAAAGATAAGGTCTTCGAGCAGCAACAGCGCGAAGTGGTAGAGGCCGAGGAACTGCTGCTGCGGCGGGAACAGGAAAAAAACAAACTGTATAATGAATTGCAGGATATCCATACCGAACTGGAACAGTTGCAGGCCTCCAATCGCTCCTATCTTTCTACCATTGAGGAACTCAACGACCAGATTCTCGGGATCAGAGCCCAACGGGAACAGGAAACGGAAGAAGTGCAGCGAGCCGAACCCACCTATGTAAAAAGCCCGGAAACAGGAGCAGAAACACCGGTCGATAGCCGCCTCGAACGCATCGAAGCCAAAGTGGCCCAACTGGAAAAGGAAAACCTCGCCCTGCGCAAAGAAGTCAATAGCCTGTACGAACAATCAGGAGTGGCCGGCGAGGAAATGAGTGTTGCCGCCGCTACCATCTCTTCCAACCGGGAAAGCCATTTACCTGCTGAGGAATCGCCTCCCGCTGCCGACCTGCAGCTGATCGAAGGCATCGACAATCGCATAGAAGCTCACCTGAAAGCATCCGGTATCCGTAGCTGGGAGGACCTGGCCGAGAGCTCTGCTGACCGGCTGCGCGCCCTGCTCCAGCAGGCCCCCGAGCTTCCCCAAAATGATCCGAAGACCTGGCCCATCCAGGCGCGCCTCGCATTGAACAACGACTGGAACCTGCTGAAGGAATACCAACAGCAACTGCTCGGCGGTCATGAGCTGGGAGACAGGAATGAGTAGCTATGAGCGTCAGGTAAGTTATAGTCCTCCAAGCCAAAATTTGTGAATCTTGACTTGGAGGACTATATTAGGAAACCGGAATAGTTTAAGTGACCCCATTTTTCAAATAACTTCAGAAATAGGCACTTTCCTATTTCTTATTTCCCCCATACACATTCAACCGTTTCTCCAGCAAAACATACAACTGATCCTTTTGCAGGCGCACCTGCAGGGGTTCTGCTATTCCCTGCGGCAGGGGAAATTGCATTTCGCCGAATGACTTCAGGTTGTAGATGAAGTAGGCATTGTCAATCTGGTAGAGTATGCGGTTTTCCACCACCTGGAAATCATCGATACCGGTGATGGGGAGGCTGCGGTCGTACTGGCCGAAATTATCAAAGACCAGGATGCCGGTACCGGGGTCATTGACGTAGACGAAATTGGCGCGGGCGACGAGCTTGGAAGGGGAAGGAGTGAGGCCGAGCAGCAGGCTCAGGTTGTCGCTCTGCCGAAGCAGTTGCCCTTCCTGGCTTATCTTTTTGAGCGTGTAGGTTGCCGCATCGAAGACCCACAGTCCGTTGTCGACAGCCAGGCCGACAGCACGAACATCAACTACCTGCAGGTCCCAGAGGTTGAATTCTCCAATCTTGTTGAGGGTGCGGTCGAGGGTGATCGCGGTTTGAAATTCCGGGTAGTAGAGCAGCAGGTTGAAAGGGTTGGTGGCGTCGATATGCGTTAATTCTCCGATGGTGTTATTGTTGTAGCGAAAAAGCTCTTCCCCGTCCGGACTATATTTAATAACCGTATTGTCGGGGGTCACTATGTAGAGCTGCTGGAGCTTATCGGAGGTAAAAAATTTAGCCTCAACCGGAATACTGCTGATCAGCTCGTAGGCGGAACTGCGCACCTGGGCCTCCGAAGAGAAAGAGAGGAGCAGCCAGCTGCCGAGGAATAGGTAAGTATTTTTGAAAAATAATTTCATTGTTCAGAATGCTTGTGCGGGAAAGGCGGTATTGTTCCCGGTTGTGCGAGCTGTATGTCAGGGCTTCACGTCTCCGCGCCTTACGACTCTGAAGATACAGAGCCCTGGAGCCATCCCGGTCATCAGGATTTTTCTTCCACCTGGATCCGGTTGCCGAATATCCGCCCTTCTTCATTTTCGAAGAAGTGCAATTGCAGCTCTTCGCCGTCGAAGACAGCGTAGGAGTTGTAGTGCATCCAATCTCCCAGGTTAATATAACGGCTGCGGCCGTTTTTTAGCGTATGATCTATTGGCAGGTGCCGGTGACCGAAGATGAAGTAGTCGATGGATAGCTGATCCAGTTTGCGGTTGCAGTAGGCGATTAGCCATTCCTTTTCGGAGCCCAGGAACCTTCCGGCGTCCCGGTCGCGCTTCCGGCTGCTTCCCGACCAGAAATTAGCCAGCCGGATGCCGAAGTTGGGATGCAGCCTTTCGAACAGCCATTGACTAAACGGGTTAGCGAAGACGCGTTTGATGAATTTATAGCCGTGATCCCCCGGCCCCAGCCCGTCACCGTGACCGATAAAGAAGGTCTTGCCATTCCGTTCCCGGATAATCGGCTCTCGGTGGGTGGGTATACCGAGTTCCTCCTCAAAGTAGCGAAACATCCACATATCGTGGTTGCCGGTAAAGTAGTGAATTTCGATGCCGCTGTCACGCAGTTCCGCCAGTTTGCCAAGCAGGCGGACGAAACCTTTGGGTACAACGGTTTTGTATTCAAACCAAAAATCAAACAGGTCGCCGACCAGGTAAATTTCCCCGGCCTCGTCGCGGATACTGTCCAGCCAACGCAGGATTTGCCGCTCCCGCTCCCGGCTGCTGAGCCGGGCGTCGATACCCAGGTGAAAATCTGATGCAAAATAAATTTTACTCATCGCTGGTAAAGATATGGCTTTATAAAGTAAAGAAACCCACAGGAAAATGCTGAATTATTCGGGGCAGCGTTTAATTTAGCCCGGATTATTCATGGGTTCTTCGTCATGAGAGGCCAAAGTGGTTGCCAGGCTTGGGCTCCCACAGGAATGAGGCACGGAGGCGTATTCCCAGATACGGTGAGTACCGAATGACGAGGACACCCGAGAATGGCGGGCAGTTTGGCTTCGTAATAGATTAATCCATGAATAATCCGGGTTAGGGTAGCTAATGCTCTGTAATATAAATTCCTGTCAATAATCAAAACTACGAAAGATATTATGAATTTGGACTTAAGCGGAACGAACGCCCTCGTTTGCGGAAGCAGCAAGGGCATCGGGCGGGCAGTGGCTATTGAGATTGCACTGCTGGGCGCCAATGTCACGCTGGTGGCGCGCTCGGCAGGCGCCTTATCCTCCTTAGTGGAACAACTGGATCGCAGCCGGGATCAACACCACGATTTCCTGCAGGCCGACTTTGCCCGGCCAGAAGAACTGCGCAAGGCCGTTCACGGTCTGGTGACAGGGAAGACGATTCACGTACTGGTCAACAATACGGGCGGGCCGCCGGCCGGGCCCATCCTGGAAGCCGACGCGGAAGGTTTCCGGGAGGCCTACACCAAACACCTCATCGCCAATCACCTGCTCGCCCAGCTGATCGTTCCCGGAATGAAGCAGGCCGGCTACGGGCGCATCATCAATATTATTTCCACTTCCGTAAAAGAGCCGCTGGAAGGGCTGGGTGTGTCGAACACCACGCGGGGCGCCGTGGGCAACTGGGCCAAAACACTGGCTAATGAACTGGGTCCGCACGGCATCACCGTCAATAATGTGCTGCCCGGCATGACCGATACCGGCCGGCTGCGCTCCCTGATTCGCACCCGCGCTGAAGCCGCCGGCCTCAGTGAGGAGGAAATGGCGCAACACATGCGGCAAGCCGTCCCCCTGCGCCGCTTCGCCGACCCAAAGGAACGCGGCGCCGCTGTGGCCTTCCTGGCTTCGCCCGCCGCCGCTTACATCACCGGAACAAACCTCGTCGTGGACGGAGGGCGGACGAGGAGCTTGTGAGCAGGGAGGTCCCACATTTTTCCCTACTTTTGCTCCTGTAAAACTTATTTAACAAAACAAAACCATATTCACTATGCGTAAAACCACCTTTAGCCTACTCGTACTCAGCGCTTTCTTTCTGCAGTATTGCGGCAACGCCGCCCAGCTGGAAGAACAGGTGCAGCTCCTGCAGGAAGAACTGGAAGTGAAAGAATCCGCGATCGACAGTCTGCAGCAAATGACCAGCGCCGAGCCCGGCTTAATCCACACCGTCTTCTTCTGGTTTAATGAGGGCGTAACCGAAGAACAGAAAAACGGCTTCATCGAGGGACTGCAGTCCCTGAAAGATGTAGAAACTGTCCGCAATTTTTACATCGGTCCTCCCGCCGGCACACCCCGTGAGGTGGTCGACAACTCCTACGAATATGCTCTCATCCTCCACTTCGACGATAAAGCCGGGCAGGATGCTTACCAGGAACATCCCATCCACCAGGCCTTCGTGCAGGGACAGGAAGGCGTGTGGGAAAGGGTGCAGGTATACGATACGCTTGTTGAATAGAATAGCCGGGAAGGAAGTCATGGAAAAGTAAGAGCCGGGGTGCCACCTGGAGCAACGCTACATACGTACTCCGGGCGATGATGTCATCCCGGCAGGAGGAAGGAACAAGGCTGGGAAAGCAGGAAAAGTCATTCGGAGGAGAAGTAGAGTGGAAAGTAACACAGATGAACCCTGCCCCCAGAAGACCATGAAACACTGAAACCGTGTAATACCAATTCCATGAACTGTTTTCGATTTTTTACCGTCTTTTTTCTCCTGTTTCCACTATTTGCCGTCGCCCAGCCCGACAAATCGAATTATGCCCTGCTCTGGGAGATCACCGGCAACGGATTGGAGCACCCCTCCTATTTGTTCGGTACCATGCACGTACAGGACCGGCGCGCCTTCGAGTTTCCGGACTCTCTGCGGATCGCCTTTGAATCGGCCGAGGCCTATGCCATGGAGGTCAATCCTAATGCTGCTGTTTCCTACTTCATGGAGCTGAGCTTCGGTGGCGACACCTCCAATGTGCTGCGGCAGCTGCTCTCTGAGGAAGAATACCGGCGCGTCGATGCACTGGTGCAAAAGCAACTGGGGCAGCCTATCGACTCGATGGACGTCAAGGACCCGATGCTGCTCAAAATGCTGCTCTCTGATTTTGAGGAGCCGGAGGAGACCGAGGGATGCATCAATCCCCAAAATTCCCTATTTTTAAATCCGGATGGAATTATTGGAATCCCCATTAAATCCTTCAATAATTCCATCCACCAGTCCTTTCTTTACCAGCGGCGGTAGCTCAGTTGGCAGAGCATCAGCTTCCCAAGCTGAGGGTCGCGAGTTCGAGTCTCGTTCGCCGCTCTGAGTATGATTGCCCCGGATTTTGGCTGACGCCATAATGTGGGGCAATTGTATTTCTTCCGCTACCGGTTTTCTCTTCCACTTTTGGAGTTCCACGCTATTCTTATTTCCAAAGGAACTTCCCGTTATTATTGGCGGTGTAAGCTTCATCAAATTCACGAAGCGACTATCCCATAGTTTGAAATTTCCTATTTCCTATTTCTTATTTCAGGTTTCTCATTTTCTTCCTGAAAGTACGCATAGATCTTCTTCGCCGCTGCGTTCCCCACCACTTCCGCCAGGTCGGTGGGGCGGGCTTGTTTGATTTTTTTGACCGAGCCGAAGTGGGTAAGCAGGCGCTGGGCCGTCTTCTCCCCTACCCCGGGAATGTTGGTCAGTTCGCTGGTGGTGAAGTTGCGGGAGCGCTGGTTACGGTGGAAGGTGATGGCGAAGCGGTGCGCCTCGTTGCGTGCCTGTTGGATGATTTTGAGCGACTCCGATTTTTTGTCGATATAGAGCGGGATGGGATCGCCGGGAAAGAAAATCTCCTCCAGCTTTTTAGCGATGCCGATGACCGTCATGCGATCTTCGATGCCGAGGCGGCGGATGGCTTTCATGGCGGCGCTGAGTTGTCCTTTGCCGCCGTCGATGATGACCAGTTGCGGGAGGGGTTGGTCCTCTTTAAGCAGGCGGCGGTAGCGGCGGTGCGCCACCTCCTCCATGGAGGCGTAGTCGTCGGGGCCTTCCACCGTCTTTATGTTGAAGTGGCGATAGTCCTTTTTGGAGGGCTTGGCGTTTTTAAACACGACGCAGCTGGCCACGGGGTGAGCCCCCTGGATGTTGGAGTTGTCGAAGCATTCGATGTGCATGGGCAGCTCGTCCATTTGCAGGTCCTTTTGCATGGTGCGCAGGATGCGCTCGGCCGAGGTCTGCTTGCGCTTCATCGAGGCCCGCTGTTTCTGGCGCTGCAGCAGGAAGTACTTCCCGTTTTTTTGCGAAAGCTCCAACAGCTTCTTCTTATCGCCGATTTTGGGCACAGTGATCCTGATATCTTCGTCTTCCAGCTGTACGCGGAAGGGCAGGATTACCTCTGCGGCGATGCTGTTGAAGCGCTCGCGGAGGATGGGGATGGCATATTCCAGCAGGTCGCGCTCCTCGTCGTCGAGGTTTTTGACCAGTTCCTGGGTGTGGGTATGGATGACCGCGCCGTTGACCACCTTGATATAATTGACATAGGCTTCTTTCTCATCGGAAGTGATGGAGAAGATATCGACGTCACGGATGGTCACGCTGACTACGGTTGATTTGTGCTGGTAGTCTTCGAAGGCGGTGAGTTTCTCCTTGAGGCGCTGGGCTTTTTCGAATTCCAGGTTCTCGGCGTAGCGCTGCATCTCCGCCTTGAAATGACTGGTGACGGCGCCGAAGTTGCCGCGCAGGATGTTGCGCACCTGATCGATCTTCCCGTTGTAGTTCTCCTCACTTTCCAGGCCTTCACAGGGGCCTTCGCAGTTTTTAATGTGGTATTCCAGGCAGACCTTGAACTTGCCCTGCTCGATGTTCTCCTTTGAAAGATTGTATTTGCAGGTGCGCAAGGGAAAGAGCTGTTTGAGGAGGTCGAGAATGATCTTGAGCCGCGATTTGGAGGTATAGGGGCCGTAGTAAGTGGAGCCGTCCTTGATCACGCGGCGGGTGATGAACACGCGGGGAAAGCGCTCCTTTTTGATGCAGATGTAGGAATAGGACTTGTCGTCCCGCAACATGACGTTGTAGCGGGGCTGGTATTTTTTGATCAGCGTATTTTCCAGCAGCAGGGCATCGGCTTCCGTTTCCACAATCGTGAATTCGAGGTGGTCGGCGTTTTTGACCATCACCCGGGTTTTGTGAGCACGATCACGGCGCTGGCCGAAGTAAGACGCTACGCGGCTGCGCAGGTTTTTGGCTTTACCCACGTAAAGGATGATGTTATCCTCGTCGATAAACTTATAGACCCCCGGCTGGCGGGGTACAGTGTCGGCTATTTTATGGAAATCTGCTGTAGTCATATTCGTCGCTGTCCGCTATACGGTTCCGTTTCCCGGTGGAAAATAATAAATACACAAAGAAACGCAAAGTAGACACACAGAGCGCAAAGTAAATATTCAATACGGCCCTTGGGAACCTTTGTGTCAATCATTAGTTATCCATTCTGAATGTAAACCACTTTCCGGGGAGCATGGTTTGAAGATGCTCGTGCTTGGTAGAAGCTTTAAAAGCCAAACGGTCATGCGTCCCTCAATACTCATTTCAAAAATTTTTCCCGAATTCAGCGACCTTCGTATATTGTGAAAAAACCAAAGATGAGCATCTCCTCTCCACCCCGCCGTATGCGGCTACTCTTTTTCGTGGTTTTGGGCTGTTTTCTCGGATACATCCCAGCCGGTGCGCAGGAGGTGGATAGTGTGGTTAGTGATAGTGCTCAGTTAGTCATTGATTCCAGTCTGTTACTTCCGGACCCCGATATACTCCAGTTTGATACCAGCTTATTGCTGACCGACACGTCCCCAGGAGGCGTCGACTGGCAAAGCAGCGACACTATGGCGGTGTACCTGATGCGCGAGTTGGAAAACTTCGGCTTGCTGCTCAAGGAGGTCGACCGGGCCCTCAGCCGGGGCTTTGACTCCATCGGCATTCAACAGAAGGTTCGAGAAACCGCTACTAACCTAACCGTTATTGATCAGGCGCTGGCGACTTACGCCGAGCGGATTGACCTGCGAACGCTGAGCACGATTAAGGTGGTGGTGAAAGAAATTCAGTCCCGGGTGAAAAACTGGCAGCGACAGCTCGATGCGTACAGCAAAAGGCTGCTGGCTTACAACGCAGATATCAGCCGTTTCAAGTCCGAAGTGAATTGGCGAAACTTCCCTGCCGATTCCATCCTGCAACGCGTGTATCTTTCCCAGGCGGCTGACGTTTCCGGCAGAATAGCCCAAATGGATGGCAGAATCAGAAAAGAATTGATCATTACCGTCTTATTAAGTCGGGAGATCAACGCCGCCGTCTTGCAGGCTTCGGCTCTTTTGGAAAAAATTGAAACGGCTGAAAAGAGTTTTGCAGAAAACTTTTTCCAGCCCCAGCACCCGCCCCTTTGGAATGCCGCTCAGGCGGATTACTCCCGGTCTATCACCCGGGTAGCCCGCTCCTCTTACCTGGCAATTTTCAAGGTTATGGAGTATTTTCTAAGTACCAGGTGGGGGGTCAGAATACTGAATACCGGCATTATTCTGTTATTTTTCCTACTGGCGCGATATAACCTGCAAAAGATCAGGCAACAGCCCGACCACAGCAGTAAGCTGGCTCCGGTCAAATACCTGGCTGATTATCCGCTGCTCGGCTCGCTGGTCGTAGGCATCATTTTAGCGCCGTTTTTATACCTAAATCCGCCGCTGTTTTACATGGAGCTGCTTTGGCTGGTTCTGGCCCTGCTATTGAGCACTTTTGTGTGGCGCGCCTGGCCCAGGTCCTTACACGCATACTGGCTGGCCATCCTGCCGGTGTATTTGATCTATCTGCTCACCAATTTTTTGATGGACACCACGGTGTTGGAGCGCTGGCTGGTCTTCGCGCTGAATATCGCAGCGATATTCATCGGAACGATATTGCTGAGCCGTTTGGCGCTTCTGCAATCCCCCTATCTACCCGTGATGAAGGGAATTACCCGGCTGATGATCGGACTCAACATCCTGGCGTTGTTGCTCAATCTGTTCGGCTTTTTCTCTCTGGGCAAAGTGCTGGGCTACGCCGGCGTATTCGGTTTCATCTTCGGCCAGGCGCTCTGGATTTTCATTCAGCTCGTCGAAGAGGCCTTCTTCCTGCAGCAACAAGCGGGGGTAGAGAACCGCCTGGGCTCCTGGCTGCACTTTCAGAACATTCAGGAATGGCTGGACGAAGGGTTGTTTGTCGTAGCTGCCGTACTTTGGGTAATCGCCGAAGCCAAAATTCTGAATATTTACGATTCGGTTTACAACAATGTCGTCAGCTTTTTGAATCAGGAACGCACACTCGGCGACGCCGCGTTCACCTTCGGCAGTATCCTGATCTTCATCTTCATCATCTGGGTGACCACCATTCTTTCGAAATTGATCACCTTTTTCTTTGAAAACCGGAGGACGGAAGACGGCCGGACGGAAAAGAAAAACGCATTCGGCAACTTCGCCGTTCTGATCCGGGTGGGATTGTTGTCGATCGGTTTTCTCATCGCCCTGTCGGCCGCCGGCATTCCCCTCGACCGCATCGCCATCGTCATCGGCGCACTGGGCGTGGGCATCGGCTTCGGCCTGCAGACCATCGTCAACAACCTCGTCTCGGGCATCATTCTCGCCTTCGAGCGCCCCATACAGATCGGCGACCTCATCGAGCTGGGGACGATGATCGGCACCGTTAAGGAAATCGGTATCCGCGCCAGCAAGATCACCACCTTCGACGGCGCCGAAGTGATCATCCCCAACGGCGACCTGCTCTCCCAGCAGGTCACCAACTGGACCCTGCACGACCGCAACCGCCGCATCGAACTCATCGTCGGAGTAGGCTACGGCTCAGATATCAAACAGGTGCGCGAAGTTATCGAAGGCGTCCTCAACGAACATCCCCAAATCATGTCCTATCCGGCGCCCATGGTCCTGGTGCACAACTTCTCCGACAGCTCCGTCGACTTCCGCCTCCTGTTCTGGACCTACGAGATCGGACAGTGGATCAGCGTGAAAAGTGAGGTACTCTCCGCTATCTACGAAGCACTATATGCCGCCAAAATTGAAATCCCCTTTCCGAAACGGGATGTGTTCGTGCATTTTCCGGATAAGAAGCCGGAAGTGGATCGGTCCTCTTCCGAAGATCAGGGAGCAGAGACTGAAGAACTGGGAGAAAGAGAGACGGATGATACAGAAAAGAAATAGGGAGAGGGACCGGTCTTTTTGTCGTTTTTCTATGGGCTTGCGCCTGACGTGCAGTGTAGCTGCAGTGCGACCGCATGGGAGCATTGACAGCTACACCGTGTTGTTCGGCGCTGCCTTTCTCTTTATTCAATTAGTAAAGTTTCTAATTGGTCAAGCAATTTTTGGACTTGAGTGGCCATTGGTTCGACTTCTTGCTCTTCTATTTCCTGGAAATCTTCGTAGTCAACGTCTTGCCGCATTGCGAAAAGTTTGTTGAAGACGATTCCCAAATCTTTCTCTACTTTGCCGGTTTTGATCAATTCTTGATTAAATTTCGTTTTGAGCCCACTGTGAGTGGTTACTTTTATTTCTCGCTTTGCTAGATAAGCTGAAATCATATAAAAACTCGCATAATAAAGCCGGTTCGCTGCGGAGTCCCATCGCTCTGCATCCAATAATAGTTTGGCATCCTGAAAAGTCTCTTTGGCTTTATTGATTCTGAAGTTTACCAGATCCTTCTTTGAATAGCTCATACCTCCACGCCCTCTTCTTTGATAATTTGATGGATCGGCGTAACGGTTCTTTCTTCCCATTCATCCTTTTGATGAATGATTGTACTTATTACCTCACCTTTCTCCAGTTCTATTTCATAGAGCCTTTCCCGAATTTCATCTTTCAATGCAGCTGTTACTTCCTGGTCCATCAAAATCAGAAAATCCCAGTCCGAATCTTGCCGGTTATCCCCCCTCGCCCGAGATCCAAATAGAATTACTTGGGCATTCTCATCTATTTTTTGAATTTCCGCTCTGACCAATTCGGGAATTCCTACTTGCTTCTTGACTTTAGTTGAGCCCGTCATCTGTTCCTCTTTTGATTCTTAGAAATTGGCAACCTTACTGCTGTCTTTTTACTCTATTTTGTTTCCACAATTTACGCGCTTTTTTGGTTGTTCTCAAGGTGGCGCCTAATAGCTTTGCATCAGCTACAATGATGCGGATACGCAGCTGTTTCTCCTTGATCCTTCTCGAAATAGGCTTGACTTGCAGCCTGTGTCAGTGAAGGTATCAGGTTTTTAGAAAAAAAAACTTACTTTTAATTTTGAACCCAATACCACTTGATTTGTCAATGTTCTCCTTTACTCTATTCCTATCTTTTCCTGGCGGCTCTTTCCTATAATTCTTCCCTTATCGGCCAGTCGGCCGGCATTCCTGATGCCATCCAACTGGAAAACCTCACCATTGCCGGCAATAAAGCCTGAGCGACCTTTGACAAAAAAGAGAAAGGTGGAAGCCGTCCCATTTCTAAAGAACAACGCATATTGATCAAGAAGAGCGGGGAATGGAAACTGGTGACGATGCTGTTTTCCCTATGTAAAAAAGTTCTGTGCCCGCTGTGGT
Organism: uncultured Saprospiraceae bacterium; assembly: GCA_964632995.1. Lineage (GTDB taxonomy): Bacteria > Bacteroidota > Bacteroidia > Chitinophagales > Saprospiraceae > CAZWDL01. The sequence goes on from CAZWDL010000020.1 coordinate 30,977, forward strand.
GGATTATTTTTTTTGAGGGGAAAAACCCTATTCACTAAATTTCAGTGCTTACCCCCTCCATCTCCAGCAACCGCTGCCAGTACCGGTCGGTATGCGCCTGCACCTCATCGAGTAATTCCTGATTCCCCTCCTTAAACAAATGGCGGAAGCGTCCCTGATGCTTCATACATTCCGTGACGGGGATCATCTTTTCCGGTTTGTAATTGATGGTATAGTTTCGGTCTTCCACTTCGAAAAGCGGGAAAAGGCGGCTTTCCACCGCCAGTCGTCCGATCTCTATCGATTGGCCGGGATCGGTTTTGTGGCCGGGAGGACAGGGGCCGTCCACCATGATAAAGCGGAAGCCGTGGACATCCCTGGCTTTTTTGGTTTTTGCCCTAAGATCCTCCATGAAGGCCAGGGAAGCCGTTGCCGCGTAAGGCAGGTTGTGGGCGGCGATGATGCCCATCAGGTCTTTGGGCCAGGTGCGTTTGTATCCCCGGCCGGGATTGGTGGTGGTCACGGCGCCGTAGGGCGTAGCCGTACTGCTCTGGATGCCCGTGTTCATGTAGGCCCCGTTATTGTTGCAGATGTAGAGGATGTTCTCCCCCCGGGCCGCCGCGCCGGACAGGGCCTGGAAACCGATATCGAAGGTGCCGCCGTCGCCGGCGAGCACTGCTACCGTGGTGTCCTGCTTGCCCTGCCGGTCAAGGGCTGCCCTTACCCCGGTGGCTGTAGCTGACGCCGCTGCAAAAACCGTATGCACCACATTGGCTTTCAGGTCATTGAGCGGATAGGGGCCCGTGATGATGGAAAAACAGGAGGCCGGCACCACGTATACCGTATCCTCACCCAGAATGCTGGCTAAATGGCGCGCCAACAGCGACCATCCACATCCCCGGCAGCTCAGCGCGCCGGAATACACCTGTTCCTCTTTTATCAGAAAATCTTGTGCAGGTTTCATATCGATGAAGTTTAAACATGCTTAATCTACATCCACCCAGTTTACCTCTTCCGGACGGTGGAGGGCCTGGTAGATGATCTTCTCAATGGTCGCCGGCGGAACGTCCTTGCCGCCTACCCCGGCGTAAAAATCATAGAGCTTAAGGACCGTCGGATACAGCGCCCGTTTCATTTCCTGCAGGATGGCCCCTTCGCGGTCGCCGAGGAAGTTGCGTTCCACGCAGGCGATAACCGCTTCCGGCGGCAGTCCGGCGAGCGCCTTGCGTACGGACACTTTGGGGAACGGCCGGAACAGCCGGATTTTCAGCAGCCCCACCTCCGGAAACTGCTTAATCACGCCCCGAACCGTACTGGAAATGCTGGATATGGTGACGAGCACCAGTTTGGTCTGAGGACCGATGTTCACGGCTTCCACATTATCGTAGGAACGCCCGAATTTTTCAGCAAACTCTTTTGCCACGGATTCGGAAAGCCCCTCCACCCGCTGTATATCTTTCCAGTAACTGTAATTCAGCTTATTGTAATGTTCCGGCGCCACCAGGCCGCCAAAGGCCTTGGGGTTTTCCAAATCCACTTCCATCGGACTGTGCCGGAAGGGCGGCAAGAATTCATCGACCAGGTCCTGATCGGGGATCCAGACGTTTTCACTCGTATGACTCTGGTAAAAAGCATCCAGGACGACCATGACGGGAAGGTGCAGTTTTTCCGTAATCACATAAGCCTGAATAATGGTATCGAGTACTTCCTGCGAACTCTCGCCGTAGAATTGAATCCAGCCCGTATCCCGCTGCGAGAGGGAATCCGATTGATCGGACCAGATATTCCAGGGGATGGACGGACGGCCCACATTACACACTACCATCGGAAGACGGAAATGCGCGATGGCCTGCAACACCTCGTGGGCATAGAAGAGGCCTTGACCTGCAGTGGCGGTAAAAACCCGTTCCCCGGCAACGGCGGCCCCCATAGCGGCGGCAAATACCGAATGCTCGCTATCCATATTGATATAGGTGGCGTCGAGTTCTCCCTCCGCTACCATTTGAGCGAGGCGCTCTACGATCGTGGTTTGCGGAGTAATCGGATAAGCCGGAACAAAGCCGGTCCGGCAGAGGCGGGCGCCCTCGGCAGCGGCGAAATTGCCTTTCATGATCTTTTCCCGGTGTCTGGGGTATTTGGCTTTACCGGCAGAAGTGGATTTTACGCTATCTAAAGTTTCCATTTTCATGATGCTGCTGCTTCTTCGGTTAAGGTAAATTCGATGGCTGAACAGGGGCACTCCCGGACGCAGATGCCGCATCCTTTGCAGTAGTCGTAATCGATGCGCAGGCGGCCTTGCTCATCGACCAGGATGGCGGCGTCCGGACAGAAGTTGAAACAGTTGCCGCAGCTGAAGCACTCGCCGCAGTGCAGGCATCGCGCCGTTTCATCGACAATTTCCTCAGCTGTCAATGCTTGAGACACTTCCGTAAAATCGTGGTGAAAATCCTCGGGTTGATGAAGTGGAGACTGGTGCCTGGGCAATGGCAGGAAGTACGCAAAGTTGATGTCCTCCGGTAAAACGACCTCCGGAAGCGTTTCCTTCGGGTCGTAGGGAGCTTCTCTCAAGAAAGCATCCACTTCCGCGGCCACCTTATTACCGGAGCCGATCGCTTCGGTTACGGTGCCGCCCCAGGCCATATCGCCGGCGCAGAAAACAGGTTTGTCTCCTGAATATTGGATCCTTCCCTGCTTGGGTGTGATGCCGGCTTCGCCAAAGGCAAATTGGTCGAAACGCTGCCCGATAGCGGTGATGACATGATCGAAGGTCTCTGTCCATTCCGATCCGGCGACAGGCTCCGGCCGGCGCCGCCCCGAATCATCGGGCTCGCCGAGCTGCATCCGGATCAGGTCGAGTTTTACCTGCTCGTTTTGTTTGGAAAGCCCTACCGGGGCGGTCAAAAACTGAAACCGCACGCCTTCCGCCTGTGCTTCGTGTACTTCCTGGGCGATGGCCGGCATTTCGCGGATGGTGCGCCGGTAAAAGATGGTAGGCGCGGCGGCAAGCCGGAGGACGGTACGGGAGACATCAACGGCCGTGTTGCCGCCGCCGATGATGGCTACCTTATCACCCGGTTTGATCCCTGCCTCCTCTCCGTTTAATTTGAAGTTTCGGAGGAAGGAGATGCCATCGGTTACCAGTTCTCCGTTGGGCAGTCCCAGACCGGAGCCGATGTGGGAGCCAACCGCGGTAATGACGGCGTCAAAATCTTCAGAGAGTTCATCAATCGCTACTTTTCTATTCAGGATGATTTCCACGCCTTTGCGTTTGATGATATCGATTTCCCGGTCGAGCACCTCGTCCGGCAAGCGGAATTTGGGGATGCCGCTGCGCATCATGCCGCCCGGGAGCGACATGGCTTCAAATACCGTTACCGGATAACCTCTTTCCCGGAGGCGCAGGGCAGCGGTCAGTCCTGCCGGACCGCTACCGATGACGGCGATGCGTTCCTGGTGAAGGAGCGGCAGGGCTTGTACGTCATCGGACAAGGCTTTATCCCCGACAAAGCGTTCAATCGCTCCGATGTTAACACCCTGGTCCAATGCATTTCGATTGCAGGTTTGCTCGCAGAAGTTGGGGCATACCCGGCCGCAAATGGCCGGGAAAGGATTATTGTTATAAATGGTGTCGTAGGCTTCCTGGAACTTCCTTTCGGCTGCCAGCTTCACGAAAGCGCGCACGTCAATTCCGGCGGGACAGTTGGCGTTACACGGAGGCGTGCGATCGACAAAGGCAGGGGTCATCAGCCGCCAGTTGCCCGTTTTATTGTTCGACATGGGTTGGGACCAGAAGGGCGCCGAGAGGCCTTCGGGTTCCGGTGCTTCTTCAAAGAACAGTTCTTCCAGGCTGCGCCGTTTTTCCGTGGGTGGGGCATGGAGCCGCTCGATAAGCATTGCATTGCGTTCTTCTACGCCGGCTACCAGCTTAAATGCCTCCTCAAAAGCCCGGCCGTTGGCATCCGGCTTGGCGGGAACGTTGGCTTTGACAGTGGCCTGACCAATGGCAAAGTCTGCCTCAAAGATGCGAAGGATAGCGCCGATCATCGCCGCATTGACGATGGGTAAAGACTTGCTGCCCAGCCCCAGGTCAAGCGAGATGGACGTCGCCGGAACGGTGTACACCTTTTTAGCGAATCCCCTGAAATGATCGAGGGGCCGTTCTGAGTTTATCAAAACTGCCCCTTGCGGATGTAATCCGTCGAAAACTGGAATCTGGTCTAATAGGCTCTCGTCAAAAACGACGATCAAATGGGGATGGTAAATGTTGCTCCGGTTGAAAATCTCCTTTTTGGCTATCCTGAGAAAGGCCTGAATGGGCGCTCCCGTCCGCTCAACACCGAATGCCGGAAATGCCTGCACCTGGAAATCGTCCAGCTTACTGAACACCTTTGCCAGAATTTCAAATGCAGTCACCATACCCTGACCGCCTCTGGCGTGTCCGCGTATTTCTAACATGGTAAAAGGTTTATTTGGTTAGTGCAATCCCTTTGGATCTTGTAGCGGAGTTATGTTAAAGACTTTTTAAAGTAGAATTGATGATGAAAGTCTCGGATGGCCTTGATTTTTGTCAATTCTTATTCAATCCTTGAGTCCACTCCGAAAAGTGTTTTTTTGTTACACAAAGAAGACACTAAGGCACACAAAGCTTTGATATTGTTTATTTTACCTTTGTGTATCTTTGTGCCTCCTTTGTACTTCTTTGTGTAAATTTACTTTTCGGAGTAAGCTCATCCTTCAATCCTCTTTTCCCCTCAATCCACCAAACACTTTTTCATCCTCCGAACTGCCGCCTCAATTTCCGCCGGCCGGTAGGGCGCATAGCCCAGTACCAGGCCGAGACAGGGGTGGAAAGAAAGCGTATACCCGGACAAGGGGTTGGCGATGATTCCCGCCTGTTGCAGCCTTTTGGAAATATCAATATCGGAGCTGCCTTTCGGCAAATAAGCCACCAGTGTCTCCGGCACTAGCACCATGCCAAGAAACTACACCAAGCACCCTTTGACCCAGGTCCGTCGCCGCGACCGGGCCGTCCACGATGATACCTGGATCACCGGCTTTTTACATCGCGCCTCCATGGGCGTCCTAGCCTTAAGCCTGGACGGTCAGCCCTTTGTCAACAGCAACCTTTTTGTTTACGATGAAAAAACACACGCCATCATTCTCCACACCGCCCGGGAGGGCCGACTGCGCTCCGTGGTAGAACACAGTCCCCGGGCTTGTTTTAGCGTAAGCGAAATGGGGCGCCTGCTCCCCGCCGCCGAAGCGCTGGAGTTCAGCGTGGAATACGCCGGCGTCAGCGCTTTCGGAACGGTTAAAATTATCGAAGATGAAAGAGAGAGCACCCGGCTGTTGCAGTTGCTGCTCGACAAATATTTCCCCCACCTGAAACCCGGGAAGGACTACCGGCCTGTCATACCCGAAGAGCTGAAACGAACGGCGGTCTATGCCATGTACATCGAGGAATGGGTCGGAAAGAAGAAAGAGGTGGAAGACGATTTTCCCGGAGCTTTCCTCTATCAGGCATCGGATAGGAATGGCAATGAGCAATGGCAATGAGCAATGGCAATGGCAATGAGCAATGGCAATG